>JAVEUZ010000013.1:0-58122 GCA_034005285.1 Flavobacteriaceae bacterium
GAAACAAAGAGGGGTTGCAAAACGGAATTCCGAAAGATTCTTTGAATAATCAGTTATAGGATTGGGTATATAATGCCAGAGTCGCCAATATTGAAAAAAATAAGAAAGAACTTCAATTTGCCATTAAAGGTGATGCTAAAGAAGAATATCCTACTATAAAAGAAATAATGGATATTTTACAAGACCAGAAAATCAATAGTTTTAGTTTGGTTACTGGTTTGAGAGGGAAAGATTTTTAAATTTAAAAATAAAATAAAATGGCAGAATTAAATACCGGCGGTGGCGGTGGCAAAAAAAATGGTAAAGTAAGAAGTAAAAAGGTTGATGCCAAAGTAGATCTTACCGCAATGGTGGATTTGGCATTCTTGTTGATAACATTCTTTATGCTTACAACCTCTTTGTCAAAACCACAATCTATGTATCTGGGATTGCCTGATAAGAAACAAAACGAGACAGATCTTGATATTAAGGTTGATGAAAGGCGGACAATGACCATTTTGTTACAAGATAACAATAAAGTAAGATACTATATGGGGCTTATAAGTGAACCTACAATTCAACCAACAGAAGAAGAGTATGGTAAAGAAGGTATCCGAAAAGAGTTGTTGAAACAAGTCAAAGAAGTACCTCAAATTACAAGAGACCCTGAAAAAGGCTTGATAGTAATTATCAAACCTACAGAAAAATCTACCTATAAAAATTTGGTAGATATATTGGATGAAATGGCTATTTGTAGTGTTCCTACCTATACGATTGTGAACGATTTCTTGCCCGAAGAATTAGAACTCATGGGGATTCAAAGTGGAGTAGGAGAGTAGTGACACAACAAGAACTTAACTAAATTGAAGGAAAATGAAATTAGATTTATTAAAAGAATCATGGTTAGACATCGTTTTTGAAGGACGTAATAAACTCTATGGAGCTTATCAATTGCGTAAGTCAAATCCGAAAGTAACTATGATTGCTTTCTTAATAGGGGCTGCCATATTTTCAACAGCTTTGAGTACTCCAAAAATCATGTCTTTGTTTGGAGGGAAATCTGTTAAAGATGATACTGTTATTGATGAACAAATTGTGATTGTAGATCTTACACCCCCGCCAGTGGACGAGGCATTACCGCCACCGCCACCACCGCCACCGCCACCACCCCAACAAGAACAAGTAAAATTTGTTAAACCCGTTGTGGCAAAAACAGAAGAAATTACAGAAGAAATTGCTAAAATAGAGGATATCATAGATAAGAAACTCGGAGAAAAAGATATTGAAGGTGATCCAGATGCTCCTCTAAGCGTAGATCCTCCCGGTGACGGCCCTACAGATGTTGTTGGCACAGGTGAAACTGACGAGGTTTTCCTTAATGCTGTTCTTTCTGTAAAAGCTGATTTTCCCGGTGGTTTACAAAAGTTTTATGACTATGTAGGAAGAAATTTCAGAACACCAGATGTAGATGGATTAAAAGGAAGAATCTTAGTAAGTTTTGTAGTTGAAAGAGACGGTAGCTTATCCGATATCAAAGTGATTAGAGATATTGGTTACGGAACAGGAAAAGAAGCTATAAGAGTATTAAAAAACTCACCCAAATGGATTCCTGGTGAACAAAACGGTAGAAAAGTAAGAGCACAATATCAATTGCCTATTACTATTCAGCCGGCAAATTAACCGACAATAGTGAAAATTCCGTTTAATAATAATAATAAGAAAAAATCGCTCAAAGAGCGGTTTATTCTTATTATAGGGATATTATTCTTTTTAATTTATTTAGGACTCGGACTCATTGTCATTTTCTGGAAGAATCTTCCTTTGCAAATGGAATATAAATATAGAATAGCTTTTGGTATATTACTGATAGTATATGCTTTGATAAGATTCTATAGATTTTTTAGAGAAAACAAGGATTAAGAAACTATATAATGAAACACTTCAATCTCATATCAGCAACAATATTTTTATTTGTTTTTTCTCTATCGGGATGCCAAAAAAAAGAAGTTGACCAAAACGAAATTAAAGAAACAATAACTACTGGAAATACAACTATCTTGGTTGATGAAACTGTAAAACCAATAATAGAAGATCTTATTGCGGTTTTTGAAAACGATTACGAACAGGCAAAAGTAACGTTGATTGCAAAGTCTGAATCAGAATGTGTGAATGACCTGATGTCTGACAAAGAAAAAATAGTAGTACTTTCAAGAAACCTTAGTAAACAAGAAGCAGATTTTTTTGAAAGCAACAAAATATATCCCAAAATTACCTCATTTGCCAAAGATGGAATAGCTCTGATAACAAATAAATCTGCAAATGACAGTCTGATAGACTTTGAAGAAATCATTAGATTTGTAAAAGGAGTTAAATCCGAAAAATTTAAAGGATTAGTTTTCGATAATCCAAATTCGAGTACCGTTAGATATATTTGTGAAAAAGCAGGTATCGATAAACTTCCCCAAGAAGGAATATTTTCTTTTGCTACCAATGAGGAAGTTATAAGTTATATAGCCGAAAATTCGGGAATGATTGGTGTAATAGGAATAAACAGTCTGTTTCAACCAAGCCCTGAAATGAGAGAAATCGTAGAGCGGGTTAATGTTCTTAAAGTTAAATATCAATCAGAAGAATACTTTTATCCAACGCAGGAATCCATCGCAGAAGGCACATATCCTTTGGCACGGGTTTTGTTTATTATTAACCGTCAAGGGAATGCGGGATTAGGAATGGGCTTAGCTTCGTTTTTTGCAGGAGAAAAAGGACAACGCATTATTTTAAAATCAGGATTGTCGCCTGTAAGGATTCCGGGAAGAGACATTATAATACGCTAAGAAATTTCGAGGCCTTAATAGATAATTAAATTTATAAACAATGAAAAAGTTAAAGATAATAGGTTTTACGTTAATAGCTGCAACCCTCAATGTTGTTCAGGCTCAAGATTTATCTCAAATCAATAAAGCTATTGACGCAGAACAATATGAAAAAGCAAAATCTCTGCTAAAAGAAGCTCACCAATCAAAGCCTTCAAACGGGAAGGTAACTTTTCTTTTAGGAAACATATATCTAAAACAAAACATTGAAGATTCTGCTAAAATATATTTCCAAAAAGGACTTGAAACTTCAGATTTTTCAAGATTAAACCACATTGGTTTTGGGCAAATTGATTTGGATAAAGGAAATGTTACCGCAGCCAGAGCTAAATTCGATTTAGCTACAAAAGGAATGCGAAAAAGAGATTTTGAAGAATATATCTATATAGCAAGAGCCTATATGAATTCGGAAAACCCCGATTATAAAGCAGCTATAAATATATTAAACAGAGCAAAAGAAATTAACTCTCTTGATGCTCAAGTTCTCTTAGCTTTGGGTGATGCTTATTACGGTAACAGAAATCAAAACGAAGCCTATTCTTCCTATCGTGCCGCTTTTTTGGCTGATAATACATTGTTGAGAGCAAAGATGCAATTGGGTGTATTGCTCAAAGGAGCAAAGGCATTTGGCGAAGCCGAGAAAGCTTTTGATGAAGTAAAATCCATAAACCCTAATTACGGTCCTTTATATAGAGAATTGGCAGAAACCTATTATTTGTGGGCATTAAGCGAACCGAAACTATATAATGACAAAATTGGAAAAGCTCTTGAGTTTTATAAAAAATATATGAACCTGACAGATTATTCTTTAAACTCTCGTATGCGTCATGCAGACTTCTTAATTCTTGCAAAAGATTATAAAGCTCTTGAAGTAGAAGCAAATAAGATGAAAGAAATAGATAATGTAAATCCTCGTATTCTTCGTTATCTGGGTTATTCTGCCTATGAAAACGGAAATATTGATGTAGCATTAGAGTCTTTGACAAACTATGTAAGTAACCCGTCAAACAAAATCATTGCGAGAGATTATCTATATCTTGGACTTATTAAGTTAAAAAAAGGAATATCCGAAAGTGGTGAAGTCGTCAATCAGGCAATGTTGGCAGAAGGAGTTTCTGATATTAAAAGGTCAGTCGAAAAAGAACCAGCCATGGCAAACGAATTACACAGTATAGGAACAAAATTATATGAACAGAGACAATATACGTTGGCAGCAAGTATCTTTGAAGCCGCTGTTTCCGAACCAAGTTCTAAGAACTTTCTGTTAGATAATTTTTATCTTGGCAATGCAATTTATTTTGATAACAGAGACAAAGAAGAGAAGGATATGGTAGCTCTTCAAAAAGCTGATGAGGCCTATGCAAACGTAATCAAGGACTCTCCGACAACCCATGATGCATATCTTTTTAGAGCAAGAATTAGTAGTCTGATGGAAAATGACCAAATGATGACACAATACTATGAAGACTTTATGAGGGTTGTTAATGAAAAAGGAGGACAAGAAGTCGAAAAAAATAAATCTAAATTTATTGAATCATATAATAATATCGCTGCACATTATGCAAATTTCGATATTCCTAAAGCAAAAGAATATTTCAATAAAACCTTAGCATTAGACCCGCAAAACAATTATGCACTAGAGTCTTTGAAGATTTTGAAATAAAACAAACACAAAAACAATCAGAAAAAAACCGATAATTATAAAATGATTATCGGTTTTTTGTTTGTACCACAATCTGTCATAGTTTCTATTCCGTATCTTTGCAGATTATTTGTTGTTAGATGATGCTTTTAGAAAAAACAAAAATAGCTGTAGAAAATGGAGAAATGCTCCCCTTGATGGAAGAATTCTACACTATTCAAGGAGAGGGATTTTATACAGGAACAGCTGCTTATTTTATAAGAATAGGCGGTTGCGATGTAGGATGTCATTGGTGTGATGTAAAAGAAAGCTGGAATGCAGAACTACACCCGCCAACTCATATTGACAATATTGTTGCCAATGCAAAAAAATATGCCAATACGGTTGTTGTTACCGGAGGCGAACCGCTTAGCTGGAATATGAATCCGATTACCCGAAAACTTAAAGAAGCCGGATTAAGAATACACATTGAAACTTCCGGAGCTTATGAAGTAACCGGACAATGGGATTGGTTCTGTCTTTCGCCAAAAAAAGCAAAGCTTCCGGTACAGAGTGCTTATAATATTGCCGATGAGCTCAAAATCATCATACACAACAATAATGATTTTTTATTTGCCGAAGAACAAGCGGCAAAAACAAACGCAAATGCCGTGTTATTTTTACAGCCCGAATGGAGTAAGCGGGAAAAAATGACTCCGCTGATTGTGGATTATGTCATGAAAAATCCCAAATGGAAAATTTCTCTGCAAACACATAAATATTTGAATATTCCGTAAAAAAAACTAATTTAGCCGAAAAATATATAAATATACAAAAAATGAAAAAATTATTCTTCACATTAGTAGTTGTCCTTACAGCTCAACTAGGAACTGCACAAAGCACTTTTAAAGATGATGTTATAAAATTTCTTCAGATTTCGGGTTCTAATGCTCAAATGGATGTTGCCAAAAAGCAAATTCTAGGTATGATTCCGGAAGCAAAACATGCAGAATTTAATAAAGAGTTTGATGCTACGATGCCTTCTTTCTATGATAAAGTTGCAGAAGTATATATGAAAGAATATACGCATGATGATTTAAAGCAAATGATTAAATTTTACGAATCGCCTATTGGTAAAAAAATAAGTGCCAAAGCAGGGACAATTTATGAACAATCTATGCTTGTTGGTCAGGAATGGGGAATGGAATTGCAAGGTATCCTGATGAAATATATGCAGTAATAAAAAAAATATTTGTTCTGACAGAGGCGTTCCGTAAAGGGATGCTTTTTGTTTTTAACTGTGTTTCAAAACCGCTAGATAATCATAACTTTCTCCTTCTGCAATCAATTCGCAAGACAGACCATTATCATAAGCCGCATTTTGCAAAGTATTATAATCAAGAAATAGCCAGTTAAAGGGTTCTTCTTTTTCGCCTTTATACGAAACATAAAAAACAACCTCTCCATAATAGTCAACCTCACCGGTAATCCATTTCCCGCCGTCTTCATCTTCATCAAACATATAAATAATGTCTGAACTGTCTATCAGAATCTGTCCGTTCGGATTGATAAGACTTTTCAGCTTTTGAAGAAATATGGGTAAATTGTCAAGTTTTCCGCAAATTCCAGTACCATTCATAAGAAGTAAAACCGTGTCAAATGTTTCATTTTCTATAGTCATAAAATTTTGAACATTGATGTTTTTTACACCACGCAATCGACAAGTTTCTACAGATTTTTCAGAAATATCTATAGCCGTTACGTTTAGACCTTTTTCGTTTTGAAGGTATAAAGCATGACTTCCCGCTCCGCAACCAATATCCAGAACTTTTCCCCGTGCCATTTGTAGTGCTTTTTGTTCAAGTTCGGGCATTTCTTCATAACTGCGAAACAGATAAGAAACATCCATCTCGTCTGCTTCAGAAATAGAGGTTTCTGTAATTAAATTTTCAGGACTATTTCCTGTCTGATAGTCAAATATTGCTTTACCGATTATGTCTTTCATATTTTTTTAGTTTCAGGTTTAAAGTTGATTAAATTTGCCGTTCAACTTTAAACTTTAAACTTGGAACTGAATCAACTAAAAAATTTTGCCAAAGATAAGAATCCTGAGAACAAAAAGTTTTTTGAAAAATTAAAAAAGAAACCGCCAAAAAATCTGGATTACATTATGCAGAATTTGCACGATGACGAATTTCGTAAAACAAATTGCCTTGAGTGTGCCAACTGCTGTAAAACAACCGGTCCGCTTTTTACAACTGCCGATATAGAACGTATTTCCAAGCATTTCAGGCAAAAACCGCAACAGTTTATAGAACAATATCTTCGTGTTGATGAAGACAATGATTATGTCCTGCAATCTGTTCCGTGTGTTTTTCTGGATAACGAAAACTATTGCTTGATTTATGATGTCCGACCGAAAGCCTGTCGGGAATTTCCGCATACCGACAGAAAAAAATTCCAGCAGATTTCAAATCTTACCTTAAAAAATGTTGCTATTTGTCCCGCAGCCTATAATATTGTCGAAGAAATGAAAAAGAGGATTCCTCTATAAATTGTTGATTTTAATTCTTTGAGATTGCTTCGTTGTACCTCCTCGCAATGACTACCTCCTCGCAATAACAGAGCGTAATTAATCATAAATCAAATATTTCTTTCTGATTTCTTTGAATTTTTCCAAATCTTTTTCCCACGTTTTACGGATTTCGGTTTCAGATAATCCTTGTTCTATTTGCTGTTGCAGTTTTTTTGTTCCTGCTAATTTTACAAAGAAATTATTAAAGAATTTAGTTTTGTCCGATGTAGCATTGTATGCTTCAATTAGCCATTTCAGTTCTAATTTATCTACGTTTTCAGCTTCTGATAAATCTCTTCCGAAACATTCTTTTCCGTTATGCATTGGGTCTTTTGCTCCTAAATTTGGTTTTGGAGTAAATTTAAAATCCATTAAATTATGTGGTTTTGCAAAACTTTTATTAGGTTCCCCAACATAAACTATTTTGAAGAGATAAGGCGAACCAAAAACCTGAAACTGTTTGTCTGTTCCTCTGCCTACACTTACATTCGTTCCCTCAAAAAGACAAAGACTTGCATAGAGATTTATCGCTTGGTCGTTTGGTAAATTAGGCGAGGGTTTAACAGGCAGACTATAAGCCATATCACGTTTGTAATTCAAACAGGAAACAACCGTCAAATCACACTGAACTCCATTTTTGAGCCATTTTTCTCCGTTTATCATTTTTGCATATTCTCCGATTGTCATTCCGTGAAGTACAGGAATCGGGTGCATTCCGACAAAGCTTTTGTGTTCCATTTCTAAGGTTGGTCCGTCAACAATATTTCCGTTCGGGTTGGGTCGGTCTAAAACTATAAGCGGAATATTATTTTCTGCACAAGCCTCCATCAGATAATGCAACGAAGAAATATATGTATAAAACCTTGCTCCTACATCTTGCAAGTCAAAAACCATTATATCAATTCCCGAAAGCTGTTCTTTGGTCGGTTTTTTGTTGTTTCCGTAAAGGGAAATTATCGGAAGTCCTGTTTTGGTATCTTTTCCGTCTTTGATAAGCTCCCCTGCATCTGCTGTTCCTCTGAAACCGTGTTCGGGTGCGAAGATTTTTTGGAGGTTGATTTTGTTTTCGAATAGGAAATCAACCAGATGCATGTAATCTCTATAAACAGTAGAAATTTTAGTAATAACTTCTTCAGTTTCTGTAATGGTTCGTTCTATACTTTGTTCGGAGTATTTTGTAGTAAGAATTCCTGTCTGATTAGTAAGAACACCTATTTTTTTGTTTTTTAACAAAGATAAATACGCTTTTTCATTCTCTACTCCGGTTTGGACGTCTTTTTCAATGATTTGCCCATGACAAGACAAAAGAACAAAAACAGCCAAAACAGATAAGCGTATCTTAAAAGCAAAATTCATATCAAAAGTATTTTATTAAATTACGAAACGTAAGTTTGACGAAGTCAATTACAAACTGAAATCCTAGACAAAAACTATTCCGAAGATTACAACTCCGACAGAGTTTTAAACTCTGTCGGAGTTATAGTCGAAACTCTTAACGATAAAACTGTCCGAAATATTCTCTCGAATCCGAATCAAAAGTTGGTCTTTGCAACAGCTCCAACGATTTGGAACTCAATAAATCAAAATCTTCTTTAGTGAAATCATCTCCGAAACTTTCCTTACAAAAATTACCGATTGTACCTAAAACCATCTGTATTTCTTCTTCAGAAATACTTTCTTTTTGAATGTGCCTTTGTCTGATGACATAAGCACCTGTCCAAGAGGCTATATCTATTACAGTTTTATAAGAAATTTGTCCGTCTTCATCGGTTGATTTATCTAGAAAATGATTCATCTGATTATAAATCATATCTTGTATATTCATGTTTTCCATAGTATAAATTTAAAGGTTTATAAAAGCATTTTCTGTTTGAAAACTTTCGGACGAAAACTACAAAATTAAAAATCATTGCAAAACAAAATTAAACATTTTCTAAGTCCGTGAAAAAAACAGTATTTTTGAACAGTAAATTTGCAAATGTAAGTCTTGAAATTAGAACATTTTATAGCCCGAAGGCTTGTTACCTACAAAAATACGAAAAGCAGTATTTCTAAACCGATTATCAAAATTGCCATTGCGGCCATTGCAATTGGTATGATTATGATGATTATTTCGGTGGCGACAGGTATTGGTTTACAGCAAAAAATCAGAGAAAAAGTTTCTGCTCTCAATGGTCATTTAATTATTTCAAATTTTGATGATAACCAATCGGAGGTAAGCAGGCTTCCGGTTTCTATTCAGCAGGAGTTTTATCCCGAATTCAAATCGGTAAAAGGCATTAGTCATATTCAAGCGGTTGCCACAAAAGCAGGTATTATTAGAACCGAAGAAACTTTTGAAGGAATAATTTTTAAGGGTGTTGGGAAAGATTATCAATGGGAGAACTTCAATGAGTTTATTATAGATGGCAGAAAACCCTATCTTGACGAAGAACTGAATGAAGAAATCATTATTTCAGAATATTTAGCCAATCGTTTGTTGCTAAAAGCAGGCGACCGTTTTTCGACTTATTTTATGAAAGATGATAGCAACCAACCGCCCAATCTCAGGGTTTTTACAGTTGTAGGAATATATAATTCCGGCTTTCAGGAATTTGATGCCACTTATCTTATAGGAGACATACGGCATATACAGCGAATGAACAAATGGAAACCCGATGAAGTAGGTGCTTTTGAAGTTTTTATTGACGATTTTGACAAAATTGACCAAAAAGGTGAAGAGGTTTACAACAACACTTTCAACGATAAATATTACGAGCAAACACTCGACACCCATACCATAAAAGAAAAATACTACTATATTTTTGAATGGTTGACCCTTTTTGATTTTAATATTGCTGTAATTCTCGTTATTATGATTGTTGTGGCAACCATCAATATGGCAGTAGCTCTTTTGGTGCTAATACTCGAACGAACGCAAATGATAGGCATTTTAAAATCGATGGGAGCGAACAACTGGACTATCAGAAAAATATTTTTATACAATGCTTTTCACATTATAACAAGAGGGTTGATATGGGGAAATGCCATAGCAACTCTATTTATCATTGTTCAAAAAACATGGGGAGTAATAAAGCTAAACCCCGAAAATTATTATGTCACGGTAGCTCCGGTTGATTTTAATATTTTTCATATTTTATTGCTCAACATCGGCACTATTTTAGTGTGTTTAATCGTTTTGTTAATTCCATCATATCTAATAACAAAAATATCTCCGGTAAGGGCGATTCGTTTTGATTAAGTTTAAAAATCTAAAATCTTTAAAAAATGTCTATCGAAGTTCAGAATATTTCTAAAACCTACAGAACTCAAAAAGCTCTTGATAATATTAATTTTACCATAAAAAAAGGCGAGATTGTTGGTTTTCTCGGTCCGAACGGTGCCGGAAAATCTACGCTGATGAAAATCCTTACAACCTATATTTCAGCAGATGAAGGCAGTGCAACCGTAAACGGACATGATGTAAAAACCGCTTCCAAACAAGTTCAGAAATCTGTTGGGTATTTGCCAGAACACAATCCGCTTTATCTCGATTTATACGTAAAAGAATATCTGGCATTTAATGCGGATGTGTATAAAGTGTCAAAATCTAGAATTCTGGAAGTGATAGAACTTACAGGACTTTTGCCTGAAAGTCACAAAAAAATTGGACAGCTTTCTAAAGGATATAGACAACGTGTCGGACTTGCAGCGGCATTGTTGCACAATCCCGAAGTTTTAATATTGGACGAACCCACTACCGGGCTTGACCCAAACCAACTTGCAGAAATAAGAGATTTGATTAAAAACATCGGAAAAGAAAAAACGGTTTTCCTTTCTACTCATATCATGCAGGAAGTCGAAGCTATTTGCGACAGAGTGATTATCATCAATAAGGGAAAAATCGTAACCGATAAAAAACTTGACAAATTGATTGCCGAAGAACAAAGTCAGATTATCGAAGTTGAGTTTGACAAAGAAGTTCAAGAATCTCTTTTGAAAAACTTACTACAATTGTCTGACATCAAAAATATTTCGGGAAATATATGGGAGCTAACTTTTTTATCTAATGAAGATATGCGTCCGATATTGTTCGATTTTGCACAAGAAAACAGTTTGCGTACAATACAAATTACTTTGAAAAGCAAAAATCTTGAAACTATTTTCAGGGAAAAAACGAAGCAATAAACATCAAAAAACCTACTGTAGTTTCAGAAATAAATCCCAAATTACAATCCCGGCACTTACCGAAATATTCAGAGAGTGTTTTGTGCCAAATTGAGGTATTTCTATGGCAGAATCACATTTTGAAACCAACTCTTGCGAAACACCTTTTATTTCGTTGCCAAATATTATAGCATATCTCTGATTTTTTTTAGGCATAAAATCATTTAGCATGACAGAATTTTCTACTTGTTCTATTGCCAATAATTTTACGTTTTCAGTTCTCAGAGCGTTGGCTACATCTTGCACGTCTTTTGCATATTCCCAAACAACAGTATCGGTCGCTCCAAGTGCTGTTTTTTGAATTTCCTTATTCGGAGGAATGGCAGTTATACCACAAAGATAAATTTTCTCTATCAAAAAAGCATCAGCTGTCCTGAAAACGGAGCCTATGTTGTGCAAGCTTCTGATGTTGTCCAAAACAATAATGAGTGGTGTTTTTTCGGCTTTTATAAATTCGTCAGTATTTTTTCGACCTAATTCTTCGTTGGCTAATTTTCTCATACCGCAAAAATAGTATTTGTTTTGAATTTCACATTCGGTTTGTGTATTTTTGAGAACTTATAAAAAACATCAATAATCAGTAAAAATAAAGAAAATTGTCAGTCAAAACCAAAGAGCCAAAAGAAACTCCGTTAATGAAACAATACAACCAGATAAAGGCTAAGTATCCCGATGCTTGTCTGTTGTTTCGCGTAGGGGATTTTTACGAAACTTTCGGCGAAGATGCCATTCGAGCTTCAAAAATATTGGGTATTGTACTTACCAAAAGAGGCAATGGTTCTGAGAGTGAAACTGCTTTGGCGGGATTTCCGCATCATTCGTTGAATACCTATCTGCCAAAATTGGTCAAAGCCGGATTGCGTGTGGCTATTTGTGATCAGCTTGAAGACCCAAAAATGACAAAAACCATTGTCAAACGTGGTGTTACAGAGTTAGTAACGCCGGGTGTTTCTATGAATGATGAGGTTCTGCATGCCCGTTCAAATAATTTTTTAGCATCGGTTTGTTTTAGCAAGAAACAGTTAGGCGTTTCTTTTCTCGATGTGTCAACAGGCGAGTTTCTAACCGCTCAAGGCAATGAAGATTATATTGATAAATTGTTGCAGAATTTTCGTCCGAGCGAAATATTGATACCCAAACCTCAAAAAAATCAGTTCAAAGAAGTTTTTGGCGAAGATTATCACACGTTCTATCTCGAAGATTGGGTTTATAAAGAAGACTATGCCCACGAAGTTCTTACCAAACACTTTCAAACAAATTCGCTTAAAGGTTTTGGTGTAGAAGATTTGACAGATGGCATTGTGGCATCGGGTGCAGTATTGTATTATTTGTCAGAAACACAACACAATAAAATACAACACATTACTTCAATGCAGCGAATTGCCGAAGATGCTTATGTCTGGATGGATAGATTTACAATTCGCAATCTCGAATTATATCACAGCTCAAACCTCAATGCGGTAACTTTGCTTGATGTGATAGACAAGACACTTTCGCCTATGGGAAGTCGTCTGCTAAAAAGATGGCTTGCACTTCCATTAAAAGATAAAAAGCAGATAGAATCACGCCATGAAGTAGTGTCTTATTTTAAGGATAATCAGGAAGTTTTAAAACAAATTCAGTATCAGATTAAGCAAATTTCAGATATAGAACGATTGATTTCCAAAGTCGCCACAGGTAAGATTTCGCCAAGAGAAGTGATTTATCTGTGTCAGTCACTCGACGCTATAATTCCTATAAAATCATTGGCATTGCAAAGTTCTAACGAATCTTTGAAAACGTTGGGCGATAGTATGCACGGTTGTGATTTATTGCGTGAAAAAATTAAAAACACACTCAATTCTGAAGCTCCGGTTTCTATAAACAAAGGAAATGCAATTGCTACGGGTGTGAGTAAAGAGCTTGATGAACTCAGGAAAATTGCTTTTTCAGGTAAAGAATATTTGGAAAATTTAGAAAAAAGAGAAAGCGAAAAAACAAGCATTCCGTCACTCAAAATATCATTTAATAATGTTTTTGGATATTATATAGAGGTCAGAAATACACATAAAGAAAAAGTGCCCGAAGACTGGATTCGTAAGCAGACTCTGGTCAACGCCGAACGATATATCACCGAAGAGTTGAAAGAGTATGAGTCTAAGATTCTTGGAGCCGAAGACAAAATTCAACAATTAGAATCACAGCTTTTTGAGCAATTGGTGATTTGGATAGGAACGTATATCAAACCAGTTCAGTTGAATGCCAATCTGGTGGCCCAGTTGGATTGTCTGAGTTCATTTGCACAATTGGCAATTGAAAATAATTATAGTTGCCCGATTTTGGACGATTCGTTTGAACTCGATATTAAAAACGGTCGCCACCCGGTGATAGAAAAACAATTGCCTCTGGGAACTCCGTATATAGCGAATGATTTGTTTTTGGATAGAGAAACACAACAGATTATTATGGTTACGGGTCCAAATATGTCGGGTAAAAGTGCTATTTTAAGGCAAACAGCTTTAATTGTCCTCTTGGCACAGATGGGAAGTTTTGTTCCTGCCGACGAGCTTCGAATGGGAATTATAGATAAGATTTTTACAAGGGTAGGAGCAAGTGACAATATTTCGATGGGTGAATCTACTTTTATGGTCGAAATGAATGAAACAGCCTCTATCCTGAATAATTTATCCGAAAGAAGTCTGATTTTATTGGACGAAATAGGTCGAGGCACAAGCACCTATGACGGTATTTCGATAGCATGGGCAATTGCAGAATATATTCACCAACACCCGAGCCGAGCCAAAACATTATTTGCTACACACTATCATGAGCTTAACGATATGGAAACAAGGTTTGAGCGTATTCAAAACTATAATGTTTCGGTTAAGGAAATGAAAGACACGGTGCTTTTTATCCGTAAATTGGTAAAAGGCGGTACAGAACACAGTTTTGGAATTCACGTAGCAAAAATGGCGGGAATGCCTCAGACTGTTATCCAAAAAGCACAGAAGATTTTAAAGAAGTTAGAAAAAAATCATTCGGGCGAGGAGTTATCCGGGATAAAATCTTCGGAAGATGATATGCAGTTAAGTTTTTTTAATCTGGACGATCCATTGTTAGAAGAAATAAAAGGAGAAATATTAAATCTAGATATTAATACTTTAACTCCGGTAGAAGCTCTGATGAAGTTAAATGAAATTAAAAGAATGCTTTCAAAAAAATAAAAAGGTGTCTTTGAAAGAGTTGAATTAAAAAACGCATTTTGAATATTATTTTTTGAAAAAAGTGCTTGTAAAAATCAATAAAAGTAATACATTTGCATCCGCATTGATATACATGTAATAAAGTTCTTTTTTAAAAATGCGAAAATAGCTCAGTTGGTAGAGCACGACCTTGCCAAGGTCGGGGTCGCGGGTTCGAGTCCCGTTTTTCGCTCAACTACCTAATAATGCTTGAGAAGTGAAATGTTTCACTACAACAGCATCAGGCTCGAGTGGTGGAATTGGTAGACACGCTGGACTTAAAATCCAGTGGGCAGTAATGCCCGTACGGGTTCAAGTCCCGTCTTGAGTACAAAATTTAAAGCTTCAAGTTTTTCTTGAAGCTTTTTTGTTTTTTTACAACTTGATTATTCTTTTGACCCAAGACGCTGAAAGGTCGCTGTTTTGTGCTTTCAACAAATATGTTCCGGAAGAAAGTTTAGAAATATTTATAAATCCTTCATGGTCGTTTATATCTTGTGAAAACACAAGTTTTCCTGTCAAATCATAGATAAAAACCGAGTCAATATGTGAGATTCCTTTAATGTTTAAGATATCAGAAACCGGATTGGGATAAAGTCTGACTTCCGAAATTAAGTTATTGTTTTCAGTATTAAGAGTTGTATCCAATATTAATCGCATTGTCATAAAATCAAAATTGTTGCTCAGATTCGCATATCCTATCATAACAAGTTTGTTGTCGGGAGTAAAGGACATGTCCAAAACACCAAAAGCATAGCTTCTAACAGCAGTTTCAAACACTCCGTTGTTACCAAATGACGTGTCGGGCATACCGTCTTCGTTAAATCTTATTACAAGATGATATGTATTCCAATCCCAATAGCTTCCTCCAAGATAAATCTTGCCTTCGGGTGAAATAATCACAGAACTTGCATATTCTGCATAACTATCAACACTAACTCTCGTAAATCCTGAGTTTTGACCAAATGTTTCATCCAAACTGCCATCATTGTTAAATCGGGTTACTATAACATCTCCGTATGTTCCGGAAAGGTTTTGCTCAATGTCACCGACAACAACAATTTTAAGGTCAGAAGTAAACGCCATATCTTTTGCCTCTTCGGTTGATGAGCTATGTATGGCGATTCCGTTTTCACCAAAATCAACATCTACAGAACCATCTGCGTTAAATCGTGCGAGAAATAGCTGACTCGAGTTGTGAGGATACTCGGTGTCTGAAATAACGGCTCCGCCAATAATGAATTTTCCATCTGGCTGAACAAGTAGTGCATTTGCATTTACAGAAGGAAAGCCAAAAAAACTGCGAACAAACCCGTTGTCTCCAAAAGTCGTGTCAACTTGTCCGTTTGAAGTTATTTTGACAACTTGTATTTGCTTTACGTATGTAGAGCCTTCTTGCCCCGAACAAAGAATACTACCGTCGGGCAGCAACCAGATGTCGTTAATATAAGTGTTGTTGTTGCCTATGATAGAAACTCCTCCCTCTCCAAATGTTTCATCCATACTGCCATCGGGTAAAAGTTTAGCAATAAAATTTTTGGATGAATGTCTTCCGGCAATAATGATTTTGCCGTCGTCGAGTAATATTATGTCATAACAAATTCCTCCGCTTGAAGTAACTATGCCGTTAACACCGAAGTCAGTGTCTAAAGTTCCGTTTTCGTTATATCTGACAACCGCAAAAGAAGTGGGACCGTATGTGCCTTCTGAAACTTGACCTCCAACAATAATTTTTTTGTCAGGTTGAACAGCAACTGCATAAGCTCTGTCATTAAACCAAATGTTGGTTCTTACATTTCCTGTGTTGTTAAAAGTTAAGTCTTTGCTTGGTATTTGTTGTCCGATTGAAAATAAAGGAATGAATAAAATAAAATAGAGGAAAGTTTTCATGAGTTTAATTTTGATTATAATTCAAAGGCTAAAATACTATAATTAATTGATTATCAAGATAAATTAAAAGTAATTACTTCAAAGCAGACCTCATTCTCCCTATTTTACGGGTCAAGGCAACCTTTAATTTGTTATATTCATTGATCGAATTTAGGATTGCTTCTTTTTCGTAATCTTCATTTTTATCGATTAATTGGTTCATGAGTTCTCCACAAACCTTGCCAATTAAATATTCTCGAAGGGCGGCAATGGTTTCTAATGTTAGTCTTGACAAGACTCTTTCATCTGTTTTTTCTTTGACAAAAACTTGTTTTTTATCAAGCCACCCGTGAAGTTGATATTTCTCGTCATTCATCAGTATATCGGTTACAATAGCTGAGAATTCCGGACTCAAGTTTTGGATGTATTCTTGTTTGTTAAATTCAGGGTTTTGATTAAATCTCGAAATTAAATCGTTGTAGATGGCTATGAAAGTTGTGTTAGTAAATTCAGTTTCATCGCTTTGCAAATTCAGGAAAATTATTTCATAAACTTTACTTCTTTTGTTCTCAATGCCCTTATAAATCAACTCGCCGCTTGTTTTGTTGTAAATCTCGATTTCTTCTTCAAAATCGGCTTCAAACTCTCCATAAAGCAATAGAATTTCAAGTATTGAACGCTCTAAGATGCTCAAAAAATCAACTTTTGTTTGCACTTCTGAGCCTGTGTTTTTTACGACCTCAAAGGATTTTTGTTCTTGCTTGAATTTTTTATTGGCTTCCTGAATTTCTTTATTCGCAAATTGGGCAAGCGTATTGAACAACACATCTTCAGAAATATCCATGATACGGCTACATTCCTGAACATAAATCTCTCGTTTGATGTGGTCAGGAATCTTAGAAATACTCATAACCATATCCCGAATCAATTCTGCTTTTTTGATGGGATCGTTTTGAGCATCATCCATCAACAGCGAAGCTTTGAACTTAATAAAGTCTTTTGCATTTTTTTCGAGATAATCAACCAGCTCGTTATGTGGTGTTTTCTTTGCAAAACTATCGGGGTCTTCGCCATCCGGAAAAGAACACACTTTCACATTCATGCCTTCTTCGAGAATTAAATCTATCCCGCGAAGTGAAGCTCTCACACCTGCGGCATCACCATCAAAAAGTACGGTTATGTTTTTTGTAAGCCTGTTTATCAACCTGATTTGTTCGGATGTTAATGCCGTACCCGAAGAAGCCACTACGTTTTCTATCCCCGATTGATGAAACTGAATCACATCTGTATAGCCTTCTACCAAAAAGCAATTGTCTTGCTTGGCAATAGCTTGTTTGGCATGAAAAAGCCCGTATAAAACTTTGCTTTTATGATATATTTCGCTTTCGGGCGAATTAAGATATTTTGCTGCTTTTTTATCGTTGACTAAAATCCTACCGCCAAAGCCCAAAACCCGTCCGGACATACTCTGAATCGGGAACATTACGCGACCTTTGAAACGATCAAACTGCCGCTCTTCATTTACAATTGTAAGTCCTGTTTTTTCTAAAAATTCTATCTGATAGGATTTTGACAGAGCTTCTTTGGTAAAAGCATCCCATGTGTTTGGGGAATAACCCAATCCGAATTTTGTAATTATTTCATTGATAAAACCACGCTCTTTAAAATAGCTTAATCCAATTGCTTTGCCTTCTTCTGTGTTCCAAAGTGTGTCTTCAAAGTATTTTTTAGCAAACTCAGAGACCAAATACATGCTTTCTTTTTCGTTGGCAAGTGCCGTATCTTCTTCGGTTGAGACTGTTTCTTCGATTTCTATATTATATTTTTTTGCTAAATATCGAATGGCTTCAGGAAACGTGAAATGTTCATGTTCCATCAAGAAAGTTACAGCATTTCCGCCTTTTCCCGACGAGAAGTCTTTCCAGATTTGCTTTACAGGAGAGACCATAAAAGAGGGAGATTTTTCGTTAGAGAACGGACTCAGACCTTTTAGGTTACTACCTGCACGTTTGAGTTGTACAAAATCACCAATGACCTCCTCAACACGGGCGGTTTCAAAAACTAAATCGATGGAACTTTTTGAAATCAAAAGAAAAAAATTGGGAATTCAAAGTTACGAAGTTTTTGAGAGTAATTAAAAAAATAAACCAAAGAGGGTAGGTCAAACGCATTAAAAACTATTGTTTTTGTCACAGATTATACAAATTAAGAGGATTTTTTTGTCATACATATACTCAAATTCATCAAATATTGTTAATCCGTGGTTACAAAAGATTAAAATTCTTGTAAAACAAATACAAATTTATAAAAGTATAAAAAACCCTTTCAAAGCAGAAACTCTAAAAGGGTCTTTGTAAAACTAACTCAGGATATTAATTAAAATCGAAACGAAGTCCGATTGAAATGTTGTTTTGCTCAACAGGATTGTCTTTAAATACCGGATTCAGATTGTATTTTACATACAAAGCTGTTTGACCATGTCCAACATAAGCACTCAAACCATATACGAATGTCGGAGTGTTAAAGTCGTCTTTTTCTCTTATTCTTACGCTGACGCCGTCTTCTTTATACTTTGTGATTTGCTTGGTCTTAATGTTAAAGCCAGCAAATCCGCCTATTCCCAAACGGAAGCTTTCGTGTGTTTTGAAAATGGATTTTCCGTCTTCGTTTGTTCTCTTTGGCGTAAAATCAAATTCTAAATGAACCGGAACAACCATTTGAACGTTTCTGAATTTGCTGCTTTTTATATCTCTGCCAAAATATTCAAGATGGGTTTGATTTCCGTCTTTTACATAATGGAGGTCGTTTACGGTTCTGACAGTATTGTACATAAATGAAAGACCGTATTTGGCATGCAGTAAGTTGTGGTCTTTTAATAATCGTGTGTTCCAACTGACGCCCCATTCAAAGAAACGAGAACCCCACACTCTGAGACCGCTTTCGTCTATTGAGCTCAAATCGCCATCGGTGATATGATTGTTTAAACCAAATGCCCAGACAAACTGAGAGGTGGTTCTTTTAGAATTTCTTTTGAGTTTGTCCTCACGACCGTTATACACTTTCATCGAACCCAAATTAACCTCTGTATGATCTTTTCCTATGGAATCATTTGGATTTGAGCCAATTACAATTGAGTATCCGCCTCTTACTTTTTTGTCAGAATGTATCACTTTGCCTTCAATATCATCTTTGATTAATTGTTGCAGTTTGGTTTCTTCAACAGACACTCGCTCTTCAATATTTTTTGCTCTTATTTCGGCAACTTTTAATTTTTCAGCCTCAGCTTTTTCAAATGTAATCGTTCCATTATCCAACAATTTGTTAATGTCTTCAATCTCTTGTTTGAGAGATTCTTTTTCTTGCTGTGTAATTTTTTTGATATTTTCCGAAATGTTTTTTGCTCTTTCTTCAAAAGTCTGTTCTTGCCCGTATATCTTGGTCATAAGAAGGCATAGTGTTACTGCTACATAGAGAATAATTCTTTGCATAATAAAAAGGTTTAAAGGTTTGAAAATGATTTGTTTACTCGTTATTTCTGTTCGCCAAAGCAGATTTTACTGCATTGAAATTTTTGTTTATAGATTGTAAGACTTTATCTCGAAATGTTTCGTTTATTTCATTTTCTGTCGATGAAAGCAACTCGTTAGCATTAATTTTCACCGATGATTTTTGAGAAATCATAACCGGTGTTTTTTCTTTATTGCCTTCTACTTCTGCCAGAAGTGTTTTGGCATCGATATATTTGGCTATTTTTGGTTCTTCTGTTTGCAGAACAATCTGCTCCTGAATATTTTCTAATTCATCCGAAACAAATTCTGTCTGAGTGTTTATGGTGTTTTCTTCTGCTTTTATTGGTTTCTTACTCGCCACCGCTACTGTTTCAACTTCGTTTTCAATAATAAAAATATCGTTTTCAATAGAGTAATCGTCAATTTTTTCTGTTTCTGTTTCAGGGGATTCTGTTATAACAACTGTTTGCCCAGAATTATCTGTAATTGTGTTTTCCAGATTGAACATGACAATTCCTATTAATGTAAACCCAAGAAAAGTAGCGGCAACAAAGAGCCAATTGTAGTTTCTTTTGGGTTTTTCGGCGACAGAAAGCATGGCATCTAGCCTGTCCCAAGCTTTTTCGGAAGGATTTATTTCCCTCGAACTGAGCTTTTGTTTTATCTCGTTTTCAAATTTTTTCTGTACCATTTCTGTGATTTTTTAATTTCTCGATATTCATTTGCAACATCTTTCGTGCATGTGATAACTGCGATTTTGATGTGCCTTCTGTTATTCCTAACATCAGTGCAATTTCTTGGTGTTTATAACCTTCAATGGCATATAGATTAAAAACCATCCGATAGCCATCTGGCAAATTATCAATGAGGAATTGTATGTCTTCTACCGAAAATTTACTCTCTATGTTGTTGAAACTCTCTTCAAAATAGGTTTCGTCTTCTATAAATTTTACATTTTTCTGAACCCGCAAAAAAGAAATACATTCATTGACTATGATTCGCCTTATCCAACCCTCAAAACTTCCTTTGAACTCGAAGCTGTTCAGGTGCGTAAACACTTTCATAAAAGCGGTAATCATTACATCTTCTGCCTGATGTACATCTTTGACATACTGACGGCAAACACTCAACATTTTTGGCGAAAATCTTGTGTAAATCTGATGTTGGGCATGCCGGTTGTGCTGTATAGCCAACTTGATGATGTCGTTTTCTTCCTGATGTAAATGGATTACTTTCATTGTTCAATGGCAATTTCAAATATTAATTTCAATTTTAAATTTCAATGGCAATATTTATCATTATTATTGATTTTTGTTGTTGCAATTGCTATTGATTTTTGATATTGCAATTGTCATTGATTTTTGATATTGATTCCGACTTCTATTAGCATAGACGAATGTGGTTTTAAAAAGGTTGCATGGAGAAAAAAAATTATTTTTTTCTTTCTATCACATAGTTTACCATCAGACGGAGTGCATCTTTATATTCCGAATCAGGAAAGGATTCAAGCAATTGCAAGGCTTCTTGCTGAAAGGTTGTCATTTTTTTTCCGGCATAGACCAATCCATTTTTGCTTTTTACAAAAGCAATAATCTCTTTGACACGTTTTTTGTCTTTGTTGTGATTCTTGACCGAATTGATAATCCAACTTTTTTCTTTCTCGGAACAATTGTTTAGTGTGTAGATGAGTGGTAACGTCATTTTTTGTTCTTTGATGTCGATGCCGGTGGGTTTGCCAATGGCCTCATCGGTATAATCGAATAAATCGTCTTTTATCTGAAAAGCCATTCCGATAAGTTCGCCGAATTTTCGGGTTTTTTCTATGATTTCAGTATCATCGGGAGCGACAGAACAAGCTCCGAGTGAGCAACAAGCTGCAATAAGCGTAGCTGTTTTTTGTCTGATAATTTCGTAATAAACATCTTCGGTAATATCGAGACGACGAGCTTTTTCTATTTGTAGCAGTTCGCCTTCACTCATTTCTCGTACAGCAACCGATATGATTCTTAGCAAATCAAAGTCGCCGTTATCTATTGAAAGCAACAATCCTTTTGACAATAAAAAATCTCCTACCAAAACGGCAATTTTATTTTTCCACAAAGCATTGATAGAGAAAAATCCACGACGTTTATTGCTGTCGTCAACCACATCGTCATGCACTAAGGTTGCAGTATGAATAAGCTCTATCACAGAAGCTCCGCGATAGGTGCGTTCGTTTACTGTGCCACCCGAAACCATTTTTGCAGTAAGAAAAACAAACATCGGACGCATTTGTTTTCCTTTACGGTTTACGATATAATAGGTGATTCTGTTGAGCAGAGCAACTTTTGAAGACATAGACTCATGGAACTTTTTTTCAAAAAGTTCCATCTCCTTTATTATAGGTTTTTTGATTTGCTCTGTGATTTTCATCTGTCAACAAAAATAACCAAAACTTCTATCTCAGTATAAAAAGTTTCTCATAATATTTTAAGTGTATAAAAAATAGCGTCTTTATAAAATATCCTAAACCTTTGGTTTGACAAGTGTTTTTCAGTAAAGACGTAATGCATAAAGATATTGGAGTAAATCATACAGTCGAAAGTCCTAAGTCGCTATTGAGTTTTTGCTGTAGCTTCACTTTTATTTGCCAATTGTCCGCAGGCAGCATCAATGTCTTTTCCGCGACTTTTCCGAACCTTTGCTACCACGCCAATTGTGTTTAATGCCTGTACATATTCGTCCAAAGCTTTGTCAGTTGCTTGTTGGAATATGCCGTCGTCTATGGGGTTGTATTCTATCAGATTGACTTTGCAGGGAACATATTTGCAGAATTTAGCCAGTGCATCAATCGATTTTTTGTCGTCGTTAATTCCTTTCCAAACCACATATTCGTATGTAACTTTGCTTTTGGTTTTTTTATACCAATATTCTAACGCTTCGCGAAGTTCATTGAGTGGGAGACTTTTGGTAAACGGCATGATTTCATTTCTAATTTCTTCAATTGCAGAGTGTAATGAAACCGCCAATTTGAATTTAACTTCGTCATCTGCCATTTTTTTTATCATTTTAGAAATGCCTGATGTCGAAATCGTAATGCGTTTGGCAGACATGCCCAATCCTTCGGGCGATGTAATCATTTCTACGGCTTTCATAACGTTGTTGTAGTTCATCAGCGGTTCGCCCATTCCCATAAAAACGATGTTAGATAAAGGTTTGTCAAAATACAACCGACTTTGGTTGTCTATCGCAACTACCTGATCATAGATTTCGTCGGGGTTTAGATTTCGCATGCGTTTTAACCGTGCCGTTGCACAAAAGTTGCAATCCAAACTGCATCCCACCTGACTTGACACGCAGGCTGTTGTGCGGGTTTCTGTAGGGATTAGTACACTTTCTACGACCAAACTATCATGAAGTTTAACAGCGTTTTTTATTGTGCCGTCTTCACTTCGTTGCATATTATCGACCCGAATATGGTTAATCACAAAGTTTTCTTCCAACATTTTACGGGTGTCTTTAGAAACGCTTGTCATGTCTTCAAAGCGATAGGCTTTTTTGTGCCACAACCATTCATAAACTTGATTGCCACGAAAAGCTTTGTCCCCTTGTGAAATAAAGAAGTTACGCAACTGTTCTTTTGTTAATGAACGGATATCTTTTTTTCCGGTTTGCATGATGCAAAAGTACAGCAAAAAACTGATTTTATAATTTCTGTTGAAAATTCAACTTAGTAAGCTGGTTCTTTTATGGTAGCTTTACATACATCACAATTACGTCATCGCTTTTTTTTAGTTCTTTTCTCCGGGATATTTCCATATCCGGTATAGAAAATTAAACTTATGTTGACAGTAAAGTGTCAGCTTATGGAAAGAAAAACGAAATTCTGTTATATTTGCTCTTCCATAAAAATATGAAATGCAGCTAAGACTTTTGTTTTTTGTTTTATTTGTGATTTGTCCGGTCTTTGCTCAAGATTCAGAAAACACAGGATATTTAGATGTTAATTATTTAAGAGGCAATGTTTTAAATCATGCTCCAGATATCAACCATCTTATAACAGGACATCCCGACGGAATTATTTTTAGCTATAATTTTAAAACAGACGGCAAGAAAGAGTGGCATCAGGTTTATAATTATCCTGATTATGGATTTTCTTTTATGTATCAGGATTTTGAAAACGAAATTCTCGGTAAAAGTTATGCGGTTTCTGCACATTATAATTTTTATTTTCTCAACAGAAATTTGATGTTGAGAATTTCGCAAGGAATCGGGATGACAACCAATCCGTATGATAAAGAAACAAATTTCAAAAACAACGCCTTAGGGTCAAAATTTATGAGCAGTAATTATTTTTTACTGCAATTTCAAAAACAACATCTTATCGGTCCAATAGGTTTGCAGGCAGGATTGTTTTTGACACATTTTTCTAATGGTCGGATTAAAACGCCAAATAGGGGAATTAATACCTATGGTATAAATGTCGGACTTAACTATAATCTTGATGAGCCATTGGTTTATAAAACGGTTGATTCAATACCCAAACTAACTGAGCCATTACGGTATAACATTTTTTTTAAAACAGGGATAAATGAAAATAGTGTAGTGGGAAGTGGACAAAAACCGTTTTATCACCTTGGGGGTTATGTAGATAAACGAATCGGTAGAAAAAGTGCTTTGCAGTTGGGAACAGAACTTTTTATTACACAAAGTCTGAAAGAATATATCAGATATAGGTCGGTTGCTTTTCCCGAAAAAGAATATATTTCTCCCAATACAGATTATAAAAGGGTAGGGGTTTTTGCTGGGCACGAATTATTTATAAACAGATTATCTATAGAAACCCAATTCGGATTTTATGTCTATAAGCCTTTTAAAGAAGATTTGGATGTTTATCAGCGATTGGGAATAAAATATTATGTTACACCCAAAGTTTTTACCGGTGCTTCGTTGAAATCGCACGGGGCAAAAGCAGAAGCAATCGAGTTTGGAGTAGGGTTGAGGTTGTAAATGTTTTTAATACAATTTAGATTAAATGAAAAAAATATTATTATTTCTCATAACAATTATCTTGTCCGGATGTAGTGCGACAGAAGATTGTTTTAAAAAAACAGGAAACTTTGTGCAGCGTACTTTTGAGACGGAAATGTTTGAAAAAGTTCATGTTGGAGGAGGTATCTCTCTAATAATAAAACAAGGCGAAGAGCAAAATGTGATAGTTTCTGCCGGTGAAAATTTAATAGACAACATAAAATTATCGGTCATTGACGGTTTGTTAAAAATTGAAGATGATACAAGTTGTAATTGGGTTCGAGATTATGGTCAAACTACGGTGTATATCACGACTCCCGACCTAACATTAATCAATTCAAAAACTGAACAGCTCATCCGTTCCGAAGGTGTTTTGAGCTTCCCTTTTTTGCATATTATTTCTTTTGATATGGGTGGAGAAGCCGGAACAGGAGATTTTGATATGGATTTGAATATTCCTTATTTGGTGGTAGAAAGCAATAATGCTTCGGCATTTTATCTTAGAGGAAGTTGTCAGAATCTGGTCGTTTCATTTTATGCAGGAAACGGAAAATTTAAAGGTGAGCATCTAATTTCACAAACAATATCTGTGTTCCAAAGAGGCAACAACGATATGGAACTTTTTCCGATAGAATCTATAGAAGGAAATATTTACGGAACCGGAAATATAATACTTAAAAATACCCCACCTATTATAGACGTAACAGAACATTATACGGGACGATTAATTTTGGACGATTAGACTGTTTTTTCTCCGAACTAATCAATAATTTTTTCATTAATCTGTTCGAGAATCCAGAGATAATCTTCTTGCTTTGAAACAAAATCCCTATCCGATATATCCAAAATCAACACATTTAGGTTGGTTTGGGTTTTAATATAATCGAGATAACTCCGATTGATTTTTTCGAGATATTCTTCCGGAATTTGTTGTTCGTAGCTTCTTCCCCGAAGTTTTATGTTTTCGAGCAGTCTTTGGGTGTTTTGATACAAATAGACATACAAATCCGGCTTGGGCATTTCTTTATGTATAATGTCGTACATGGTTTTATACAGCCTGTATTCGTCTTCCTGCAAAGTTACTTTGGCAAAAATCAAAGATTTAAAAATATGATAATCAGCTACAATAAAATCTTTAAACAAATCAAATTGAGCCAAATCGTCTGAAAGTTGCTGATAGCGGTCGGCAAGAAAAGACATCTCTAACGGAAAAGCATATCGGTTCTGGTCTTCATAAAATTTGGGCAAAAAAGGATTGTCGGCAAAACGCTCCAAAACCAATTTTGCATTAAAATCTTCGGAAATTCTGGAAGAAAGTGTTGTTTTTCCTGCTCCTATATTTCCTTCAATAGCGATGTAATTAAGAGTTTGAAGCTTTATTTTATCTAATGGTAATTCTATTTCAGTCACGACCTTGCACAAACTTTTGTCTTCCGAAATTTGTACTAATTCAGGGAGATATTTTTGAAGTACAGGATGTCGCCAATGAAGGTCTAAATCTCTCATAGGAACCAGAACAAATAACCGTTCATGCATTCGCGGATGCGGAATTTTCAGCTCATCAGTTTCTACAACCATTTCGTCAACCGCTATCACATCAATGTCTATTAATCTTGATTCATATCCTTCGGATTCTGAACGAACACGCCCCAATTCTCTTTCAATGTATAGTATTTCGGTCAATATTTGTTCAGAAGGTTTGGATGTGTGCAAAATAACAGCCAGATTATAAAATGAATCTCCCTCAAAGCCCATAGCTGGAGTCTCATAGACCTTCGAGGCTTTTACTATTACGCCTACGCAGTCGTGTAATAATAAAATGGCTTTTTGAAGTAATTTTAACCTGTCACCCTGATTGCTTCCTAAAGATAATATGACCTGATGTTGCTTATTCATAAGAACGACAAAATAAACAAAACGAGTTCATACTTTTTACTGCAATTCATAAAAATTATGAACATTAAACTCTTTAAGTCTAAATAAATCACGTATCTCACTCTTTAAAAGCATTTTGACAAAATTTGAATTTCTTTATAGAAAAGAAAAGAGAAAATATAAGAGCCTGTTTAAATTTGTATTGTAAAAATGTTTATAGGTTGTTTTTGAGTTAGTACAAGGCAAATTTTGAAAGGATAGAAAAGCTATCATTTCAAAATTTAACATTCCTGCCGAGTAGGTAGGAGCGACCAAAAGAAGCATAAACAAATTATTAGATAAATTTTAAATAGGCTCTTAGTGAATGTAACTTTTTATACTTAAATGCTACTAATTCAGTAATATTTAATTTTTATAAGTAATACTATGAAATTTTTAGGAAATGTATTGGCAACAATTGTAGGGATTTTTGTGTTTTTAATCCTTGCATTCTTTGGTTTAATTATAATTGCAGCCATTGCAGGAAGTGGCTCGGATATGCCTAAAGTCGATAACAACTCTGTGATAGAATTAGACCTGAGTACAATCTCTCTTGACTACGCAGGAAAATTCAAAGACCCGTTTATATCTATGATAAACAAAGAAAAAGGCATCGGGTTTATAGATGTTTTATCTGCAATTGAAAATGCTAAGGAAGACGAAAAAATCAAAGGAATTTCTATTATAAACAGTTCGACTGCTTTAGGTTTAGCACAGTCTAAAGCATTGCGTGATAAATTGGAAGAATTTAAAAGTTCCGGAAAATTTATTGTGTCTTATGCCGATTATTTTATGCAAAATGAATATTATATAAACTCTGTGGCCGATACAATATTTCTAAATCCTATCGGACAAATGGATTTTAAAGGATTAGCTTCTGAGGTAATGTTCTTCAAAGATTTTCAGGAAAAATCGGGAATTAAAATGGAGGTTATCCGTCATGGAAAGTACAAAAGTGCCGTTGAGCCTTTTCTTGCTAATGAAATTAGCGAGGAAAACCGAGAGCAGATACATTCACTATTAAACTCAGTTTGGTCTTCTATTGTAAATGATATTTCGAAATCGAGAAGTATCTCTGTTGAAGAATTAAATAGAATTGCCACAGAACTTGATGCCAGAACGCCTGAATTGGCTATTAAAAACAAATTGGTTGACAAAATTGCTTATGAAGATGAATATCACAACGGTATTCGTAAAGCTCTTGGTGTTGAGGTGGATAAGGACTATAAAAAAATATCTATAAAAGACTATACTCAAACTGTGTCAGGTACTCCTCAAAAAGGAGCTGCCAAAGACAGAATTGCGGTTATCTATGCACAGGGAGAAATAACGGGTGGAGAAGGAAATGTTAACTACATAGGCGAAGGTTCGATGCGTCGTTCATTGCAGGAAGCCAGAAAAAACAAAAACGTTAAAGCAATCGTATTAAGAATTGACAGTCCCGGAGGAAGTGCCTTGACTTCCGAGCTTATTTGGAGAGAAATAGAACTGACAAAAAAAGTAAAGCCTATTGTTGTTTCTATGGGTAATCTGGCAGCTTCCGGCGGATATTATATAGCTTGCGGAGCCAACAAAATTATTGCAGAACCAACAACTATTACAGGCTCTATCGGAGTATTTGGTGCATTGCCAAACTTTAGTCCGCTATCAAAACGTATGGGAATCAATACAAGTTTGGTCACAACACATGAAAATGCAGCTGGATATAGTGTTTTTCAACCGCTTGATTCAAAGTTTACAGAGCTTGTAACAGAGTCTATCGAAAATATCTACAGCACTTTTGTCAACCGTGTGGCTACCGGAAGAAACATGACTATTGAACAAGTTGATGCTGTTGCACAAGGTCGTGTTTGGACAGGAACAGAAGCTCTCGAAAACGGATTGGTTGACCAACTTGGCGGACTTGAAATCGCTTTGGAAGAAGCCGCCAAATTAGCCGAAATAGATTCTTATAAAACTCAAAGTTTTCCGGAATATGACATAAAATTTGGTTTTGACAATATGTTTGAGTATCTTTCGCTTAAACAATCTAAAGAAGCACTTATCAAACAAGAAATTGGCGAAGAAGGATATCAGACATTACAACAATTACGTAGAATGCAAGAGAAAAAAGGTGTACAGGTTTTGATGCCTTTTGAATTAAATATTAAATAATTTCCAAAAACCACAAACAAAAACCCAAAAGTAAAACCCTGAAACGACCACTGTTTCAGGGTTTTTTATAATCTAACTCAGGTTAGTAATTTTGTTTTTCGTTAACATCTACATTCCTTATGATTATTTACATTTGTTGAACCCAAATACATTATCCTTATATGACAAAGAAAGTTTTAAAAATTATCGGAATTTTATTATTGGTGCTTATTGTTCTTTTAGCAGCGACTCCTTTTCTGTTCAAAAACAAAATCAAAGAATTGGTACTTAAGTCTATAAACGAACAAGTTGACGCTACTGTTGGTTTTAGTAATGTTAGTTTAAGTTTATTAAAAAGTTTTCCGAAAGCCAATGTAACAATAGACGACCTCAGTATAATCAACAAAGCCCCTTTTGAAGGCGATACGCTTTTTTATTCAGGCAAACTAAACCTGAAGATGTCTGTCAAAGAACTTTTTAAAAGCGAAGGAGAGCCTATGGAATTAGAATCTTTTTCAGGAAAAAATGTCCTCGTGAATATCCTTTTCAACAAAGATGGAATTGGCAATTATGACATTGCTCTCAAAGAAGACGATGATTCTGACGACAGTTCAGACAGCAGCCCTTTTGCCCTGAACATTCAGGATTATAGTATTGAGAATATGACATTCCGTTACTTTGATGAAGGTTCGCAAATAAACATGGTTATTGCCGATATCAACCACACCGGAAAAGGCAATTTTGCCGCATCTGTTTTGGATTTAGACACAAAAACCACAGCCAAGCTAAGCCTCGATATGGGCAAAACCAATTATATGAAAAATGTGGCTTTGTCGCTCGATGCTATTCTCGGAATCGACCTGGAAAATAGCAAATACGAATTTAAAGACAATGAAGCTCTCGTCAATCAATTGCCACTTAAATTTAACGGTTTTATTCAATTGGTCGAAGCCGGACAGCAATATGATTTAACCTTCAATACGCCCGTTTCTTCTTTTACAAACTTCTTGGGTCTGGTTCCTTCTGCTTATAAAGGTGAATTGGACAAAATCAAAACTACAGGAGATTTTAAAGCTTCGGGTTTTGCCAAAGGTTTATATTCTGACGAAACCATCCCGCAGTTTGAACTGGATTTTGCTTCAAACAATGCCTCGTTCAAATTTCCTGATTTACCAAAATCAGTTGAAAACATTATTATTGACACTAAAATCAAGAATGAAACCGGATTGCTAAAAGACACGTATGTAAACATCAACAATCTTTCGTTCAGGATTGACCAGGATATTTTTAATGCTAAAGCCAATATTCTGAACGCAACCGAAAATGCCTTGGTCGATGCAGAACTGAAAGGCGTTATCGACTTGGGCAACTTGACCAAAGCATATCCGTTACAGCTCGAAAAGCCGCTTTCGGGAATATTGAAAGCCGATGTAAAAACTAATTTTGACATGGCTTCGGTAGAAAAAGAACAATATCAGAACATCAGAAATTCAGGAAACGTGAGTATAACCGGATTCAAATATACTGACGAAAACGGAAAAGGCATGGACATTAATGAAGCGGCAATTCAGTTTAATCCGAGTACGCTTACGTTGCAAAAATTTGATGCCAAAACCGGAAAAAGTGATTTGAATGTAACCGGAATCCTGGAAAACTTTTACGGATATTTGTTTAATGACCAGAAGCTGAAAGGAAATTTTAACCTGATATCCAATCAGATAGCTGTAGCTGATTTCTTGACTTCCGAACCTGCCAAAGAAGATGGAAAAACTTCATCTGAAGAAGCCCTGAAAATCCCTGCGTTCCTTGATTGCAGCCTTTCGGCAAAAGCCAATACTGTCATATACGACAACCTCTCGCTGAAAGACGTTTCGGGGAAACTGATTATCAGGGATGAAACTCTAACCCTCGAAAACCTGAAAACCAGCATTTTTGGCGGACAAATTGCCGTCAACGGAAATGTTTCTACCAAAACCGATGTGCCAAAATTCAATATGGATTTGGGGCTGAACGCTCTCGATATTTCACAGTCCTTTACCCAGCTTGATATGCTGAAAAACATTGCTCCGATTGCTAATGTAATAAGCGGAAAATTTAATTCTTCAATCAAAGTAAGTGGTGATTTGGATGCCAAAGAAATGACACCGAATCTGAAAACCATATCAGGAAATTTAATGGGTCAACTTTTAGAGACAAGCCTTGAACCCGAAAAATCGAAACTGCTGAGCACGCTTGATGCAAATGTGAATTTTATAGATCTAAAGACAATAAACCTGAACAATCTAAAAACTGCCTTAACTTTTGAAAACGGAAAGGTGAATATACAGCCTTTTGATATCAAATATCAGGACATCAACCTAAATGTAAGTGGTACGCATGGTTTTGACCAAAGCATGAATTACACTGTCAAATTTGATGTTCCGGCAAAATATTTGGGTACAGAAGTAAATAATCTTCTAGCAAAATTAACGCCTGCCGAAGCCAGTAAAATAGAAAGTATTCCCGTAACGGCTTTGTTGTCGGGCGATTTTTCAAACCCAAAAGTAAGTACAGATATGAAACAGGCAACAACCCAACTGGTTAACCAGCTTGTTGAGCAGCAAAAACAGAGTCTTATCAATAAAGGAACCTCTGCTTTGGGTGACCTTTTGGATAAAAATAAATCGGAAGGCGATACAACCAAAACGACCATTCCTGCAACCAAGGAAGAAGTAAAGGAAAAAGCCGAAGAAGCTGTAAAAGACAAAGTTAAAGAAGGCATCAAAAACCTTTTTAACAAGAAGAAAGAATAAGAAAATTGAACTTTTATGGATGGTTATAATTTTAAAACGGATAGGTAATTAATTAAGTTTTTTATAAAAAAAATATTTCAATTGTCTAAAAATCAATTACATTTGATAAAAATCTGTTTTTATGAAAAAAATTATACTTCTTTGGTTTTTGCTCTTCTCCTTCGCTTTAAATGCTCAGGTCGAGTATGAGCTATCTGCGTGTAGTGATAATCAAACAGCTACATTTAACCTGACCATATATGAAAGTGATATCCTTGGCGGACAGAGTCCGTTTCTATTCAATTTTTCTTATCATTTATCTGAAACAGACGCTTTTAATAACGTAAATGAAATTCAAGACCCGCAGCAATTCACAGCGGATTCCGGAGATGTTTTTGTCAGAAAAACCAGCTTGGACAACAATTCATTTGATATCTCAGTATTGTTTTTAACAGTTGATTCTAATCCTATGGCTTATCCCGCAGAACTTGAATTCTGCGACCCAATGGGATTGCCCATTTACAGTTTATCTGAAGCCATACCTCAGATTACCAATGGAAATCCAAATGTAACTGTTCAATTCTTTGAAATGTTTTCTGATGCAGAAATAGCAATAAACCCGACAGAGGAAGCCTATGTACCGCTCATTAATCCAGGGGAACAAGTTTTGTATGCACGTGTTTGGGACATATATACTGGTTGCTTTTCCATAACAACAGTGCTTTTAAAGACTCAGATTTGTGACATCAATTGTAATCCTCCTACAGATATAGAAGTAGTAGAAATGGCAGATACGATTGCTCAGATAAACTGGAGCAACAACGCTTCTATAGGTGTTATTTATTCTAAAATTTCTATTCGTCCTTACGGAGAACCCATAGACGAAAACAATATTATCTATGGTCAATATTATGACACTTATGTGTTTACAGGACTTACGGTTGGCGAATGTTATTCTGTGAACGTAAAAACAGTCTGTGATATTGGCACCGAAAGCGAATGGTCTGAAACCTATGACTTTTGTGTATTGGGTTGTGATAACATCGGATATTGTCCGGAAAGCCTGACCATGATTGCTTTTTATGACGAAAACGGGAATGGTGTGAAAGATGAATCTGAGTGGTTTTTCAATCAAGGGCATTTTGTTTATCAGATAAATGATTCGGGAAATGATTTATACGGTTATTCCTGGAATAACGGGGCTTTCATTCTTTATGAAAACAACGAAAACAGCTCATACGACATTCAATACATTATAAACCCTCAATATGCTTCTGTTTACAGTTGCTCTACCACATATACTGATATTTCACTGCCAGATAACAGCGGGAATACAACTATTTATTTCCCAGTAACCGCCACACCATTTACAGATGCTTCTGTTAATATCTTTGGTTCACCTCCGAGACCCGGTTTTAACTATACAAATACGGTTATGGTCAGAAATGAAGGAACACAGGCTATCAGTAATTATAGTGTAAACTTCACAAAAGACCCTCTTGTTACTATTCTGAATGTTTCTGAACCGGGTGCTGTTACTGAAGAAAATGGTTTTCATGTTAATTTGGAAAACCTGCTCCCACTTCAAACCAAATACATAACCGTTACCATGCAGGTTCCTGTTATACCAACAGTCAATCTCGGTGGCATCCTGACCAACAGTGTTTCATTGGTTGCGGAGAATGATGAAAATGAATCGAATAATACCTTTTCAAACAGTCAGGTTGTCGTGGGTTCTTTTGACCCTAATGATAAGGCGGAATCACATGGTGGAAGAGTTGCTTTGGACACATTTACTCAGGATGATTATTTATTTTATACCGTCCGGTTTGAAAATACAGGAACAGCCAATGCCGAATTTGTCAGAATAACCGATACATTAAGTGATGATTTGGACGAAAACACTTTCGAAATGCTCGATGCCAGTCATACCGTAAACACGAGAAGAGAAGGCAGTCTTGTTACGTGGATCTTCCCATTCATAGATCTTCCGCCAACTTCTGTAGATGAACAAGGAAGTCAAGGATTTGTGTTTTTTAGGATTAAGCCAAAAACAGGCTATGATGTTGGTGATATCATCACAAATACTGCAGAAATTTACTTTGATTACAATCCGGCCATTATAACTAATATGGTCGAGACAGCATTTGTAGAGACACTAAATCTTTCACATTTTCAAAAAGGTACAGAAATTATAATAGCACCAAATCCTGCATCTGAACTAACGGTGGTTTATTTATCAGACATAACCGAGCAGATAGATGATGTGGCTGTTTATGATATTTCAGGGAAAAAAGTATTAAGCTTTAGCCATGTAAACAACAGTACTTTTCTGATAAATACGAATCAACTGGTTTCCGGATTTTATTTTATTGAAGTTAAGCTTTTAAGTGGAAATAAAACAGCTAAAAAACTACAAATCAAGTAGTTGCCTATTGTTTAGCTCGTTTAAAATCTGTTTAAATGAGTTCAGTATTTTGGGTTATTTACAGAAAAATGGTTGGTATGGTAACTTGTTGTATGCTAAAAAATCAAAAAACAATTTTCACTACATAACCCTCAGAATTCCGAATATTAAAAACAGTTCCATCTTCAAAAATAAGGTACTGTCCTTTGATGCCAGAAAATTTCCCCCTGAAATTTGGTGTTTTATCCAAGTTTAAGCTGTTTATTTTTTTAGGATATTCTAATACGGGATAATGAAGATACAATAAATCATTATCAGATTTTAAAATATAATCCTCAACTTCTTCGGGCAGAAATTGTCTTGCTTTATGGCGTTCTTCAAGCAAATCGGTTTCGGGCATTTCGTTTTGAAGCATTTTACGCCAGTTTGTTTTATCAGAAAAATGATTTTTTAAAGCAACTTCTGTAATTCCGGCGAGATAGCGGTTAGGCACTTCAACAATGGGCACGGCTTCAACGGCTCCTTGGTCAATCCACCGGGTTGGCACTTGGGTTTTGCGGGTTACACCCACTTTTACTTCGCTCGACAAAGCCAGATAAACAATGTGTGGTTGCAATTGCACTTTCTTTTCATACTCCAAATCACGGTCTTCTATATCGAGATGAGCCGTGCTTAGTTCGGGTTTCATAATCCAGTCGCCCGTTGCGGCACTCGAGATAAAACAATTATAGCAAAACCCCTGACTGAATATTTTCTTTGGTTTACCACAGTTCAGGCATTGGTAACCTATAAAACCAATCTCAAATTCTTTTCCTAATAGTTGATTCATATTCAGGAAACTATTCTCAAAAACAAGATAATACTGAATCGGGTTTTGCAACTCTGTTTGCATTTTGGTCAATACGCCTTCAAAAACCATAATTATATTTTTTTTCTGTTATTCAGGAAAATTAATACTTTTGGGTAGCCGTAAAATTAAATTTTAATTTCATCAATCCGAATATAAATCTTAGAAAATGCCACTTCCTATCATAAATTCTATTGCTTCATGGATACTTAAAAAGCGTATTCACCAAATCGAACTGTTTCTGAAATATCCTAATGAAGTGCAGGAAGAGCTTTTGCTAAACCTTATCAGAACCTGCGAAAATACGGTCTTGGGAAGACAGTATGATTTTGCGGGTATCAGAAAATATGAAACTTTTGCAGAAAGAGTTCCTATTTCTACTTATGAAGACCTCGAACCTGTAATAGAGCAAACCCGAAAAGGAATGCAGAATATTTTTTGGCATTCAAATATTAAATGGTTTGCCAAATCGAGTGGCACGACCAATGCCAAAAGCAAATTTATTCCGGTAAGTAGCGAGGCATTAGAAAACTGCCATTATAAAGCCAGTAAAGATTTGCTGAGTTTGTATTTGCACAATAATCCGGATTCGCAGTTATTTGTTGGAAAGAGCCTGAGGCTTGGCGGAAGCAAGGAATTGTATGAAGACAACAATACTTTTTTCGGAGATTTGTCGGCAATCCTTATTGACAATATGCCTATTTGGGCAGAATTTAGTTCGACTCCCAGCAACCGGGTTTCGCTGATGGGAGATTGGGAAACCAAATTGGACGCCATTATTAAAGAAACCATTCAGGAAGATGTAACGAGTCTTGCCGGCGTGCCATCGTGGATGATGGTTCTGCTAAACCGAATACTCGAAGAAACCGGAAAAAAACACATTCACGAAGTTTGGCCACATGCCGAAGTTTATTTCCATGGCGGTGTGAGTTTTGACCCGTATCGAGATCAATATGAAAAATTATTCCCGAAATCTGATTTCAATTATTACGAAATATACAACGCTTCCGAAGGATTTTTTGCCATACAAGACCAAAATTATTCTAATGAATTGTTGTTGATGCTCGATTATGGAATTTTTTACGAATTTATTCCGATGGATACTTTTGGAACTTCCAAACAAAAAGCGATTAGATTAGATGAAGTGGAACTCAATAAAAACTATGCGATAATTATTACGACCAATTCAGGTTTGTGGCGTTATCTAATTGGCGACACAGTTCGCTTCACTTCGCTAAAGCCATACAGAATCAAAGTTACAGGAAGAACTAAACACCACATCAACGTTTTTGGCGAAGAGCTAATGGTTGAAAATACAGACCATGCATTGGCAAAAACTTGTCAAATTACGCATACTGAAGTGATTGATTATACAGTTGCTCCAATTTATATGGATGGAAAGGAAAAAGGAGCTCACGAATGGATGATAGAGTTCAGAGTACCGCCTGACAATATTGAATATTTTGCTAAAGTGTTGGACGAAACCTTACAGACTTTGAATTCTGATTATGAAGCTAAACGGTACAATAATATGACTTTAAACCCGTTACAGATTAACATAGCACGCACGGGTCTGTTTTATGACTGGCTCAAAGAACAAGACAAATTGGGCGGACAACATAAAATACCGAGATTGTCGAATGAGCGTACATATCTTGAACAGCTTAAACAGATGCAAGAAGTCTAAAATCATTTATCCATGAAAACATTCAAAATACTTGTTTTTCTAATTTTATCAGGACTTTTGTTTTCTTCTTGTGGTCCAAAACGGTTAGGTTGCGGTCCTTACAGATGTTTTAATGAGGTTGAAAAAGAAAATTCCGGGAAATCTTTTGAGCAGAAATTTTGTTCTGACTCAGCACTTTCATAAATGAAATGCCCTATTAACCGAACTTCGGTTATAACAATTATACAGGTTTAAAACACACTGGAATAATTTCTCCTTCTGCAAGTCTATATTTATCTACCAAATCAGGTGATATTTTTGTAGTATAATCTTCTTCGATTACTTCAAAACCAACAGAGCGAAGTTTGTCAAAATAATCTCTCCCATAAATTCTCACATGGTCATACTGCCCAAAAATCTCAGCTCGTTGTTTTCTGTCTGTAATAGAATTGTCTTCAAAAGTTTTTTCACGCAAAAGATCTTGCGGAATCTGAAAAATCCCCATTCCACCGGGTTTTAAAATTCTGAATAATTCCTGCATCGCTTTGGTATCATCGGTAATATGTTCCAAAACGTGGTTGCATAAAATAACATCAAATTCATTGTCTTGAAACGGAAGGTTGCAAATATCGGCTTTTACATCTGCCAAAGGCGAGTTTAAATCTGTGGTTACATATTCCAAATTCTTCTGATTTCTGAATCGTTTGTAAAAAGCCTGTTCGGGAGCAAAATGTAAAACCTTTTTTGGAGCAGTAAAAAAGTTGGTTTCGTTTTTCAGATAAAGCCAAAGCAAGCGATGTCTTTCTAACGAAAGTGTACTTGGCGAAAGCACATTACCGCGTTGTTTTCCATATCCATAAGGAAGAAACATTCTGAAACTTTTTCCGTCAATCGGGTCAGTAAATTTGTTTCCTTTTAGAAAAAATGCCAATATAGGTCTAATAATATAACTCAACCGTATCAATACAGGACGAGGAACAGTATTAAGTATTATTCGGAAGAGTTTTTTCATAAGTATTTTACACAAAAGAAATCGTAATCATCAGATTTTCAATGGCGAACTTCTGAATTCGTTTTCTTCATCACTTTTTATCCCCAATGCATCATAAACATATTGAAAAGTAGAGAGCAGTTCGGGTTTTCCGTTAATCAAAGCCACATTATGTTCAAAATGAGCACTTGGTTTTCCGTCTCGGGTAACAATAGTCCAACCGTCTTTGAGTTGTTTGATGTTTTTTGTACCCATATTAATCATAGGTTCGATTGCTACAACCATGCCTTCGACAAAAAGTTTTCCTCTGCCACGTTTTCCATAATTTGGCATTTCAGGTCCTTCGTGCATTTTTCTTCCCAATCCGTGTCCGACCAATTCACGCACCACACCATATCCGAAAGATTCGGTATATTTCTGAATTGCATTACCAACATCTTCGGTGCGATTTCCGAGTTTAAATTCCCGTATTCCGATGTAAAGTGACTCTTTGGTTACTTTTAAAAGTTTTTTTGTCTCCGGAGCAACTTCGCCTACTTCAAAAGTATAGGCATGGTCGCCATAAAATTCATTTTTCAATACACCGCAATCAATCGAGATAATATCGCCTTCTTCGATGGGTCGATTGGTTGGTAGCCCGTGAACAACCTGTTCGTTTACACTTGTAAGCAAAGAAGAGGGGCAACCGTATAAACCCAAAAATCCGGGTTCGGCATTGTGGTCTCGAATAAAAGTTTCTGCCAGTTTGTCAAGGTTAAGCGTGGTGATGCCGGGTTTTATTTCTGAAGCAATCATGCCTAATGTTTTAGAAACCAATAAAGCACTTTCTCGCATAATTTCAATTTCCTCTTTTGTTTTCGGAATAATCATAATTTTATCTATTCTTTTTTAATTGTATCTTTATGTTTAGGTGGAAATCACTTTATCAACTCTATTAAGTCAATAAATCATAAATTTAAAGTTGCAAAGGTACACTTTTTTCGTTTTTCTTTAAAAAAGCTGAATCAATGAGAAAAGTCATGTGTTTATATCGAAAATAGAGAATACCTTTGTATAAATTTAGAACACATGAGTAAATATGTTACCGCAGCAGAAGCTGTCAAAGTAGTGAAATCAGGAGATCGAGTATATGTTCAGGCAGCAGCAGCCACACCGTCTGTCTTGACAAAAGCTCTTGCAGAAAGAGCTTCCGAATTACGTAAAGTTGAAGTTTGTCACCTACATACCGAAGGCGAAGCACCTTATGCCAATCCGGAATTGGCTGAAAGTTTTCATGTAAATTCGTTTTTTATTGGTGCCAATGTTCGTCATACGCTCAAAGCGGGGAATGGTTCATATACACCCGTTTTTTTAAGCGAAATTCCTCATTTGTTCCGCAAGAGAGTATTAGAACTCGATGTTGCTTTTATCCATGTTTCAACACCCGATACTCATGGTTATTGTTCGTTGGGCGTTTCTGTCGAAGCCTCTGTGGCAGCCATCGAAAATGCTAAGATTGTCATTGCACAAGTTAATCCGCAGATGCCAAGAACCTTTGGCGATGGTGTTTTACATATTTCTGAAATAGACTTTCTTGTAGAAGTTGATGAACCGCTTCATACTCATGCGGTAAAACCATTTACTGCCGAAGAAGAAAAAATTGGGGAGTATGTAGCGTCTTTAATTGAAGACAGAAGTACGCTTCAAATGGGTATTGGTTCAATCCCTAATGCGGCTTTGAGTAAATTGACAAACCATAAAGATTTAGGATTACATACTGAAATGTTTTCTGATGGTGTAATAGATTTGATTGAAAATGACATAATTACTTGTAACTATAAAGCAACAACGCGTGGTCGTGCATTGGCAACTTTTCTAATGGGTTCCAGAAGATTGTATGATTTTGTAAATGACAATCCTTTTATCGAATTAAGAGAGTCGTCAACGGTAAATGACACGGCATATATTCGTAAAAACTCTAAAATGGTTGCGATTAACTCTGCAATTGAAGTAGATGTAACCGGACAGGTTTGTGCCGATTCTATTGGCGGAAAAATGTATTCGGGCGTGGGCGGACAAATGGATTTTATCCGTGGAGCTTCATTAAGTCCCGGAGGTAAAGCCATTATAGCCCTGCCTTCTGTTACCAAACGAGGCGAAAGTCGCATTGTACCATTTTTAAAACAAGGAGCAGGAGTGGTTACTACACGTTCTCATGTGCAATATATAATTACCGAATATGGTGTTGCTAATCTTTACGGAAAAACACTGAAACAGAGAATTAACGAAATGATTAAAATTGCTCATCCGAATCACCGTGAATGGATAGAGAAATCGTATTATGAATTGATGGAAATCAAGCCTTTTTAAGATTGAGGTTAAATATCTTGAAACTCATTTGAGTTTTTAATAGAAGTTTTAGAGCCTGTTTAATTTATATTGTAAAAATGTTTATAGGTTATTATTGAGGTAGAACAAGGCAAGTTTTTAAAGGATAGTAGTGCTGTCGTTTCAAAATTTATCCCAAATTACGCATTAGGATTGTTATGAGAAAAAAGAATACAAAAAAGGTGTAAATGCACGGAAAATTTATTCCGCAGAGATAGTTATTCTATCTTGAGGACGTAAATTTGAGTACATTTCCAGATTTAAAGCAGTATTTTTTCGCAATAGATTTCTAATGCGTAATTTGGGTTTAACATAGTTATGACCAAAAAGAAGCATAAACAAATTATTAGATAAATTTTAAACAGGCACTAAATGAGTTTCTTTTTTTAGGATTCTTGGATTGAAAAGTAATTTAAACTTTGTATTTCAAAGGGAGATATACTACTTTTTTTGTTTCAAAAAACTCTTCTTCAAAAAACTCTGAAAGATTAAATATTTGTGTGTTGCTAAAAACGGACAGTTCTTCTGTTAAATCTCCTCCTTTTAGATACAAGATTCCGTTTTTTAGAGCGTTTACAGATTCTTTTTTTACTTTTTTGCGAACCCATTTTACAAAATCGGGCATATTGGTAACGGCACGGCTTACAATAAAATCAAATTCTTCTTTGATGTTTTCGGCACGAATTTGCTCGGCTTTTACATTGGTTAAATTCAAAGCAGAAGCTATTTCATTCACAACGTTTATTTTTTTAGCAATGACATCAATCAGATAAAATTGTGTTTCGGGAAATAAAATTGCCAACGGGATTCCCGGAAAACCACCGCCGGTACCGACATCCAATACCGAAGTTCCGGATTCAAAAGACATAACTTTTGCAATGCCAAGCGAATGTAAAACATGACGAACGTATAATTCGTCAATATCTTTTCGAGAAATCACATTGATTTTGGCATTCCAATCTCTGTAAAGCGGTTCCAATTTTTCAAATTTCTCTTTTTGAGAGTCTGTAAGATTTGGGAAATACTTTAAAACAATATCCATTCCATAATTTTTAACAAAAGTAATCATTTTGATGTTGAAATTTATTACAGTTTTAAGCGTTTACCACTTTATTAATAATTACCTTTGGGCAAATTTTAAAATAAAGCATGAATACCATAATCCCAACCTTCTCAAAACAAGACAGTTTAAAATTCTTTCGTACATTAAACACGCGTGTCAACAAATATTTTAAAGAAAATAACATAAAAAAAACAGGTAACTGGCAGTTACATTTGAAAACAATTGTGATGTTTAGTCTGTTTTTGGTTCCATATTTTTTTCTGATTTCTATGGAAATGCCTATTTGGCTCTATCTCCTTTTGAATATTGTTATCGGAATCGGAATGGCAGGCGTAGGCATGAACGTGATGCACGATGGAAACCATGGCTCCTATTCCGGAAAATCATGGGTAAATAAAATCATGGGTGGTAGTATTTATATTCTTGCCGGCAATGTTTATAATTGGCAAGTGCAACATAATGTTTTGCACCACACTTATACCAATATTGTAGGACATGACGAAGACTTGGATGCCGGACGCATTATCAGATTTTCGCCAAAAGCAAAGTGGCACAGATTTCACAGATTTCAACATTATTATTCTATTTTTTTATATGGATTGCTCACTTTTAACTGGGCAATTACAACAGATTTTCTTCAGATGAAACGCTACCTGAAAAGAAAACTTTCTTACGGAGAGTTTAAGAGTCCTGTCATACAGTGGACAACCTTAATCATCACAAAAATCATCTATTTCTCTATTTGGATAGTATTGCCAATGGTTTTTGGCGTGGTTTGGTGGAAAGTAATTTTAGGTTTCTTAGTGATGCATTATACCGCCGGACTTATTTTGAGTGTTGTGTTTCAGCTTGCTCATGTTGTAGAACATACCGAAAATCCTGAGCCGGATGAAAATGGTGAAATAGCTAACACATGGGCTATTCATCAGTTATTTACTACTGCCAATTTTGCTCCTAAAAACTGGTTAGTAAACTATTTTACAGGCGGATTAAATCATCAGATTGAACATCATATCTTTCCAAATATCAGTCATATTCACTATACCAAAATTGCTAAAATAGTAAAAGAAACGGCAAAAGAATTTGATTTGCCATACCATGAGTTCAAAACAACCCGTGCGGCTATTTATTCTCACTTTAAACATCTGAAAGAATTAGGGAAAAAACCTCAAATGGCATAAAGATTTCTATTTTATAAATTCAATAAACATCAATAGCAATGAACCCGCTATCAGAAAGAATTAACAATCTATCTACTTCTCAAACACTTGCCATGGCAGCATTGGCAAGAGAATTAAAAGCACAAGGAAAAGATATTATCAGCCTCAGCTTGGGTGAACCTGATTTTAACACCCCCGATTTTATTAAAGAAGCGGCAAAAAAAGCCATTGACGAAAACTATAGCACATATTCTCCGGTTGATGGATATGCAGATTTGAAAGAAGCTATCTGTAGAAAATTCAAGCGTGACAACAACCTCGATTACAAACCGACAAATATAGTTGTCTCTACGGGTGCAAAACAAGCGTTATACAACGTGGCTCAATGCATGATTAACGAAGGTGATGAGGTGATTCTTCCTGCTCCATATTGGGTGAGTTATTATGAAATTATCAGAATGTCCGGAGGTAAACCCGTCGAAGTAGCCACTACTGTCGAGAGCGATTTTAAAATCACACCGGAACAGTTGGAAAAGGCAATTACGCCTAAAACAAAAATGATTTGGTACAGTTCGCCGTGCAACCCTAGTGGTTCGGTTTACAGCCGAGAAGAATTGACCGCTTTGGCAGAGGTTTTAAAAAGACATCCAAATATCTATATAGTTTCAGACGAAATATATGAGCATATTAACTTTTCGGGAACGTTTTGCAGTATTGCTTCTGTTCCGGGTATGTTTGAAAGAACTATTACCGTAAATGGTGTTGCCAAAGCATTTGCTATGACCGGATGGAGAATTGGTTATATCGGAGCTCCTGAAATCATTGCCAAAGCTTGTACAAAAATGCAAGGTCAAGTAACCAGCGGAGCCAACTCTATTGCTCAAAGAGCTACAATTGTGGCTGTTGATGCAGACCCAAAAGTGTTGGATTATATGGTTGAAGCATTCAATAAAAGACGTGATTTGGTTGTAAAACTTATTCAGGAAATTCCAGGACTTAAATTAAATATACCCGAAGGTGCTTTCTATGTGTTTCCTGATGTTTCGTCGTTTTTCGGAAAAACATTAAGAGGACAACAAATTAAGGATGCTAACGATTTTTCGATGTACTTACTTTCAGAGGCCAATGTCGCAACTGTAACCGGCAGTGCTTTCGGAAATCCGGATTGTATTCGTCTTTCGTATGCTACCAGCGAGGAACTCCTAACAGAAGCTTTGCGAAGAATAAAAGAAGTTTTAGCATAAAAACACCCTTAGTTTCTAAAAAAACGATACCTTTATCTTTATTCATTTGTAATTCAGACTAATGGAGAGTCTTTTATTGAATCATATTGCCAGATATATTGAGTTGACAGACGAAGAGCAGCAGATTTTTTTGTCCAAAACAGAAATAGCCCATTTCAAACCGAAAGAAATTATACTAAACGCAGGTCAGGTTTCTAAAAATTCTTTTTTTGTTAATTCCGGCGTGTTGCGAAGTTTTAATATAAATGACAATATAGTTGAACATATTCTGCATTTTGCTTGCGAAGGTTGGTGGATTGCAGATATGTATAGCCTAATTACACAAAAACCCGGAAATCTTTTTATTGAAGTTATTGAAGATGCAGAATTAGTCGTGTTGTCTAAAGAAAATCAAGAGAAACTTTATAAAGAAATTCCTAAAACAGAGCGATATTTTAGAGTGTTAACAGAAAATTCGCTTGTAGCACATCAAGAAAGGCTTATGGACAATTTGAGTCTTCCGGCAGAAGAACGATTTGAGAAGTTTTATAAAAAATATCCAACCTTGATTCAGAGAGTACCACAAAAACACATTGCATCATATATTGGTGTAACCCCTGAATTTTTTAGCCGGATGAAAGCTCAAATGTTAAAAAAGTAAGTGAATCAGATGTTAAAGAATAAAAAAAACCACGCTAAAAACGTGGTTTTTCTTTTTGACTAACTTAGTTTAGCTTATTCAGCAACTTCTTCGATAGCAGCTTCTACTTCTGACTCAATAGAATCAGCAGCTTCTTCAACTACTTCTACAGCTTCTTCTACAGCTTCTTCTACAACTTCTGTAGTTTCTTCTACTGCTTCTTCAGCTTTTTCTTTACAAGATACTACTGTTAAAGCAGCAACCAATACTAAGCTTAAAATTACTTTTTTCATCTTAATTAAAATAAAAGGTTAATTGTTAATTCTGAGCAAAGATATAAAAAATAAATCAACAAAAATTTTTAAGGTATTTTTTTTTAAAAATCTGAAAGTATTTGTATTTCAAACGTTTGAAATTTACAGAATCTGTCAATTATTGTGAGAAATTAACTAATACTAATTTTTTCTTACTTTTTTTTCTTTGTTTTAACCAATTTCATCTCGTCTATCAGGTGTTTTGCACCAGCATATTTATCGATAATAAACAATATATAACGGGCATCAACCATAATGTTCCGGCAAATTTCAGGATCATAATAGATGTCACTCATGGTTCCTTCCCAAACACGGTCAAAGTTTAAACCAATAAGGTTTCCGTTGGCATCAATAGCTGGACTTCCTGAGTTGCCACCTGTTGTGTGGTTGGTTGCTATAAAGTTTACAGGTATTTTTCCGTTTTCTGCATAGTTGCCAAAATCTTTACTGTTATATAAATCAATGAGTTTTTGCGGAACGTCAAATTCATAATCGTCGGGAACATATTTTTCCATCACACCATCCAAATAAGTTACGGGATTGTAATATACGGCATCAGACGGACTGTATCCTTTTACCTTTCCGTAGGTAACTCGAAGTGTTGAATTGGCATCCGGAAATATGCGGGCAGATTTCGGACTCAATTCTAAAATTCCTTTCATATAAGTACGTTGCAGAGCAGAAATATTCAGATTGATTTCGTCATATTTCGGAGCTACTTTTTCGTTAAAGGTATCGCTTAATAATTTTACCAACTGGTAACCTGAATCCGCATTTAGTTTTGAAACAATCTCTTGTGGTGTTCCGCTTAGTAATTCCTGAACACCTGTGGGCGAAGTCAACTTAGAATTTTTATAAATTTCTGATGTTAACTGAGTATAATCAGCGTTTAAAAAACTTTCGGGCAAAAACTGTTTGGGCGATTTTTGGGCGTATAGAACGATTAACTGCTCAAACACTTTCTCGTCAACATCCTTATTGTAATTTCTGAATAATCCTTCAAAAGTTTTTAGTGTATTCGCTTTTCTGTCATTAAAAGCCTGTTCACCTCTTGAGTTTAAAATGTTCTCAAGAGCATAAATCCTGTATCCGAAGTTGAGAAGTTCTACATTACGCATGACAATTTCCATAAAATAATCACGGCTTAGGGCATACGGAGCAATCTCTTTATAATATTTGTCAAAATCCGAAAGCAAATGACCGTATTCAGCTTGTTTTCCGGTTCTGTTTACTTCTTTCATAAAATCCTGCTCCTGTTTTTTCTTGATGGTGACCGCATTCGATTTCTTTAAACCTTGATTTTCGCCGATCCATTTTTTCCAATAATTTGCTACGCTCGCAAACTTTGAAGCATATTGGATTTTAATTTCTTGGTCTTTTCGCATAAAACCATCCTGAACTTTCAGAGCAGCATCCCTGATTTCGATTTTGGCAGGATTCAAATCAGTAATAATTTGTTCAATGGCTACTGCCGGAAGATATTCCTGCGTGCGACCCGGAAAGCCAAAAACCATCGTAAAATCATTTTCTTTAATACCATCCAAAGAAATAGGAAGATAATGTTTGGGTGTGTATGGAATATTATCTTTAGAATATTCTGCCGGACGGTTGTTCTTGTCGGCATAAATTCTGAAAAGTGCAAAATCGCCCGTATGTCTCGGCCAAACCCAGTTGTCTGTGTCCGAACCGAATTTTCCGATAGAACTCGGTGGTGCACCAACCAAGCGGATGTCTTTGTAAGTTTCAACTACAAACAACATATACTGGTTGCCTTCGTAAAAAGTTCTGACACGGTTTTCCTGCCATGATTCTTTTGGCGATGCGTTAGTAACTTTTGTGATGTTTTCCTGAATTTTCTTTTGTTTATCGGCTTCAGAAGCAATGGTTTCTATGCCTTCGAGAACCTGTTTGGTTACATCTTCAATTCTGACAATAAAAGTAACAACCATTCCGGGATTGGCTAATTCTTCGTCTAAGTTTTTTGCCCAAAAACCATGTTCCAGATAATCATTTTCAACCGAAGAGTGTGACTGTATCTGGCTGTAACCACAGTGGTGGTTTGTGAGCAATAATCCTTTGGGCGAAATGACTTCCGAAGTACAACCGTTGTTAAAATGCGGTACGGCATCTTTCAGGCTCGATTTGTTTACATCATAAATATCTTTGGCAGACATTTTCATGCCGAGCGATTTCATTTCGCTTTCATTCATGCCTTCCAGTAATGACGGAATCCACATGCCGCCCTGCTGGGCATTTGCCTGAATGAAAATAAACAGAAGAATAATTTTTAAATGTTTCATTTTTATTAAGTTATGGTTTGTATTTATTTTTCTTTGATTAAAAGTACAGGGCTATTAAAGTTATATTCAATAGTTGAAGTTTTATATTCAGAACGACTAATATTGCTAAATACAATTTTGATATGGTATTTCTGAAAATCTGCTTCAACAAATAAATTATCTACATTAAATCTATTTTTATCAGCATTGCCTTTGTGTTTTTCAAATAGTTTTTCAATTTCCGGAATTAAGTCAACCGATTTTTCTTCATTCAGCTTTAGGGTAAATTCTGTTTTTTTGTTTCCAAATGTTTTTTGAATGATAAAAGTATCCTGATTTGTTTTGATTTCTTTTTCTGTAAAATAATCGTTTAGTATGGCAACATAATCATAATCTTTTACTTCGTATAAATCGTTTTTTGCATTTAGCGAAACGTATTGATAAGAAGAAATATGCCCAATGTATTTTATATTTTTAAACAAATCCCAATTCCAAAAATCATTTTCAGCTACGACTTTTTTTGTCTTATCATCTAAAAACTTTTCTATATAATCTTTTTCAAATCGCTTGATTAAAAAATTAAATTTACCCCCGATTTCATAAGCAACCGTATCAACTACTTGTTTATTAAAATCGATTTTTCCGTTTACCAACAAATCGTTTTCAATCAAAATCTTTTCCAGCTCGTTTTTTTGGCTGCGTTTGGCAACGGAAAACGTATTGAAATACGGAAAAACCAAAGCAAACAATCCAAACAAAAACAACGAAACCGGAATGAATTTTATCGTCGCTCTTTTATTGAAAATAAAATACAAAACCACCGCAGAAAGCCATAAAGCGATAAGCAGGACAAAATACCGTGCTTCGGTATAGCCGTATTGCAAAACCCGTGTAAAAATAGCGGTAAAAAGCAAAACAATCAACGGTATTAACGTGAAATAGAACGCTTTACTGAAAATTTTTACCCACGATTTTGCCGTGTCTTCTTTCAAAGGATGAACCAAAAGCAACGCCAAAATCCCAACCAGCGAATACGCCAAAACAAGATAAGAAACCCAACCACGTGGAAGTTCCCAGTTTATCAGGATTTTTGCCGAATAAAAGTATAAAATAACTACATAAATAATCAGCAATGGAATAAGGATAAACTGCGTAAAAAACTTTAAAACAACAGGATAATTCCCGTCTTTTTCCAGATATTCCAAGCCATCTTCGTTAAATAAAAGAAAGATAAGCGTACTACCAAAAACCGAGAAGAACACAAATATTTCAGGGTAAATCTTGTTGTCAAAATCAAAGCTGAAAAGGTTTTCCACCGCTACAACGGCAAGTTCGATTCCGCCGGTAAGAACGCCTGTAAAAATTATGGTAAGAAAAAAGTTGACAAACAGGTTTTTGTTGTATTGCCAGAAGTTTTTTTCGCTGTTTTCATTTTTAAGAAACGCCACAAACGCCACCAGCAAATGCGAAAGAATAAATGAAGGAACAATCAAAAAAGCGTAAACTTCATTGAAATCGTCTTCTTTTTTAGGCAAAACAAAATAAAAGCCAACCAGAAAAACCAAACCGATAATTTCCCATAAAAATCCTTTTTTCACTCGTTGCGAAAGTATTTTTAAAGCAAACATTAGAGAAATCCCGAGCGAAAAAACGATGCCTAATTTCAGGCAAATGAAACCTGCTTCTTTTTTTACTTCGGTTTCTATGGCGTAAATTATTGTTACCGCCATCGCCAGTGACATCAGCAATACCAAAGGATAACGCAAAAACAAGCTATTGATTTTTTGTAGAATTAAGGAAAATTTGTTTTGCATAGTTGGTGGTTTTGTTTTTAACTCCAGCAGAGTTCAAAACTCTGTTGGAGTTGATGGCTAAATTAAATAAAATTCTAATATATGTTTCAAAATAACATCGGTCGCTCCTTTATTCATTTGCACAAAAGTTTCGCAAATATGACCTTTTTCGTGACGAATATCTTCATTAAGAATCAGATTTGAAAACGTTTCGTTCAGTTCGTTTTGATTTTTTACTGAAATACAACCTTGCAGATTGACCAACGCCATGGCTTCGGCAAACTGCGAAAATTCTGCACCAATAACAACTGGAACGCCAAAAGTTGCCGGTTCTAAAATATTATGCAAACCTGTGCCAAATCCGCCACCAACATACGCAATATCAGCATAACTGTAAATTTTGGTCAAAATCCCAATCGTATTGATGATGAAAACCTGATAATCAATTAGTTTGTCATTTTGACTATCAGGAGAAATCTCAGAAAACAAGACTGTTTTTTTATTGATTAAAGATTTGAGATTTGCAATTTGATCCGGTTTAATATTATGTGGTGCGATGATGAATTTTGTGTTTCGGTCGCTTTGATTGATAAAATTCACTAAAAGTTCTTCGTCTTTTTGCCAAGTACTTCCTGCAACGATAGTGGTTTTGTTGTTTTTAAATTTCTCAATAAAATCCAAATAATTATCACGTTCCAAAATCGTCACAACTCGGTCAAATCGAGTGTCGCCGGAAATTTTTATATTTTGAAATCCTAAACTTTGCAGTAGTTTTTTGGAACTTTCATTTTGTACAAAAAAGTAGTCAAATGAATGTAAAACGTTTCTATAAAAACCACCGTACCATTTAAAAAAAGCCTGATTTTTTCTGAAAATTCCCGAAATCAAATAGGTTTTGATGTTGGCTTTTTTCAGTTCGTTGAGATAGTTTACCCAAAACTCATATTTGATGAAAAAAACCATTTCGGGATGAACAAGTTTTATAAATTTTTTGGCGTTGTTTTTTGTGTCCAATGGCAGATAAACTGTAACATCGGCAACGGAATTATTTTTTCGCACTTCATAACCCGAAGGCGAAAAAAACGTTAGTATGATTTTATGATTGGGAAATTTTTCTTTGATTTTTTCCATTACAGGCAAACCTTGTTCGTATTCGCCAAGCGATGCCGAATGAAACCAAATCGTTTTGTCGTTTGGATTGATTTTTGACTGTAAAATATTGAAAACATTTTTTCTTCCATCAATAAAAAGCTTGATTTTCGGACTGAAAAGTGCAGGAATTTTAATTAAAAAACCTGCAAATTGCATGATTATATTGTATAGAAAAAACATCGATATAATTTGGTTGCAATTTACACAAATTACCGATTACTTTTTTTGTTTTTTGAAAACCTCAAAGTTGTAAAAACCTTTGAGGTTTGGCTTTTTATTTTAAATGAACTCATCTTGACTTTTTTGATTGCTTAGCCAGTTCGAGCAAAGCTCTCGGGTGAAGCGAAAATTAGCTATTTTGAGTTGCATAGCAGAGCTACGGAAATAAAAATGACATAAAACAGACTCTAAAGAGCAATTTTTTAGCCAATTGAAAAAAGTCAAGATGAGTTCAATACATCTGTTTAAAAAATTTTCATTGTCAGAAGTCATTTAATTAGTAGTTTTGCTTGTTTTTAATTGAAAAACAGATGAAAAAATTACAAATGGTCGACTTAAAAAGTCAATATGACAAAATAAAAGATGATGTAAATGCATCTATTCAGCAAGTATTAGAAACTACTACATATATCAACGGTCCGTTGGTTCACGAATTTCAAAAAAATCTGGAAAATTATCTTGGTGTAAAACACGTAATTCCGTGTGCAAACGGAACCGATGCGTTGCAAATTGCCATGATGGGATTGGGGTTAAAACCAGGAGACGAAGTTATTACAGCCGATTTTACCTTTGCAGCAACCGTGGAAGTGATTGCCTTGTTACAACTTACACCTGTTTTGGTCGATGTCAATTTGGACGATATGAATATTTCTGTTGAAGCCATCAAAAGAGCGATTACTCCCAAAACAAAAGCTATTGTTCCGGTGCATTTGTTTGGTCGTACTGCCAATATGGATGAAATTATGGCGATTGCCAAAGAACACAATCTGTTTGTAATAGAAGATAATGCCCAAGCAATCGGTGCAGATTGTATCATGACAGATGGCTCTAAAACTAAAGCTGGAATAATCGGACACGTTGGAGCGACTTCGTTTTTTCCGTCCAAAAATTTAGGATGTTATGGCGATGGCGGAGCGATTTTCACGAATGACGATGATCTTGCACATACGTTAAGAGGAATTGTAAATCACGGAATGTATGAGCGATATCACCATGATGTGGTGGGTGTAAATTCAAGATTGGACAGTATTCAGGCAGCCGTTTTGAATGTTAAATTGCCAAAACTGAATGATTATAACAAGGCAAGACGCAAAGCAGCAAAAAAATATAACATAGCCTTTTCAAATCATCCGTATATAATCACACCTTTTTTTGACGAAAGTAAAAACAATCATGTTTTTCATCAATATACACTCAGAATTACCAATGGAAAACGCAATGGCTTGATGGAGCATTTACAAAGTAAAAACATTCCGTGTGCTATTTATTACCCTATTCCGCTACACAGACAAAAAGCATATATAGACGAAAGATATAGGGAAGAAGATTTTCCGGTTACAAATCTTTTGTCAGAAGAAGTAATATCTTTGCCCATGCACACAGAATTGGATGATGAGCAAATTAAATTTATAGCAGACAGTGTTTTAGAGTTTTTAAATTAATTAAGAAAATAAGAAAATAGAGAAAAGAAAATAGGCAATTGACAAAATACATTATTCTATATTCTTTGTTTTATATACTAAATTCTCAAAAGATATGAAGAAAATATTAGTAACAGGCGGACTCGGGTTTATAGGTTCGCACACCGTAGTAGAATTGCATAATGCAGGTTTTGAACCTATTATTATTGACAATTTATCAAACTCATCTATCAATGTTTTAGACGGAATTGAGAGAATCATTGGGAAAAAACCAGTTTTTGAAAGATTAGATTTAAGAGATAAAAATGCTGTTCATGAATTCTTTCAAAAGTATCATGACGTGTCTGGTGTTATTCATTTTGCGGCTTCCAAAGCTGTTGGTGAAAGTGTCGAAAATCCGTTGTTATACTATGAAAACAATATAAATGCGTTGGTTTATATTCTACAGGAATTAGAAAAAAAGGAAAAATCTCATTTTATTTTCAGTTCTTCTTGTACGGTTTACGGTCAGGCAGAAGAAATGCCCATCACCGAAGACGCAGTAGTGCAACAAGCCATGTCACCTTATGGGAACACCAAACAAATTGGCGAAGAAATTATAACTGATGTTGCAAAAGTTTCTAATATCAATGCTATATTGTTGAGGTATTTTAACCCAGTTGGGGCACACCCGAGTGCTGAAATAGGGGAGTTGCCCATCGGAGTTCCACAGAATTTAATTCCGTTTATTACACAAACGGGAATTGGATTAAGACAAGAACTTTCAGTGTTTGGAGATGATTATCCAACACCCGACGGAACATGTATTCGTGATTATATCCATGTGATAGATTTAGCAGAAGCCCATGTTGTTGCTTTGCAAAGGTTGTTAGAAAACAAAAACACATCAAAAGTAGAAACGTTTAATGTAGGAACCGGAACCGGAAGCAGTGTGTTGGAAGTTATTCAAACTTTTGAAAAAGTATCAGGAAAAAAACTTCCGTATAAAATTGTAGGTAGAAGAGAAGGCGATATTACTACAGCTTATGCCAATACCGACAAAGCCAATTCAATATTGGGTTGGAAAGCAAAGTTAACTTTGAAAGAAAGTCTGGCTTCTGCCTGGAAGTGGGAACAGAAAATTAGGAGTTAATTTTTTTACCATATATAACAAAGTTGATTAAATTATAAAAAAATAATATGAGTATTAAAGAAGGGATTTTAGCGGAAATAGAACGTGAAACTCAAAATACCAATAGGGTTTTGAACAATCTAACAAATGAGCATTGGAATTACAAACCACACGAAAAATCAATGACTTTAGGTGATTTGGCATCGCATATTGTTGACCTTCATAATTGGACATATTTTGCAACATCGAAAGATGTAATTGATTTTCATATTGATTACAATCCGCCAACAACTTCTTCTATTGAAGAGCTTAAAGCATCTTTGGAAGCCGGTTTACAGAAAAATAAAGATTTTGTAAATGCACAGACCGACGAATTTTGGCTGACAAACTGGACATTAAAAGCTGGAGAACATATCATTGCTAAAATGCCAAAATTAGCAGCTTTTCGATTTATCATTTCCAATCATCTCATTCACCACCGCGGACAACTTACCGTTTATATGCGAATGCTCAACATTCCGCTTCCGGGAATTTACGGTCCGTCCGCTGATGAAAAATAGAAAATCCCCAAAACTTTCGATTATTAGAAAATTTCAGGGATTTTATATGCTGTAAACAGCCGACATAAATTTAAGCCGAAACTGTTTCCACGTCTTTATTGATTTTATTTACCAATCCAACCAAAACTTTTCCGGGACCAACTTCGGTAAAACTTGTTGCACCGTCGGCAATCATTTGCTGTATGGATTGTGTCCATTTTACGGGAGCTGTAAGCTGAACAATTAGGTTTTTCTTTATTTCATTTGCGTAAGATATAGCATTTGCTGTTACATTTTGATAAACCGGACAACTTGGCGTGTGAAATTCTGTAGTTTCTATCGCAGCAGCCAGCTCTTCTCTTGCCGGTTCCATCATAGGTGAGTGGAACGCACCGCCAACAGGTAAAATCAAAGCACGTTTTGCTCCGGCTTCTTTCATTTTTTCGCAAGCTAATTCCACCGCTTTATATTCTCCCGAAATAACCAATTGCCCCGGACAATTATAGTTTGCCGCTACGACGATGCCGTCAATACTGTTGCAAATCTGTTCTACTGTTCCATCCGGTAAATTTAATATAGCAGCCATAGTTGACGGAGCTATTTCGCAGGCTTTTTGCATGGCTAAAGCTCTTTTTGAAACTAATTTAAGTCCATCTTCAAAGGATAAAGTGCCGTTAGCAACCAAAGCCGAAAACTCTCCCAAAGAATGTCCTGCAACCATATCTGGTTTTATATTAAGTGTTTTTGCCAATATCACCGAGTGAAGAAAAACTGCTGGTTGGGTTACTTTGGTTTCTTTTAATTCATCTGCCGTACCTTCAAACATAATGTCTGTAATTCTGAAACCTAAAATCTCATTGGCTTTTTCAAATAATTCTTTAGCTGTAGCCGAACTTTCGAATAAGTCTTTACCCATTCCGGTAAATTGAGCTCCCTGTCCGGGAAATATATATGCTTTCATGTTTTGTCAATTAAATTATTGTATGCAAAAGTAAAACTTTTAACTCAAATTATGCATTTTGATTTGTGATGAGAGAATGAATAGTAGCAAGGAAGAAAAGTGATTATAAGTTTTCTTCTTTCTTTAGAGATTCGTTATATTTTGAAATATAAAAACCGTCTTTTTTAGTTAGGTAGTGCCTAACATAGTTTATTTATTTGAAAAAGCATTTATCAACCTTTTATTTAACTCATCAATATCAAACCCATAAACATCGTCATACGATTTTCCTTTGGAGATTCCGTACCATTCAATCATTTCTTTATCTTCGGCTGATTTGCGTTTTTTATTTATGATTTCCAATAAGTTATAAAACCCCCAAATTCCTCCAACATCGTCTATAGGTGCCGCATTTTCTCCTTTGATACATTTCGGATAAAGTACCTCTTCTTCAGGTTTCTTTAAAACGGTAATAATATGTTCCCAACTGTCTCCGAAATCATAAATATAATTTATTTTTTTAAGTTGTCCGTTAAAGAAATCCGACAGAAGAGTTTCGGTGGCATCAAGTTTCTTATATTTTTGAAAGCCAAAGAAGTCATCATCTTCATCATCTAAACCGATAGAATCACTCGCAAAAAAAGCACCAATATTAAATTGATATAAATGCGAATCATCCCAATTCATAACACATTGAATCACATAATGCAATTTGTCAAAATCAAATTCTTCCGGTACAATTACTGTTCTATATACTTTTGGTTCTGTGTTATTTAATTCTATCTTTAGTTTGTGTGCCATAGTTTATGCAATTAAATTTAGTTGTTGTAATGTTCTTTTTATCGTTTCAACATCAGAAGGGTAGTTCATTTTTGTCTATTTTGAGATCGTCCCAGCCATTCGGAAAATGTTTTGTTTCATATTCTTCATCCGAGAGATAACGCATTTCGTCTTCGTCCCAATTGAGTTCATAATCAAACATTTCCATGACCCAAAAACCGTTTGAGCCTCTATAATCAGGCACATTTTCTTTCCAAGTCTCTACCAATTTTGTATATTGTTGTCTATCATTAAATTCGCCATTTCTGAAATCCGGCACAAAATGAAATGCCAACCACAATTCAACAATACCTTTTGTCAATTGCCGGATTTGTTCATCGGTTAAGCGGTTCTCAGGTGGAAAATAATTTTGAGGAACTCCCAATAAATTCTCCATTATTGGTTCTTCTATCTCAATTGACATTTCCAACTCAATCACATCCCGCAAAGGTTCCATTTCTTCGGGCAATTCCAAATAGCGAGGGGCAAGACGATTGTTCTGTGCTTCTTGTAGTATTTCGAGCAATTGGTTGATGTAGTTTTGCATAAGCTTTCTGTTTTTGCAGATATAAAGATAAAAGAAGTTTTTGGAAATAGGCATCGATTAAAGAGGTTTCTTAAAAAGAGTAAAATAGTGAAATGATGTGTAAGAAGTAAATTGCTTTAGCTTTGCTGAATCTCGGATTATGGTTGTTTTTAATGTGAACCTTCTTGTTGACGATTTATCCCAAATTACTCAATAGGATTCGTTATGATGAAAAAGAATACAAAAAAGGTGGAAATGCACGGAAAATTTATTCCGCAGAGATAGTTATTCTATCTTGAGGACGTAAATTTGAGTACATTTCCAGATTTAAAGCAGTATTTTTTCGCAATAGATTTTGAAATACAATATGATTACAACAAAGATTGCACTCATTTTATTGGGTAAAAACAAGAAAAACAATGACATTCAAAGAACTAAAAGAGAAAGCTAAAGGTTTGAAAACATCTATCGATGAAGATACTGCTGTCTTGAAATACAAACTTTTTTTACCTGTTTTCAAGAACTTGTATGAAGAAAAGGAACGATGCTATTTAATTAAGGCTGAAAATATAAAAATATCACCTGAATATTTTGAAGCAACGGCTGTAATTATTGAAAATCTTTATACGCTGTATAATTTGCCAGATTTTAATAAAAATTGGAGATTTGGTTTTAATTGGGGATTTGCATCTATTACTTCCGATAATTCTTTTTATTTTCCTTACGGTTCTTATAGGGTTTGGACAGAAAAAGAAACTATTCAACACGTTGAAAAACTCATCACAGAAAACCGAAAAGATAAAATCTGCGATTTTCTACATCAAAACAAAAACACTTAAAATCAATGAACAAGAAGTATTTAACCCATTACGATATATTTGGTTTTTGAAATTCAGTATCTTTGTAAAAAGAACAATATTATGGAAACAGGTCTTGACATCATAAAAGATGAGGAAAAACGCAACAGAATAAAATTCTTTGCTTTTATCATTCCTGAATTTGCCCGTGCCTACAAAATGAACAAACAAAAAGCCTATCAGTATCTAAAAACGTATGGCGGACTTGATTTTTTGTTTGAAAACTGGTGGGCATTACATACCGACAACCCAATGTATGCCGTTCGTGATATGTTTGATGTTTGCTCACAAAATGGCGGTTATTTAAAATGAAAGTATTTCACGGAAGCTATACCGAGATAGAAGAGATTGACTTATCAAAAGGCGAATTGCAACGTGATTTTGGTAAGGCTTTTTATGTAACCAAACTACGAGAACAAGCAGAATATTGGGCTGGACGAAAAGGATACAGAAATAATACAAGTGGTTTTATTACTGAATTTACCTTTTTTGAAAGTGCTTTTACAACAAATTACTATAAAACATTACGATTTGAAGATTATACAGAAGAATGGCTTGATTTTGTCATTCTCAATCGTAAAAATGATACTCAAAACAACATCCACGATTACGATATTATAGAAGGTCCTGTTGCTGATGATGCTATTGCAACAAGAATAATCTTGTACTTAAAAGGTGGGATTTCAAAAACAGATTTCCTTGAAGATTTGCGTTTCAAACATTCAGTTTCACATCAGATTGCATTTTGCACCGAAAAATCATTGGTAATGCTGACAAAATCGTGGAACAAAATCGACTTAAATGAATTTGCTATTGACGAAGCTGTTTTGCAATCACTTGTCGTTGATTTTGACTTGAATGAGCAACAAGCCATCGACCTTTATTTTCAGTCCAATACATACAATACTCTAATAGACGAAACAACAAAACTCTACGAAAAGCCTTGGACTGAAATTTATAAATTATTACTTGTTGAACTAAACTTAAAACCGAACAAAAAATAAGGGTTGTTTTATGGTTTTGTAAATTCTTAAAAAAATGACCATTCAATACTGTTCTGATTTACATTTGGAATTTTCTCAAAACGATATGTTTTTAACCAAAAACCCGATTGAGCCAAAAGCCGATATTTTGATTTTGGCAGGCGATATTGTGCCGTTTGCCCAAATGGATTATTACAATGATTTTTTTCAATACGTTTCCAAGAATTTCAAATATGTTTATTGGATTCCGGGAAACCACGAATATTATTATTACGACCTTGCCAAAAAGTGTGGAAGTTTTTGCGAAACCATAAGAAAAAATGTGTTTTTGGTCAATAATATATCGGTACAGCACGAAAATGTAACGTTTGTTTTCAGTACGCTTTGGTCAAAAATTGATAAGGTTAATGCGTGGCAGATTGAACGCAATATGAGCGATTTTCACATTATTCAATATCAAAAAGAACGTTTTAACCACAATCATTTCAATCAGTTACACGAAGAAAGTGTAAAATTTATTGGAAAGGAATTAAGCAAAAAAACGACCGAACATACCGTTGTGGCAACACACCACGTTCCTACTTTAATGAATTATCCGCCTGAATACAAAGGTTCTTTACTTAACTCTGCTTTTGCTGTTGAATTGCACGATTTTATCGAAAATTCAAATGTAGATTATTGGATTTACGGACATCATCATCGCAATATTCCCGAATTTCAAATCGGAAAAACAAAACTGATTACCAATCAATTAGGTTATTTTCAAAACAATGAACATCATTTATTTGATAGCGGTAAAACCATAAATTTTTAAAATATCTTTCACTACGCAAAAACATTGCGTAACCTTGCTTTTATCTTTGTCAAAAATTCAGAGCCTGTTTAAATTCAGGTTGTAAAAATGTTTATAGCTTATTTTTAAGCGAAACAAGGCAAATTTTTAAAGGATAGCAGGGCTATCGTTTCAAAATTTAACGAAGTTGTAGCTAAAAAGAAGCATAAACAAATTATTAGATAAATTTAAACAGGCTCTAAATGTCTAACAAAAAGTCCCACCGAAGCAGGACTAAAGATTTTCATCTACGGCATATAGCCTTATTGTGATAAGATTAAAGATTAGAAAT
>JAVEUZ010000051.1:0-13242 GCA_034005285.1 Flavobacteriaceae bacterium
AAACAGTTTGACACGGCTTTGAATATGACTTTAAAAACCATAGAATTTGCCAAAGAAAAAGAAGCAATTCCGTTTGCTGTTTTCAAGCCAACCGGTTTTGGTCGATTTGATTTGTATCAGAAAATAGGAGAGAAGACCACCCTTTCTTCTGAAGAACAAGCAGAGTGGAATAAAGTTGTAGCAAGATACGAAACCGTTTGTAAAAGAGCTTTTGACCTTGATGTTGCTTTATTGATTGATGCCGAAGAAAGTTGGATGCAAGACGCAGCCGATGAGATGGTTACAGAAATGATGAGAAAGTACAACAAAGAAAAAGTTATTGTTTATAACACGCTTCAAATGTATCGTTGGGACAGACTCGACTATCTGAAAAAACTTCATAATCTGGCAAAAACAGAGGGTTTTCATATCGGGATGAAATTGGTTCGAGGAGCTTACTTGGAAAAAGAAAATAAAAGAGCTGCAGACAAAGGATATAAATCGCCCATTTGTGCTAGCAAACAAGCTACAGATGATAATTTTGATGAAGCTGTAAACTATATGGTAGAAAACATCGATTGTATGGCAATTTTTGCAGGAACGCACAATGAAGAAAGTTCCTATAAACTCATGAAGCTCATGGAGCAAAAAAGATTGGCAAAAAACGATGGTAGAATCTGCTTTGGTCAGTTGTATGGCATGAGCGATAACATCAGTTTTAATTTGGCTGCCTATGGTTATAATGTTGCCAAATATCTTCCGTTTGGTCCTGTTCGTGATGTGATGCCATATCTTATCAGGAGAGCAGAAGAAAACACTTCGGTGGCCGGACAAACAAGCCGTGAACTTACTTTGATTAAAAAAGAACGAGAAAGACGAAAATTAGAAAATAACTAAAATTTTTTCAGCCGATTTGAGAAATATTCTTAGATAGAGCCGAGATATAATTGGGGAAAGGCAATACAAATTTACCTCTTAAAGTTTAAAAATTTATCTTACTTTTATCGAATTCAAAACTTAAAATTAAGATGAGTTCAAACATTAAAACCAATTATCCTGCTTTATATACGCTTGTAATCGTTTTCTTCTTTTGGGGATTTATAGCTGCAGGGAATAGCATTTTTATTCCGTTTTGCAAAAGCTATTTCGGGCTTGACCAATTCCAATCACAGCTTATAGATTTTGCTTTTTATACGGCTTATTACTTTGGAGCATTGCTGCTTTTTATTTTGGGAACGCTTCGTGGCAAAGACATAGTCGGAAAATGGGGTTACAAAAAAAGTATTGTGTACGGACTTTTATTTTCGGCTTTGGGAGCCGGAGCAATGATTGTGGCTGTTGAGATGAATGTTTATATGGCGATGCTTATCGGATTGTTTATTATGGCTCTCGGATTTTCGTTGCAACAAACGGCAGCCAATCCGTTTGCTATTTTGCTCGGAGACCCGAAAACAGGAGCAAGTCGGGTAAATCTCGGAGGAGGAATCAACTCCTTCGGAACAACCATCGGACCTATTATCCTCGGATTGGCTTTATTTGGTTCGGCTGCCTCGGTTTCGGACGAACAAATTGCGAATTTAAGCCTAAACAAAGTCGTTTGGTTATATGTCGGTGTGGGAATTCTGTTCGTTACAGCAGCAGCCATTTTTGCTTTTTCAAAGAAACTTCCAAGCGGAATTTCGGACGAAAAAGTAGAAAAATCCAAAAAAGCACTTGTTACACTTGTTGTAATGACGATTCTTTTGCTGGTTTGTTTTATCCCTGTTTTTGACAGTTACAGAGCCGAAGAAACCCTTGTATCACACGAGATGGAACAAAAACGAATGTATTGGTTGTTTGGGGCTTTGGTTGTGGTTGTCGGAAGTTTGCTCTTTGCCTTGGCAGGTTCGAGAAAAAGCAAAGAGGGTTGGGGAGCAATGCAATATCCACAACTCGTTTTAGGAATGTTGGCTATTTTTATTTATGTCGGAGTGGAAGTTGCTATCGGAAGTAATTTGGGAGATTTACTGCAAACCGAAGAATTCGGAGGTATGGCTGTTTCGGATACGGCAAAATATATTTCGATGTATTGGGGAAGTATGATGATTGGACGTTGGGCTGGAGCCATTTCGGTTTTCAATTTGAGTAAAAGCCGAAAAATGTTAGCTATGATAATTGTTCCTTTGATTGCTTTTTCGGTTATTTTGGTGGTGAATACCATTTCCGGAAAAGATATGACTCCCTTGTATTACTACGTAATTTGTGTGGCTATTCAGATTGTGGCTTTTTTTATTTCGAAAGATAAACCTGCACGAACATTGCTTATTTTTTCCGTTTTGGGAATTACAGCAATGCTTATCGGATTATCAACAGACGGAACGATTGCGATTTATGCATTTTTGGCAGGAGGTTTGGCTTGTAGTATTATGTGGCCTGCTATTTTCAGCCTTTCGCTTTTAGGGCTCGGAAAATACACTTCACAAGGTTCGGCTTTTTTGGTAATGATGATTTTGGGAGGAGGAATAATTCCGCCTTTTCAAGGAAAATTAGCCGATATTATTGGAATTCATCAATCGTATATTGTGGGGGTAATTTGTTTTATTTATTTGGCTGTTTTTGCGGTTTTGGTCAAATCAATCCTGAAAAAACAAGGCATAAATGTTGATGAAGTGGTAGAAGAACCAGCTCATAAATTATAGAAAATGGCTGAATAACAATAATGTATGTGTAATAATTCATTTCAGGTGTTTCTAATACCTTTCAAACCTAAAATAAAATTATGATAAGAATAGTTATCGCTTTTCTGATGTTGTATAGTCCCGTTATTTGTGGGCAAAACAGAATGTTTACCCAACAAGAAGTTTCGGTTAACGAACTCTTAAACGGAACACTCTTTTCACCAAATACCGATGAAAAAACTACTTTGGCTATAATTATTGCGGGTTCGGGACCTACTGACCGTGACGGAAACCAAGTGGGAATGATAAATAATTCGCTTAAATATTTAGCCGAAGGTTTGGCAGAAAACGGCATATCGGTTTACAGCTATGACAAGCGGATTATTGCTCAGTTAAAATCGGGCGATATAGACGAAAGTAAGCTTTCTTTTGAAGATTTTATCAATGATGCAGTTGAAGTTGCTGAGTATTTTAAAAACCAAAACAAGTTCAAAAACATCATTTTTATCGGACATTCAGAAGGAGCTCTTATTGGGACAGTGGCGGCCAAAAAAGCTAAAGCAGGTGGATTTGTTTCGCTTGCCGGTGCTGGAAATCCCATAGATAAGGTCTTGGAATTTCAAATGAAATTCAATTTGCCGCAGGCTTGGGAAGAAGCTCAAGTCATTATAACCGAGTTGAAAAAAGGAAATACCATAGAGGTCAAAAATCCATATTTGATTTCGATTTTCAATCCTAGCGTGCAACCATACATGATTTCTTGGATGAAATACAATCCTCAGGAAGAAATCAAAAAGCTTGAAATTCCGGTGATGATTATTGGTGGCACCAAAGATATACAAGTGAGAGTGTCGGAAGCAGAACTTTTGCAAAAAGCAAAACCCGAAGCAAAATATCTGATTGTTGAGAACATGAATCATCTGCTAAAGGAAATTAAAGGCAGTTTTGCCGATAATCACAAATCATACAATAATCCTGATTTGCCTGTTATGCCCGAACTTATTCAGGAAATTTCAGACTTTGTGAAAGGGTTATAAGATTACCGTTTTATTATTGGACAAAAACATCCAAAATTGTTGACTCTAAAAAATAATATTAATATATTTGCCAATAACGCTTTTATGGACAACGTTATGAAACCTCAAATTGATTTAGACTTACTTTTATCTTTTGGTGCTGTATTTAAAAAATATAATAAAGGAGACATTATTTTCTCTGAAGCAGAAAAGTCCATTTTTTATTTCCAGGTTGTGAGCGGGAGTGTTAAGATGTATAATACAAATGACGATGGGAAAGAATTTACTCAAGGTTATTTTTCTGAAGGACAGAGTTTTGGAGAGCCACCATTGTTTATAAACGAGAGATATCCGGCTTCTGCTATGGCTTTTCAAAATACAGAAATCGCCAAATTGTCCAAAGATAAATTTTTAAGTATTCTGGATGAATTTCCTGATATTCAAAAGAAGTTTTTACAGTTGATGGCTCGCAGAATTCATACCAAAGCCACTACTTCAAAAGACATTATCAATCAAAAAACAGAGTTTAGAATCAAAGCGTTTTTGGATTCGTGTAAAAAAGTCGAAGAAAAAGAGCACATTCCTTTTACTCGTCAGGAGATAGCTAATTTTACAGGGTTGCGTGTAGAAACGGTCATCAGAACATTGTCTAAAATGAAAAAGAAAAACAAAGTAGAGATAATAAATCATAAAATCTATTATTAATGCGTTTCAAAATTGATTATTGGCTTAAATTCTCATTAATAAATCTTTTTGTTGTAGCTCTTTTAGGCACTTTGATGAGGTATAAAATCGGATTTGACTTTCCGTTTTTTGTACAAAAACATTTGTTACATTCTCATTCACATTTTGCTTTTTCCGGATGGATAAGCCATACACTTATGGTTTTGATGGTTTATTATCTCAAAAACAAAATAGCAGAAATTTCTATTCCAAAATATACCCGACTTATCATTGCAAATCTTGTATGTTCGTACGGGATGTTAATTTTTTTCATTATTCAGGGATACGGATTTTGGTCAATAACATTTTCGACTTTATCTATTATTGTTTCATATTTCTTTGCGTATGCTTTTATTAAAGATTTAAAGAAAATTCCGGAAGAGGCTTCAAAAAAATGGTTTTGGGGAGCCTTGATATTTTATGTGCTATCATCTTTAGGAACTTTCTTTTTGGCATATACTTTGGCATCCAAAAACTTTATGTATAATCCTTATTTGGCATCTGTTTATTATTATCTGCACTTTCAGTACAACGGTTGGTTTTTCTTTGCCTGTATGGGATTACTAACAGATTTTTTAAAACCGGACAATAGCGAAAATAGACTATTTAATAAGGCATTTTGGTTGTTATTTATTTCAACTTTTGTTACTTATTCGCTCTCTGTTCTTTGGCTTAAAATGCCACAATGGCTTTATATTTTGACAATTGTTTTTTCTGTTGTACAGTTTGTTGTATGGCTCAGATTACTGTTTTATATTATTGCCAAAAAAGCCCCAATGTTAAAATCGCAACCGGTTTTTTTACAAAACATTCTCAAGTTTGTAGGGTTTTGTGTTTCCATGAAATTCTTATTTCAGATGGTCTCTGTTATTCCTTCGCTCAGTCAGTTTGTGTTTGGCGTACGAACCATAGTTATAGCATATTTGCATTTGATCTTATTGGCAATTATTACACTTTTTCTACTTTATTATATTTATACCAATAAGTTTTTAGCTTTAAACAAAAGTATCAAAAACGGGATTATTCTTTTTGCCATCGGAGTTTTCTTAAACGAGCTTGTTTTAGGGATTCAAGGAATGTCTGCTTTTGGTTATATTTTGATTCCGAATATCAATATTTATCTCTTTGGCGTAGCTGTGATACTGTTGATTTCTTCGGGTTGGATAGCACTAAAGTCTTATGCTAAATGATAGCTTTGTATCTGCAATATAAAAAGAAAAGCATCAAACGGTTGTTTGATGCATTTCTGGGTTAAAAATGAAAAAAGTAAATATATTGTTTTAGTTAAGTGTCTTTTCTAAAACTTGTGCATTCGGAAACAGGATATTGTTTTCCAGATGAATGTGTTTGTGTAAATCCTGTTCAAATTCTTCGAGCATAAAAAAGGCAGTTTTGTATGTGTTGCATGCATCTGCCGGAGGCGTATAATCACTGGTTAATGTGGCAATTCTTCTGAATCTTTCACCTTCTGTATCATGTTCGTGTTTCATCATTTCGATAGGGTTATCTACTGTACCGAAATGTGGTTTTACGAGTGGCTGATTAGTGATTCTTGCATTTACCATTTTTCTGATAAATGGAAAAAGTACAAGCTCTTCTTTTTTCATGTGGGCAGCCAGATCTTGAGCTGACTCGATAAATAGGTCGTTTATCTCAAAAAGCTCAGGATGACGACCTCCGTGAACCTTACATAGTTTGTTGAGAAACAACAAAATAGTAGGTGTTTTTTCTTCAATATACCTATGGTGTGTTTTTTCTACGTAATCCGCAAGCAAATCCATTGGCCAAGATTTAAAATCTATTGAAGAATCACCAGTTCTATTTATAATGTCTTCAAGTTCGCAAGCTAACTCTGAAACATCAATCGATTTTTTTTCGCTTATTTCTTTCAGAGTACGATGTCCTTTGCAACAGAAATCTATCCCCTTTTTAGAGAACAGAGCCGCAGTTCTGAAATCGTGTGCAACGATTTCTCCGATGGTTGTTTTTTCTGAAATTTCCATGATAAATTATTTTGTTATTCAGCAATAACTACACCTTTCATAAGGGCATAATGTCCGGGAAAAGTACACAAGAACTCATAAGTTCCTGCTTCTTCAATAACAAACTCAATAGTATCAGATTCACCACCTCCAAGTACTTTAGTGTGGGCGATAATATTGTCTATTTCAGATTCTGGAATATAATCGGTATCAGCCGCAAGAACCGCTTTTTCTGCAAAAGCCATAAAATCAACACCTTGTTTCAGGATAACGAAATTGTGCCCCATTGCTGCTTTGGGCATTTGTCCATTATGATTTAATGTAAGAACGATAGGTTCGCCAACAGGAACTTTTAATTCGTTTTTGTCATATTGCATTTGGTCGTTACTTCCGATAGAAATAGAAAAACGGGTATCTACTTCAACAACTTCTTCGTGTTGGTGTGTTTCTCCGGTACTTTCTGTAGTATTTTTAGAACCATCTTTACAAGCTCCAAAAATGATTAAAGACAATATCAATACACTTTTACTTAAAAAACTCCTCATAATTATAATTTTTATTGTTAAACATTTGTTTTAAATTCGAAGTAAAATTACTAATTGAAATCCGTTTCTTTTATGACTTAAGTCATAGTAACTTTATTTAACGTTTAAATAACAAATTCCTTAAGAAAATCAGAGTGTTTTAATCTAATGACGATTAAAAGTAGGAGTCCGTTTACTGAATTAAACTTGTTCTATTATTCTGTTATAAAGGTTAAATCGCTCAAGGTTTTCATAAACGAAATTAAATTCTCTTTCTCTTGTTCGGTAAGTGGAATTCTATTTCCGTTATTTTTAAAGATAAGGTCTAAATTATCAGCATTCTCAACTCCGTTGTCAAAATAATCAAGAATGTCTTTGAGCGTGGCAAATTGTCCGAAACTTCCGTAAGGTGCTGTATATTCTACATTGCGTAAAGATGGTACACGAAAACTCATATATTCGTCCATATTTCCGGTAACTCTTGCTCGTCCTGCTTCGTTGGAATCAAGATTTACAGGAAATCCGATGTTTCGGAAACTTTGATCAGTAAAGAGTGCTGTGGAATGACAACTCGCACATTTTTGCTGAAAAATCTGATAACCGTTCGCCTCACTTTCTGTAAAAGAATCACCTTCGTTTCGCATTACTTTGTCGTATTTGCTGTTGAAAGAAACCAAAGTATATTCGTATTGGGCAATGCTTTTGTAAATCCTTTCAGGTGTGATTTGGCTATCTCCGAATGTTTTTTGAAAAAGCTCTTTATACGCAATATCGTTTTGAATTTTTCCAATTACTTCCAAAATAGAAGAATCCATTTCTTCGTGAGTAATAATAGGTACAATGGGTTGGTTTTCCAAACTCAATTTACTTCCGTCCCAATTATAAAAACGCATAAAAGCCATATTCTGAATAGGTGGTGTGTTGCGAAGTCCGATTCTTCCGTCAATTCCAATGGCCTGTATGTTGTTATCCGCAAAAGCACTTGCCTGAATATGACAACTTGCACACGAAATCGAATTGTCACGACTTAATCTTTTTTCAAAAAATAATTTCTTTCCTAATTCCACTCCGTATTTTGTAGGTTTGTTTGTGTAAAAAGAAGGATTTACATCGGGAAAACCCAATGGAGTCTCAAAAACCAACTCTGGATTGTCGTGCAAAACAGGTTCGTAATCATCATTATTACAGGATGATACGAAAAATAGGAGAAGAAATATTTTTAAAAACACTTTCATTTTAAATGATTGATTAAAAAATTAGGGCTTGTCATTGCAAGGAGGCATGACGAAGCAATCTCATTTTTTAGATTGCCACGTCATTCGGCTGTGCTACATTCCTTACAATAACAACCAACCTTATCCTGATTTACGATAACAAGCTAATTTTCAACACTGTGAATCGAGAACATTCCTTTTTGATCGGTTGTTCCGTTTCCTCCTATATTATCTACAAACTTTATCATTTGCACAGCTGTATGAATATTAGGTGTTGCATTGTCATTCATTCCTGTTCCTGTCGATAAGGTAATGATAGAGCTTCCGCTTAATAATTTGTCAAAATCGGCTTTGATAGTAATTTTTGGTGCTTTGCTTCCTACTACTGCATTTTGAGGTAAATCTAACACAATGTTTCTGTATGCATCAACTCCTTGTGTATAGGTCGATTCATCTCCATCTGTTCCCTCGACAGTGCTTCCTGTATGTATAGACATTTCTTTGTTATCGGCATCATAAAATCCTTCGATTTTAGTAAAGCGATAACCTGTTCCCCATTCCCACATCATTTCTGTGTCGTTTGCTCCTGCTGTAGCATAAAAATTAGGAAATCTTATTTGGTCTAACGTATTCAGGTCATTTCTAACTCCTAAACCAAATTTGATTTGTTTGTATTCTCCTATAGGAATATTGCTCATCAGATAATTTAATGTTGCAGGATTTGCATGGTTGACAACTGTTGCTCCTTTGTCTAAATCGTTTATATTGTATGGAACTTCAGTGCCATCTGCTTTTATCAAACGAATATTACTGATAACGTATTTTAACTCCGAAAAATGGTGAACTTGTCCTGCGTCTGATGTATTTACAGTTTCAGACAGAACAATTTCAGTATCTCCGAACGTGTTTTTAAATTCTAATTTTACATTGTTTGCAACAGTTGCATCATCATCACTGCTACAAGCTACAAATGCTAACGAAATAGCAATTAACGAAATAGTTCTTAATTTTTTCATTTTTTTAAATTTTAGTTGTTATTATTGATTTCAGACGCTTTATAAGTATTTCCGTCCACTAAAGTTTCAATTGTTTTTTTGAGGTTTTCTTTTGATTGTTGTGTTTTATCGAAAGAGATATAAGCCAGATTCGTTTCAAAATCAACGCTGACAGAATCCACTCCTTTTGTATTTCCTAATTTGTGTTCTATCATTTTGGCACAACCGTACTCACAGGTCATTCCATCGATTTCAAAACTAATTTCTTCCAAGTTTTCGGCTAAAACGGATTGTTCTGCTACTTCTTGACTTGCAATTTTTTGTTGTTTTTCTCCATTGCAGGAAAAAGCTAAAAACACAAGTAACAACCCTAATAATTTGATAAGTTTCATTTTTATGTTCTTTTAAATTAAAAATTGATTTTTAAAGACGTAAAAATATTACGTCCCATTCTTGGGATATTTCCCCAATCGGCATACGTACTGTAATATTCGTTGAATATATTTTCGACTCCAACCTGAAAGGTTGTTCTGAAATTGTTGATATAAAACGTATAATCAGCCGATAAATTCCAAATAGTGTAAGACGGTGTTTGGTCTTCTCCGTATTCAGGGCTGTAATTCTTTTGTTCTAAATCTCCGTTTACCGAAGTCTGAAAACCGAAATCTTTATAATGATATTGCAGCGAAGTCTGATAACTCAACGGACGGATAAAAGGCAAATTACCGTCTTTGTCGTCCGTTCCACGAGCATAAGTCAAGGTTCCTTTCCAATGTAAATGCTCTAAAATATCGTATTTGGCATGGAGCGAAAAATTAAATAACGTGGCATAATCCAACGAAGTATAACCTTTTACACCAACCGACTGATAATTCATCGGGCTTCCTAAGCTCAAAATTCTTCCGATGATATAATTCTGAATATGAAAATAGTTTGCTTTGACTTCGATGTTCATTTTTTCCTTTGTAAACCCTACGCTTGTATTGATTTCATACGAAATTTCATTTTTCAAATCAGGATTTCCGATGTAATCATAACGGTCAAAACTGTTGTAGATATAGTATCCGTAACCTTCAGAAACAGATGGTGCCCGATGTCCGTAACCGCCTCCGACAGAAAAATTAAAGTGATTAATATTCAGCAAATAACTTGCATTGAGACTTGGTAAAATTCTCGTTTTTTCCTGTGGTGCTCCCGGATGAAAAATCCAGTTGAAATCCACATATTTGGAATGGTTGTAATTCACTCCCAAAGAGCCTCCGAAATTGACCTGACTTTTTTCTGAAACCTCTAACGAATTGTTCACAGAAAGACCTGCGTATCGGGTAGTAACCCAAGGCCAACTGTAAGCAAACATTGTTCGTTCGCTTCTGTCTTGCGGATACATTCGCATTTCGGCAATCGACAGGTTTTCGTACGCATTCAGCTGAATTTCAGAAGAATAAATCTCTTTTCTTAAGTTTATTTTTGACAGCAATCCGTAGGTCGTACTCCAACCGGGCATATCCATGTGAACCAGATTTTCAGGTCGTTTGGTATCGTCCATATAGTGTTCAATCGCATTGAAATAGATTTTTGAATCCCAAACCCGTATCAATCCGTTTTCAAATAATTGCTTGTACGCAACCGAAGTAATCAACGCTCTCGATAGCCATAAATCCATCGGAAGTGCAGGATAACCCACATCATTGGCTTGGTCAAAAATTACATCAAAACGCAACGAAGAAAAATCACTTGTTTTGTATGCCAGTCCTAACGAGCTGTTGAATTTTTTGAATTGAGAATGATTGATTTCATCGTTATTTCCGTCGAAATAATTCTCCGCTTTTCGATAAGAAATACTTGCGTCTGCCACGAATTTTTTACTTGCAAAAGACACATTTCCGAGGTTGAAAAATTGTTTGTTATTCAACTCAAATCCCGATTGATAAGTTCCTCTCCATTCTTTTTCTTGACTGAATGAAGTGTTTTTTCGTTTCAAATCAATACTTCCTGCAATTGTCGAACCGTGCATACTACCTTCCTGACCCGATTTTATGTCAATTGTCGAGAGATTATTGCTTTCTACATACGAAGTAATCGGATCCATTTTGTCGGTACAAGCTCCAAAAACGTGCATTCCGTCAATGGTAATGACAGAACGTTCGCTACTCATATTATTGAGTAACGGTTCCCAAGCATAAGCCCCACGTTTGATAAAACTGATTTGTTCGGAAGAAGCCAGAAATTCATCAACCGAAACAGCCATTTTCATTTCGGTTTCGATTTTCTTTTTGACAACACTTATTTTGACTTCTTCCAATATCATTGGCAGCGTATCATTCTCAATATTTTGAGCTTTAGCAAATAATCCTGTAAAAAGTAATAGGACAGTAAAATATCTCATATTATCAGAATAAAATATCAATGTGAAGTTCACTTTTTGCTCCCTCGATTCCTGGTGTAAAATCATTGGGGACTTCTGTTCCTTTTATCACTTCTCCGTTTTGATTCAACAGTATAAAATTTAACGTCCAATTTCCCGTCATTGTGTAATTGACGATTCCGTAGTACAATCCGTCACTTTGTTGGGTCAAATCAATATTGTTAGGCGAAGAATGATTTCCCATAGATGGTTCGGGCATTCTCGGGTCTAAAAGTAAGGTGTGATTTGGCACTTCTGAATACGAAAATTGGTTCGGGTCAGGAAAAGTTCCTTCGGGTTCATTAGGTTGGTTGTATTTGTAAATCCCTGCAACCAATTCGTTTTCTGCAACTTCTGGACTTTGAGGGGCTACCAATGCAATGAAATACAGTTCTCCGTCATTCCCAACAAATTCAGTCATATTCAGGTTTTTGTTGGTCTGATTTTCGACGGAAATAAACGTATTAACGTTATAGGTTTGATTATTGTCTGTGAAGCTGATGTGTAATACCCAGTCTTCCATCGGATTGTTCAATTTTGTAAATACCGAATAACCCGAATAATATTGCTCTTCAGTATTATAAACCAAGTTGTATCTGTGCGGACACGAAGTTGTATTGTCTTCCGAATTTATCAATATCGGTAAAAAAGTAACTTCTGCATCATTCAAAACCTGATTGGTTTGGATATTGACAATTATTAAACGAACCTCGTTATATCCTTTATAAAAGGTTCCGTTTAAGGCTTTGATTATTATTTTATAATTGTCGTTATTGAACGAAGTAACTTCTTCAAAATCATAATATTCAGGAATATCACGAATAAGTTCCGCTTCAAAATCCGTTTTATCCAACGTACATGAAGTTGCAATTGCAAGCACTATTGCAATTACAGAAAATTTTAAAAATTTCATTTTTAAGGAATGTTTAATTAGTAACTGTTGAAAGTTTATCAGGAATCGTTGTGCTCTGATAATTAAAGCATAATAAATAACTGATAATCACAGAAAGAGTGTTTATTGATTTGGAATGTACAACATACAGTTATTCGGATATTGAAAAACAACATCTTTAGAATACAAAAAACACTGTAAAAAATTAAACTATCGGAGGACGGAATACTGAATCTGCCTCTAAAAAAGAATAAGACAGATTATAATTAGAAGGGATTTTCTCTTTGTGAATATCAAAAAAAGTTTCCGAAATAATGGTTTCGGTTATTTCCTGATAAAAAACGATATTAGTTTCGACAGAAATTCGTTTTTCCTTACCGTTTTCAGGGGAATCTGATGCTTTAGCCAATTCTTTTGTCAAATGACATTTTCCGTTACATTCCAATTCTATATTTTCTTTGTTTTCACAAAGTTCATTCTTGAAGTAATCATAAAACACGATGTATTCGAAAACCGGAAGTATAGGTTTCAAAAGCATAAAAAGTGCAAGTATGACTACAACTTTTTTCACAATACAAAGGTGCATTTTTTAAATCATTGTAAAAGTAATCTACAAAGATTATTAAAGGTTATGATTTTGATCATAGTAGAATGATTCAAATCATGCCAAAACTATATTTTTTTTTGTGTTAAAAACATGATAATTGTCATTTTAAATGTTATTTATTGTCATTAGTGTCCACTATAAACTTTAAAAAGTTCTTTGAAATTATTGACAATTAGAAAATTAAACGTGATTTTAGGCGGTGACGATTTGAAATGAGTTTTGATTAAGTTCGTGAAAACCGAATTTATG
>JAVEUZ010000093.1:0-2860 GCA_034005285.1 Flavobacteriaceae bacterium
TTTGAGTATCTATTCCTATTTCATTGGTTTCATTCATTGGTTGAAACTATGCACTTTCAGTTTCTAAAAATTTCTGCCACGGATTAAAGGATTTTCAGGATTATGAAAAATCCTTTTAATCTGTGTAGTCTGTGGCAAAAACAATAATTTTTAATGTGTTTAACCTACAAGGACACACCCCAACCCCTATAACTCCATCATTTTATTTGCTTTTTCAAAGGAATCGTTGAATCTTCGATTTCAATAGCGGAGCTGTTTCAGGATTTATTCAACGGCTTTCATAATAAATGGGGTTTTTAGCTTTTTCACTTATTTAACTTGAAATTCAGACAACTTGATACCTTAAATTTGAAACAATTTTTTTCGCTTTTTTAAATTTACAAAATCACAAAAAAGTTATCATCTAACATTAAGAGCCTGTTTAAAATTTATCTAATAATTTGTTTATGCTTCTTTTGGGTCGCTCCTACCTACTCGGTAGGAATGTTAAATTATGAAACGATAGCCCTGCCTGCTATCCTTTAAAAATTTGCCTTGTTCTATCTCAAAAATAACCTATAAATATTTTTACAATACAAATTTAAACAGGCTCTAAGTATATTTTTGTATTAGTGCTTAATAAAGCCTATATTGCCAAATTAATCGGATTCAGATTGTTTTTTCACAAAACACAGCCTTACGTTGGATTGAATATATTGCAGAGGCAGAAAAGTTTTGGAGAAATGATTTTACTGTAATAAAATATTGTATTTTTGCTTACAAGATATGGTTTCACAAATAACAAGAGGCATAAAGATTTCTGTTTCAACAGGTTTTGAAGGCACATACTTCAAGAACCACAAACTTCATTTTGCGTTCAGTTACCGTATTACTATTGAAAACCACAGCAAAGATTCGGTGCAACTCATGACGCGTCATTGGGAAATATTCGACTCTTTAAACCACAAAGATATTGTTGACGGAGAAGGCGTTATTGGCAAAAAACCGGTAATTAAGCCGGGAGAATCTTACAATTATACTTCAGGATGTCTTTTAGCATCTCCATATGGAGCTATGCGAGGTTATTTTAATATGATAAATTTCACTTCAACCCGAAATTTCAGGGTTATTGTTCCCACTTTTAGACTAAGTGCTCCATTTGCACTTAACTAACTTTTTTCTTCTTTAAACCAACCGGAATACATAACATAATTATTTGAAATGCGTTCTATTTCTCCAGAAAAATCAGATTGATCTATATCCTTAACTTTTTTAGCAGGCACACCCGCATAAATAGTTCCTGATTCTACTATTGTTCCTTGCGTCACAACAGCTCCTGCCGCAACGATTGAATTACTTTCAACTATACAACCATCCATTACAATTGCCCCCATTCCTATTAGTACGTTGTCGCAAATTGTGCAACCGTGAACAATGGCTTGGTGACCAATAGAAACGTTATTTCCTATTTGTGTAGGATGTTTTTGATAAGTGCAATGTATAACAACACCATCCTGAATATTTACTTTGTTTCCAATATTTATATAATGTACATCTCCCCTAACAACAGCATTAAACCAAACACTACAATCTTCGCCCATAGCAACGTCACCAACAATCGTAGCATTTTCGGCAACATAACAACTTTTAGGTATCTTAGGTATTTTACCTTTTACAGTTTTTATCAGCATAATTTTTCAATATAAAATCCCGTTTATTGAAACGGGATTAAGAGCCTGTTTAAATGTTTTATTAATTAATTGCAGGACAATTACATTCGAATTTTTCGCGTTTGCAGAACAAGTTGATACCAAGTGTGATTTGGTGAAAACCGCTATTGTCAAAACGCACATCACCTGTTAAGTAAGAATAGGTATAAGCAAACATAAATTGGTTATAATTCAAACCTAAAATAGGAGTAATGTATTGCAATGTTTGATCGGATAAACTACCATTCGAACCTGAAAGATATTGTGTTTTATCAAAACTTCTTCTATATGAAAGTCCACCCCACAATTTTCCGTACTCAAAATCTTTATAAACCTTCAGATTAACATCAATTGATTTTTCTTTTGTTTGATCTACTGCTTGGAACATTAATGACGGTTCCCACTGCAACCTGTCACTATCTCCAAACACATAAGCCGCACTCAAAATGAATTTTCTAAGATTATCTGACTCAACGTTTGTATATATATCGCGTTTAGTTTCTAATAAATTTTTTATTGTAAAGTGGGCAGAAAAGTCTAAAAAGTTATATGATGCACCTACATCCACATTAAAATACGAATCTTTCTGAAACATTCCGGGTACAATATTTGGATCAAATTCATGAAATTCACTCTGGTCCAACTGACTCTGAATTAATCCCACATTTACACCAAAAGACAATTGATTTAAGTCTATTGTGTTTCTAGAAAACATTATATGGTGGGCATAAGTAAGTTTAACACCTGTCTGAGAATGATATCCGTTTTTATCTTTAAACAAAATACCTCCCAAACCTGAACGCTCCCCTACTCCTGCATTAAAACTTAATGTTTGCAATTGTGGAGCATCCTTTTCACCAAACCATTGCTGTCGTCCGGTAAGCCTTACTTTTCCACAATTGGCAGCTCCTGCCATTGAGGGGTGAAGTAAGTATAAATTATCCGATAAATAATCAGAATAAACAGAAATTCCTTCCTGTGCATAAGTAAATTGTGTCAATATGAACACAAAAAATAAATACTTCTTTTTAAAATTCATGGGGTGTTATCGTTTTAATGAGAAATGAGCTTTAAATTCTTTTATTTTTCCGTCTTCTTCATACGTAACAGTAAACCAATAGTCGGTAGAGGGCAACGGCTGACCGCTGTATGTGCCGTCCCAACCCTGACCT
>JAVEUZ010000052.1:0-12817 GCA_034005285.1 Flavobacteriaceae bacterium
TGATTTTGCTTGTCAAACACAATCGCAAGATTGCACTATGAAGAGCCGTATGAATCGAGAGGTTCACGTACGGTTCTGTGAGAGGCTTAGGGGTGAAATTCCCCTTTGCCTACTCGACTTCTTGTCCGTCCGCTATTTATTGTTACATTATTGTCGAAATTTAGCATTTATTATTCTTGTCAGTTCGTTACCTAATTTCTTTGCGTTGTCGGCATTTGCATTGTCCATTTGAAATGTTAAAATTGGAATTTCTTTTTGTTGGTCTTGAATAAAATGTATTATAATGATAAAGTCAGACCCCAAAGTTCCCACACGTCTTATTCTCATTATTTCTGTCTTCATTTTTACTTTTACACTTCCGTTCAAATGAATGGTTTTCAATTTAAGGTTGTGTTGAAATGTAAGAATGCCGTCTCGAATTTTAAGTCCATCGTTAGATTGTCGTATAAAAGTTAAGATTGACAAAACCAATAGCGATAGTCCCAATACAGGTCCGATATATTTTGAAGATTCGGTCGATGTCTTAACATATGGAACAACGATTAAAAACAAACCTCCAAATAAAAAAAACAGAACCCCTAAAGTTGATTTGTCTTTTAAGCGGAGTTTATGTTTGATTTCAAAAACTTTTTCGTCCACCAAAATTTTTAAGAAGGCTTGGTCAGCAATTTTCAATATGTCTCCGTTAATTGTTGTCAATGTTTCTGTCATTTGGTTGGTAGTCTAAACTTGCCACTAACGTTTGGCGGCTTGCAGACAGTGGCGTAATTTACTCACTGCCGTTTACAAATATAGGATAAACTTTAGAAAATCCGCAGGATTTTCCAAGTAGAAAACGACCTAGCCATTGCTGCAAACCGCTGTTGTGCGTTCGTTTTTTTATATATTTTCAAAATCTTTTCTTTTCAAAATGTGATGTTTTCTGTCTTGAAAATTGAAACTTTTTAAATTTTTATAATTTTTCCAATATGTATTATCGCTTTCAAGAATTTTAAGATTATACACATTTAATCTTTCAAGCTTTTTCAAGTTATCTAAAATTATTCTTAAACTTTCGATTTCATTACTACTAAAGAAATTTAAATCTTTAATATTTGGAAATAGCTTGATTATTTTTTCAATCTTTATTTCTTTACAACTTTCAATGTGCAAAATTTCCACATTTGGAAAAACACAATTAATATCATCAAACGATAGTAATTTGTTCGCAATAAAAACCATTTCTCTTATGTTTTGAAGATTTTCAATGCCGTTTATACTTTTAATATTACTTTGAATTATTCGTAATTCGACTAATGAATTTAAATTTGAGAATTCGGTTAAATTTTGGTTTTTAGGCTTATAACTCCATAAGCTTAATTCTTTAAGTTTTTTACATTCAGATATATTTAAACATTTTTTTTGCCAAGTATATCTAAGAATTTCAAGATTTGGAAAATTTATAAAATCATAATTAAGTTCAATATCTCTATTATCTAACTCTATTAAAGTTGATAATTTTAGAAATGCTCCAAGTTCATTTGTTTTATGATAATTTCCTGAAAGCATCAGTTTTTTAATGTTGATTTCCGATACTTTATTAAAATCAATTGGTTTTTCAGTAAGAATAAATTCATCAAAACTTACTACTAAAGTTGCATCTTCATTATCATCAAAGTAATTGACAATTTCATTTTGATGTTCTGGTAAATAACAAACTCTTTTTTTTTCTAGATTAAAAAATTTCATTGTAAGTTTTCTATTTTTCGTTTAGTTCGGGTAAAATGACGCACAACGTTTTGAGGCTTTGCGAAGGAGCGGATTAGAAACCCTAAACTTTCAACTTTGCACAAACGTAGCAAAACCATTTTTTTCTATTTGCTAATTTACAGTTTAAAAGCAAATAAAAAATGGTTTTGTGGATTAAATGTACTAACCCTGAATTAAACACTTAACCCGCTCTTTTGCAAAACCTTTGTTAGCCGATCGCCACAATTCCTAAATACTTTTTAGTTTTTCTATTGTCGTAATTGTTGGAAGATATTGTCTAAACATTTCTCTGTTTTTTACATCCGATTTTTCAAACAGATTTTCAGTATCAAGAGTGAAAATATAATTTTTATCTTCTATAAATTGATGTAATTCAACTTCGTAATAATATTCTGTTTTAGAGTTTTCTTTATCTTTTATGGTGGATTTGTGCTTTAAATTTACGGATTTTATTTCTCCGTACAAACCTGAAAGTTTTATAGGTTTACTTCGTCCTCCTGTATAAATAAAAAGTTTTTTTGTTGAATGAATTCCTGTTGGAAAGTCTAAAATTTTGGTATCACTTTTGATTGCGTGAAAATAAAAAACATTTTCTTCTTTTAGTTTTTTTAAGTCTTTTACACGACAAAAACCTAAAGCTATTTTTTCAGGCTCATTTGAAATTTCAGTATGTAAAAACTCTTTGAATTGTCTTTTATCTATAAATCCTGCAATTTTGTTTCTATACTTATTTACAACTTCAGGATTTCCAATTTCTAATTTTCGGTTCTTGCTGATTTTCAAAAATTCTTCTTCTTGATCAATTCCTAAAAATCTTCTATTTGCCAAATTAGCTGCAATTCCTGTTGTTGAACTGCCTGCAAAAGGATCTAAAATCCAAGCGTTTGGTTTTGTAGATGCTAAAATAAGTCTTGTCAAAATCGATAAAGGTTTCTGTGTTGGGTGTTTTCCACAAGATTTTTCCCAAGGTGCAATTGCTGGCAATTTCCAAACATCTTTCATTTGTTTGTTCTCATTCAATTCTTTCATTAAATCATAATTGAAATAATGAGGAACTTTCTCGCTTTTCCTTGCCCAAATTATTTGTTCAGTAGAATAAGTAAAATATCTGCAAGAAAAATTTGGCGGTGGATTGGTTTTTTCCCAAGTTACGATGTTCAAGATTTTAAAGCCTAATTCCGTCAAAATTTGTCCGACAGAAAAAATGTTGTGCATTGTTCCGCTTATCCAAATGGTTGCGTCATCTTTCATTTTATCACGAATTAACGAAAGCCATTTTCTGTTGAAATCATTGATAAATTCAAACCCTTCGGATTTGTCCCACTTACCTTTGTTTACGCTTACGATTTGTCCGTTTTGAATTGAAAGTCCATTGTTCGATAAAAAATAGGGAGGATCTGCAAAAACCATATCAAACTTGTGATCAAATTGAGGTAAAAGCTCCATTGTATCTCCGTGAAGAAGATAGAAATTTTTGTCCTCAGATTTGAAATAGGGCTCAATCATTTAAAATTCAATTATTTCCTCTTCTTGAATTTGTTTGATAAAATTTTCAAGCGTTATCAAATTGTACAAACTTGGAATAATGTTATATGCTTCTTCCAATTTGTTCTTAGCAGAAAACCAACCTTGTCCGTCTGTTATCCATACAAATTCGTAGCTTTCGTATTGATTGATTTTAGGTGCAACATCAGAATAAGCTCTTGCAGTTTCATTTAATTTTGAACCACCACTATTGTAATAATTTGTTTCAATTAAATAGGTTTTCTTCTTCGTTTTAATAACAAAGTCAAAACGTTTTACATCTGCTCCCAAACTTATTATTTCAGGGAAAACTGTATTGTTTACTTCTTTTTTGTAGAAAACATCAGCCTTGTCAAAAATCAAAGAAACAGCTTTGGACATATTATCTCCACCTCTGTTTTTTCGAGCATTTGTATCTAAACCAACTTCTATCCCGAAAACGTAATCAACTAAATTCGTAACATCTTTGTTCTTAAAGACCTCTGCTAATCCTGTTTCTACGATGTATTCCACAATCAATTCAGGTGAAGTGAAATAAGTATCAAGCAAAACAATTTCTCCATTGTTGTTGAAAGTTTTAGCTTTTTTGTTTTTACGAATAGCAATCAGAATGTCTAAAACCTCAAACACTTTCGGATTTTCATCATAAAGTTCGTTTACAGCTTCTTTTAAATTCTCTTTTCCAATCAGATAATTTAACTGATTGAGTTTAATTGAAATTTTGTTTACATTGCTTTTTATTTTCTTGAAATCCGTGAAATAATCAAGTGTTGCATTAGTTTCCGAAAGTTGTGATAAGAAGATTTTAAATTGCTCTGACATAATCTTTATTGTTCACTTGATTAGTAATTAATAGTTCTGTTAATTTTCCTCTTTTTTCGGGGTTGGCATTAATATTTCTTTTTGCTTCAACTCGTTGAATATTAAAGTCAGAATATAAATCGTCAAAGAAATTATCATTTTCATCTTTTCCTTTCACGTCTGAATTACTTAAAATCCAAGTATGATTCAAAACGTCTAATTTTGAACAAAAATCTTTCAAGCGAATTTGTTCGTTGTCGTTAAATTCATCTTTCGCATACGAATTAAAACTTGAAGTTTCGCTCAACGGTTTGTATGGTGGATCGAAATAAAATAGCGAATTTTTGTCTGCGTATTCCAACGTTTGTTCAAAGTCGCCACACAAAATTTCTACTTTTTGCAACGCTTCACTTACCGCTAAAATATTTTCTCTATCGCATATTGTTGGTTTTTTATAACCACCCATTGGTACATTATATTCGTTCTTACGATTCACTCTATAAAGTCCATTAAAACAAGTACGATTTAGAAAAATAAACAAAGCGGCTTGCCCGCTTTGTTCTTCTTTTCTTGTATTGTACAAAGCTCTTTTTTGGTAGTAATAGAGTTTTTTATTCTCCTCATTTCCTTCCAAATTATGAAATTCATTTTGTAAAATTTCAAGAATTGAAATCAATTCTTTTGGTTTGTTTGCAATGGTTTTATAGGTATTTATTAAGTCTTCATTGATGTCGTTTATTACAGCTTTTTCGAGGTTTGGAAAGTTGTTTAACATCCAAAAAAGTACGGCTCCGCTACCAACAAAAGGTTCGATGTAAGTAAATTTTGAGCGAACTAATTCTTGTGGTATTGATTTTTCAATATCATTAATTAGTTGAGTTTTTCCTCCAGCCCATTTTAAAAACGGTTTTGCTGTTTTAAATTTAGTCATTCTTCTCAATTTCTTAAGTTACGCTTCAAATTTACAATTTTAATTCTTGTTTAAGAATTTAAGAAGAAGAATTTTGTTTTTAGGACGAGCGTTCAAAAGTGGTGTCGGCTAACGGAAAACGGCTTTGCGAGGTAGCGGATTTATATCACTAACTTTGAAACGAAGCCAAAACATCAAATATAGCAAAAAGTTTCAATCGAAGACTTTCGCCCGCTATCTTGCAAAACCGATGTTCTCTGCTGGCTTTCTTTCGGTTCGTTAGTCCGTCAGCGTTGGGAAGCCATACTCTTTTGCAATTTTGGCTTTTGTGTGGTTGACTTGTGCGAATTGCAAATGTGTATGGCTTCTGTGTTGGCTTTAATTTATACTTTTTTCAATTGTTGCTACTTCAATCGGTTCAATTTCATAAAGTTCATAGACAATAGAGTTGATTTTCCTTTCTGCTTGTTTCAATTCGGTTGTTAGTTGTTCCAATCCTTTTGATAATTGAATTTCTCTGTCAAAATTATTCTCTGCTTTTGCTTTTTCCAACAATTCTTGATAATCTGATTTCTTTTGTGTGTTTTCAATGATGGTATTTACCAATTCAGCAACTTCATTTTGTATTTCAATACTTGGGTTTATCAATGGTAAATTTTCTAACGGAGTCTTATCTATTTGATAATTATTTCCCTGCATTTTCCCTTTATATTTCAACCAAAATGCTATTAAATTTGAGTTTAAAATCCCTGTCAAATACTTTTGGTTAATTCTATCGGTTTGAATGACCATAAAGGTTCGGTTTACATAAGCGTCAAAGTCTGTATAGGTAAATCTTGGACGAACAGAACATTTTCGCAATGAAAATATTTTTTCTCCTTTGAAATACTTTTCATCTCTCGAACGGTGCAAACCATAAGGCTTATTAACCGAAGTAAAAATGTCCAAGAATTTATCTAAATGCTTTTTAATGTTTGGATAAGGAAGTATTTTTTCTTCTTCCTTAAAACTTGAATCGGTATAAATAATCCAAAGTTTATTTTTAGGATTCCCATAGTATTGAAGCAATTCAGAAGTGGTATAAAAAGGTTTTATCAATCCTTTTTCCATTTCGGTTAAGTTCAAATTTTCATATTCAGCTTGACTTAAATTGAAAATTCCGTCTCCAATTTCAACATTTTCAATGGCTTCTTTATGACTTTTATTGACAAAATCTTGCAACAAATCTATTCCCGAAGCAATTTCATTTGATGCCAAATTAAAGTTCTCTTTGCATTTTATTTTCTCTATTATCAAATTCAGGTTTGCATTGATAAAATTGATAGGTTGATTTATCAAATCCTCCTTTATGATATTTGCTGTGAAATATTCGTATTTTTCATCAACGACTTTTTCCAAAAACAGTTGAGCATCTTCGTGTTTTATTTTACAGTCAATGACTTTTGAAAACTGAAGATTGTAATTTAGATTATCATCACTTCGTTTCATTATGTAAATCATTGTTTGAATACCTGCCGAATCAAACACTTTAAAATCGCTAAAATCTATAAATTCAGTGATTTTACCTTTATCAATTACATAATCTCTAAACTTTGAAGCTCCGTCATTTGTAATCCAATTGTTTGGGGCAATGTAGCCAATCAAACCATAATCTTTTTTGATAATGTCCAAAGCTAAAGCACCAAAGAAATACCACAAATCCATTTTCCCTTGATAACAAGAATGTTCGTGTAAGCCGTCAAATGCAGATTTATTTGTAGCTTCTTTGATGTAAGGCGGATTTCCTACAACTACATCAAAGCCACCATTTTGCATAATTTCGGGAAACTCGGTATTCCAATCAAATTCACTTGCCAACAAAGAGTTTCCGCATTTGATATTATTGTTCAATTTAGAAAGTTTGCGACCTTTTTTGGAGGTACGAAGCCAAAGTGAAAGCTGTGCAATTTCAACACTTTCTTCGTTTATATCCACACCAAAAAGATTGTTTTCCAAAATGACTTTATCCGTATCAAAAAGTCGTAAAGGCGAATTGGTAAGGTCTGCAATAATATCGTCAATCTTTTCGTGTTCTTCTATCAGAAAGTTCAATGCTTGGTTTAAAAATGCACCACTTCCACAAGCTGGGTCGATGATTTTTAAATTGGTAAGCCATTTTTTATAATCATTCAAAGATTCAAAAAGTTTCTTACCCTTTGCAGTAAGATTTCCGTCTTTTTTAAGAAAAGTCTCATCATATTCAATTTCTACAATGTCAAGTTCTTTTCTCTTATCATTACATAGTTTTCCTACTGTATTTTCAACAATGTAAGCTGTTATATATTTCGGTGTATAAAATACTCCGTCTTTCTTTCGTTTGGTTCTTTTTTGGTCTGAAACAGCACCCTCAATTTCGGCTGTTATTTCTTCGATTTCATTGAGTGAATGCTCAAAAATATGACCAAGAATATTTATATCAATTTCGGTATTGTAATCATAAGTGGATAGCTTTTTTAGGTCGGCAATCAGTATTTCATCATCAATTTTCAAACTGTCGAGCAACAAATCTTCATAAAACAATCCGCCATTGTACGCAGGAATATTATCAGCATCTTTTTTGCCGATTCTGCCCACATTCATATAGCCAAAATATTGCTTAAATATTTCGTAAATAGGCTTGTACGCATCTTCCTCTTTCAAGATTTCAAAACGTTGAATAATTCTTGAAATAGAATTTGGCGGTAATAGTCCGCTGTCTTCTGCAAAAAGGATAAACAGAAAACGGTCGAGGAGTTTTTGCGATTTTTTGAAAAGTGTCAGCTTATCAGCATCAGGATTGTTTTTGATAAGATTGTTGTACAATCTTGATTTGAAATTTGAATAATCTTTGTATAATTCTTCCGAAATTTCCTTTTCGTGAAACTGTGTTTCTTTTTTGAGTTGTATAGGCAGATTTGAAAAAATACTGTCTTTGTGCAGTATTAAATACAACAATTCAAATCGTTCTCTACTGAGAAAAAACAAATCAAACTCTTCAAATTCAGTCGAATAATCAATATAAAAACGAAGTTTCTGAAAATTGGACGTGATTACATATTTACATTCGGGTTGATTATTTTTATAATTAAAGGCTTGTTGTGTAATTTGGGTTAAATCCTTTGTTTTTGTTGATTTCAACTCAATGACAGCAATAGCATTATCGTTTTTTAGAATAGCACCGTCAGCCTTTTTGCCGTCTGTTTGGTTTTTAAACTCTCTTTGTAAATCATAATTTTCATTTGGACGAAGCGTGTAGCCAAACACATCAACAAATATTTCACGTAAAAATCCGTCTTGATATTCTTCCTCTTTCAGCGTTTTTATTTGCTCGATTTTAGCAGGATTGTAATTCTGCTTGAATATCTGAAACGCCTTTTCTACTTTGTCTTGGTCAAGATTTTTGAGATGTTTCTTGATTACAGATTTCTGAAATATTTGCATTTGTCAATGTTCTTAAATAATTGAGGCTTTTTATTTCTTTTCGGGTCTTGGAATGATAACACGAAATTGTTCACCCTCTGAATCGTTAATCAGTTCAATGTTAGGTTGTGCTTCTAATGCTCGTGTAATTCCAGAACCAAAGCCACGATAATTCATCAATTTTGAGCAATAAGAAACTAAAAGATTATTTCTCACAACTGCATTTCCCATTTTTACATTCTCAATAGTAAGGCTATTCGGCAATGAACCCGGACTTGTAATTTCAATTCGGTCATCAAAAATCATCACACGTACGGGCGAATTTTTTGAATAATCTCTATGTACCAAAGCATTTTGAAGTAGCTCCTCTAATGCAGTTTGTGAAACTTCCAATTTTCCTGTTTTGTTGAAATTTTGACCGTCTTGTACGTGTTGCAAATTGGCATTGAAGAAGCTCATTGTTTCTTCAAAAATTTCAGGAATTGTACCGACAATTTCTTTATTACTGCGATAGTCTGTTCCACCTATGCTATTCCCAAAAAACGATATTGCTTTTACACAAAATGCAGGTCTGTATTTTTGTGGGTTTTCCGCAAAGAATAAAAGTCCACCTAATGTAAGACGACCGTCTTTCAGTATATTCAGATTTGTTAATAGCGTATCTGTTATATCTGTTTTCTCGTCTGTTTCTCTTTTCTGAATTGCTTTAACATATTCTTCTACTTTTGAAAAGTTGATGTCGTCAATAGAAGTCTGCGGAATAATCATTTCATCTAAATACAAAATACCACTTTGCTGAAATAGCCTTATTTGCTCATTATTGTCGGTTAATCTTCTTTTATCAGAACCCTGTTTTATCCAAATCGCACCATTTTTATCTTTGTATGGCTTTGCAATTCCCTCTGAAACTTCTACAACCAAAATCTTCTTTTCGTCAGTTTCCGAAGGAATTGACACAACTTCTGTAAAAAGAAAAATTTGTGGTTTTACTTTATCATTGGCGATTGTTGCAATTCTGTTGTTGTAAGATTGCAATTGCTGATAATCTAAACCTAAGACTGTTCCTTTTTTATCTTCAATTCCAAACAAAATTTTCCCACCTTTTGAGTTAGAAAAAGCAATCAATTCCGCAGCAATAGAATCGTCATTGTCAATTTCTTTTTTAAATTGAACTTTGCTTGTTTCTCCTATACTTATGATGTCTAATAGTTCTATTGCGTTCATTTTGTTTTCAGTTTTTCAATGTTCCAAATACTGTAAATATTTTTTCTACGGCTAAATGCTTCATCTCCACCCTCCATAATATCAACGATAAATCGTTGCGTTTGATGATTGTCGATAGAGCCTGAATGAACCGTTATTTTGGTTTCGTCATAACTGCACGATACAACTTTTTCGCTGTCGCCAAGAACAGGAATATTGGCATTATGCGTTGCAAAAAGAAACTGCATATTGCCTTTTATTTTTTTCAGTTCTTTGATGACTTCATCATATATAGTTTGGTTATCCAAATCATCTTCAGGTTGGTCAATTATCAAAACGTCATTTTCTTTTTGAGCCAACAAAAACAGTATCAATGCCGAAGCACGTTGTCCCAAAGAATGTTTGTCTAATGATTTTCCGTTGTATTGAATAATAATTTTATTATCCACTTTAAAGGTCAGTAAATCATCTAAATTTTCGGTAAATCTCCTCTTGAAATCCACAACTTGATTTTCATTCAAAATAGTATTGAGTTTGCTACTGTCTTTGTATATCTGAATGAAGTCATTATAAGTTGTAGTAATTTCCTGATATGCAGTATCACGAATATTTGTTCCTTTGAAAACCTGTTTTAGTTTTTCAAAATATTTATCTTTTCTTCCTTTGAAACCTACTTCAATAGAAAGTTTACTTTCAGCTTCGTTTATTCGATTTACTTCTTTTTCCAAAAGCTGATATTCTTCGTGCCAAAGATTGTCAAGATCTGATAACCTTTTTAATAAATCATCCTGCCATTCTTTTCTTCTTTTTTCCGATTTGTCAATTTCTAACAATTTTAATCTCGAAGTGTCTATTTGTCTGTTTAGTGTAAGAAAATTGTCGGGGTTGATTGTGTCTGTTCCAATTTCTCTTTTGATTTTGGCAAATTCTTCTTTTAATCCTTCCTTTTTTACATTGATTTTCCCAATGAGTTCTTTGTATTTTTCTTGAAGTTGAACAGAGTTTTTTTGAATAGCTTTTAACTTTTCAAATTCTACTTTTAGTTCTTTTAATATTTTTTTTGCTTCGTCAAAAAACTCTTGATTTACTTCTGAACCCGAAATTTCTTGTTGAAAAAAATAATCGTGATTAGATACTAACGATTGTAATTCATTCAAATAACTTCTTACCGAACTTTCCGATTGCGACAATTTGGATACATCAGAGTCAAAGAGTGTTTGTTGCTTTAATTTGTCTTCAACGCCTTTTTCTTTAAAGAATTTAAGTTGATGTTCTGCGTTTTTTATAACCGTTTCTGTTTCCTTTTTTAAATCGTTCAAATTGCGAAGTTTTTTTATCTCCGCAACAATATTTCCAACTTCTCTTTTCTTTTGTTCAATCTTTGATTGAATATCTTTTAAACGAGTTCCTACCAAGCGTTGAATTAAATCTGCTTCAAAATCTGCGTCTTTGTTTGATAAATCTTTTTGCCCAAAATAAACAGGATAGTCAAACACAGCATTTATTGAAATGCTTGGTTGCAAAACATTTCCTTTATAAATATCTTCTTTCTGTCCGTAAATTTTTTCAATACGGTATTCTTCTTTTTGCTTGTTAACGATAGTTACGATTGACTTTCCGCCACTTCTCAAAACATTTTCAATCAAACCGTCTTTGTATCTTGGGTCAACGGCAGTAGGCGATAACGGAATGCCTAATGTGTAACGCAAAATTTCTAAAATAGATGATTTTCCGCTTCCTCTAATTCCTATGAGTGTATTGAGTTCGGGCGAAAAATCAATTTTTGTTTCGTCCAATAAACCACCCTCAAAAGCAATAGATTTGATGTAGGAATTTTTTATTTCGGGTTTTGAGTTAAGCTTAACACGATAGTTGAAATCTGTTAGAGCATATCTTAATGCTTCAAAATTAAAATCTCCAATTTTTATATACGTTGTTTTGGCTTCTCCATTTTGTTGGTGTGGTCTCCCTATTTCTTCAATGTTTTTACAATCTGAACCTTCAACAAATGCAGGCAATTTATCTCCGAACCAAGTTTTCCAAGTAGCGATTTTATCGTAAGTTCTCACTTTTTGAAATCCTAATACAAAATGACTGAATAAATCGTTTGAAACAAGTTGTTGAATACGACCTCCGTCAAGCTCGTTGAAAAATCCACTGTTTTGTTCAACGTGTGCCAAAATAATAAATGAATCTCTTCCGTTATTTGCGTGTTCGTTTAATTTTTGCAATACAGTTTCAAAATTGTATTTGCATCTTGTATTTTCGTTTTCACGATTTGCAATGCCTTCAAATGCAGCGGTAAGAAATTGATTGATAAAATCTTCTCCGTTTATGCACCACTTCTCGTAATCAAAAACCAACAAACAATGAATACCGTTTGCTCCGTCATTTACAGAAAGTTCAACTCCTGCAAATAATCCAATTCCTTCTTTAAGTGCTTTTTTTCTTAACGCAACAAATTCATTTTTATCAAATTTATTATGATTCGTAATTACACCAACATTGATGTTTTGCGATTTCAGTTGCTCAACATACAGACGGCAAAAATCATTTTCATTGCTTGTGTATGCAAATTCTTTGTCTGCTTTAGTATGCAAATGGAAATCCGCTCGAACCCAAATTGCTCCATTTTTAAATATGTCAACTTTATCCATTTTGCAAATCGTTTTTAGTGGGAACTAATAATTCTCGTACATCAACGTCTAAAACTTGAGAAATCTCCGTCAAAACCTGAATACTTGGTTGCGTGTTGTTATTACAATAATTCGTAACCACAACATAACTCTTTCCAATTTTTTCGGCAAGCCAAGTCTGGGTTCTACCTTGTTCTTTTAAAACTTCTTTTATTCGGTTCATTAACTCAAAGTTCTTTTAGTTTGAAATAGAAGCACAAAGATACATTTAATTATGATACAACAATATATTTTTGTGTTGGAAAATGATACATTTTTTTTCATAGAGAGTTGGCAGAAAACAGCTTTTTTGGTTTTTCGAAGCGTTGGCTCGTGTGTAGGAAAAAAAACAAATGTGCTGTTTGAGCGTTGGGTTTTAAGCTTGCAGAGAACGCCCGGTAGCTTTGCGAAGGAGTGAAGATAAATACGGAACTTTAGATTTATCCCCAACGTAAGCAAAACCGATTTTGACTGCTAAATTACAAAAAAGCAAGAAGAAATCGGTTTTTGCGACAAG
>JAVEUZ010000053.1:0-12568 GCA_034005285.1 Flavobacteriaceae bacterium
GGCAATAATTTTGTCCGAATTGGAATTGAGTTGTTAATAGTAACAAGAATAAGAGGTTTTGTCGCATGAGAATTTGGTTCTTCTTTGCTCAAATATAATAAAAAAACTCCGTCAGAGTTTTGAAACTTTGACGGAGCTGATATTTTAGAATTAACGAAATTACACCAAACTTGCTTTTAGATATTCTCTATTCATACGTGCAATGTTTTCGAGTGAAATTCCTTTTGGACATTCGATTTCACAAGCTCCGGTGTTGGTACAGTTTCCAAATCCTTCCTCATCCATTTGGTTAACCATGTTTAGAACGCGTTGCGTTGCCTCTACTTTTCCTTGTGGCAATAGTGCATATTGCGAAACTTTTGCGGCTACGAACAACATGGCTGAGCCATTTTTGCAGGTTGCCACACATGCTCCACAACCAATACATGCTGCTGCTTCAAAGGCTTTGTCAGCATCTGCTTTAGGTATCGGAATACTATTGGCATCAATGGTGTTTCCGGAAGTGTTTACAGACACAAAACCACCTGCCTGCTGAATACGGTCAAAAGCCGTTCTGTCAACCACTAAATCTTTAATAACAGGAAAAGCTTTGCTTCTCCACGGTTCAATGTAGATTGTTTCACCGTCTTTAAACATACGCATGTGCAACTGACAGGTTGTGATTCCGGTATCCGGTCCGTGAGCACGACCATTGATATACAGTGAACACATACCGCAAATTCCTTCACGGCAATCGTGGTCAAAAGCTACGGGTTCTTTTCTTTCATTAACCAATTGTTCATTTAATTGGTCAAGCATTTCTAAAAACGAACTATCTGTAGAAACATTATCTAATTTATATGTTTCTATACTCCCTTTTACTTTAGCATCTTTCTGACGCCAGATTTTAAGGGTTATATTAATAAATTTTGATGCCATAGTTTTTATTTAAAAGCCATTAGCCATAAGGCAATAGGCATTAGTTTTTACTGTTTTCTAATTTATTGATAAACGAATTAATCATTTTAGTTTCTTCCAAAATCTGAATCATTACTTCTTCATACAATGATTCGTTTTTTACAAATTTTAACCTTTTGGCAATAATTAATTGAGTTTCAATCTCAAACAATGAACCTCTGGAAATATTGATAAAGCTAATATAACTTTGAGTGGAATTTCTGCCGTAACCTTCCGCTATATTTGACGGAATGGAAACAGAAGCTCTTTTCAATTGACCGGTCAACGCATAAAGTTCTTCTTTTGGAAAACCTTCGACTAATTCATAGATATTTACAACGATATCTATTCCTTTTTGCCAAATCAATAAATCCTTATATGATTTTATCGCACTCATAACTATTGCCTTTTGGCTATTGCCTAATTACTTGTAATTACGTGCAGCTATTTTTATATACTCATATTTCAATTCTTCTTTATGAAGAACTTCTTTGTTGATGTCGCTTCCTTTATATTCCCAACAGCCTACAAATGAGAAGTTTTCGTCATCTCTAAGCGTTTCTCCTTCTGCATCTTGGTATTCTTCGCGGAAATGACCTCCGCAAGATTCTTTTCGCTGCAAACCATCTATTGCCATCAATTGTCCTAATTCCATGAAATCTGCTACGCGAAGCACTTTTTCTAATTCAGTGTTTAATTCGTTTGCAGAACCTGGCACAAAAACATCTTTATAAAATTCTTCTCGCAATTCTGCAATTTCTTGTATAGCTTCGGTCAGACCTTTTTCGTTTCTTGCCATCCCAACTTTATTCCACATAATCATACCTAATTTTTTGTGGAAATAATCGACTGATTTTGAGCCGTTATTATTTAGGAATTTTTCGATGCTTTCATTTATATTCTTTTCTGCTTCAACAAATTCGGGTAAGTCTGTAGAAATTTTTCCGGTTCTGATTTCGTCTGCCAGATAGTTAGAAACAGTATATGGAAGCACAAAATAACCATCTGCTAATCCTTGCATCAATGCCGAAGCACCCAAACGGTTGGCTCCGTGGTCAGAGAAGTTGGCTTCTCCGGCTACAAAGCATCCGGGAATAGTTGACTGCAAATTATAATCTACCCAAATACCACCCATTGTATAGTGAACGGCGGGATAAATTTTCATCGGGGTTTCGTATGGATTGTCATCGGTGATTTTTTCATACATTTGAAATAGATTTCCGTATTTTTCTTCGACCCATTTTTTTCCTAATGTAATTATCTCTTCATCAGAAGGATTGTGATTTCCTTTTGAGTAAGCAGTTTGTTTTCCTTTATTTTTTATTTCTGTAGCAAAATCAAGATAAACTCCTTCATTTGTGTCGTTTCCTTCAACACCGTAGCCAGCATCGCAACGTTCTTTGGCTGCACGTGAAGCTACGTCGCGTGGTACTAAGTTACCAAATGCAGGATATCTTCTTTCTAGGTAATAATCTCTGTCTTCTTCGGCAATCTGAGTGGGTTTTAGTTTTCCGGCTCTGATGGCTTCTGCATCTTCTTTTTTCTTAGGAACCCAAATACGTCCGGAGTTTCTAAGTGATTCTGACATCAAAGTCAATTTTGACTGGTTTGTTCCGTGTACAGGAATACAAGTCGGGTGAATCTGGACGTAACAAGGATTGGCAAATAAAGCTCCTTTTTTGTGAACTTTCCAAGCTGCTGTAACGTTACTTCCCATGGCGTTTGTAGAAAGAAAATATACATTTCCGTAACCGCCTGATGCGATAATGACTGCATGAGCAGAATGTCTCTCTATGGCTCCTGTAATGAGGTTTCGGGCAATGATTCCTCTGGCCTTTCCGTCAACTAATACGATGTCTAACATTTCGTGTCGGTTATACATTTCGACACGTCCTAAACCTATTTGTCTTGACAGAGCAGAATATGCTCCTAATAACAATTGCTGTCCGGTTTGTCCGGCGGCATAAAAAGTTCTTTGCACTTGTGTTCCTCCAAATGAACGGTTGTCTAACAAACCGCCATATTCACGGGCAAAAGGAACGCCTTGAGCAACACATTGATCTATAATGTTTCCGGAAACTTCGGCTAAACGGTGTACGTTTGCTTCTCTTGCTCTATAATCTCCTCCTTTTATGGTGTCGTAAAATAATCTGTAAATACTATCTCCGTCATTCTGATAGTTCTTGGCGGCGTTAATTCCGCCCTGAGCAGCGATAGAGTGAGCTCTTCTGGGTGAATCTTGAAAACAGAACGCTTTTACGTTATACCCCATTTCGCCAAAAGAAGCAGCGGCCGAAGCACCGGCTAATCCGGTTCCTACAACAATTACATCTATTTTTGGACGGTTATTGGGAGCAACAAGTTTTAAATTATTTTTATGATTAGTCCATTTTTCGGCTAAAGAACCTTCTGGTATTTTAGAATCTAACTTCATAGCTCTGATGTTGATTATTTAATAAAATGAATATAAAGCGGGATAATAGCAAACAATAATGGTACGATAACCGAAAAGAATTTTCCGGAAAGTTTAATAATAGGTGTCCATCTTGAGCTGTTTATTCCCAAAGATTGAAACGCACTTTGAAAACCATGCCATAAGTGAAAGGCAAGTACAAACATTGCCAAAGTATAACAGATGGTTGCTATCAATCCATATTTTGAATCTTTAAAGAAGTCTATTGTGATTTTATATAAATCTTTATATCCTTCTCCCATTTTCAAATCAAGCTGTGTGTTGTAAAATTCTTTTCCGTTTCTGACTTCTACACCGGCTTTTTCAACATAACTGCCATTTGTGGTGTTATAGAGAACGATATCTTCTCCACCCATTGGGGATTCTACAACTGTTTCTTGAAGTGGCATATTTTTGTCAAAGTGCATTTTTGCCCAAAAATTTACCATGTGCGTTACAATGAAAATTAAAATCAGCGTTCCTAAAACCGCCATATTTCTTGAAGCGGTACTACTATTGGCAGACGGATTGTTTTTTACATAGGCTATCGGTCTGGCTTTTTTGTTCAGAATGGTTAATGCTATTCCGTCAATTGCATGAAAAAGAATAGAAAAGTAGGTAAGGTAAGAAAGGATTTTTACTGCGGGGTTGCTTGTCATAAACAATGCGTATTCATTGAATTGTAATGGTGTTCCGAAAATAAGTTGAAGGTTTCCGACCAAATGACCTACCAAAAACAAGCATAGGAATAAACCCGTCAGAGCCATCCAATATTTTTTTGTAATAGACGACTTTAAAAGTGCAGATTTTGCCATAATTCTGTTTAAATATTTAGTAATTTAGAACAAAAGTACTGCTAATTACGTATAACTACAACCTTTTCGGGCTATTTATAACGAATATAAAGTAACTTATAATGCTTTGTAAATCAGGGTTTCATTCTTTTTTTTGTGGTGTGCGAGCTGTTATAGGTGTAGATTTTTTTCTTGAATGGATAGTCGTTTTTTACTAAAATTTACTGTTGTCAGTATGTTTTTGTTACATCTTCATCTACAACCAGAATGAAATCAGCTTTGTTAAGATGCTCTTTTTCTAATCTCGAAATATCTGCCTGTTCTACTGTAGCAATAGTGAGTATTTTTAATTCTGGCATTTCTCTTTTAAGATACCAACTGATGCCTTCATAATTATCACTGTGATAGGTTCCGTTGTAATGAATAAAGAGCGAATGAGGTTCTAAGTTTTTAATAATAAAATGTGCCATTGTAGCATCTTTTATTGCTTGTGCTTTTGGCATGTTTGGATTGGCATGGTCACCCATCATTTTGAGCATTCCGGCATATCCGGGAAGTGTTTTGTCATAAGCCATCGGCAACGGAACAATCCACGATTTTTCTTCATCTGTGAGTGCTTCAAGCGATTCAATTCCTTGTTTATAAACCTGATTGGCATATCTTCTTGGAATATTGGCAGCTACAAACTTAATGTTATTGTCTTTGGCAAAATCGATTAGCGGTTTATAATCGGTTTTATGATTGCTCCACAACCTTGCCAAAGTATCAAAAGCCTTTTGGTTAATCTCGCCTTTTAAATATTGGTCAAGTTGTTCCTGATTGTCGGCTTCAATCATTTCGGCTCCCAGAACAAGCTGCTTCTGCTCTGCCATATCTTTGGTAAACTCTAATTGCAGCCAGTGTACGATAGAATTGTTGTGATATTCACCAAACAAAACCACGTCGTTTTTTTTGGCAACTTTTAATAGTTTTCCGTAATTGGTTTTCTTTCCTTTTTTATCAAAAAATTGATAAGGTTTTTTGTCTTGTGCCTGAACCACTATAGCAAACAAGCAAAAAAGAGCAACAATTTTCTTCATTCTTTATTTAATTTCGTCTATCGTGTAATGAAAATTTTCTTCAAATATCGGTAATTCCTTCCAATTCAAAGCTTTGGAAATTATTGTTTGGTTGTTTAAACCGAGTCTAAAAATACTGTCTTTCGCAGAATAATCATAAGAAATCACGGTTTTATTTTTGTCATAATCATAAAGCGTTAATTCTTTTGAAATCTGGTTTTCTTCAAAGTAAAAATCATTTCGGGTTTCGTTTGAATATTCAAAAATGATATAGTTTTTTCGATGCACGAAAATGTGTTTTATTTCGGATAAAGTATCTTTTGGTGTGATTTCCTGCACTTGGTAAGCTCCGTGAAGAAAAGGACGTTCTGCCTTGTCATCATTAAAGTTTGATTCAGTAAAGTATGGAAAAAGTATTTGCAAAAAGCTCCAACCGATAACGAATATTTTTACACCTGTTTTTACAAAAGGATTCGGAATTATTGCAACATTTCTCAAATCCAATTTTTCCTGTTTCTGAAAAAACAGAAAAGAAATGAGCGTTTTCAAATACGGAAAAAAAGCAAAAAGACTTGCCAAAAACAAAAAGCAACTAAAAGTTTTTACCGAAATATCAAATCCGAAATTGATAATAACAATATGCAGAAAAACTCCGACAGAAAATAACAACCCTGTAATTCGAGTTGGTTTAAACAATAACAAAACAGCAACAAAAACTTCGATAATTCCTGTTGCAATCGAATAAAACCGAGATGTTCCGATTGTACTCCAATACAGAATGTCTTTGGACAGATTTCCGAGTTTTTCATACAATATATTGGGTTCGGGCAAATAAAATTGTGCTTTAAAAACTTTGTCAAAACCATATTTGAGTAACACAAAAGCCAAATAGTAACAAATTACAATCCGAATAATTTTGACCCATTTTGTTGTATTGATTTTAAATTTTGTCAAAACAAATGTCAAAACAATCGAAATAACAAGCAGCAAAACCAGCAATAAATTCAGGGAAATGGTATCAGATGAAAAATCGGGATTAGGCAAAGCGTTTTCAAAAAACAAATTTTGAAACAAAGCAATCGGTTTGTGAAAAAACAAATTTGTAATTTGTTTCTGAATATTTCCAAAGAAAAATTCTAACGGAATAAAAATAATTCCCAACAGAAAAAACAGAGCAAAAATCTTTTCTGAAAAACTTTTCACGAATGAATTACTTTTTTGAATCGGTTTATACGATAGCTCAAAAATGCTAAAAGTACAGAAACAACAGCCAACACAAAAATCAGAAATGGCTTGATATTATTGTTATCGTAAGAAACAGGAGGAATTGTGTTTTTCTTTCTCTTTTTCTTCTTTTCTTTTTCGTATTTCGGAATTTCATTGTCATAACCGATAAAAACAACATTATCAATATCGTTTTTAAAATGATATTCTTCTTTTAGTACATTTTTAATGCTGTCTAACGAATGTTTTTTGGAAAACAACGGGTGGCTTACAAGTGTATCTTTTCCCGCTTTCCAAAATTCGCCTAAATCAGCTTTTTCTTCTTCTTTTAGTCTAATTCTAACACCTCTTTCACAATATTCACTTGTAACCATTACTGTTTTTTCATCTGTAAGGAAAATAATCGTGTCAAGCTGTGCATTTTTAACAAGTCTAAATGGTACATCTCCAAAATTTGAATCTCCTATATCAAATAAATTATGCTCTAAAGCTGTTCTGAAAGTTGTAGCACTTCCACTATGGCTTTTGTGTGAAATAAGTTTGGTTTGCGAAAAAGCAAAACTTTGGAAAAACACCACAGAAAATAACAGGATTCTTTTCATAATTTAGAGTTTTAAATTTCTGCCAAAAGTAGAAAATGGACTTTTGACAGCACTGTAAAACTACTGTAAATGTATTGTAAATGTGCTGAAAATATGACACAGTCAAAATATTTGACAAATAAATATATAAACGAAAATACTTACATTGTTTTTTGTTTTTGTTTGACAATAATTGGTTTAATTTTGTTTAAGGGTATTACAACTTGTGATAAGTTCTAAATAATTATTACCTTTATACTTTAAAAACTTTTTGAATATGAACGAGGTAGCAATAAGAAAAAAAGAAATTATTGATTGGATAAACTCTATTGAAAATACAGAAATTATCGAGCAAATAGAAAATTTCCAAAAGCAACAGTCTTTTGATTTTGAAAAAGAGATAAAAAACAGCATTTCTTCTGATGAACTCAAAAAACGGACAACCGAGTTTTTAAAGTCATTGGAATGGAAATAGTATTATTACCTATCACAAATTTTATACCATATAAAAATAATGCAGTCGTAAATTGCGAACACATTAAGAATAACATAATCTGCTTACAGCATACTGCTTAAAGCCTAAAGCAAAAAATATGAAATACCACAGAATAGACAAAAACTTATTCATTAAAAACAGAGCAAAATTTACGGCTCAGATGAAACCAGACAGCATAGCTGTTTTTAACTCGAATGACATTTATCCTGTAAGTGCAGACAGCACGTTGCCTTTTGCACAGCACAGGGATATTTTTTATTTGAGTGGAGTGGACCAGGAGGAAAGTATTTTGGTACTTTGTCCGGATGCACCTTTTGATAAATACAAAGAAATCCTTTTTTTAAGGGAAACTAACGAACATATTGCGATTTGGGAAGGCGAAAAACTAACTAAAGAAGCTGCTTTTGAAGTTTCGGGAATCAAATCGGTGTATTGGCTTTCGGATTTCAATAAAGTACTGAAAGAACTAATGACCTACTCAGACACGATGTATATCAATACGAACGAACATTATCGTGCTTCGGTTGATACGCAAACTCGTGAAGATAGATTCGTAAAATGGTGGAAAGAAACCTATCCGGCTCACAAAGTAGAACGTTCTAACCCTATTCTGCAACGACTTCGTTCGGTTAAAGAACAAGAAGAAATTGCTTTAATGCAACAGGCTTGTGATATTACCGAAAAAGGTTTCCGTAGAATTTTATCTTTCGTAAAACCGAATGTTTGGGAATACGAAATCGAGGCAGAACTTATTCACGAGTTTATCCGAAATCGTTCCAAAGGTTTTGCTTATACTCCGATTATTGCAACGGGAAACAATGCGAATGTGTTGCATTATATCGAAAACAATACGCAATGTAAAGACGGAGAATTGATTTTGTTTGATACAGCTGCAGAATATGCCAATTATTCTTCGGATTTGTCGAGAACGATTCCCGTAAACGGAAGATATGCCAAACGTCAGAGAGAAGTCTATGATTCGGTTATGAGATGTAAAAAAGCAGCTGAAGACCTTTTGGTTGCAGGAAATAATTGGCACGCTTACCACAAAGAATTAGGAAATGTTTATACTTCCGAATTGTTGGGTTTAGGACTTCTTGACAAAGCAGATGTGCAAAACGAAAATCCCGATTGGCCGGCTTACAAAAAATATATGATGCACGGAACTTCGCACCATTTAGGGCTTGACACGCACGACTACGGAATCTTAACCGATACGTTTGTAGAAAATATGGTTTTCACAATCGAACCCGGATTTTATATTCCCGAAGAAGGTTTCGGAATCCGAATTGAAGATAATTATGTCATTCAGAAAAACGGAAATCCGCTGAATCTGATGAAAAACATTCCGATTGAGGCAGATGAAATCGAGGAGTTGATGAATAGAAAATAGAGAATAGAGAATAGAGAAAGGACGACTTACGATTGTGAGTCGTTTTTTGCTTAACAACTAATCCTTTGTCACAACCTGAATTGTATCGCCCAAAATCTGTTTTATTAAAATTGTTTTATCTTTTCCAATCATATCAACAGATTCTTTGGTGTAATATCTGATAGTGTATAGAGAAACATTCTCGTTCCAGTTAATTAGAAATTTTTTAGACAAAGCACTTTTTAGTTTCAGAAAATTATGGAATTTATCTTCAACACAAACCGAAAAACTAATTGCGGAGTTCTGAATCAGGCTAACTTTCATTTTATATTGATGTAGTAATTTGAAGATTTCACTAATATGTTCTTCCATTATAAATGAAAAATCGATGGAAGAAAGTGAAATGAGACACTGTTCTTTTTTTACAATAAAACAGGCAGTTTGCGGTATTATTTTGACGTTTTTAGAAACTTTTGTACCCGATAATTCCGGATTTATAAATGACCTTACATACAACGGAATTTCTTTTTTCTGTAGAGGTTGTAAAGTTTTCGGATGAATGACAGTCGCACCGTAAAATGCCAATTCGATGGCTTCACGATATGAAATTTGTTCAAGCAAGACAGCATTTTCAAAATATCTCGGGTCGGCACTCAAAACTCCTGGTACATCTTTCCATATTGTAACACTTTCTGCATTTAAGCAATAAGCAAAAATGGCTGCCGTATAGTCAGAGCCTTCACGCCCCAAAGTGGTAGTAAAATTATTTGGATCAGAACCCAAAAAACCTTGCGTAATATTAAGTTGTTTTCTTTTGATTCCTTTTGAAATAAGTTCCAAAGTTTGATTCCAATCTACCGCTGCATCACGGTAAGAAGTGTCGGTTTTGATAAAATTACGCACATCGATACAACTGTTTTTTAATCCTTTATAATTAAAATAATGGCTGATGATGGCAGTGGCAATAATTTCACCATAACTTACCACTTGGTCATATACAAAGCTATAATTAGGAGATTTGTTATGGTTTAAGAAAAATTCCATTTGGTTAAAATGTGTATTGATGGTATTTAAAATCGGATGGTTGTTTTCATCAAATAACTCTATGGCGATTTGCAGATGATACTTTTTAACCTCTTGGATAGATTCCTGTAGCTTGGTTGGGTTATCAAAATAATTTTTTAAAACGATTTCCAAAGCATTGGTTGTCTTGCCCATTGCCGAAATTACCAGTAATGTGTTGTCATATCCGGTTTTCTGTAATATGTCATAGATGTTTTTTACACTTTTGGCATCTTTTATAGAGGCTCCTCCAAATTTGAATATCTTCACTTTAACGAGTTCTTATATGAATAACTTTGATAACAAAAAGCAAAAGTACAATTATTGAGAGAATAACTGTTTTGTATTACAAAAATCTCGATATTTGCACCACCAAACTACAACGATTTCGCAATGGAAGAACGCAACAAAACTCTTGGTGAGTTTATCATTGAAAAGCAAGAAGAATTTCAGTTTTCTACTGGGGAACTTTCGAGAATTATCAACTCTATAAGGTTGGCAGCCAAAGTAGTAAATCATAAAGTAAACAGAGCCGGATTGGTCGATATAGTTGGTGCCGCTGGAGTACAGAATATTCAAGGAGAAGACCAGCAAAAATTGGATGTATATGCCAATGAAGTGTTTATCCAAACCTTGATAAACCGCGAAATTGCTTGTGGCATTGCTTCTGAAGAAAATGATGATTTTATCAGAATAGAAGGTCGCAATGGTAAAAATGAAAATAAATATGTAGTGCTTATAGATCCGCTTGATGGTTCGTCAAACATTGATGTAAATGTTTCTGTAGGAACGATCTTTTCGGTTTATAACAGGAAAACACCTATCGGAACTCCGGTTACATTAGAAGATTTTCTCCAACCCGGCATTCATCAAGTTGCAGCAGGATATGTGATTTATGGAACTTCGACCATGTTGGTTTATACAACAGGTCATGGCGTAAATGGTTTTACACTAAACCCTGCTATCGGTACATTCTATCTTTCGCATCCTAATATGAGATTTCCTGAAATCGGAAAAATTTATTCTGTAAACGAAGGTAATTATTCGCATTTTCCTCAAGGCGTAAAGGATTATATCAAATATTGTCAGAGAGAAGAAGAAGACCGCCCTTATACTTCACGTTATATTGGGAGTTTGGTGTCCGATTTTCACCGAAATATGATAAAAGGAGGCATTTATATTTATCCTACAAGTTCAAAGGCATCAAATGGCAAATTAAGACTTTTGTATGAATGTAATCCGATGGCTTTTATTGCAGAGCAAGCGGAGGGCAAAGCTTCTGATGGTTATGGACGTATTTTGGAAATTCAACCGACAGAACTTCACCAACGTGTTCCATTCTTTTGCGGGAGCAAAAATATGGTAAACAAAGCCGAAGAATTTATGAAGTTGTATAAATAGTTCTCTCTAAATTACACAATAAAAAACTGTTGCAAAATACTGCTTCAAGTCTGAAAACACACTCAGATTTACTGTTTATTTTTTACAATTTACGGTAAAAAATGATTATTTTCAGATATTTTTCTTTATTAAAAACTAACTTGCGACACTTAAACTCATTTGTTTTTTTGAAATTTTTTATGAATTCAGATAATAATAATGGCTCAGATTTTTTAGTAAACTACTTGCAGCACTTCACCCAAGTGCTGATTGAGTATTCTCCAAGAATTTTATCTTCTGTGTTAATTTTTATAATCGGTTGGTTTGGTATCCGATTGGTAAAGAAAATTATGCTAAGAGTTTTAAGCAAACAAAAACTAGACCCGACCTTATCGAGGTTTCTGAACGACATAATTATTTGGATGCTGAAATTATTGTTGTTCGTAACCATTATTTCCAGACTTGGTGTAGAGAACTCTTCATTTGTAGCCATTATTGGTGCTGCGAGTCTTGCGGTTGGTTTGGCACTTCAGGGATCTTTATCAAATTTTGCCGGAGGTGTTCTGATTATGATGTTCAAACCTTTCAGAATAGGGGATTATATTTCGGCTCAAGGAATAGAAGGAACCGTTGAAGAAATACAAATCTTTGTAACCAGAATTATTGCTCCAAACAATCAAATAATTTTTGTTCCTAACGGTGTTTTGTCAAACGGAACAATAATCAACTATTCGCACAGAGGTCTTCGACGAGTAGAGTTCAATATTAAAGTCAAAAATTCTTCGGATATTAACATTAATAAGGTGAAAACAATCATTTTACAGGTTATTGATTCAAATATGTTGGCACTTAAAGACCCAGCTCCAGAAATACAAATTCTTGACTTAACCGATACAGTCGTGCATTTAGGCTTTTATGCTTGGGCAAAAAATGAAGATTTTCAAACGATGCGTTCCGATGTTTTGGAAAACATTAAAGAAGCTTTTGAAATGTCATGTCCTGAAATAGGTTGATTTGCCAATCCCAAATGTCTTGTCCTAGTATAGGTTGACTCGTCAAACCGCTTCTTCTTTCTGCATTGGATTTTACACCTTTACATTCAACAACAAGCCATTCATCTTTGGTTGAGCCAATTTTCCGAATGTAAAAGTCTCCTCTTGCGTCTTCACTTTTAGCGAGCCCAAGTTATCAGATGGGCTTTTAAACAAAACTT
>JAVEUZ010000014.1:0-55482 GCA_034005285.1 Flavobacteriaceae bacterium
GGTCTGCATACATAACGAGATTGTCATCACAATCAGAATTATTGGTTACATAACCGACTGGTGCTCCAGAACAAGTTGAAACAGAATTGCTTGGATCTCCAAAACCGTCGCCATCAAGGTCTGCATAGTAGGTAACGTTAGCATTGATAGTAAACGTTGCTTTGTAATTAGCTCCTCCATTACTTGCATATTGTGTTCCAGAACAAGTTGTTTGCTGAGAAGAATAAGCCTCAAGGGTATAGTTCCCGGGAGACAAACTTGCGGTTAAATTAGCATTGATATTCAATCTTTCCCATCTTTGGTCTGCACCACCACAACCGTTATTATATTCACTAACCCATCCAACATTATTAGGAATAAAAGAACCAGGGGTTGAAGAGGTAAGATAAACTCTATAGTAAATCGTTGTACTGGTAATATCGCATCCGCCACACTTCCAATTATTGTGTTCGGCTCCTCTAAATACAATTCCCGATGAACCTTGGCAAAACGTGCCTAAATTTGCTCCGTTAAAATCCGGATTTCCGGTCGTTGCATGTAAATCATAGTAAGTATTTGAACCTCCATTAATACTCAGGACTAAAAATGTAGAATTAAATCCTGCGGTTTGTCCGTATGATGTCCAAAACATAATTTGAAACAATAAAACGAACATAAATTTGTTTAAAAGTAAAATTTTCTTCATTATAATTCAGTTTTAATATAAAAAATTATTAAATTATAGCAGAAAAGTAGTTTTTTTAGATTGGGTTATACAAAATTATGTAATCTACCCACATAAACAACACAAAAAGTTGGAAAACCCTTAACGAAAACGTTTTCGTGTTGATAATATCTCTAAAAAAAGATGTTCTAGTAGCGATATTATCAAATCAAAATACATTTAACCCAACTCGGATTATAAAATAATTTTTTTGACAACAACACTACCGTCTTCTAAAGCAATCCTAATCACAACAGGTTGATTAGAAAACATCAGGCTATTTATTGCGAAATTATCTGAATGTATTATGTTTTGACAAAATAAAATTCTTCCTTGTAAATCGAACAACTTTACTTCTTCAATAACTTGATTATAAACATGTATATTTAAGTAACCATCTTGTTTGTATGCAATAACGCTATTAGCGTCAACAACTCCATTTACTCCAAGTGGCTGGTTTTGATATACTATAGAAAATCTGTTGTCAAACGCACCGACTTCAGTAAAAAAAGTATATGGTTCACTTTTTATATCATGAATTTCATTTGTATAATAATCATACAGATAAATATTTTGATCTGCCGCAAAAAAACCGTCAGCATGAGAAAAATTAATAGTATAATCTCCGGCTTCAGATATGCTGATATGCAACGGAACTATATCTTCATTAGAGAAGGGAAGTCCTTTGCCCTGAATCGTATAACGTTCATTATTAATCAAAGAAGTAAGTGCTACTTCGCTGTCGTTAATAAATTCCCCATCAATACCTTTATCAAATTCGTCTGTGGCAATATCCATATAACCCACCATCATCTGACTAAAAACACCATCGGCATTAGTCAAGTTTAACCAAAATCTGTTTTTTTCTTCTTGTAGTCCGGTTCTAAAAAATTGATTATCAAACTCGTCACCTACTCTCTGAGAATTATTAAACAAAACAGTAGATGTTGAAGGTTCTGCCTTTACAACAAAACCTTGTCCTACCTGAATAAAACCATTTGGAGCTTCGCTTGTTGGCGAAGTAGTTGTAGAGCCTCCAAGCGTATAGGATGCATAAAAGGTTCCTAAATCACCGCCACCGCCGATAACATTTTTTCTTCGCCAGAAATAGAGTGTTCCGTCTATCTCTCCATAATTTGAATAAATAAATTCTTCAGCACTAATGACAGAAGGATATGGGTTTCCTATCATATTAAACCCTTGACCGACATCTGAAACTGGCACATATATTTCTCCATTATTAGGAATTCCTCGAAAAACCCCTGTCCATACTTGCGGAACACTATTTTCGTCTTCATACGGAACATGATTATTTCTGATACGAATCAAATATCCAACTCCCGGTTCAAATGCTGTGTTTACGGGATCTGGAATTACATCAAAAGTATTCAATAGTGTGTTATATGAATAATACCTATTCAAAACGGTTCCAGGAGAAAATTCACGCAAAGTCTGATTCTCAACATTAAGCGGACTTGATGTTGGTGATGACCACATCGTATAGTCCAATCTAAAAACGGGAGAGCTATTACGTTCAACAGTAATTAAGCCAACATTATCTGGTGCATAATCATCAAGCTGAACTAAGCTGGCATTATTTTGCACCACAATGTTTGCCGTATCATCTTCAACAACAACTTCGCCCGATACATAAATACTTGTTGCATCTGCAATAACGAGTGTATATCCGGATTTAACAAACAAAGAATTTGCTTCAAAACCGTTATGCAAAGATGTATCAAAGTCAAATTCTATAATAGCGTCCAACTCTAAAAGAGGGTCTGCAGACCACCCTGCTTCTGTCCAAACCACATAACCTTCGGACTCCTCTAATGTAGTAACCTCTATAACATTTGAATAATCTGATTCTACATTACCTGCTGCAACTGATCTTAATCGATAATAATAAGTAGTTAACGGCATGAGATTCATAACCACAAAAGAAGATATATTTACCTGCTGATTTTCAGTTATAAAAGAGGAAAAATCTGAATCCTCACTTACGTCAAGCAAGTAAAAAACTGCTCCCGGAGACAGATTCCATTTTGCCGTAAAAGTTTCGTCTGAAACATATAATGCAGCTGTAGCCAAAGGGGGTTGAATGTTTAAAGTAGAAAATATCAGACCCGAAGACCATGAACTGAATAGGGTATCTTCATCACATTTATAGCGAATATAAAAAGTATATTCTGTAGAAATGGACAGATTTTCAACTAAAACAGAAGATATTCCATCAATAACACTACCGCTATAAGCCAAACCGGTGGCTCCAGACCCTGGTGTTCCACTGGTTCTTACTTCTATCTGATACCCAAATCCCGGCTCAGAAGCTGACAAATTCCAGCTAAAATGGGCAGATGCGGCAGTTATATTAGAAACAGATGTGTTAACAGGAGTGTTACATTGACTCCATATTTGATTTGAAATCAATAGGATTCCAATCAGAAATATATTAAACAAACCTATGATATGTTTTTTCATGGATAAATTAAGAGCTTATTAATTAAAAATTGTTTTTTCTGTATAACAATTACCGTTTAGGTCAAACACCTGAACTAAAACCAACGTTCCTTTAGACATATTTACAGGCAATGTAGCTACTTCGCCTCTTTCTTGAGTAGTTTCATAAATTCTTTTTCCTGTTGTATCATATACCACAATCTTTTCTATTTGAGAGTCAGACAATTTTATTTGTAACCCATAGTCATTAGCTATTAATTGCAGATTATTGTTTATATAATGTTGTTCATTCAAAGATAGGTTTTCTATGACATTGATGGTATAATCTTCGGCTTCTCCGTTGGCAATAGGTCCACACGGAAATACCTCATTTGATTCTGACTGAGCTGTTCTGACTCTCATAATTTTTGTTCCCAATGTTACATTTTCATCAACAACAATTAATGCTACAATTCCTGATGAAATATTATTACCACTTCCAGAAATGCCTAATTCAATCTCTTCATGGTCTTCAAATACAGTATCATTATTCCAATCTATCCACGCTTTAGTAATATTTGAACTGGTCATCGAAGTAATATTTACACTCAACTCATAGCTATTGCCTCGCTCTAAATTTGTAGAAAGAGTTGTGTAGTTTGAATACGCCGGAAGAGAGGAAGATGAATTGTTTATATTCTCCAGAACAACTCTATTGATTCCTATCTGATTTTCGTTAACTACCAAAGCAGAACAATAACAGCCAAAACCTCCTACTTCTATTGGAAAAGAATGACTTGTTTGTTGAGATTCAATACAAGTAGTTGCTCTTCTATAATAGGTTTCTATTGCCTGAGTAGTAGTGTATGTGGCGTTTACAGCATTCGGGATATCAGACCACGGACCGTTATCGTTCGGAGAGGATTGCCATTGATACTGCATTCCGGAATCTATAGAGCCATTTTCTACTGAAAGAGTAAATGGCGTACCACTACAATACAATCCATCTGTTACAACTGTAACCCCAGCCGTTGGCAGTCCAGTACAAGGCTCCGTCATGGTGATTTTTAAATTTGGTCTTCTTCTTCTATCTGAATTTGTCATAGGAGAAACCCCTGTCAGTTGGCATCCGGGCACATCTGAACTATTACTGTACAAACCAATTGTTCTATAATCATTTTCAAGAGTCAGTGACGTTTCAACTCTAAAACTGGTTCCAAATTCTTCATTATTTCTACATACTTCTACAATTATATTTTTTTCACCGTCAAACTCATACGGAGTGGACAATGTAAAGCTATACCATCCTAATTCTGTTATGTCTTCAATGGCAGAAACGTAATATACCTGAAGGTTATCAACCAATTCTGTTCCTAAAACAATATCATCAGTTGTCCCCATCTTTATCATAATATTTTCAGGTCTAAGTGATTCTGGAGCAGCCAACCCGGTGATATTGAAAGCTATCGATATAATATTCCCTGGACTTCCTCCTTGTTCTAAGACTTCATGTGCATAATACAAATATTGACTTCTGCTGTTCCGATTAATGGTAGCAAATGGATTAATACCTAAAGTAATTGTAGAAGTTGTCCCGCTACCTAAAATATATTCTTGTTCTTGTGCACACACTTCTGTTGGTTGTTCCGGAAAAACTCCAAACAACAGTAGGAATGAAAAAAACAGTGTAACGTTTTTACTGTTTTTCTTCATCATACATGTTAAATTTCTTAAAAAAAAGACACATTGATTTTGTAGATTTTTGCTCATACGGTTCTAATTAATTTTTGTTTATTAATAATTTTATAGTGTGTTTACTATTATTGTGTAGAATAATTTTTGCCACTAAGAGTTGAGAAGATGACTCTAATAAAGGTAAAGCTACTCTATTATCGTTTAGATGTAGCCATTCCTTATACATTCTTCCCTGAAGGTCGAACAGTTGAACGGAAAGGATATTTTCATGAAAGCTTTGTAAATTAAGCTGTCCTTCATTTACAAAACCAATAACGTTATTTGTTTCGGCTTCAAAGCCGGAAACATTCAGAGTTTCGTTGGTGAATCTCAATATAAATCTGTCTTCATAAACACCGGCAACCGACTCAAAAACATAGGGGTCATTTTTTATATTATGAATAACCCCTGTATAACTATCTTCAAGAAAAACTTCTTGCGACTCAAACAAGCCATCCCAATTATACATACCGATTGTAAATTCTCCGTTTTTGGTAGAAGAAAAAACGAGTGGCACAGTTTTATCTGTTGTAAACGGCAACGACCTGCCATCAATAGTAAGTTGTTGTTCTCCGACTACTGTATATATCAGAGTTTCACCTCCTTCGAGCATTTTACCGTCATAACCCCAATCTAAATCATCGGTTGCTCCGTTAACAAACCCCAACAAAAACTGCTTAAAAGTACCTTCTTCATGTACAACTTCAAGCCATAGTCTGTGTTTTTCAATTTCATTTACGGCTGTAGGCGGTGCTGTTCTGAAAAACAAGTCATTATTTTCTCCTACTCTCATGTCGTTTGTGAACAGAACCGAACCCGGCACGTCTCCGCCACCCACCATAAATCCTTGTCCTGAAGCTATATATTTACACGGTTCTGATGTGTTCAACACATATCCAGGGTCAATGTCTTCGGGAGGAGTTGGAGGAGTTCCTACCGAACCTGTAAAGTTATAGGTCGCAAAATCACCAACATTATAATTATATGTATGATTTCCGGTATAAGCATTACTCGGCGATGAATTGTGTGTCCAAAAATAAAGTGTCCCGTCTATTTTATCCTGATTTTCTATAAGAAATTTGTCAGCATCTAATGTACTTGGATAAGGGTTTCCAATCAGATTCCAAAAAACAACTGTGGATTCCGAATCGGGATTTTTGGTTGTAACCGGAACAGAAATATTTCCGTTATTAGGCTTACCAACAAATAATCCTTCAAAAACCTGACCAGGACCGGAAACAGGAAAACCATTAGGAGCACGGATAATATATCCCTTTCCCGGAATCATTGGCTGATTATGTGTGCCTCCCGCCCATGCTTGGGTAATATGATTCCAATGATATATTTTGTTGGTGGGTGTTCCGGGTGAAAATGCAGTTGGGGTCAATCCTTCTACCGGAGAAGACCAGTAAGTATAGTCTAACAATCTTACTGATGTTGTATTTCTATGATAACGGATATCTCCTATGTTTTCTGCATCAGGGTTTTCTTGAAGTAAAGAAGCCCCATTTTCGAATATCAGATTTCCTCCCGGTCTAACAACCAACTTATCTTTTAATTTTATTACGTCATTTTCATTAACTGTAAAAGTAACACCTGTATTTACTATTAAACTACAAGCATCGAAAATTCCTGCAAAATCATCACTGTTAAAATCCGAATCTATTAATAAGGTTTGAGAAGTAAAATCATTAGTTCCTCTTGTCCAAATTCCTTCTCCTGTATATGTGTTATATCCTTCTACCTCTACAGGAACAGCATTAGACCCTCCAATAGAAGCACAGGTAGTAACTCTTCGGTAAAACAGATTCTCTTCGGTTCTTTCTACAACCAATTCTTCTCCGGTAGCTCCCGGAACATCTGTCCATGAATTGCTATTTCCCTCGTCGTTGGTTACCTGCCATTGATAGGTTAGCCTAGAAGACATATCACCGTTTTCAATTGCTAATGTTACCCTATCATCTTCGCAATAGAAACCATCATGGTTTAATTTAATAATCGTAACACCACTTTCAGGAAGGCCATTACAAGCAAATTGTAGTTTGATATCAGGTCTTTGTCTTCTATATACATCTGATTGAGCGATGGTGTTGTCAGAAGTTAAATTACTTGCACCATTAGCATACATATCGCATCCTGGTGTTTGAGGATTGTTTTTATTATTTGTATAGAGTGATCTAGATAAATGGATGGCAGAAGGTAGATTAATCTGAGATGCTTTAACTCTGAAATTAGGACTAGCAGACTCATCATTAGACTTACAGATCTCTACTATAATATTAGCAGAACCGTCCCAAACAAAGCCTTGGTCTAACTCAAATTCATACCAACCATTTTGAGTGATATTGAGTGCATGAACTGTTTTATATACTTCTAAATCATTAGCAGGCATGTTGTATCTTCCTGACAAAACATTATCAGGGGTGTGTCCAATTTTTATAATAAAGTTCTCCGGCTGTATGCCTGCAGCTGGCAAAACACCTACAACATTAAAAGCAATTGATGTAATAATACCCCCAACACCAATAGGTCCACCTAAATTTTCTATCTCATGAGCTCTATACACATATTGAGATCTCATGTTCTTCTTATCTATTGTAAAAGGAGTAATCCCCGATTGGTTAGTTCCAGCTACTCCGATTGCCCCATTCGGCAAAGTGGTATAATCTAAAATATAGGTGCCATTCTGAGACCAAGAAACGAACACACAGAAAAACAGGATTGTAGATAAAATCCTATAATTTAATATTTTTTTTCCAAAAAGGATGGTGTCTTTATAACACATAAACCAAACAATTAGTATTAAATTGGGGGCAACTGAAATTGTTTTCAAATGAAACAACCTTAATTAAATTGATTTTTTTTATAAAAATTCAACAATTATTTTTCTTACATTTTAAAGAGATTTAACAAACAATCTAAATCATTTAATACAAAAACCACTAATACATTAAAACAATGCTATTCAAGAGGTTAGGTTGGTTTTTTGGAAAGAGTTTTTTTTACACCACAAATGTACAACCGCTTTTATAGACTAAAACATTATACCGATAAGTTGCAAAAAAAGTCGATAAAATACATATTACAACTTTTAGTAAAGTTTTAATTAAACACAAAACGCCCATCTTATCGAAGGGCGTTTTGTGATTGAAAAAAAAGATTTTTTATGCTTGTCCGGTTGGTCCGAAATTCAATGGAATAGGTGGCTGCTCAGAGTCCTTTATTTCTCCGTGGGTTGCCTCAAATCTTTGAATATTTTCGCCAATAGCTTTAAGTAATCTCTTGGCGTGCTGAGGTGTCAGAATAATTCTGGATTTTACTTTTGCTTTAGGAATTCCCGGCATCAAAGCAACAAAATCTAATACAAACTCAGAATGAGAATGATTTATAATTGCCAAATTAGAATAAATACCTTGTGCAGTAGCTTCATCCAACTCTATATTTATCTGTCCTTGCTGTTGTTTAGAGTCACTCATAATCTTTGTTTTTTAATAATTATATTCTTCTTTTGCCGCCATCAGCTCATTATAATCTTCTTTAGACCCTACAATAATGTTTTCGTATTCTCTCATTCCGGTTCCAGCAGGAATTCTATGTCCTACAATTACATTCTCTTTAAGACCTTCAAGTGTATCGACTTTTCCTGATACAGCCGCTTCATTCAGAACCTTTGTAGTTTCTTGGAAAGATGCTGCAGATATAAACGATTTCGTTTGTAATGAAGCTCTTGTAATACCCTGCAGAATCGGCATAGCCGTTGCAGTAATAACATCTCTTGCTACAACAAGATTTTTATCTTCACGTTTTAGCAATGAATTTTCATCACGTAGCTCTCTTGGAGAAACAATTTGCCCTGGTTTTAAATTCTGAGAATCGCCTGCTTCTTCTACTACTTTCATACCAAACAAGCGGTCATTTTCTGCAATAAAATCTTTTGTATGGACTAATTGTTCTTCAAGGAATAGAGTATCTCCGGGATCTTGAACCATTACTTTTCTCATCATCTGACGAATTACTACTTCAAAGTGTTTGTCATTGATTTTTACCCCTTGCAAGCGATATACTTCTTGAATTTCGTTTACAAGATACTGCTGTACAGCAGACGGACCCTGGATTCTCAAAATATCTTCGGGTGTAATCGCTCCGTCAGACAATGGCATACCGGCTTTGACATAGTCGTTCTCCTGAACAAGAATCTGATTAGAAAGTTTTACCAGATACTTTTTAATCTCACCAAATTTAGATTCGATTATAATCTCACGATTACCTCTTTTTATTTTTCCAAAAGTTACCACACCGTCAATTTCTGAAACAATTGCAGGATTTGAAGGGTTACGAGCTTCTAAAAGTTCTGTAATTCTTGGAAGACCTCCAGTAATATCTCCAGCTTTTGAAGAACGTCTCGGAATTTTCACAAGAATCTTTCCTGCTTTAATTTTCTCTCCGTTTTCAACCATCAGGTGGGCTCCCACCGGCAAGTTGTATGAACGGATTAACTCTCCATTATTGGCATAAATATGAAGTGTCGGGATTAACTTTTTATTTCTTCCCTCAGAAATAACTTTTTCCTGAAATCCAGTCTGCTCATCTATTTCTACTTGGAAAGATTGTCCCTGTTCCAAATCTTCATAGGCAACTTTTCCTGTATATTCCGAAATAATAACACCGTTCCATGGATCCCATTTACAAATCAACGTTCCTTTATCAACCAAGTCACCGTCTTTTACAAAGATTGTAGAACCATACGGAATATTATGTGTATTCAACAATATTCCTGTATTCTCGTCGATTAGTTTTAACTCTGTAGAACGTGAAACAACGATATCAACTACGTTTCCGTCGTTATCTTCTCCTTTAACCGTTTTAAGGTCTTCAATATCAAGACGACCTCTAAACTTGGTTACAATCGTAGATTCTTCAGAAATGTTACCTGCGGTACCTCCCACGTGGAAAGTTCTCAAAGTTAACTGTGTTCCAGGTTCACCAATAGATTGTGCAGCTATTACTCCAACTGCTTCACCTCGCTGAATCATTTTTCCGGAAGCAAGGTTTCGTCCATAACATTTTGCACAAATTCCTTTTTCTGCCTCACAAGTCAATGCAGAACGTACTTCTACTCGTTCAACCGGTGATTTATCTATCTTTCTTGCTATGTTTTCTGTGATTTCTTCTCCGGTAGCAACCATTACTTCAGATGTTAACGGATTTATCACATCTTGAAGGGCTACACGACCCAGAATTCTTTCGCCAAGTGTTTCTACAACTTCTTCATTTTTCTTTAATGCAGAAACTTCAATACCTCTTAGCGTTCCACAATCTTCAGAATTTACAATCACATCCTGAGAAACATCATGAAGCCTTCTTGTAAGATATCCGGCATCTGCTGTTTTAAGAGCCGTATCAGCCAAACCTTTACGAGCACCGTGCGTAGAGATGAAATATTCCAAAATAGAAAGTCCTTCTTTAAAGTTTGAAAGAATTGGATTTTCAATAATTTCTCCACCTCCCACAGTAGATTTTTTAGGTTTAGCCATCAGACCACGCATACCTGTTAGCTGACGAATCTGTTCTTTTGAACCCCTTGCACCAGAATCAAGCATCATATATACTGAATTAAACCCTTGTTGGTCTTCACGAATCTTCTTCATAGCCAACTCTGTAAGTAAGGCATTGGTTGATGTCCAAACGTCAATTACCTGATTATAACGTTCATTATTTGTGATAAGTCCCATGTTATAGTTCATGGTAATTACATCTACTTGTTCATTTGCACCGGCAATCAGCTCATCTTTTTGTTCAGGAATTTTAATATCTCCCAAACTGAATGAAAGTCCTCCTTTGAAAGCAAACTGATACCCCATATTTTTCATATTATCCAAGAAAGCGGCAGTTGCAGGAACATCTGTAACAGCCAATATTTTTCCGATAATATCTCTCAGAGACTTTTTGGTCAACACTTCATTAATATATCCGGCAGCTTCCGGCACAACTTCGTTAAACAAGACTCTTCCCGCAGTGGTTTGAATAAGTTGAGAGGTGAGGTTTCCTGATTCATCAAGATCTTTTACTCTGACTTTTATTCTTGCATTCAAATCAAGTTTACCTTCATTAAGAGCAATATTTACTTCTTCTGCCGAATAGTAAACAGAATTTTCTCCCTTAACTTTAACATCTTCAGTTGACACACGTTCTTTTGTCATATAATAAAGACCTAAAACCATGTCTTGCGAAGGAACTGTTATCGGAGCTCCGTTGGCAGGGTTTAGGATATTATGAGATGCGAGCATCAACATTTGAGCTTCAAGAATTGCTTCCGGACCTAAGGGAAGGTGAACAGCCATTTGGTCACCGTCGAAGTCGGCATTAAAAGCCGTACAAGTCAATGGGTGCAACTGAATTGCTTTACCTTCTATCAATTTAGGTTGGAAAGCCTGAATACCCAAACGGTGAAGTGTGGGAGCACGGTTTAATAGTACCGGATGTCCTTTAATTACATTTTCAAGAATATCCCATACTACCGGTTCTTTTTTATCAATTATTTTTTTTGCAGATTTAACAGTCTTTACAATCCCTCTTTCTATCAGTTTTCGAATAACAAAAGGTTTGTATAGTTCTGCTGCCATATCTTTTGGCAATCCACATTCATACATTTTTAGTTCGGGTCCAACGACAATTACCGAACGTGCCGAATAATCTACACGTTTACCTAATAGGTTTTGACGGAAACGACCTTGTTTACCTTTTAATGAGTCTGAAAGAGATTTTAGCGGTCTGTTAGATTCTGTTTTTACAGCAGATGCTTTTCTGGTATTATCGAACAAAGAATCCACAGCTTCTTGAAGCATACGTTTTTCGTTACGCAAAATCACTTCCGGTGCTTTGATTTCCATCAATCTTTTCAAACGATTGTTACGTATAATCACACGCCTATATAAGTCGTTTAAATCTGAAGTTGCAAAACGCCCACCATCAAGCGGCACAAGCGGACGAAGTTCCGGTGGAATAACAGGTATTACTTTCAAAATCATCCATTCGGGTTTGTTCTCGCGATTCAAACTGGCTTCACGGAAAGATTCTACTACTTGCAGACGTTTTAACGCTTCTGTTTTTCTTTGTTTTGATGTTTCGTTGTTTGCGGCATGTCTCAATTCGTACGACAATTCATCAAGATTTGTTCTTGCCAACAAATCCATGATACATTCTGCACCCATTTTAGCAATAAACTTATCAGGGTCGTTGTCATCAAGATATTGATTTTCCATCGGAAGCGAATCCACAATGTTCAGATATTCTTCTTCTGTTAGAAAATCCATTTTTTGTACAGAATCTCCCTCAGAGTTTTTAGCAATACCCGGTTGAATTACTACATATCTTTCGTAGTAAATAATCATATCCAGTTTTTTGGATGGCAACCCTAAGATATAACCTATTTTATTAGGTAATGAACGGAAGTACCAAATGTGTGCGATAGGCACAACCAAATTGATGTGTCCTACTCTATCGCGACGCACTTTTTTCTCAGTAACTTCAACACCACAACGGTCACAGACAATTCCTTTATAACGGATTCTTTTATATTTTCCACAAGCACATTCGTAGTCTTTTACTGGTCCAAAAATACGCTCGCAGAATAGTCCGTCCCTTTCGGGTTTGTGAGTACGATAGTTAATCGTTTCCGGCTTTAACACTTCACCTCTTGACTCTCCTAAAATTGATTCAGGAGAAGCCAATCCTATAGAAATTTTATTGAATTTCTTAGGGGTGTTTTTATCTTTATTTCTATTGTTCATCATATTCTTTTGTTTAAGGTTTAAAACTTTAAACTATAAATTATTCTTCTAAACGGATGTCCAAACCTAAACCTTTCAACTCGTGCATCAACACATTAAAAGATTCTGGCAATCCGGGTTCTGGCATAGTTTCACCTTTTACGATAGCTTCATAAGTTTTGGCTCTACCTATAACATCATCGGATTTTACTGTCAATATTTCGCGTAGCGTACTTGACGCTCCGTATGCTTCAAGAGCCCACACCTCCATCTCTCCGAAACGTTGACCTCCAAACTGGGCTTTACCACCAAGAGGTTGTTGCGTAATAAGAGAATAAGGACCGATAGAACGTGCGTGCATCTTATCATCAACCATGTGACCTAATTTTAGCATATAGATTACTCCTACGGTTGCAGGTTGGTGGAAGCGTTCTCCTGTTCCTCCATCGTACAGATAAGTGTGTCCGAATCTTGGGATACCGGCTTCATCTGTAAGATTATTGATTTGATCTAAGGAAGCACCATCAAAAATTGGTGTTGCAAACTTCTTACCTGATTTTAGTCCAGCCCATCCCAAAACGGTTTCATAAATCTGTCCGATGTTCATACGTGAAGGCACCCCAAGTGGGTTCAACACAATATCTACCGGAGTCCCATCTTCAAGGAAAGGCATATCTTCTTGACGAACTATTCTCGCCACAATACCTTTATTACCGTGACGTCCTGCCATTTTATCTCCCACTTTCAGTTTACGTTTTTTGGCAATATAAACTTTAGCAAGTTTTAAGATACCTGCCGGCAACTCGTCTCCAACAGTAATAGTAAATTTTTCACGACGCAAAGCTCCTTGAAGGTCATTTAATTTGATTTTATAGTTGTGAATCAAATCATTAGCCAATTCATTGGTTTCGTCGTCTGCAACCCATTGTCCTTTAGCTAAGTGTGCATAATCTTCAACGGCATTAAGCATTTTAAGCGTATATTTCTTACCTTTAGGCAATACTTCTTCGCCCAAATCATTCATCACGCCTTGAGATGTTTTTCCGTTAACTATAGAAAACAATTTGTCTATTAATTTATCTTTAAGCTCTTGGAATCTAACTTCAAATTCCATTTCAAGAGCTGTCAAATCATCTTTATCTTTGGTTCTTTTGCGTTTATCTTTTACTGCTCTGGCAAAAAGTTTTTTGTCTAAAACAACCCCGCTTAACGAAGGAGATGCTTTTAATGACGCATCTTTTACATCACCTGCTTTATCCCCGAAAATTGCACGAAGAAGCTTTTCTTCTGGTGTTGGGTCAGATTCTCCTTTTGGTGTAATTTTACCGATAAGTATATCTCCCGGTTTTACTTCTGCACCAATTCTAATCATCCCGTTTTCGTCCAAATCTTTAGTTGCTTCTTCACTTACGTTGGGTATATCGTTTGTCAATTCTTCATTACCCAATTTAGTGTCACGCACCTCCAAAGCATATTCATCTATATGAATTGAAGTAAAAATATCGTCGCGGACTACTTTTTCTGAAATTACGATAGCATCCTCAAAGTTATAACCTTTCCAAGGCATAAATGCTACCTGCATATTTCTACCAAGTGCCAATTCTCCGTTTTCGGTGGCATAACCTTGACAAAGCACTTGACCTTTTTTCACTCGATTCCCTTTTTTCACAATAGGTTTCAAGTTAATACATGTACTTTGATTGGTTTTTTGGAATTTAGTAAGCTGATATGTTTTTTCATCACTATCAAAACTCACTTTCTTTTCACGTTCGGTACGGTCATATTTGATGACTATTTTGTCTGCATCAACATATTCTACAACTCCACCTCCTTCTGCATTGATAAGTACTCTTGAGTCTGATGCCACTTGTCTTTCTAATCCTGTTCCTACAATCGGAGCTTCAGGTCTAAGTAATGGCACTGCTTGACGCATCATGTTTGAACCCATCAGGGCACGGTTTGCGTCGTCATGCTCAAGAAACGGAATCAACGATGCAGAAATGGAAGCAATTTGATTTGGTGCCACATCTGTATAGTCTAACTCTTTTGGAGTTACAACCGGGAAATCTGCATCTTGTTTTGCTACAACACGTTCGTCAAGAATATTACCTTTTTCGTCAACCGCAACGTTTGCCTGAGCAATTAATTTTTCTTCTTCTTCCTCAGCAGACAAATAAACTGGTTCTTCGTTAAGATTAATCTTTCCATCAGTTACTTTACGATAAGGTGTTTCTATGAATCCCATTCCGTTCACCTTAGCATAAACACCAAGTGAAGAAATAAGTCCAATATTTGGTCCTTCCGGAGTCTCGATAGGACAGAGTCTTCCGTAATGTGTATAGTGTACGTCTCGAACCTCAAATCCTGCTCTTTCACGTGAAAGACCTCCGGGCCCTAATGCTGACAATCTTCGTTTATGCGTAATCTCGGCTAATGGGTTCGTTTGATCCATAAACTGAGATAATTGATTTGTTCCAAAGAAAGAATTGATTACAGATGATAGTGTTTTTGCATTAATAAGGTCTATCGGCGTAAACACTTCGTTGTCACGAACGTTCATTCTTTCTCTGATTGTTCTTGCCATTCTTGCCAATCCAACTCCAAACTGTGCAGAAAGTTGTTCGCCAACAGTTCTTACACGACGGTTAGATAAATGGTCTATATCATCAATCTCAGCTTTAGAGTTGATTAACTCAATAAGATATTTTACAATAGTAATAATATCTTCTTTGGTCAAGACTTGTTTTTCGGTAGGAATCTCCAAACCGAGTTTTTTATTCATTCTATAACGACCTACTTCACCTAAATTGTATCGCTGGTCTGAGAAGAATAATTTATCTATAATACCGCGTGCTGTTTCCTCATCAGGTGGTTCAGCATTTCTCAATTGGCGATATATGTGTTCAACCGCTTCTTTTTCTGAATTGGTTGGGTCTTTTTGTAATGTATTATGAATAATGGCAAAATCTGCCTGATTATTATCTTCTTTGTGAAGAAGAATTGTTTTAACATTAGCTTCAACAATTTCTTCTACATTGTCTTTGTCGAGTATTGTGTCACGGTCAAGAATAATCTCGTTACGTTCAATTGACACAACTTCTCCAGTATCTTCATCAACAAAATCTTCATGCCATGTATTAAGAACACGAGCAGCAAGTTTTCTTCCGATGTATTTTTTTAATCCGGTTTTTGAAACTTTTACTTCTTCTGCAAGGTCAAAAATTTCAAGAATATCTTTATCTCTTTCAAATCCGATGGCACGAAAAAGCGTTGTAACCGGTAATTTCTTTTTACGATCAATATAAGCGTACATCACATTATTAATGTCTGTAGCAAATTCTATCCAAGAACCTTTAAAAGGAATTACTCTAGCAGAATATAATTTTGTTCCATTGGCATGAAATGACTGACCGAAGAAAACTCCTGGAGAACGGTGCAACTGAGAAACTACAACACGCTCAGCACCGTTTATTACAAAAGTACCGCTTGGAGTCATATATGGGATTGTACCCAAATAAACATCCTGTACTATGGTTTCAAAATCTTCATGTTCAGGATCTGTACAATAAAGCTTTAATCTGGCTTTAAGCGGAACGCTATATGTAAGCCCTCTCTCTATACATTCCTGAATGGTGTATCTCGGCGGATCTACAAAGTAATCCAAAAACTCCAAAACAAAGTTATTTCTGGTATCTGTAATTGGAAAGTTTTCCATGAAGGTGTTATAAAGACCTTCGTTGCCTCTTTCATCAGATTTGGTTTCCAATTGGAAGAAATCTTTGAATGATTTTATCTGAATATCAAGAAAATCCGGATATTGCGGAATGTTTTTGGTAGAGGCAAAATTTAATCTTTCGGTCTGATTTGTTATCATCAATGGAGAAAATTTTGATTTAGAATTATAGTAAAAAAATGTATAAAAGTATTATACGAAAAATGGTTTAGGTCTCTGAGTGTTTGACTCAAGACCTAAACCTAGTCCCTTGGAACCTTATGAGTTTACTTCAACTCAACTGCAGCACCAGCTTCTTCTAAAGCTTTTTTAAGACCTTCAGCCTCATCTTTAGAAACAGCTTCTTTTATGTTTGAAGGAGCGGCATCAACTAAATCTTTAGCCTCTTTCAAGCCAAGACCTGTTAATTCTTTAACTGCTTTTACAACAGCTAATTTTGAAGCTCCTGCATCTTTCAATACTACAGTAAATTCTGTTTGTTCAGCAACTTCTTCACCGCCACCAGCACCACCACCAGCTGGTCCTGCTACAGCAACAGCTGCTGCTGCAGGCTCGATTCCGTATTCTTCTTTTAAAATTGTAGCTAATTCATTAACTTCTTTTACTGTTAAATTAACTAACTGTTCTGCGAATTGTTTCAAATCTGCCATTTTTCTATCGTTTTTAAATAGTTTTGTTAAATATAATTAATTATGTGCGTTCTCGCTGTTTTCCTATCTTTCAGATAAGGTTTTGACAATTCCTGCAATCTTACCTCCGCCTGATTTAAGAGCAGAAATAACATTTTTAGCAGGAGATTGAAGAATTCCGATAATTTCTCCAATAACCTCTTCTTTTGATTTTAGAGCAATCAAAGCATCTAATTGGTTATCACCAATAAAAATTGCCTGATGAATATATGCTCCTTTAAGAATAGGTTTATCTGATTTTTTACGAAAATCTTTTATAACTTTTGCAGGAGCATTTCCATTCTCTGCAATCATCAAAGACGTATTACCTTTTAGCACGTTTGGCAAGTCTCCGTAATCATTACCGGAGGCTTCCATGGCTTTAGCTAAAAGAGTGTTTTTTACAACACTAAGTTTGACACCAGACTTAAAACAAGCACTTCTTAGATTTGAAGTAGCCTCTGCATTTAATTCTGATATATCTGCAAGATAGACAACATTATTATTAGCCAACTGTGCAGTTAAATCTTCAATAACTTTTGATTTTTCTTCTCTGGTCATAATTCTAATTATTTTAGAGCCAAATATTATACTGCTTTAGTATCTAATGCTATAGCAGGACTCATAGTACTAGACAAGTGAATAGACTTGATATATGTACCTTTGGCAGCAGTTGGTTTTAATTTAATCAATGTTTGTATAATCTCATGTGCATTTTCAGCAATTTTATCTGCTTCGAACGAGACTTTACCTATCCCGGCGTGTACGATTCCTGTTTTATCAACCTTAAAATCAATTTTTCCGGATTTAACTTCCTGAACGGCTTTTGCCACATCCATAGTAACAGTTCCGGTTTTAGGGTTAGGCATCAAACCTCTGGGACCTAAAATTCTCCCTAAGGGACCTAATTTACCCATCACAGCAGGCATCGTGATGATTACATCAACATCAGTCCAACCATCTTTAATTTTTTGTAGATAATCATCCAATCCAACGTGGTCAGCTCCGGCAGCTTTTGCTTCGGCTTCTTTATCTGGAGTAACAAGAGCCAAAACTCTCATATCTTTTCCTGTTCCGTGAGGCAGTGTAACAACCCCTCTTACCATCTGATTTGCTTTTCTTGGATCTACACCCAATCTTACAGCAATATCTACAGACTCATCAAATTTTGCTGATGCAACTTCTTTAATTAATGCAGAAGCATCTTTGAGAGAATATAGTTTAGTCTTATCAATTTTTGATGCAGAAAATTTCTGCTTCTTAGTCAATTTTGCCATATCTTTTTATTAGATTAAAATGGAGCAGCTCCAGATACAGTTATACCCATAGAACGAGCCGTTCCTGCAATCATACTCATTGCTGACTCGATTGTAAAAGCATTCAAGTCTTGCATCTTGTCTTCTGCAATAGCTCTGACTTGATCCCAAGTAACACTTGCTACTTTTTTACGATTTGGCTGACCTGAACCTGACTTGACTTTTGCAGCTTCCATAAGCTGAACAGCAGCAGGTGGAGTTTTTACGACAAAATCGAATGATTTGTCTTTATACACGGTAATTTGTACCGGTAATATTTTGCCGGGTTTATCTTGGGTTCTAGCATTAAATTGCTTACAGAACTCCATGATGTTAACTCCAGCAGCTCCCAAAGCAGGTCCAACCGGTGGCGACGGATTCGCAGCACCTCCCTTAACTTGTAGTTTAACTACTTTACTAACTTCTTTTGCCATTTTAAAAAATTTAGCACATCTCAAATTGGAAGCAAGATGCGGTTTATAAATAATGTAACAATCAATTAAACTTTTTCAACTTGCATAAAACTCAACTCTAAAGGTGTCTTTCTTCCAAAAATCTTAACCATTACTTCGAGCTTACGCTTTTCTTCATTTATTTTTTCAACAGTTCCGTTAAATCCATTGAACGGACCATCAACAACCTTAATTGTTTCTCCTATTACAAAAGGTATATTTTGAGAATCGGCTGTTACTGCCAACTCATCAACCTTTCCTAACATTCTGTTTACTTCGGACATTCTTAAAGGAACTGGATCCCCGCCTTTAACCTCTCCTAAAAAACCTATAACACCGGTGATTGACTTAATAATATGCGGTATTTCACCAGTCAGGTTTGCCTCAATCATAACATAACCCGGAAAATAAACCCTTTCTTTAGAAATCTTTTTCCCATCTCTGACCTGAACCACTTTTTCTGTAGGTACTAATACCTGAGAAATGTAGTCTGACAAATTAAGTCTGTTAATTTCATTTTCAATATATGTTTTGACTTTATTTTCCTGACCACTTATAGCTCTGACTACATACCACTTTTTCAAATTATTCTCAGCCATGATAACATTAACCTTTTAATAATTTATAAAAGCCTGAAATTACTTTTGTGAAAAACTCATCAACTCCAAATATAACTAAGGAAAACACAATAGTAAAAACTGCAACAATGATGGTTAACCTCTGTATCTCCGCCCAAGGCAACCAAGTCACATTTGTTTTTAATTCTTCAAAAGCGTCTGAAATATAATTAACGATTTTCATTATTGCTAATTTTTGTTTGCACGGGTGGAGAGATTCGAACTCCCATCAACGGTTTTGGAGACCGCTATTCTACCCTTGAACTACACCCGTTTAAAAGCCAGCAAACCCCTAAAAAGGCACTTGCTGGCTTGTAATTATTAAATAAGATTATAAAATCTCTGTTACTTGACCAGCACCTACAGTTCTACCACCTTCACGGATAGCAAAACGAAGCCCTACACTCATTGCAATTGGACTTAACAATTCAACTTCAATAGTTAAGTTATCACCTGGCATTACCATCTCAACACCTGCAGGCAAACTAATAGTACCTGTTACGTCAGTTGTACGCACGTAGAACTGTGGACGGTAGTTATTGTGGAATGGCGTGTGACGACCACCTTCTTCTTTTTTAAGGATATAAACCTCAGCTTTGAATTTAGCATGTGGTTTTACAGAGCCTGGCTTACAGATTACCATACCTCTACGGATATCAGTTTTATCGATACCTCTTAAAAGAAGACCTACGTTATCTCCCGCTTCACCTCTGTCAAGAATTTTACGGAACATCTCAACCCCTGTAATAGTAGAAGTCAATTTTTCTGCACCCATACCGATAATTTCAACAGGGTCACCCGTGTTAGCAACACCTGTTTCGATACGACCTGTAGCAACAGTTCCACGACCGGTAATTGTAAACACGTCTTCAATCGGCATCAAGAATGGCTTTTCGTTATCACGAACAGGCTCCTCAATCCAATTATCTACAGCCTCCATTAGTTCAAGAATTTTGTCAACCCATTTTGGTTCACCATTCAATCCACCCAATGCAGAACCTTGTATAACAGGCCCATTATCACCGTCATATTCATAGAAAGACAATAAGTCTCTGATTTCCATTTCAACAAGCTCCAACAACTCTGCGTCATCAACCATGTCAACTTTGTTCATAAACACAACAATCCTTGGAATACCAACTTGACGACCTAAAAGGATGTGCTCACGAGTTTGTGGCATAGGACCATCTGTAGCAGCCACCACAAGTATAGCACCGTCCATTTGAGCAGCACCTGTAACCATGTTTTTCACGTAGTCAGCGTGACCTGGACAGTCAACGTGAGCATAGTGACGGTTTAATGTTTCATACTCAACGTGTGAGGTGTTAATAGTAATACCTCTTTCTTTTTCTTCAGGAGCGTTATCAATCTGATCGAATGATCTAGCCTGACACCAACCTTTATCTGACAACACTTTTGTGATTGCCGCAGTCAGAGTCGTTTTTCCATGATCCACGTGACCAATTGTGCCTATGTTCAAGTGGGGCTTGGAACGATTAAAACTTTCTTTTGCCATTTTTAATAATTTTTAAATCTAAAGTTTATAATAGTGTTAAAGAATACAATTCTGAGCCAATGACGGGATTTGAACCCGTGACCTCTTCCTTACCAAGGAAGCACTCTACCCCTGAGCTACACCGGCGGTAAAGTTTTTTTAATGTTTCATGTTTAAAAACCCACGTTAATCTCTACAACCCAAAAAAACCTGAAACTTTTAAACTTTTCTTTGTGGGGAGAGCAGGATTCGAACCTGCGAAGGTTTCCCAACAGATTTACAGTCTGCCCTCGTTGGCCGCTTGAGTATCTCCCCAGTATGTGTTTTTAGAACGTTTCCTAATATTAGACCTCAACGATCTCGCCTTATTTTAGAGCCGATGGAGGGACTCGAACCCACGACCTGCTGATTACAAATCAGCTGCTCTAGCCAGCTGAGCTACATCGGCAAAACTCAATAAAAAAAGTCCGCTATTTCTAACGGACTGCAAATGTAGATATTTTATTCTTTAATCAAAACTTTTTTTATCTTTTTTTTAAATATGTGTTCTGATTTTTTCTTTTCGTTTAAGTAAAAGCCTCTCAAGGGCTTCGCATGAAAGATCTACTGCTTCTTCAAATGTCTTACACTGCTTCTTTACAACCAGGTCATCTCCCGGAACATGAATTTTGGTTTCTACTATTTTATTTTCCTTTTCACTAGTTGATTCAACTTTTAAATAAACATCTGCGACAATCACTCTGTCGTAAAATCTCTCTAGTTTATCCATTCTCTCCTGGATAAAATCAACTAATTTTTTGTCAACTGTAAAGTTAACTGCATTTACATTAACCTTCATAATTACTTTTTTTAAAGGATTAAACATTTCTTAACTTATCGGTTTCTAGGGTGTGCATCTTTGTAGATCTCTTTTAACTCAGCCAATCCGCTGTGTGTATAAACCTGTGTGGACGCAAGACTCGAATGACCTAGAAGCTCTTTTACTGAATTTATATCTGCTCCGTTATTTAAAAGATGTGTTGCAAAACTATGTCGCAACACATGCGGACTTTTCTTTGACTTAACGGAGACTTTACTAAAGTATGAATTTACCAACCTATAAACAAATGTATTGTTCAATTTAACACCTTTTTTAGAAAGAAAAAAATATTCTTTGTTTGACTCCGTAACAATGTTGTTTCTCAACTTCATGTAAACCTCAGCACTTTCTAACAATTCGGGTAATAGAGGTATTAAACGCTCTTTATTTCTTTTACCCAACACCTTCAATGTACTTGTGTAGAAATCAATATCTGAGATTTTCAAATTTATTAGTTCTGCACGTCTTACTCCGGTTGTATATAAAATTTCTATTATCAGTTTGTTCCTGACATTTTCAAATCCGAAATCTAAAATCTCATTGTCAAGCAAATCACTCATCTCAGATTCTGAAAACGGAATCTGTATTTTCTTTTGAACTTTTAAGGAATTGTGATTTTGTAACGGATTTTCTGAAATTTGTTTGATACGAAGCAAAAACTTGTAATATGCTTTTAAGGAAGAAATCTTTCTGTTTATAGTTCTGTTTGAAAGATTATTTTCGGAGAGAGAAACAATCCAACTTCTGATTTGAGAATAATGAACACAATCTATATTATCTTGTTCATATTCTTGCTCTACAAAACGCATAAATTCCTTTAGGTCGTCGGAATATGCCAAAACTGTATGATAAGAATATTTTTTCTGCAAAGCAAGATAATCTGTAAAGGCATCAAAATTTGTTCGCATAAAAAAACCGTTGGTCAAATTTACAAAAAATTAACCAACGGTTTAATAAATACAGAAAGAATTTTTAATTCTCTGCACTATCTTTTAGTCTCTGAATATACTGAGCTTTTTGACGACCCGCACGTTTAAGAACAGAAGGTTTTGTAAATGCCTGACGACTTCTCAACTGTCTTACAACTCCTGTTTTATCAAACTTACGTTTGTAGCGTTTTAACGCTTTATCTATATTTTCCCCGTCTTTTACTGGTATTATCAACATAACTTAGACACCTCCTCTCATTTTGTGGGTGCAAATTTAATAATTTGTTTTGAAATACTAAGATTTGTTTTAAAATATTTTTTACTAAAAAAACAGAAGCACCTTAAATATTTTTCATTTTGGCTTTATAATCTAATCTTTGAGGATATTTCTTGAAATAACAAGTTTCTGAATTTCAGTTGTTCCTTCTCCTATTGTACACAATTTAGAATCACGATAAAACTTTTCTACCGGAAAGTCTTTGGTATAACCATATCCTCCGTGAATTTGTATGGCTTCGTTTGACACTTTTACGCAAGTTTCTGATGCATACATTTTTGCCATAGCACCAGCAGTAGTAACCGGTTTAAGATTATTTTTAAGATACGCAGCTTTATGAAGCAACAACTCTGAAGCCTCAATTTCGGTTGCCATATCTGCCAACTTAAAAGAAATTCCTTGAAAAGCACTAATAGGTTTTCCAAACTGGTGTCTTTCTTTTGAGTATTTCAAGGCGGCCTCATAAGCTCCTTTGGCTATGCCTAAGGACAAAGCTCCGATAGAAATTCTACCGCCATCTAAGACTTTCATCGCTTGAATAAACCCTTCGCCTACTTCACCCAAGCGGTTCGCATCGGGAACACGGCAGTTATCAAAAATCAATTCTGCTGTTTCACTGGCACGCATTCCTAATTTATCTTCCTTTTTTCCGGAAGTAAAACCCTGCATACCTTTTTCGAACACAAAGGCTGTCATTCCGCGGCTGTCTCCTTTTTCTCCTGTTCTCACAATCACTACTGCAATGTTTCCGGATATGGCATGTGTTATAAAGTTTTTGGCTCCATTAACTATCCAATAGTCACCGTCTTTTACTGCTGTAGTATTCATTCCTCCTGCGTCAGAACCTGTATTGTGTTCGGTTAGTCCCCAAGCTCCGATATATTCTGCCGAAGCGAGTTTGGGCAACCACTTCTTTTTCTGTTCTTCATTGCCAAATTCGAGAATATGATTGGTGCAAAGCGAATTGTGTGCTGCTACCGAAAGACCTATCGATGAATCAACTTTAGAAATCTCTTCTATTATTGTAATATATTCATGATAGCCAAGCCCCGTACCTCCAAATTCTTCCGGAACCAAAACCCCCATAAATCCCATTTCTCCAAGTTTCTTAAACAAATCTACCGGAAAAGTCTGAGCTTCGTCCCACAACATAATATTTGGTCTGATATGTTGTTCGGCAAAATCTCTAATGGATTGGGCAATCATATTTTGTGTTTCGGTGTGTTCAAAGTTCATGGTTGATGTTTTTTTTTAGAATTCCAAATATAAAGCAATAAAATCTATTTTTTCAACAGGAAAGTCTTTAATTTTTGTTAAATCATCAATGTTTCGGATTCCGTTATTCATGGTTCGAAAGGTAACAATCTCTCTTGCTAAAGCGTAATTGAAATATGGGAAATCTGCCAATTGTTTTGTTGTACAATTGTTTACATTAAGCATGACACCTTCAACAGGATTAATTATATCGAAATGTTTCTTCAAATTCTCTACAACTTCAGGCGATAATCCCCAAACAAAATCAAGCTGATTCATTGAAAAAAAAGCTCCTAATTTCTCTCTTTCTTTAATAATTCTTGCTGATAACGCCTGTCCAATACCATAAACTTTTATTAAATCTTCTTGTGATGCAAGATTAATATCTGTTTTAGCCCTCTTAACATCTTCTCGATTATCTTTCTTATTATAAGGTATGTTTGTCCTCTCTTTTCTGTTAGTAACCCAATCGGGAAATTTAAAATAGGGCGAAATACTCGTCAGTAAACTATCTGAAATCCCAGTAACTTGTTGAAATTCTGCTGCTGAATTCACATATTTCCCTTGCTTTCTGAATTCCAACAGTTTATCAATTTCAACTACCGTCATTCCTAAATTATATCCTTTATAATCTGTTATAAAATTGGGATTAAATGGATAGATTGTAGCAGAGTTTTCTTTTTTTTCTTTACGATTTTTAAGAGAATCTACTTCCTTTTGCATATCTGCCCATAAAACACTTGGATGATTATTTGTATTTAATTTTGAAGTCCAAAAAAAATAGACTATTTGCAAACCAATAATCAAAAGAAGCAACCAAAAGATTCCTTGTCGCTGACTTCTAGAATAATTAAAAAGTCTATTTATTCTCATAAATCTGAACTATCTTAAACAAAGTTAAAGTTAACAAAAGGATTTTCATGAGATATCGAGCTATCCTATGAAAATTCAACGTAGCAAGCAAATTCTTTTATTATAACTTCATGCGTCACAATCTTAGTTATATCTTTTAATTTCTCCAGATTTTAGTCTTTTAAAATAATCTGCAACATCTCGCTTTATTTCTCCTGAAAAAAAGAAAAGTCCCAAAACATTAGGAAACCCCATTCCGAGCAACATCATGTCAGAAAAATCAATTACAGCATTTAAACTTGCTGATGAGCCTAAAATTATAAAAACCAAAAATACAAATTTATAAAGATTTTCTGCTCTTTTGTTATTTCCAAAAAGAAACCCCCATGCTTTCATACCATAATAAGACCAAGCAATCATGGTAGAAAAAGCAAATAAAAAAACCGACAACAATAATATATATTTAAACCACGGTAAGACCGAACTAAAAGCAGCAGAAGTTAATGCTGCACCAGTCATGCCTCCCGTATCTGTTGCATACCCGGTAAAAACAAGCACCAGAGCGGTCATTGTACAAATCAAAACTGTATCGATAAACGGCCCTAATAACGCCACGATGCCTTCGCTAACAGGTTCTTCTGTTTTAACTGCAGAATGAGCAATAGCAGCCGAACCTACTCCGGCTTCGTTTGAAAAAGCTGCCCGCTGAAATCCAACTATCAACGCCCCAAAAACTCCGCCGGTTACTCCACCAGAAGTAAAAGCACCAGCAAATATTTGTTTGAAAGCATCGTCTATATAAGAAAAGTTCATGAATATAATCAATAAAGAAACGCTAACATATATAACTACCATCAACGGAACTAATTTGTCTGTTACATTTGCAATTTTTCGAATTCCTCCAATAATTACAACAGCTACCAACACTGAAACCACTATGCCGTAATAAAAGCCTTTACCTTCAAAAAACGGAAAGACACTAACAAATTGAGCAAACGATTGATTTGCCTGAAACATATTACCTCCTCCCAAAGAACCCCCAACACACAATATGGCAAACAGTATAGCAAGAAACTTTCCGAGCCTCGCAAAACCTTTTTTCTTTAATCCGTCAGACAAATAATACATAGGACCGCCGGACACTTCACCTAAATTATTTACCCTTCTGTATTTAACTCCTAACGTACATTCAACAAACTTGGACGACATTCCTAAAAAACCTGCAACAATCATCCAAAAAGTTGCTCCGGCTCCACCAATTGATATTGCCACAGCAACTCCGGCAATATTTCCCAACCCTACTGTTCCAGAAAGAGCGGTTGATAACGCCTGAAAATGTGAGACTTCGCCTTCGCCATCCAGTTTATCATAATCTCCTCTTATTAATCTGTATGCATGTTTTAACTTTTCTATGCTTAGTACTTTCATGTAAAAAGTAAAAAAAACAGCTCCAATCATGAGCCATAAAACAACTAACGGCATACCAAAACCAATTTTTTCCAAAGGTTTAAAAAATATAAAACTCCCTAAAACATCAACAATAGGCTGTATAAAACCGTCTATTTTTTGATCTAAATCCTTTTCTTGTCCAAAAACAAATGTGGGTAATAATAACAAGTATAATAAAGAGAGCTTTTTCATAAAAATATATTGTATTTATGTTTTAGCTCAGCAATTTGCGAAAAAAAATAAGTTACATGAAATTTTTTGAGTGATTTTTTGAAAAAAATGATACTTTTGAAAATATTAACTAACCCTAAAAACAAAATTCATGTCTATCTGGAAAACTAAACCACTTGCGAAATTATTAAATGAAGCCTCAGAAACAGAAAAAGGATTAAAGAGAACACTCTCGTCAAGAGCTTTAGTTGCTTTAGGAATAGGTGCCATAATTGGTGCCGGTTTGTTTTCGCTTACCGGAATTGCTGCGGCAGATCATGCCGGTCCGGCTGTTACCTTATCTTTTGTTTTGGCTGCAACGGGTTGTGCCTTTGCCGGATTGTGTTATGCTGAGTTTGCCTCAATGATTCCGGTTGCCGGTAGTGCATATACCTATTCTTATGCCACCATGGGAGAATTTATGGCTTGGATTATAGGTTGGGATTTGGTCTTAGAATATGCTCTCGGAGCCGCAACAGTAGGCGTGAGTTGGTCTTCTTATTTGAATCAACTTTTGGGACAGTACAATATGGCAATTCCGCCTGAATTCTCGTCTTCGCCTTCTGAAGGAGGTATTATAAACCTACCGGCAATATTTATTGTTTGTGCACTTTCTCTTCTGCTTATGAGAGGAATGAAAGAATCTGCCGTAGTCAATAATATATTGGTTATTATAAAAGTAGCAGTTGTTATTCTATTTATCATATTAGGGTGGAAATTTATCAATCCTGATTTTCACACACCTTTTATTCCTGAAAACACAGGAGGAAAATTTGGAGGAATGCCAGGTATTGCTGCCGGTGCAGCATTAGTGTTTTTTGCTTTTATAGGATTTGATGCTGTGTCAACAGCCGCTCAAGAAGCAAAAAATCCTCAGAAAGGAATGCCGATTGGAATTTTAGGCTCTCTTCTTATTTGTACGATTCTCTATGTTTTGTTTTCTTATGTGATGACCGGTCTTGTACCGTATGAGAAGTTTGCAGGCGATGCTTCTCCTGCTGCAACTGCTTTTGCAGAAACCGGATACGATTTTCTGCAAACAGGTCTTATTGTTGCCATTCTTACCGGATATACTTCGGTAATTTTAGTTATGCTGATGGGTCAAAGCCGTGTGTTTTATTCTATGAGTAACGACGGATTATTACCGAAATTCTTTGGTCAGATACATTCAAAATTTCGCACACCATGGAAAACCAATATTTTCTTTATGTTTTTTGTAAGTATCTTTGCCGGATTTGTGCCTATTAAAGAATTAGGACACATGGTAAGCATCGGAACCTTATTTGCTTTTTCATTGGTTTGTATCGGTATTTTGGTCATGCGTAAAAAAATGCCCGATGCTCCAAGAGCTTTTAGAGTACCGCTTGTGCCTTACATTCCGATTGCAGGTGTTTTGGTTTGTGGTTATTTGATGTTTTCTTTAGAGAAAGAAAGTTGGTGGAGGCTGCTTATATGGCTTGCAATAGGAATTGGAATTTATTTCTTCTATGGAAGAAAGCACAGCAAAGTAAATCAAGATTAAACTCAAAAAAAGCACTCGATTGGAGTGCTTTTTTTATATATAGAAGTGATTATTATTACAAATCAAAAACAGAACTTCTTTTGGTGTAAACCATATCTTTTAGTTTGAGTATAAAAGCAAGAGTAAGATATAAACCAAACCAAAGCCCGACAGTAAAAAAAGATATATAAATAAAAAAAAGCCGAACATTAGTTGCACGCATCCCTAGTTTGTCTGCCAAACGGGATGAAACATGAAAACCGTGTTTTTCAAAAAAATACCTGATCTGGTTAATCATAATAACATTAAAAATAATTGGTAAATTTACAAACTATAACTATTCTTTATGTAGTCTGCCCCATAATTAATTTTCCGAAATTGCATTGAAGACATTTTTTTGAATCGCAATAGTTTTTTTTAAGATGTATCATCGCCTGCGTTTGCAAAGCACTTTCTGCTCGTATGCCAAATTCTGAAAACTTATCAATAACAATGTTCTTTTCAGGTTTTAGTTCTGACATGAAATTTAAAATAAAATCGTCAGAATTCCTGTTCATGTATTCATTATAAACAAAAATCACAGGGATTATAGTGTTAATCAGTAATAGGTCGATAAAACTTTTTGAAAGAGTTTTTCGCTTCTTCTTGGAAAATTTATCAAAAATATAATGAGTTTCCCAATATTCTGATGCCTTGACATTGCATAGTTCATAAAATTCTTTCGGACTTTTTAAACTCAAACATTTGGAAAAAAGGTTGTGATTATGACAATACAACTGTGCTAATTGAACAAGTCTTATGGTCGGGAAGTTATCGGGACGTAGTTTAAAAAAATGTACTGGTTCTGAAATATAATCATCGATTGAATATTTGTGCTTGAGATATTGCCATTTTGATTTTAATTTCAGAGCGTAGTCATCCTGCATTTCTTCTTGTAACAATCCACACTTTCCTAAAAAAAGTGCTTCTAGGTTTTCTATACCGTGTTGTTCTTTTCTGACTGTGTTATAAGTGAGAGATTGTGCCATTTCCATAAAAATGCTTCCGTTTATATTGAGTCCAAAATTTTTTGCAAGCAAACAAAAAAAGACTGTTTCCCAATCGTTATCGGTTTCTTTGAGTAAGTGATATATCGCCTGAGATTTTTGTTCGAGCCTTTCGAAATACAATCTGTCAAACCAATTTAGCACAACGATTTTGTCAAATTCTGACAACACATTCTCACAAGGAATCCATTTTTTAGATTTCATCAAAAGCTTATAATGCTCTAACAACTTCGTTTCTACATAATCTTTGAGCTGTAATACAGGAACAATGGCATTATTTTTTCTGAAAACTTCTGTGTCGTGTTCCCAAACTATATGAAGAATAACATTTTCATAATTATTGTCTTCTTGATGATGATGCAGATACCAATCTGAAGATTTTATGTGTATTTCAATATTTCCCGCCCATTTCTGATTGTCTATTTCTATCAGGGCATTAAAAAAATCAGGACCGGATTGTGTTTGATATTGTCCCGGATTGAATATTATCAATTCCTGACCACTTACGGTTTTGAGGTTTGACGTTTGAAATTTTCCAAACTGCCACAAATAATACAAAAAATCTTCTTTCATGGCTTATAGTATAGATTCAAAAAACTTGATAAATATAAATATTTTAAACAAAAAAACCTTACAAAGCTGTAAGGTTTTTTCACTTAATCATTTAATACTTATCTAATTGAGCTTATCATATCGTGTTTTGTAATGATGTGATGTTTTCCGTTTTCTAACTGGATTAGCACAGCCCGATTGTCATTATTAAAAAGTTTCGACACTTCTTCTACAGCTGTTGAGGCTTTCACAATTGGATAGGGTTTGCCCATAATATCTTTTATAGGTTTGTCTGCAATAGATTTGTCTTCAAGATAACTTTTAAAAAGTGCTGTTTCATCGATAGAACCAACAAAACCTGTAATATCTATAACGGGTATTTGTGAAATATTATGTTTTTTCATCCTTTCGATTGCATGCGAAACCAATTCTTCTGTTCTTACAATTACGAGTGGTTTGTCGATATGACTTTTTATCAAATCTTCGGCTTTAGAAAATTCTTCATCCAAGAATCCGCGTTCACGCATCCAATCATCGTTAAAAATTTTACCAACATAACGGCTACCAGAATCATGAAACAGTACGACTACTACGTCATCTTTTTTAAAGTTGTCTTTTAACTGTAACACACCTTTAATAGCGGCCCCGGCAGAGTTGCCAACAAATATACCTTCTTCTAATGCTAGACGACGTGTAAAAACAGCTGCATCTTTATCGGTCACTTTGGTAAATCCATCTATTAACGAGAAGTCAACATTTTTAGGTAATATATCTTCTCCAATACCTTCTGTTATATACGAGTAGATTTCATTTTCATCGAATATACCAGTTTCATGATATTTTTTAAAGACAGAACCATAGGTGTCAATTCCCCAAACTTTTACATTAGGATTTTTTTCTTTCAAGTATTTTGCCACGCCAGAAATGGTTCCGCCTGTACCGACTCCTACAACAAAATGGGTTACTTTTCCGCTGGTTTGTTCCCAAATTTCGGGTCCGGTTTGTTCGTAATGTGCTGTTGCATTACTTGGGTTGTCATATTGGTTTACATACCATGAGTTCGGAATTTCTTGCCCGAGTCTTTTGGAAACCGAGTAATATGAGCGTGGGTCTTCCGGCTCAACATCTGTGGGACACACAATAACTTTTGCTCCGACAGCCCTGAGAATGTCCATTTTTTCTTTGGATTGCTTGTCTGTAATTACGCAGATGAGTTTGTATCCTTTTATTATAGCTCCGAGTGCCAACCCCATTCCCGTATTTCCAGAAGTTCCTTCTATGATGGTTCCTCCGGGTTTGAGACGACCGTCTGCTTCGGCATCTTCAATCATTTTTACTGCCATTCTGTCTTTTACAGAATTACCAGGATTAAAGGTTTCAACTTTTGCCAGAACGAGGCAGTCTAAGTCTTTTGTAATTTTATTAATTTTGACTAATGGTGTGTTTCCAATGGTTTCGAGTATGTTTTTGGCGTATTGCATTTTATTGAATTTATCTATTTATGGCAAAGATATTCAATTAATAAAAGATTACAAGAAACCTCTTTGTTTATCTTTTAGCCCTGATGGAAGCGGCATCCTCGCAGCGAAGCGGAGAGATATAGCGGACAGCAGGAATATGGTTTATGCTATGCCGGAAGTTTGGCTTCTATTGGAAAAAATTCCACTCAAGACCGAAACGGATGATGAAATCACGATAGGGATAATTTGGTGCCGAAAAATAATTGTAGCCTGTCATAGCAGAATTGAAATGTTCTGCTTTTAAATAGATTCTGGCAGTTCTAATCTTGGCGTTGACAAAAAAATCGAGTTTGGGGAAATTACCGATTTTCTCCTGATTCTGGACATACATTTCGCCAATTACAGGATTGTAGCCGTCTGCATAGTATGAGGTGAAGTAGTTGAGCGTGATTCCGGTTTGCAAAAACAGTGCTTTTTTGAAGAAATGTCCGGAAAAATACAGCGTATTTCGGGTAATGAATTGCGGTACGTTCAGCACATCGTTATCTTGCGAAACTTGTTGTAACATCAGTGTATTGTCTAATGCAAGTTTCCAAAACTTAAATTCTTTACTTGCTTTAGCAGAAAAATAATTGATGGTTTTGTCGTACTGATTTGGCTTGACTGTGAGTACAAACGGGTTGTTGTTTGTGTTGTAAAAATATACGTAATCGTTAATCGTAGAAAGTGTTGCTTCTGCATTAAGCCATTTGGTTTCTGCTTTTAAGTTTAGCGAAGTTGTTTTTTGGTTTTCGAAGTTGTTATGCCAATTATAATTAATGAAATTGCTCTGAAACAGATTGTAAGTATGATTTGGAACCCTTGAAGTTGAAGACAATTGAGCTTTGAAAATATTTTTATCGTCTAATTGATAACGAACATTTGCTCTGGCTTCCATCAAGTCTGTATCTGAAATGGACTTGTTGATACGGATATCAGCAGTGAACTTATCTATTTTATATTGGTATGCCGCTCCAAGCAAGTTAATGTTGTCGCTTAATGTTGATGGAATTGTAGATTCCGGAAAGATGACTACTCTGCGATAATAATGATTAAACCTGAAATCTTCGATAAATACAGAAAAATTGCCAAATGAAGCATGTTCATATTCCGCACCAATTTTATTATACATTCTGTTGTATCGGGTTTGATCTCTGAGACCAGATGAAACAAACGCATCTCCGTAACGATTGATTGTCGTATTCTGACCGTTTTCGCCCGGAACATTTGCAGTGATTGTTTGTTGGTTATATTCAAAAAATTTATGTTCGTAGTTAAATTGGTGTGCTACCCAAAGTTGATTTATTTTTTTGTCTTTGTTTATTCTGAATTGATGGTCAACGAAATAACGGTTTCCTTTTAAAAATGATTTGGCGTTCTCGTAGAAGACAGGGATTCTCGCACGATTTTTATATTCCTCTTCTCCTTCTGAAAAGTTTGCTGAATTTGCTATACCACCATTCTCTCCGTTGAGAATATCCTGAGCAGTAAAATGTGTTCTGAGAAAATACCTTTCATTTGTTGTGTTGTAAGATGCTGTAAACCTAAAATTTCCGGTGCTTGATAATTGATTGATGTATTTTCCGAGTGAACGTAGCCCTTTATAAGCTATAGAAAAATTGGTGCGTTGGTTTGTATTGACCGTTAGAAAGGCATCCAGATTATGCCCTTGTTCCATAACAGTTTTATAATAAAGTTCTGTTACCGGTGTAGGAACATGATAATAGTTAATTTCATCAAAATCGAGATAATTGAACTGCTTAGCCCGAAACCCGAAATCTGGTAACACAGCTTGTTTCTTCTGAGAATAGTCTAATACATTATACGTTTGACCTTCGTTTGCAAAGGGTAACAGTCCAAAAATATCTTTCCGTAAATAGTTGCTTTTGTATTCCTTTTGGATGGTTAATGAAGTATCAACATGTGTTGTGTCACGTTGATAGGAAATAATTTTGTAGAGGTTTAATGAAACGTCTGAGTATGTGTTTTTATTTGAAATTTTAGATGTACTCTTAGGAAAACCGTTAATAGATTTATCTCTTTCTTGTTGTCCTGAAATACTTTTCACTTGGGCAACCAACAAGGTTGGAAGAAAAAATAAGATATAGTATATAAAAAAATTTCTCATTACATTTAAAAAGCAAATGTAATGAGAAATCAGTCATTAAAGCACCCTAAAGGTTTTTTAACTCATTATTTTTTTACTATTTTCTCAACATAAACTCCCTCGTCTGAAACTAAATTCAGGATATACATACCACTCGATAAGGATGATACGTTGATTTGGAAGTCAGATTGTTCTTGTAATACACCATATTGAACCAATCTTCCTTGAAAATCATAAACATCATAACGATTGAAAGTATAGGCATCACTAAAAACATTTAGCATATTGTTTACAGGATTTGGAAATACTGAAATTAAATTTCTATCAATGCTGTTGTTTGACAACGTCACTGAATCAACACCTGTTACAATAAGACTGTATGCTTGCGGACCATTAACTAAGTTCCCTTTGTGAGATACTTGAATTGTATATGTACCTGATGCATTATCTACTTCAACTTTTTCAACATTATCAACTATGTTGTCTCCTTTGATTGCAGGGGCAGAAATATCAGATAATTGTAATTTCCATGGATAATTAACCTCTTCATTCTTGATAATTCTAAGGTCAAGGTCATTTACAAGTACAGGAGTTTGCGAATTTAATTGGTTGTTTTTATTTGCACCAGGAACATCTGTCCAAGAGATAGTAGCTTTTAATTTTTTAGGATTGTCAACAAAAACCTCAAAAGAATAAACGTCACCTTGATTCAAAACCAATTCATCGACAACAGCCAATGGAACAGTCAAACTAGCAGCTGCTAATGTTTCAGCAGATTGCTTTGCATCTAACAATCCGTAACCAAAACGCGGATCCGGACCAATAGCACCAGCGTCAAAGGCAGTATGACAAACAAGTCCTTTTAAAGTTGCTGCTCTCATATATACATCATGAAGCTGATGATAATATTCTTGTAATAACAACAATGAACCTGTTAAGTTAGGACTTGCCATAGATGTACCAGAGGCGGTTCCGTATGAATTGTTATCATCATCATATGTGGAGAAAACATTAGTGCCATCTCCTGCAATATCTGGTTTAATTCTTCCATCATCAGATGGTCCTTGGCTACTTGTAGAGTTAACTACAACACTAATAAGAGCACCGTTAACAGGACTAAGAAAAGGATTTGCGTTAGCAACAACTAAATTATTTTTAGAATTTTTTTCGTGAGTAAGTTTATCATAACCCTCCATCATACCTCCAGTATATGAATCAGCACCAGAATTGCCAGCTGAAACAACCATTAAATAATATGGGGCATTATAAGCCAATTGATCCCATTGTTGAGCCTCAGAACTATAGCAACCCATAACCCATGCAGGAACATTTAAATTGCCATTTTCATCTAGAACAGGGACTCCATAAGAGTGATTTGACAGCAAAAGGGACTTGTCATTAATTTCTGATAAAACTTCAGAATAATCATTTGCCCAATTATAAGACAAAACGATTGACTCGGTAGCCATTCCTTTTGCATTATTATCTACACCAGAAGCAGCAATAGTACCGGCAACGTGTGTAGCATGATAGTTAGTAGAAGACAATAAATTGTCAGGAGTAATAATTCTAGTGGTACTTCCGTTTTGAAACTCAACATGTGTTTTCAATACGCTACCACCGTCCCATACACCAACATACATACCATTTCCGGTCAAATTGAGTCCTAAATCACCTCCTACCTGTAATGAATTTGTTTTGGTTGCTTTAGCTGAATTAATATTGTCTGTCGTTCTATAAACAGGTTTACCATCAATAATGGTATAAATATCATATAAAACTCCATCAATAGTAAAACTTTTTTGATAAGAGCTATTATTTTTTAGAAATTCGGAAATTAATAAAGACTCAGCTTCAAATTTATCTTGAAATTTAATTTTTAAGGATTCTAATTCTTTAATATTAGAATTTGATTTGATATAGTCAATACTTCTTCTGTCCTGAGACCAAGAAACAGAAAGAACAGAAACAAAAATTAAAACAAAAATTTTCTTCATATATTATATTTTAAAATACTCAAAAAGACTGTTTAAAAAAAACAGTCTTCTTGAGATTTATAATTTCAATTAAAAAAATTCAATTAAGGTAATGAAAAACTGTGATTGCTAACAGCTCCAAAATTACCACCTCCTTGAACTAAAACAGAACCACAATCTTTTGCAATATTATAACTTCCGGCAGTTCCAGCTGTAGTTGATCCAGCCATACCGTCGCCATAAGCATCATAAATAGTAAACGTATATGAACCATCATCTAATGTGAAAGTCATAGTTGGTTGTGGATGAGCAGCATCGGTACCATCTGAATATGGACCACCTTGTTGAACAACAACACCTGAACTATTTTTGATTTCCCAAGTAGTCTCAGAACCCCATGGATCTAAAGTTAAATTATAAACAATTGTGTTAGAAAGACATAATCTATTATAGCTAATTTTAATTTTATCTTTCGTTTTGTTAAGGACCAAATCATCAGGAGTTACAATACCAAAAGTAACATATCTTGATGCAGTAACAGGAAGATCCGGATTAAAAGAAATATTAAAAGAACCACTATACTCACCAGCAGGAATTACAACTGATAATGAAGAAACTGTAAAATCTCCTTCTTCAGCAGTAGAATAAGGCTGGTTAGCAGCATCATCACCTGTTAATATTTCAACTTGAACAGTTCTATCAACATTAGATTTTAGTGTTGAAAATACTTTAACCTCACGTGTTGCAGATTCAGTCATATAAGACATTGTCTGAGCAGCATGCTGAAAACTTAAAGAAGCTGGTGGTGTAACCCCAGGATCATAATCATCACAACTTATTGCTGTAACAAACAATAGTGCTATAAAAAATATTTTTTTCATATATTAAGCTTTTAAATATTAATTAAAATGGATTTTGTTCTCCTAGTTCAGAATTTGCGTTAACCTCACTCAAAGGAATTTGGAAAACAAACTTAACTGAACCAGCAGGATAATCGAAAAATCCAAATGAAGCGTGATTAGAGCCAGAATATGTTCTGTTTAAACCAGTATTCCATCTTTTCATATCAAAAAATGCAAAACCTTCACCCCATAATTCAACTTTTCTATGATGTTGAATTTCGTTTAACAAAGCAGTTCCGGAATTAGTAGAAAGGGTATAAGAAGGATCTCTTGTAACCACTAACTGATGTAAAACTTGTCTTGCACCTGCTTCATCAAAATGAGCTTTAGCTTCTGCTTCTATCAAATACATTTCAGCTGCACGCATAAATACGTAATCTCCTTCAAAATCTGTATCATCGATAAATTTAACGTTAGCATACTGAGGTAAACCGTAAGGATTACCAGCAGCAACGAACCAGTTCTTTCTTAAATCTGTGGTAGAAATAGCGTCGTAAATTCTTTTATCAACAGATTTGTAAGAAAATAAAAGACCGGCATACCCAGGATTCAAATTACCAATTTGTGAGAAGAAAGATGCATAATATGTAGATGTAGTAGAGTTGATATCAGCACCCCACATCCATTCAGCATTTCCAATTTTGTTAAAACCGTCACTAAGCCCAGATGCACCCATTGGAGAATATGAAGTTCTAGCGATAGCAGCATAAGAAGCGGCTTCTGTATAATTTCCATATTCAAGGTGATATCTTGCTAAAAATCCGGCAACTACCTCACGGTTTACCATAGTCTTATTAGGCCTAACGTAACCATTCAACAAAGTAAAAGCTTCTTCCAAATCACTTAATATAAGAGCCTTAATAGCCTCAACAGGCTGTCTTGAAGAAAGTGCTTCGTCATGAGTATATAATGGAATTCCAAGATCACCATTACTATAAACTCTTACTAATTGGAAGTATGCAAATGCACGCATTGCTAACATTCTTCCTCTGATTTGCTGTAATTCAGGAACTGTTGTACCTTCTGGAACCATTCTAATTCCAGAGTTCATATTATAAATAACCTTATAATAAAACTGCCATACAGCATCTGTACGAAGACTGTTTTCATTTCTTGCAGTATAATTATAATAATTTGAAAACCAGTGAGACAACGTTTGCACCATATCATTACTTGAAAGGTCAAATCCTAAATTATATCCCATATGACCAAACTCATCATGCATATTACCATGTCCTGCAGTACTAAAGTCATTAAGGAAGAATTGGTTACCCCCTTCAATACCATCAGCAATAGTTAAAACTGCTTCAGGATTAGAATTCGCTAAATTTTCTAATGTTTGATCTGAGAAGTCACTTCGGAAATCTTTTTCCAAAAAGTCCTCAGAGCAAGATAATAAAGTTAGCGAAAACAAACCGATTATAAAAATTCTTTTGTTTTTCATAAATAATTTTTTTTTTAAAATTCTAAATTAAGTCCAAATGATATTGTACGTAAAAGTGAATATGTATTACCAGATGCTCCAGTTATTCCGCTTTGACGTGGATCAAATCCTTCACGTTTTGACCATAGATAAACATTGTCGGCCAAACCATAAATACGTAATTTATTAAGCCCTAATCTTTTTGTTAAATCACTATTAAATGAATATCCTATAGAGATATTTTGAATACTCAAATAATCAGATTCGATAAGTGACAAAGTACCACCAACATAATAGTTATTAGGATCATCAACATCATATCTTGGCAATGTAGCTGAAGTATTTTCAGGAGTCCAAGTGTTAAACACATCACTATGAATACCACCTCCAGGTCCAGCAGCCATACCTGACAACCAAACACCATCAGTAGCAAAACCACCCATCTGATAAGCAAAATCAATTCCAAAGTCAAAACCTTTATATGCAAGATTTAGACCAAAACCTCCATATACATCTGGAAGAGCAGATTTTCCAATTCTATACAAATCAGCTTCAGCATAGTTTTCTGTCAACACTCTACCTAAAGACGGATCATCATCATCAACATTTGTCCAATACAAAGCAGCACCGTTAGCCGGATTAACTCCAACAAACTCTCTCATATAGTAATCATAAGCCCCACCGCCTTCTTCTCTAATAAAGTTACCTGAAATAATTTGGTTGTTTTCCGTTCCATTATATGGCATTCTTGTAATCTCATTGTCATAAGATGTTGCATTCAAATGTAACGTTAAAGACAAATCATCAGTTCTGATTATCTCACCACTTAAAGTAATCTCAATACCCTTGTTATTCATATCTCCGATATTTTCAGGAGTTACATTAAATCCGGTAGAAGGTGCAAGCGGTCTGTTAAACAACATATCTGATATTTCTTTCTTGAAATACTCAACTTCAACATTTAATCTACGATTGAAAAAAGCAGCATCAAAACCAACGTTCATATTGGTTGATGTCTCCCATTTAATACGAGGATTACCCAAGTAACTTGAAGGATTAAAAGAAATTGGCAAAGATGTATCTGTTGTTGGAGAAATACTATATGGCGTTAAGTAAGGAGTGTTATATCCTATTTCGTCATTTCCTTGTTGACCGAAACTTCCTTTAACTCTCAACTCATCAATCCAAGAAACGTTATTCAAGAAAGACTCTTGAGAAATTCTCCATGCAGCACCTGCACCGTAGAAATTCCCCCATCTGTGATCTTTGTGGAATCTTGAAGAACCATCACGTCTAGCACTAAAATTAAGATAATATTTATTATCATAATCATAAGCTATTCTTCCGATAAATCCTTCTAATGAATAAGCCTCTCCACCACCCCAGCCGGGCTGGAATACTGCAGCATGATCCACATAAGGACTATCGAACAACATATTTTGTCTATCAGCCTCAACATAGTCATATCTTCTATCTAAAGTCTCATGACCTACCAAGATATCAAATCCATGATTACCAAATCTCTTGTTGTATTTCAACAATTGTTGTTGTGTGAAAGAAAACTGTCTGAAAGAACTATTATTAACCCTTCCTCCTGCTCCAACTGCATCACCATACAATTGCGTATCTAAAGACCAATTATATCCATTGGTAAGCTCTCCTGTAAGAGAGTAAGTAAACACCAAACCGTCAAGGATTGTATAATCAGCATAAGCTGAAGCAAATAAGTTATCTCTTACTCTTCTCTTATAGTCATTTATTGCTGTAGCATACGGATGTTGTAAACTACCAAAAGGTCTAACAGGCGATAAACCTCCTGCTCCGGTACCATCATCATACATGTGCTCACCAAGACCATTATAAATAGGGTTACCATCAAAATCATATGCCATAACAGGATAAATAGGAGCTACGTTTCTCACCCAATAGAACGGGCTACTATACGTAGTACCTCCCGTATATCCATCCAAATAATCTTGAGTTGTGTGTGCATAACCCATATTTGCTCCTACTCTGAAACGCTCACTAACATCTGCGTCTAATTTTAACCTTGAAGTTATTTTTTCAAAACCAGAATTTACAACATATCCTTCATTCTTCTCATAACCTAATGAGAAATAATGTGAAGATGAAGAGCTACCACCTGCAAGGCTAAGATTAGTCTGTGTAAACAGACCGCTTCCAAATAGATAATCATTCCAGTCTTCATTATACTTCAAGGTTCCACCACCAGTAAATTTTCCAGTAAGAGGATCTATCAAGTTACCGTTTGCAATACCGTTATATGCATTATATGCCAACCCTTGGTCTCCTGTAATCAAATTTGCAGCAGCTTGGTTAGCAGCAACAGCAGCTTCCATAGTAGCACCGTTAAACATATAGGTATTTTTCAACCCTTGATAATATGCTTCATAATAAGCAGAAGGAGATTCAATAAAATCGTAATCCTTAACAGCTCTTGAAGCAAATCCTGTTCTTGAGTCAATTGTTATTGTTGATTGTCTATCACCCCCTTTTTTAGTAGTAATAATAACAACACCACTTGCACCTCTACTTCCATAGAGAGCAGCTGCCGAAGCATCTTTAAGCACAGTCATAGACTCAATATCTTGTGCATTGATAGAGTTTATATTCCCATAAAAAGGAACCCCATCCACAACATATAACGGAGGCGTACCCACAGACAACGAGCCAATACCTCTAATTCGAATAGTAGCTCCGTCCCCCGGCATACCTGTACCAGCAGCTACCTGAACACCAGCAACTTTACCAACTAAACCTTGTGTAACGTTACTTGTCACAATTTTAGAAATTTCCTCAGACTTGATGGTTGCAACAGATCCTGTTATAGCCTCTTTCTTCTGAGTACCATAGGCAACAACTACAACTTCACCTAATTGCTCAACATCTTCTTCCATAACAACGTTATATACGTTAGATGCTGAAACAGAAACTGTTTTAGTTTGCATTCCTACAAATACAAATTCTAATACATCTCCTACATTAGCTCTGACAGAGTATTTTCCGTCAAAATCAGTTTGAGTCACCTTATCGGTCCCTTTTACCATAATAGTAACTCCCGGCAAAGGCAAACCGCTTTCTGTAACTGTACCTGTAACAGTCTTCTCTTGAGCATAAGAGAACTGCATAGAAAACGCTACTAACAGCGTAAAAATCCATTTGAACTTTGATCTCATATTAAATTTATTTGAGTTAGTTATTCGGCAAACTTCTTAATAATTTATTAAAAAAACAAATAATACTTCGGATTATTATTGTTAGGCAATGTTAAAATATTTTGAGTAAGTTTGCCATATACTCAAGAACTATCTATCAGATGCGTTATTTCTCAATAGGTTGCGTAAAAAATTACATTTTTTTAAAAAAAACCAAATGTTATCTAAAAGTTATCTAAACAGACAGCCTGAAGCCGGAACAGATGAAGCCGGTCGCGGTTGCCTTGCAGGTCCGGTTACTGCTGCTGCCGTAATTCTACCTGAAGACTTTGAGCTGCCCAGCCTGAATGACTCCAAGCAACTTTCTGAAAAAACAAGAAAAACCATAAGACCCATTATAGAAGAGCAGGCAGTTTCATTTGCAGTTACTCATATCAATATTGACACTATTGACGATATAAACATTCTAAATGCATCTATTTTAGGTATGCAACAATCTGTTTTAAAATTGAATCCTACACCTATATATATAATAGTGGACGGAAATAGGTTTAAACCCGTAAACAACATCCCCTATTCTTGTATCGTAAAAGGTGACAGTAAATTTATGAGTATTGCCGCAGCTTCAGTATTAGCCAAAACCTACCGTGATGAATTTATGGATAAAATTCATGAAGAATTTCCGATGTATAACTGGAAGCAAAATAAAGGATACCCCACAAAAGAACACAGAGAGGCAATAATGAAATACGGAATCACCAAATATCACCGAAAAAGCTTCAGGCTGATTCCGGAACAATTAAAGCTGGAGTTTTAAAAAGACTCTTTATACCAAAGAGAAATATATTTAAGCCCAATCTACGGGTTCTTTTTTACTTATACTTCTTTAAAAAACATTTCCGTAGCTCTGCTATGCAAAGATTTTCTTCATCGTCTAAGCAAAAAAATAACTTCGCATCTTTAGTCTAAAATATATTTCTCTTTGGTATTACTAATAAAACCGGCTTCAAACAACGCAGAAAAATGTTTAACAATTTTTGATTTAACTTCTTCTTCATCAACATAGGTCAATCCGAGTTCATTATTTAAAGATGTTACTGCTTTACCTCTTATTCCGCAGGGAATAATATTATCAAAATAACCTAAGTCGGCATTTACATTCAATGCAAAGCCGTGCATCGTAACCCAGCGGGAAGCCCGCACCCCCATGGCACATATTTTTCTGGCGAAAGGCGTACCGACATCAAGCCATACCCCTGTTTCACCCGGGCTTCTTTCAGACTTTATTCCGTACTCGGAAAGGGCAAGAATAATGGTTTCTTCCAACAAGCGGAGATATTTATGAATATCGGTAAAAAAGTTTTCTAAATCTAATATCGGATAACCTACAATTTGCCCCGGACCGTGATACGTAATGTCACCGCCACGGTTAATCTTATAAAATGTCGCTCCTTTTGCCTCAAGCTGCTTTTCGGAAAGCAAGAGGTTAGAAATATCGCCACTTTTTCCCAAAGTGTAAACGTGCGGATGTTCGACAAAAAGAAAATGATTTGGCGTTTCAATTTCCGGATTATTTCGTTTGGCTATTTTTAAATCAACTATTTCTTTAAAAAGCGTTTCCTGATATTCCCAGATTTCTTTATAGTCTTTTCTTCCTAAATCCTGTATTTGAACTTTTTTATTCATCTTTTAATCAATACTTAATTATATTTTGGATTATTTAAAATGACCAAAGCCCCTATAATTCCCGGAATCCACCCTGCCAATGTCAAAAGAAATACAATTAAAACCGAACCGCAACCTTTGTCAATAACAGCTAAAGGCGGTAATAAAATTGCCAATACAGCTCTCCAAAAACTCATAATTCCAATTTTAATAATGCAAATCTCGTTCTTTTTTATCAATTAACACTACTATATGACTTCCGAATTTTCAAAGATTAGCTATCTTTGCACCTTTATAAATTTAACACAATATGCAACTGTCAGAACAAGAAATTATCCGTAGAGAAAAATTGACGAAATTAAGGGAACTGGGAATCAACCCGTATCCTGCAAATCTTTATCCTGTAAGCGAAACAACCAAACAGGTGAAGGAAAGTTTTTCCGAAGGACGAAAGGTTATTCTGGCAGGACGTATCATGAGTTTCCGTATTCAAGGGAAAGCCTCATTTGCTGAATTGCAGGATAGTGAAGGACGTATTCAAATCTATATCAATCGTGATGAAATTTGTCCCGATGAAGACAAAACGCTTTATAACGAAATCTTCAAAAAACTGATTGATTTGGGAGATTTCATCGGAATTGAAGGCGAATTATTCCTTACTCAAGTAGGAGAAAAATCGGTTCGTGTTCATAATTTTACACTTTTGAGTAAAGTACTTCGTCCGCTTCCACTCCCAAAAACTGATGCGGACGGAAATGTTCACGATGCTTTTTCTGACCCTGAACTCCGTTACAGAATGCGTTATGTGGATTTGGTTGTGAATCCGCAGGTTAAAGAAGTTTTCGTAAAACGCACGAAACTCTTTAATGCGATGCGAAATTTCTTTAACGAAAGAGGTTATATGGAAGTGGAAACTCCGATTCTGCAATCCATTCCGGGAGGTGCTGCTGCAAGACCTTTTATCACCCATCACAATGCGTTGGATATTCCGTTGTATTTGAGAATTGCCAACGAATTATACCTGAAAAGACTGATTGTAGGAGGGTTTGACGGAGTGTATGAATTTTCTAAAAACTTCCGAAACGAAGGAATGGACAGAACGCACAATCCGGAATTTACAGCAATGGAAATCTATGTTTCATACAAAGATTACAACTGGATGATGGAGTTTACCGAGCAACTTTTGGAATATTGTGCCATTCAGGTAAACGGAACTACCAAAGCTACATTCGGAGAACACGAAGTAGATTTCAAAGCTCCGTACAAACGCATCACGATGACCGATGCTATCAAGCATTTTACAGGATTTGATATTTCAGGGAAAACGGAAGAAGAATTGAGAAGTGCAGCTTTATCAATGGGAATCCAAGTTGATGAAACGATGGGTAAAGGAAAGCTGATTGATGAAATTTTCGGAGAAAAATGTGAGGGGAATTTCATTCAACCAACCTTTATTACCGATTATCCGAAAGCAATGAGTCCGCTTACCAAAGAACACAGAGATAATCCGGAACTAACCGAACGTTTTGAACTTATGGTTTGCGGAAAAGAAATTGCCAATGCTTATTCCGAGCTAAACGACCCGATTGACCAAAGAGAACGCTTTGAAGAACAGCTAAAACTTTCCGAAAAAGGAGATGATGAAGCGATGTTTATTGACAATGATTTCTTACGTGCTTTGGAATACGGAATGCCTCCAACTTCGGGATTAGGAATTGGAATGGACAGGCTGATTATGTTTTTGACCAATAATCCGTCTATTCAGGAAGTGTTGTTTTTCCCTCAAATGAAACCCGAAAAGAAAGCTCCCGAAATGAGCGAAGACGAAAAAATAGTTTACGAAATCGTTGAAAAAGGAGGAATACAACTTTTATCAGAAGTAAAAGAAAAAACAGGATTTAGCGGTAAAAAATGGGATTCAACCATTAAAGGACTTACCTCAAAAGGGATTTTATCTGTAAACAAAACTGATGAAGGATTGTTTGTGGAAATGAAATAATCTTTAATTCAAAACCAAACTTTGACGGAGCTTGAAACTCCGTCAAAGTTAAAATACTTCGATTTTATCTGAGCTTTCAACCATTTAACCGTCAATTGATTACTCTCAATAAACAACACCCTATGCGGTTAAAATTTTGTTAAGTCTTAAACCATTCACAGTCATAAAAGTCCTAACTGCAAACAATAAAAATTTTAAACGTATGAAAAAGTTAGCTATTGCCGCAGTTATGTTATTAAGCGTAGTAACATTTGCACAAGAAAAAGACAAAAAAGATGAAAGTAGATCTAAAATGTCTCAAATCGAAAGAATGACTCCGGAACAAAAAGCAGAGTTAAGAGTAAAAAAAATGACTCTTGACCTTAATTTGAATGAAAAACAGCAAAATGAGTTAAAAAAATTATTTTCGGAAAACGCAAAAAAAATAGAGGCAAAAAAAATCAAATGGAAACAAGAAAAATCTGAAGCTAAAAAAATGACAGCAGATGAGCGTTTTAATGCTCAAAGCAAAAGATTAGACGAGCAGATTGCCATGAAAAATGACCTGAAAAAAATTCTCACTGCCGAACAAATGGCAAAATATGAAGAACAAAACAAAAGTCATAAAGAGAAGATGATACACAGAAAAAGCTCTCACTACAAAAAAAACAAAAAAGAAAATAATTAATAATTTTGCATTTTGATCAAAAGAATTTATATTCGCTTTTCTAATCATTAAATCTTTAATAAATTATGAAAAAAATACTGACTTTGTTGATGTTATTATTTGCATTTAGCATCAACGCTCAGGAAAGCAAAGCACTTACAAAAACAAGAAATGCTGAAACTGATAGAGCTGCACATGCCCCTGAAGAGATGGCGAAAAAAGAATTTGTCGAATTTTCAAATTATATTGAACTTTCGAATGAACAACAAAGACAAGTCTATGAATTGTTTCAAATGAAGCAAAAAATGTTGTTTAATCAAAAAGTTGATGAAGAATTTGCTTTAAAACTTAAAAATGAGATAGGAGAAAAACTTTTAAGTGTTTTGGATAAAAAACAGATAGAAAAGTTAAAATCGGACGAAACTTTATTTAAAAAATTTGTTTACTAACCGTCTCCGTGATTATGAAAACTAAAAACCGCCGAAATAATAATCTGCGGTTTTTTTATACCCTTTATTTCCCTAATCTATCTTTAACATATTCTACTTTAGTTTTTCCGTGTGGGAGCGATTTTCCTTCTTTATCAAGATTTACCATAATAATTCGATCAACGGTAATAATGGTTTCGTGAGTCATCTTGTTGCGAACTTCACTACGAAGCGTAACAGACGAAGTTCCGAACTTTACGACCTCCATACCAATCTCAACGATATCACCTTGTTTGGCAGAAGCCATAAAATTGATTTCAGACATAAATTTGGTTACCACTCGTGGATTTTCTAGTTGAACAATCGTATATAAGGCAGCTTCTTCGTCTATCCAAGCCAATAATCGTCCTCCGAAAAGCGTTCCGTTGGCATTCAAATCTTCGGGTTTAACCCATTTTCTGGTATGAAATTTCATGTTTAATATTTGAGTATAGAATAACTGTTGTGATTTTTTATTTTTTCTCTTCCGTTAAGGAATTCCAATTCCATCAAGAAGTTAATCTGAACGATGTTTCCACCTAATTTTTCAACCAGTTCGCTAACGGCTTTTATGGTTCCGCCTGTTGCCAAAACATCATCGTGAATCAAAACATTTTCGCCTTTCTGAATCGCATCGGTATGGATTTCGAGAATATCAGTTCCGTATTCCAATTCATAAGAAGCAGAAAGCGTATCAAACGGAAGTTTCCCTTTTTTTCTGACCGGAACAAAACCGACTCCAAGCTCTTGAGCTAATAAAATTCCGAAGAAAAAACCTCTGCTTTCCACTCCGATTACTTTGTCGATTTTTGTGTCAGAAAGGTTTTCGATAAATTTATTTATGACTTCTTTTCGGGCTTCAACGCTATTGAGCAGAGGCGTAATGTCTTTAAAAATAACACCTTCTTTTGGGAAGTCAGGTATGTCACGGATGTAGGATTCTATCATTTTTATTAAAAATTTAAAATTTTTTCAAAACCTTTTCAAAAGTATTTAGATTGCGTGAAGTGAACGTATTTTTCAGGTCTTTCCGTCCTACTATTTTTCCGAAATCCGATTCGAGTGTGTTGCCTTTCGGGACTTTCCAATAAAAATTAGTTGAAACTATTTTGACTTCTTCACTTTCTGCTTTTTTTGCCTTTTCAAATTCCGTCATTAGTGTTTTTTCAATTCCGAAAATTCCTGCAAAACCGTAAATATGAAATTCAGAATCTACTTCAAAAGGATTGTTGTTGCAGATTATCTCTACCTCATTTTTATCTTTCAGAAACAGAAAAGCCTCATAATTAAAATGTTCTGACATTGCTTTTTCCAGCATTGTTTTTAATTCATCTTTACTTTTATCAGACGAAAAAAGAATATTTCCCGAAGCCAAAACAGACGACACATTTTTCATTCCTGCTTTTTCAAATACAGCACAAACTTCTGCCATTTTCATCGTTGTTCCTTTTACGTTTACACCACGCAAAAAAGCACAAAATTGATTTGAATTTTTCATTTTTAAAACAGCTTTTCAATTCTCGGTTTCAACCTGTTTAATAATTCTTTTCCTGTAATAGCACGTTGTAAATCTTCATCAGCAGGAAGTATATATTCCTTACTGATTACGGTGTCTTCCTCCGAAACAGCACAAAATTGAGTACGATTATTGTTTGTATTTTTCATTTTTAATGTTTCTTTAGACTTACTAAATTAGTGTTTATTGGTGTTTAGCATCGTGACAAGGTTTACATTTGATTTGTTTCAAATGACCAACGCTTAAAAATATCTCTGATGTAGGTTTCAAACATTTTTTAGTTTAAAGTTCCTTTACCAATATTTCCATTCTACATTTTCTGCTATAAAACTTACATCCAAATCCCTATGCCGGTCTAACTCACATTCGTTAAATTCTTTTTCAATTTTCAACATTAGGTCGTCATAAATATCATCGTTATGAATGCGTATGGCTTTATAAACATACTCTTTGTTATTAGGTGGCCAATAACCCTCAGCAATAGGAAAATTATTTTGTTCAATAAAATTTAAAATTTCTAAAGCATTCTCATTTTTATATGAAGCAACTGCTCTTGCAAAAAAAAGAATATTACTATCGAGCCTTTCTTCTTCCGATTTTGGTTTTACATTTCTCTCAAAATATGCTTCTAATAAAGGATAAAACTCTTGATGAGGAAAGTTTTCAATACTTCTAAAAATATAGTTCCTGCAAAAGTCATCTATATTTTCTTTGAAAATAGTTTTCAGCAATTCTACATCTTCGTCTTTTCTAAATTTACTTAATGCAAAACAAGCTGATAAATCCTGACATACTTTCTTTTTTGTCTTTTGGGCTCTTTCTCTGATTAAATTATAATATTTTTCTTCAGGTTCAATATCGTGAATCATCTTATCAGAAACGTTAAGGTACGGATGTTCAAAAAGAACTTTTTCAACCAAATATTTTTTTTGAATTGGTGATAAGCCATTTTTACCGTGAGCTTTTTGTATCATTAATCCTGAAACAGTACATTCTGTAGCGTAATCATCAGCCATCCAGCAAGTAAAAGTTTCCATGTCATCAAGATGGTTTACAAGCAAGTCAAAATATTCATATTCCTGCCTGTTCACTATGGTTATATATGCAATAGTTCTTAAAAGAGGGTTATTGACCCTTAACAACTTTATCAACTCATCTTTGGTTGTATTTTCTTGTATATATTTTCTGGCAACCTTATCTTTAGAAGGTAGAGATTTTTCTTTCGCTAAACTTTCTAAATGTGGTATTAATTCTTTTCTGAAATCACTAATTTCATATTGGTTATAATTAGATATTTTATCCTCATTCTTACAAGAAAAAGCTAAAAAGAGGATAAAGAAAAATAGTTTCAGTAGTTTTTTCATAAAAATCTATGTTTTCTTTTCTGTTTATATATTCTATTCACTTCACGCTTCACTACATTCGCAATGACGAAGTTACCTTATCAACTTTCGCAATCGTAAAATCCAAATCGTCATACGAAAGTGCATCGGTTATAAACCAGGTTTCGTACGAAGACGGAGCGATATAAACACCTTCTTTGAGCAATCCGTGGAAGAAATCTTTAAACGTTTTCGTATCTCCGTAACCTGCTGTTTTAAAGTCATAAATCTCACGAGAATCAAAGAAAACCGAAATCATCGAACCTACTCTATTTACTGTATAATCTACCTTATTTTTGGTCAACACCTCACGGATTCCTTTTTCAAGATAAGCCGTTTTTTCGTCTAATCGTTTGAAAACTTCTCTATCGTTATTCAGCGTTTTAAGCATTTCCAAACCTGCTGCCATAGCTAATGGATTTCCTGACAATGTTCCTGCCTGATAAACCGGTCCGAGTGGTGCTAAATGATTCATAATTTCGTTTCGGGCTGCAAAAGCTCCAACAGGCAAACCACCTCCGATTACTTTTCCGAAACAAACAATATCGGCTTTAATTCCGAAAAGCTCTTGTGCTCCACCTTTTGCCAAACGAAAACCGGTCATTACTTCGTCAAAAATCAGTAAGGCTCCGTTTTTATCGCAAATCTGGCGAAGTCCTTCTAAAAATCCATTTTTGGGAGGAACACAACCCATATTTCCTGCTACGGGTTCGATAATTATTCCGGCAATTTCTCCTTGATTTTCGTCAAATAATCTTTGTACGCTTTCCAAAGAATTGTAGTCTGCCAATAAAGTATCTTTTGCCGCACCTTGTGTAACTCCTGCACTATTCGGCACTCCAAAAGTCGATGCTCCACTTCCTGCTGCAATCAAAAACACATCGGAATGTCCGTGATAGCAACCCGAAAATTTGATGATTTTTTCCCTTTTGGTAAATCCTCTTGCCAAACGAACCGCACTCATACAAGCTTCGGTTCCGGAATTTACAAAACGGATTTTGTCGATATTCGGAACCATTTCAACGGCTAATTTAGCGATTTCGGTTTCGATTTCGGTTGGTGCTCCAAAGGAAGTTCCCAATTTTGCTTTTTCAATCACTGCATTCACCACAGGCTCATAGGCATGACCTAAAATCATCGGTCCCCACGAGTTGATGTAATCAATATAACGATTCCCATCTTCGTCATAAAGATAAGCACCTTTGGCACTTTTAATAAAAACTGGAGTTCCTCCGACTCCTTTAAATGCTCTTACAGGTGAGTTTACACCTCCCGGAATATATTGTTGTGCTTCTGCGAACAGCTGACTGCTTCTTTGATAGTTCATTTTTTTATTATTAATCTATTTTATATGATTGAGTATTTAAATTAAGGTATGTATAACTTTAAATTTACTTCACTCTCAAAACCTGTCCTATCGAAATCGTATTATTCAATAAATTATTCAGGCGTTTTAGCTCGGCAATAGTTGTATTGTATTTATTCGAGATGGAATAAAGTGTGTCTCCCTGCTCTACTTTATGGGTGTTTTCGGAAGAAGTTGTTTGTGCTACAAATTCTTTAACAGGTGAAGATTTCCCTAAAACTTCAGAATCGTATCTGTAAAGGTCATAACGTTCGATAAGGCTTATCAGCTTTTCGGGATATTTTGTATCTGTGGCATATCCTGCGGCTCTCAATCCTTTTGCCCAGCCTTTATAGTCGTCTTGGTCTAACGTAAACAAATCGGCATAGCGTGACCTTGAAGTCAAAAACAGCGAATGGTCGCTGAAAGATTCTGAAGCATGTCGATATTTTCTAAAACATTCCTGAGCGGCATCGTCATCGTGATGTATGGTTTCGCCTGTCCAGTCTTTATGGCATTTTATACCGAAATGGTTATTAGCATAACGAGCCAATCTTCCTTGTCCGGAACCTGATTCGAGAATGCCCTGAGCCAATGTAATACTTGCGGGAATTCCGTATTGCCTCATATTGTTTTTGGCAATCTCTTTATAATCTGCAATATATTGATTAACTACTTCTGTGGTAACCTTAACAGCCGATGTAGCTTCGAGTTCTTCACTCTTTTTACCGGAAGTTCTGGATGTCTGCGTTTGTCTTGTTTGTGTCGCAGGTTTTTTTACGGTTCGGGTCACTGTTGGCTTTTTGGTTGTTCTGACAACGGGTTTTGAAGAATTACACCCGATTATAAGAATAGCAAATACAACTAAAACTACACTTCTATACATCAAATTCAATTTTTAAACGTTTTTGTTTAGACAATTTTATATTCATTCCTTGTATTCCTTGAATACCACCTGTATGGATGGCTAATATTCGGGAATTTTTGGTAAAATAACCATTTTCTGCCAAATTACATATTCCAAACATCATTTTACCTGTGTAAATTGGATCAAGCGGAATTTTATATTTTTCGTAAAATAAATTAATAAACCTTATCAACTCATCGTTTGTTTTTCCGTATCCTCCAAAATGATAATCTGTTATGAGTTCCCAATTATCTCCCGTGGCAAAATTACGAATCTCACTTTTTAAAAAGTCACCTTTTAACGCTGGAAATCCTAAAACTTTTTGATGAGAAGAAGAAGTGTTAATAATTCCGGCAATGGTTCCGCCTGTACCTATCGCACAACAGATGTAATCGTATTGTTTATCGTCTTCAGTTAATATTTCTTCACAACCTTTTATAGCCAAAACATTTGTACCACCTTCTGGCAAAAGATAAAAATCGCCATATTTGACTTCCAATTGCTCTATAAAATCATCAGATGATTTGTTTTTATAGACATCTCGACTTACAAAATCCAGTTGCATCCCCATTTTATTGGCAAAATAAAGCGTAGGATTTGTAGTGTATTTGTTTTTAAGTTCGTCTCCCCGAACAATTCCTATTGTTTTATACCCTTTTTCTTGTCCCGCAAACGCCACAGCAGCAATATGGTTTGAAAACGCTCCTCCGAAGGTTAAAAGTGTCTTAAATCCTTTTTTTTTTGCTTCTTCCAGATTGTATTTCAGCTTTCGGTATTTATTGCCCGATACTAACGGGTGAATCATGTCTTCACGCCTGATATGCAGGGATAAAGTAGAATTTTCGAGGTTAATATTCTGGGTTATAACATTCATTCCAATAAAAAACAGCCCGTTTGGGCTGCTATTATAACAAATATTTCATTAATTTAGTATTGTTTAGAAACAGAAATTTTCTTTATATATTCTCCACTGTCTGTTTCTACTTTTGCTACATAAATTGCATCACTCAATCCGGCAGTAGAAATCTGATAATTCGTGTCTGTTCCGATTTTAAATTCTGAGATTACCAATTTACCTGCAACATCATACAATCTCACAGATTTGATATCATAACTATTAGGATTATAAAACATTAACTGTTGTTGTGCATTGTTCTGGTGAACAAGAAAATCACCATCGCTAAGCGTAGGAAGATCGAGCGTTTGGTTCACAAAAGTCACTTCAAATCTGTCGTTATGAACACCAGACTCAATCGCAAATTGATATTCATTATTTTTAATATCATGATACAAGCCGGTTTGCTTATCATACAGATACACATTTTCTGCCTGATTGAAATTTATAAAATCTGCTACCTGAATCCTGAAAGTTGCCGGAGAAGTATTTTTGAAACCCACCGGAAATCTCTTGGCAATATCAAAACTTGTTGTTGACTGAACATATTCTGTATTATTTAAAACAAAATACATATCAAAAGGTTTATCAGAACCGGCATCGGGAGATTTTGTGTCAGCATTTTCAACACCGTCTGTGGCAAAATCCAAAAAACACAAAGCTGTCTGCCTTACAGCAATCCCATTAAGCATGGTATTAAAAAGAATATGCGGTGTTGGTGCTTTACTGATTTGTGTATAATCTATACCTGCAACATTAGGAATATCTTCGTAATAACCATAGTCTTCGACACTCATAATCTGGCTTGAATTTCTTTCAAACTGCGAGTTATTGGCGATTCCTTCTCTTCTGAAAACCCTGTAAGAATTTCTCATATACAAAGTTCCGTTTGCAATCCCTTCTACTTTAAACCCTTGTCCTACAGGAGAAAATCTTCTTTGATAAGTATTTCCCGAACCAACACTACCTACCTGATTACCTGCTCCGTCATAAGCATAAAATGTTGCCGGTGTATAAACACCCGTAACACCGCTGTATGCTCCGTAACCTCCTTCATAATCACTTATATAATGAGAATTTACCGTTTTGTTATGTTCCCAGAAATAGGCAACACTGGTTATATATGCTGTATTAGCAGGATCTGTAAGAAACAAATTTAAATCGATTGCAGAAGGATACGGATTACCCGTTAATGTTCTCATTCCGTCAGCCACAGTAATAGAGATATTCCCGTCATTCGGTTTACCTCGAAAATCATATCGCTGGGCACTTCCCGGGTTATTATCAACCCCAAGAACCGTAACCGCCAAATCTGTTCCCGAAGTTCCTTTCATAGTAAAACCTTCTCCGGCATTTATAGGATTTGTCCTTGTTAATATCCATTGAGAATATTGATTTGATGAAAGAAATCTATAAATCCATCTTGGAGCTATAGACAAATTTGCTGCAACTCCGTCGAGAGCCGAATTGGACAGCATAACGGCAGGGTCGCCGGTAATAAGCCCCGTAGGTCGGTGAAATTGGGTAATACTAAAAGGCGAGTTCCCTACCGATGCAGAGGAAGCACCAACAGGAGAACACCAATAGTTGTATTGATAATTATTAACCGTTCCTTCCTGAAAAAGGGAAAGATTTCCTAATCCTGAGTTAGTAGAAGTACTTGTTGTTTTTTGCAACAACTGACTTTCATCTCTAAGGTAAACATGACCGTTATTCGCGAGATTAACATCCTGTGTAACCGTTATATAAGCATCTTGTGCATAAACATAACCTCCGGAATCTACGTACAATTGCGGAAAAACATAAGTAGGCAAAACAAAAAGCAATCCTAAAACGAGAATATTTATCTTTTTCATAATGTTAATATATATTGTTTTGATAAATTTCTAAAAGTATTTTACATCTAATTTTAGCAAAAACCAAATTTAGAAATTTTTAATCTAAAAATTATTACTTTTTCATATTACATTTATTGTTTTTTTTAAATACTGCATTTTATCGATAAAAAAAGCCTTTAATCGTCATTTTCAAAATCAATCATTTTTGTCATGATTTTAACAATAAAGAATTGACTTACAATAAAACACTTGAAAGACATTTGCTTTTTAAATAAATTAGTTAAAAATGTGAATTTTGTAACATCAATCTATTGTTTTTACATAATTTTTACATAAAATTGTATGCTTTCAACAAACTAAACGTCCAAAAATATGAAAAAAAAATACTCTTTTTTAGTATTATTCTTGACATTATACACAACCATTGGAATTTCTCAAACGGTAATTATATCTCCCTCCGGAGACGGAGGATTTGAAACAGGAGCAACTTTTGCAGCAAATGGTTGGTCAGCCACTACCGGAACAGCCACTCAAAACCAATGGGTTTGCAATACCGGAGCAACTACAGGCTTTTCGGGAAATCGTGCAGCTTATGTTACAAACAATACAGCAGGAACTCCCCCACCACATTCTTATACTATTAGTGCTACTCGAGTAAGTCATTTTTACAGAAATGTGACTGTTCCTGCAGGAGAATCGCATATACTGTTGGATTTTTCATGGATAGGAATAGCTGAAACCACCTGGGATAGAATGAGAGTATGGCTGGTACCAACAGGTTACAACCCTGTTTATGGCACGGAAATTACGACCACAGGAACTGCTCCTACAGGTAGAGTACAGGTAGGGCTTGCTGATTATAGCAATCAGGCATCTTGGACAAATGCAGCTACAATTTACCTCCCTGCCACTTATGCAGGAAATACTTTCCGATTGGTTTTTGAATGGAGAAATGATGGTAGTTTTGGCACAAATCCTCCTGCCGGAATAGATAATATATCTTTAACTTCAGAGATACCACCACCATCATATACAGTTCCCAGTTCCGGAAACAATTCTCACACAGTATGCAGTGGAACACTATACGACAGCGGCGGTTCCGGAGGAAACTACGCAAACAACAGCAACGGATATACCGTAATAAACCCGGATGTGCCTGGAAATTATGTTCAGGTAAGCGGCACTTCTGCCGGAGAAAACTGTTGTGACTGGATACGCATATATGACGGTGTCGGCACAGGAGGAACACTCCTCTGGGAAAGCAATCCCGGAGCCGGAACAATCCCGCTTATTACCTCCTTATCAGGCTCTTTAACCGTACAATTCACATCTGACAGCTCTGTTGACGGAGCAGGTTTTGCCTTAGATATAAGTTGTACCGATACGCTGCCACCACCGGAATATACTGTCCCTTCTTCAGGAAACGACTCCATCACTACCTGCAGCGGAACATTATATGATAACGGCGGTTCCGGAGGAAACTACGCAAGCAACAGCAACGGATATACCGTAATAAACCCCGCAATAGCCGGAAACTATGTTCAGGTAAGTGGAACAGGTAATACCGAAAGTAATTGGGACTTTCTGTATATCTATGACGGTGCAGGCATCGGCGGAACACTCTTATGGTCATGGACAAACCAAGGAACAGGAACTTTTACTGTACCTGTTATTACTTCTGTGTCAGGAGCTTTGACTGTTCATTTTACTTCTGACGGAAGTGTCAATTATTCCGGATTTGCCTTGGACATAAACTGCTCTGTCACTCCCGGTACTGAACCTGCAACCCCTTGTTCATCTGTTACAGACATCTCGTCCTGTGGCTCTATAATAAATGTAACGATTCCTTCCGGATCAAGCCAAAGCGTCATTAGCACTTCTTCCTGTGGGTGGTCAACCCCGGGA
>JAVEUZ010000094.1:0-2728 GCA_034005285.1 Flavobacteriaceae bacterium
GTCCAAATGACTCGGACAGTCCCACTCGGATCGAGGGGGCGATCTGGACGACTACCTGCTTGTCCGGATCATTGATCGCATCACGGAAGGTTGCAATCTCATCCTTCTCGTAGATTGCACCAACTGGGCAGTGCACGACACACTGGCCACAGCGTACACAAGGGCTATCCTCAAGCTGGAGCATTGCGGCAGGGGCCATAATCGTATCGTCACCGCGACCGATGAACTCAAGGGCGAAGACACCCTGTAAATCCTGACAGACCTGGACACAACGGCCACACTTGATGCACTTCTCTGGATCGAGGACGATCGAATCCGAGGAGGTATCCACCGGACGATCGCTGAGGCGAACCTCGAAGGGCTGCTCACGGATACCAAATTCAGCGGCAAGGTCCTGTAGCTCACACTCACCGTTACGGATACAGGTGAGACAGCTCGACGGGTGGGTTGAAAGGATCATCTCCAAAATCGTCTTGCGCACTTCATGCAGCTCAGGATCGTGGGTGATGATGCTCATTCCCTCAAAAGCGGTGGCAGCACAGGCTCGGAGGATCTTCGCGCTTCCCTCTTGTTTTACAATACACAGACCACAGGATCCGAAGGGAACCAGGTCCTCGTGGTAACAGAGCGTCGGGATCTTATATCCGGCCTGCCGGGCGGCATGCAAGATCGACGTTCCTGCAGCAACCTCAACGGGCGTTCCATTTATTTTAATATTCACAGTACTCAATTCACTATCCTCCAACACTATCAGCGGATTTCGATGGCATCGAACCGACACATTTCATAGCAGACGCCACACTGGGTACAAGCGGCTTGGTCGATAACGTGGATTTCCTTGCGGGCCCCACTGATTGCATCGACGGGGCACTTGCGTGCACAAATCGTACAGCCGGTACACTTGTCCTCGAGGATCCAGTAGGAGATCAAATCCTTACAGGTGCCACTGGGGCACTTCTTATCCTCGATGTGGGCCAGATACTCATCCTTGAAGTGCTCAAGCGACGAGAGGATGGGATTGGGAGTCGTCTGGCCAAGAGCACAGAGACTTCCCTTCTTCATTGCCTCGCCGATGGCCTCCATCGTTGCGATATCCTCGATCACGCCGTTACCCTTGGTGATCTTCTCCAAAATCCGGTGCAGGCTCTTGCCACCGATGCGACAGGGAGCACACTTGCCACAGGATTCATCGACTGAGAAATCGAGGTAGAACTTGGCCACGTCGACGATACAATCATCCTCGTCCATGACAATCATTCCACCACTTCCCATCATTGAGCCGGCCTTTACCAAGGAACCGAAGTCGATCGGGGTATCCAAGTATTCCTCAGTCAGTACGCCACCACTGGGACCGCCGGTCTGCACTGCCTTGAACTTCTTGCCTCCAGCAATGCCACCGCCGATATCAAAGATGATGTCGCGCAGCGTCGTTCCCATGGGCACCTCTACGAGTCCAGAGTTACGGATCTTACCGGTGAGGGCAAAGACCTTCGTTCCCTTCGAGTCAGAGGTACCAATCTTACTAAACCAGGTCGCTCCACGGGTGATGATCACCGGGATGTTTGCCCACGTCTCAACGTTGTTGATAACTGTCGGCTTGCCCCACAATCCTTTGACTGCCGGGAACGGCGGCCTGGGCTGTGGCATACCGCGCTTACCTTCGATGGACTGTAGAAGAGCGGTCTCTTCTCCACAGACGAAGGCACCAGCGCCAAGGCGAATCTCGATGTCAAAGTCAAATCCACTGCCCAGGATATCCTTGCCCAAAAGCCCGTACTCACGAGCCTGCTGCATGGCAATCTCCAGGCGGTCGATGGCCAAGGGGTACTCAGCACGGATATAGATGTAACCCTTATGGGCACCAATGGTCTTTCCACAGATGGTCATCGCTTCGATGACCGAGTGGGGGTCTCCTTCCAAGGTGGAACGGTCCATGTAGGCACCGGGGTCCCCTTCGTCAGCGTTACAGACAACATACTTGATGTCTTCCTTTGCCTGACGGGTGAAGTTCCACTTCATCCAAGTGGGAAAACCTGCTCCTCCGCGACCACGGAGGCCTGAGTTTTTCAGCTCCTCAATGATATCTTCACTAGTCATCTCAAAGAGTGCACGCTCAAGACCTTGGTAGCCTTCACGGGCGATGTACTCATCAATGGACTCTGGATTGATGAATCCACAGTTACGTAGGACAATGCGGAACTGTTTTTGGTAGAACTGGATGTCCTCAACACGGGCATGGCGAGTACTGCTACTCTTATCGTAGAGCAGTCGCTCGACCTGGCGGCCTTTGATCACGTGTTCGGCGATGATCTCTTCAGCATCCTTAGGCTCGACCTTCACATAGAAGGCATCCTCAGGAAGGACCTTGACAATCGGTCCCTGTTCACAGAAACCAAAGCATCCGGTCTTCACGATCTGCACTTCGTCAGCAATCCCGTGGTCCTCGCATGCCTTGATCAGATTTTTGTAGATCTGGTCGCTTTTGATCGACTCACACGCCGTTCCTCCGCAGACCAGGATGTAGTTTCGAAACGCCATTACCTACCCCCGTCCTTCTTGATGATGTCAGCCGCTGGGCGATCGTAGATGTGATCGGTTACCAAGCGACCGGCTCCAATATGCACTTCAATGATTTTCTTGGCAGTCTCTTAGTCCACCTTCCCGTAGATTACGGTAGGCATGTTAGGGACAATGACTTCAACGGTTGGCTCGACGTAGCAAAGGCCCA
>JAVEUZ010000095.1:0-2710 GCA_034005285.1 Flavobacteriaceae bacterium
TTAATCATGAATCACCTCGACGTGGCCAAAATTTTGTAACTAGAAAAATTAGTCATGGTTTGACTCAAATTAAATTAGGTCACACCGATAAACTATTATTAGGAAATTTAGATGCTCAAAGAGATTGGGGCTATACTCCTGATTTTGTAGAAGGTATGTATCTTATGATGCAAACAGACAAGCCAGATGATTATGTTTTAGCCACTGGAGAAACTCACAGCGTACGCGAATTTGTTGAAGAAGCTGCTAAGTTATTAGATTTTGATTTAGAGTGGCAAGGCATAGGCTTAACGGAAAAAGGCATAGACAAAAAAACCAACAAAACCATCATTGCGATTGACGAACATTATTTCAGACCAGCCGAAGTAGATGTTTTATTAGGAGATTACAGTAAAGCAAAAAAAGAATTAGACTGGGAACCTAAAACTAAATTTAAAGATTTAGTGAAAATTATGGTAGAAGCTGATTTAAATAATCTACAAAAATATGGACAAAAATAACAAAATTTATGTTGCTGGTCACCTGGGCTTAGTGGGCTCGGCAATAATGAGAAAGTTAAAAACAGAAGGCTATAATAATATAATAGTACGGACAAGACATGAATTAGATTTAACAGATCAAAGTAAAGTAAAAGAATTTTTTAATAAGGAAAAACCAGAATATGTATTTTTAGGAGCTGCAAAAGTTGGCGGTATTATGGCTAATAAAAGTTATCCCGCTGAATTTATTTATGAAAATTTAGCATTAACTCTTAATGTTATTCATGCAAGTTATCAAAACAAAGTAAAAAAATTAATTTTCCTTGGTAGCTCTTGCAATTACCCCAAATTAGCCCCTCAACCAATTAAAGAAGAATGCCTTCTAACCTCTAGTTTAGAAACTAGCAACGAAGCTTATGCTATTGCTAAAATTGCCGGATTAAAATTATGCCAACATTATAATCAACAATATAACACTAATTACATTGCTGTGATGCCAACAAATTTATATGGACCTAATGATAACTTTAATCTTCAAGATTCACATGTATTACCAGCAATGATTAGAAAATTTCATGAAGCAAAAATTAATCAAAATACAGAAATTACACTCTGGGGCAGTGGTCAAGTTAAAAGAGAATTTTTACACGTAGATGATTTAGCTGATGCTCTATTATTTTTAATGAATACATATAATGGCAAAGAAATCCTTAATATTGGCACTGGCATTGATTTAAGTATTGCTGAATTAGCTGAAACAATTAAAAAAGTTGTTGGCTTTAAAGGAAAAACAACATGGGACACAAGCAAACCAGATGGCACCCCAAGAAAACTATTAGATATTAGCAAAATAAAAAACTTAGGCTGGGAATCAAAAACGGAACTAACAGAAGGCATTCAAATAACTTATGAATGGTTTTTAAAAAATATAGACAATATTAGAAAATAATTATGCATATTTTTTAATTTATTAATTATGAAAAAATTTATTATCATCACCTCCATCTCTCAACCAACCAAGGCTGTACACTTATTTGCAAAAATAAAAGATTGGCAACTGATTGTAGTTGGCGACCGCAAAACACCAAGTAATTGGAAGCATCAAAATGTTATATACATTTCCCCGGAACAACAAATCAGAATAGCAAAAGAATTTTCAAAAAACTTACCCTGGAATCATTATAGTCGTAAAATGATTGGCTATATATATGCTCTTCAAAATAAAGCTGATATTATTGCTGATACAGATGATGATAATATCCCTATGAACACTTGGGGCACAAACATTAAGTTTGAAGGTAAATTTAAAACTATCAGTAATAATGATTATATTAATGTCTATCAATTTTTTACCGAACAAAAAATTTGGCCACGCGGATATCCATTAACAAAAATTCTAAATAATAAAAAAATTATTAATAAAAATCAACAAATTAAAATAGGTATTTGGCAACAATTAGCTGACGGTGACACTGATGTTGATGCTATTTATAGATTAACTAATAACCAAGATATAAAATTTGCAGATAAAGAACCTGTTATTTTACAAGCAAACTCCATTTGCCCATTTAATTCACAAAACACTTTTTTTAGAAAAGAATTATTTCCCCTGCTATATCTACCCGCTTATGTTACTTTTAGATTTACTGATATATTGAGAGGATTAATCGCACAACCAATTATGTGGGCAGCCGGCTATCATCTAGGTTTCGACAAAGCTACTGTTTTGCAAGAAAGAAACCCTCATAATTATTTAAAAGATTTTGAATCAGAAATCCCCATGTATTTAAACACAGAAAAAGTAATCAATATTTTAAAACCAATTATTAAAAAACAAAATAGTATAACACAAAATTTAAAAATAGCTTACGACGCTTTAATAAAAGAAAAAATTGTTTCCCCTAAAGAAAAAAAACTCTTAAATGAGTGGCTAAAGAGTTTTTAATACGTATGAAAAAAATTTTTTATGTACAACTTTTAGAGAATTTAATGGAAATGAGAATGATCAAATACAGAAATTATTTCTAAATAGCATAATTCAACAGACATATCAAAACTATGAGCTAGTTGTTACTATATATAAAGAAAAAAACGTAGAAAAAACATTACAATCACTAGCAGTGCCTTATAAATGTTTTTACAGTCAAGACACAAGCTGTCGTTTTTCTTTAACAGAGGTTCTATTAAATAGCATTAACACAATTAAAAATAAAAATGAAGCTATTATTGTC
>JAVEUZ010000096.1:0-2648 GCA_034005285.1 Flavobacteriaceae bacterium
GAAAATAAAAATATTTAACCTTAATGGATTTGGGGCGATTATTTCGTTTAAATCTATCAAACAAGAGTTATTATAGCATGAATATATATAAATACCTAATCTCTTTATATATTACTCTCTCTCTATACCTCTAGAAGTTTCATTTTGTGAATCAAGATAGTCTTGTGCCTGTTCTCCTAGTTCTCCTGGATTCATACCTATGGAGAAAGCATTCTTGGCGATTACTTCATCTAATTGCTGTTCTGTCATTTTCTCATCGTTATACATTTTGATAGATCTTGCTGTACACTCTACAGTCTTTGCCTGTCTAATATCTTTCTTTGCTTCTTGGGTTTTACATGTACCGACAGAAAGTGCAGGCTTAGGCTCATCTTTGTACCATTCGTTTCCACCGTTTCTATTTATGTATATTGGCATGTGTATATGATTAATATGTTAAGAAGCTGGTATTATAGCACCTTTTATAGTATTTAGCTATAGTAATTGACACATAGGGGCAGCATAGTAAGATGTAAGGATATGTTTCTAGAACTCTATAGTAGTACTGTATGATGTAATATACAGGGCTTAAATTAAATAGATATCAATATGAAAGATAATAGAACAGATATATCAAGTGTAAAAGAGAGGGTATTGAATGCTAAGGCTTTTCTTTTTGATTTTGATGGTACATTGGTAAACTTAGATAAATTAAATGTAGATGCCTTTGCTTTAGTATTTAAAGAGATGTTTAATTTAGATTTTACTAGAGAAGATTTTATGAGATATATCTCTGGTAGAGGATCTAAGAATGGCTTAATTGAATACTTAGGTATACATGATATTGAGGAATTTTCTGCGGAGGAGATTAATACAATGTTTTATAAAAATAAGAAGAGATTAATAGAGGAGAGATTAGAGGAAGAGGTGTATCTACTTCCGGGTATAGCAGAATTTTTAAAACATTTTAGTAATACAGGGAAGAAAAACTTAGTAGTAACATCATCTAGAGAGGAGCATGTAGAGAGGATGTTAACCCATTTTGAAATATTTCAGTACTTTGAGAAGGTCATAGATAGGAGAATGGTAGTAAGGGGTAAGCCAGATCCACAACCTTTTTTAGATGGTGTTGAGTATACAGGCTTTGATGTTAATGAGTGTGTTGCTTTTGAGGATTCTTTCTACGGTTTACAATCTGCTAAAGGGGCAGGTCTGCTTACAATTGGTATCTTAAATGAGGGTTGGAATGATGATTTTGTATTTGATTTAGCAGATTTTGTTATAAAAGATTACACAGAGTTAATCTAATATGATTGTACAAAATATTTCTTAATGTTATCCTTTATTTAGTTAATTTAGAGTTATAAATACTATGGCAGATAGATTTAATGATTTAAGAAATCCCACTAATCAAGATGGTGCAGAGGTAAGTGAGCAGAAGGTTGAAAGTGTAAGTGAGCAGGAGATGGAGAATGCTCCTGAGATACCTCTTTCATCTTCTGAGAGAGAGTTAAGGAAAGCAAATAGGTTGAGTGTTGTACTACTACTAATGGTATTTGTAATGATCTTTCTCTTTATCTTTCTTTTCTTTACAGATAGGTTGATATTAGGTATAGATAATCCATTTTCTAAAGAGAGTACTGCTGTACAGGAGAGTAATGTTATAGAGGAAGAAGAAATTGAAGAGAAAGTAGTAGTGAAGGAGAATGAGTATATGAATGAAGAGTATGGTGTTAAATTTAAATACCCTACTGATTGGGTAATAGTTTCTGAACAAGCGGATAATGATTCTTTGTTAGTTAAGATAGGGGAGAAGAAAATAGATCCTAACTTTGTATTTGAATACTATCTACCTTCAGGTTCAGGCCCTGAACTATGTTTCTATCCTGATAGTACAGATATGACAAATGAAATGTTTGGTACTAAATATGACGATTTTACTTCGATTAAAGAGGGTGTACTAAGAAGAAGTTATGTTGAGGAAAGTGATTCATACAAGGTTTGTCTTAAGGGTGAGACGGACTATACAGATTGGATTAATCCAGGATACGTTACATACAAAGTAAATATGGAATTGCAAAATAGCAAAGAGATGTTATCTGTCTTAGATGGAATCTTACTATCATTTGAATATACAGGGGATACAGAGTTTTAAAGACTCTGCATTTCTTTAAACTAATTCTTAGTATGAAAGTATTAACCTTGTATTAAGGTATATTCAGATATGCTTTTGTGAAAGATTACTCTTCTGTAACTTCTTTAGCTTTCTTCTTAGGTTTAGTAACTTTTTTCTTTGCAACCTTTTTCTCTACAACTTTCTTTTCTACAGCTTTTTTCTCAGATTTTGATTCTATAAGGGCTATGATTTTATCTAATTTCGCATTTATCTCAGATAGGTCAACTGATGGAACTTGGCTACCTCTGCCTGAAGACTCTCTATCATGACTGTTACCTCTTTTTTCAAAACAATCACTACAGTAAATAGGTTTATTACTACTTGGTCTAAAAGGTACTTGGCAATTTTTACCACAATCATCACATACTGCACTAAACATCTCTTTATCTTGGAAATCTCTTCCTGAGCCTCTTGAGTCTCTACTATTTCTTCTAGGTATACCATTTCCCTGTTTCTCAAAACAGCTACTACAGTATATTGGTTTCTCTCCACT
>JAVEUZ010000097.1:0-2603 GCA_034005285.1 Flavobacteriaceae bacterium
AAATTTCATAACAAATCTGATTGCAGGTATTATTGCCTATCACTTCTTACCAAAAAAGCCTTCCCTGAAATTTGAAACATTGAAATCTAATCAGTTAGCTGCATTTTAATAATCGAACTCAGGTTAATAAATATTAAAATGAAAGAAGAAACTAAATTATATCTATCTAAGATTATGATAATGCTTGAAAAACAATTGGGTGATATAGAAGAGGATTTTTTTACCGATGGGATTTTCTTTTTACAAGAAAAGAACATTCGATTTAGTGTGGTAAATGCTTTAAAAATTAAACGTTACATTCAGATGCATTTGGAACGAAATAAATCAGACAAAAAGGATGCTAAACGTATTTATGAATATGGTGTAGATAGAAGTCCAGAAATGTATGTAATGCCCGATATGGCTTACTTTGAGTGCCGTTCGTTGAACAATGCAATTCACGATTTAACCAAAGAAATTACCAAATTCAGCAATCAAATACACAGCTTGAAAAAGTGTCCTTTTGATACCAAAAGCATAGAAAAAAGCTTTGAAAAAATCATCAAAAAACTAAAAGAAGAAAAGCAAAAATTAGAGATAGAATTACAAGGGAAATTACTAGAATGGGATCAAGAAACTTTGGAATTAGTATCAAGTGTAAAAGGGATAGGGAAGCGTGCATCAGCTGAATTATTGATTTATACCCAAGGCTTTAAAGACATGAATTCGTACAAACAATTGATTTCTTATGCAGGTTTAAGTCCGACCGAATATCGAAGCGGAAGTAGCATTCGAGGGAGAGTAATAATTTGTAAACAAGGAGGTAAACAATTGCGAAATATCTTGTATATGTGTGCTTTAAATGCGAAGAAAACCAATGCACAATGCAGGGCATTATTTGACCGATTGGTAGAGAAGGGTAAGAACAAAAAAGCAGCCGTAATTGCGGTGTGCAATAAGCTGCTTAAGATTGTATTTGGAGTGGTAAAAAACAGAGAATTTTACAATGAAAATTTTATTCAAAAAACTGCCTAGAAAACTTGTTTTTTTACACAGTTCATGTTATAGCCAGTGGTTATTATTGTCTGTTTGTGTTTAGCAACCAATTAAATACGTTTAAATGCTGTATTCCACTTCGGTTTTGTGTAAATCCGTCGGTTGTGAGCAAATATTTAGGATAGCTGTCGTTTATCTTTTCTAATGCTCCAAATTCACGTTCTACGGTACTTTCGTTGGTCATTTGCCAAGCTACTTGATAATATTCAATATCTCCATTTTTGGTTTTGCAAACAAAATCGACTTCGCTGTTTCTGCTTGTTCCTGTCCAAATTTTATTCCCTCTGCGAAGCAGTTCCAAGTAAACTATATTTTCCAAAATATGACCTCTGTCGGTAGTACGTTCTTTGCCAGTGAAAATATTGAGCAGTCCCATATCTACCAAGTAATATTTTTCCTGTGTAGCTAATTGTTTTCTGCCTTTTAGGTCAAAGCGGTTGACTTTGTAGAATACAAAACTTGCTACCAAATATCCCAAATATTTTTCAACGGTATCTCTGTGTATGCTTTGTCCGTCTTGTTTTAAAATAGTTGAGATATTGTTCGGCGAAAGTGCGTTTCCAACATTTGAAGCCATAAATTTAACGATGTTTTCAAATGCTCTTTTATCGTTTATTTGATGTCGCTGTGTAATATCTTTTTCTACAATGGTTGTATAAATAGCTTCCAAATATTCGTAAATTTTATCAAAGCCGTCTTTACGCAATTCTACACCTTTAGGTAATGATGTTTCATTGACATAATCGAAAAATAACGGTTCGTAGTTCAAATATTTGTTGCTTGTGTCAATACCTCGTGCTATTAAGTATTCATTGAATGAAAAGGGTAAAATTGAAATTTCGATATAGCGACCGCTTAACAAAGTGGCTAATTCACTTGATAATAAAAAAGCGTTTGAGCCTGTGATATAAACGTCCACATTTTTAGATGCAAAAAGTCCGTCCACCAATTTTTCAAACAATGGAATGTTTTGTACTTCGTCCAAAAATACATAATTAGGCTTATCTGCCTGTAACTTCTTTTTTATGTCAAAATAAATGTCGTCCCAATTTTTCCCTACAAAATTTTCAGGTAATTCAAAATTGTAAAACTGAATTTGCCGTTTACCAATACCTGTTTTAAGTAATTCTTCCCTATACAATTCTAAAAGTGTAGATTTGCCCGACCTACGTAAACCGCTAACTACCTTTATAAGGTCTTTATCCTTATATGATAGTAGTTTTCCTATATATTCCTCACGATTAGTGTAATTTTCCATAGCACAAAGATATGAAATAAAATAGCGAAACTTGTAAAAAATGCAAGTTTCGCTATTTTGTTATTAAGTTGATAACCGTTTCTCAATCCTCATTTTATGAAGAGTAAGTTTTTTATTCAACCTCAAATTTAAGAAACTGACTAAACACCTTGTTGAACTCATATCCGTTTTCTCTCCAACTGTTTTTTAAATGTGATATTACGCCTTGTTCATCTATTTCCAAAAATTCATAACGGCTATCTTTTTCTAATGGTAAAGGATAAACAAACCAAGTGTTGCCAGCATCAAACGATAATAAAGTACCAATACC
>JAVEUZ010000098.1:0-2597 GCA_034005285.1 Flavobacteriaceae bacterium
CCCGTCCCCACGGGCTGAAACGTACCATTCTCGCGCTTGCCCTGGCATTGCCATTTGGTGTCCAGGTAGCGCTGGCGGACACCACCGTCGACTTCAACATTGGGCCGCAGCCGCTCGAATCGGCGCTTCGCGCTTTCATCGAACAGTCTCACGTTGACCTGCTCTATTCGCCGGACCGCATTCGCGGCCTGCGCACCGACGGGGTGACCGGTGTACACGAGCCGGCGGACGCGCTGCAGTTGCTGTTGGCCGGTACCGGTATCGGTGTCGATCGCAATGATGATGCGTATCTGCTGGTAAACGCCGGAGCCCTACCGCAACGGGGGGGGGTTCTCCCGTCAATCACGGTAACGGCCACCCGTACGGAGCGGGAGGTCCTCGACGTGCCGGCCAGCGTGTCGGTGGTGACCGCCAAGGAGATCGAGCGGCAGCCTGCCGCCAAACCGGAGGACCTGCTGCGAAGCCTTCCCGGCGTGGATATGGCGTATAAGGATGGGGTAGGGGTACCGAACGTTCCCATCCTGCGCGGCAGCGGCCTCTCTTCGGCCGGCAGTACGACTCAGTTCCTGCTGAACGGCATGCCGGTTGAGCCGATCGCCGAGCCGGTGCGTAACTACTGGTACTCGATCAACCTGGACAATGTGGAGCGCATCGAGGTGGTGCGCGGCCCCAGTTCCGTGCTTTACGGGCCCAGTGCAATGGGGGGTGTGATCAACGTGATCACCAAACGGGGTGCTGGCGAGCCGCATGCCTTTGCCCGTGTTGGTGGGGGCTCGCACAACGCCCGTGAACTTGCGGCCGGTGCAGGCGGGTCCTTTAAGAATTTTGATCTCCAGCTGAGCGCCCGTACCTATGAAACCGACGGCTTTAAACAGCTGCCCGAGACCCCTGCGCCTTATGCCGCTTTTCCCTACAGCTACACGGATCTCGACGGCCGTGGCGGCAAAGAGAGCAAATACGATGCGCGGCTTACCTGGTGGGTGGATGGCGATTCGGACCTTTCCTTCGGGATCCAACATTACGACAACGACGGTGATTGGCTGGGAGGGCACCCGAACTACCGCGCCGAGAACAAGGGCGATGCCTATGATGTCGCCTATAACACACGGTTCGCTAGCGGGCAGGAACTCAAGGTCAAGCTTCTCAGCGCCGACAGTTCCTGGTGGCAGACCTACGACATGTACTACTTTACCGGCTCACTTGACGAGACGAGCCGCACCCATGAGACGCGCAAGACCCGCTCGGCGGATGTCCAGCTCGATCTCCATCCCATCGAGGGCAATACCCTCACTTTGGGCACGTCCTACAGCGACGGCGATATCGTGTGGGACAACTACTCTGCCGGCGGTGCCGCCCTCACCTCAAGCAACAGCCACAAATCGCGCCAATTCGGCGCCCTGGTCCAGGATGAGCACCGCTTCGACCGCCTGACAGTGACCGCCGGTGCGCGCTACGACAAGTACGAGTTCTATGACGATGTCCGAAGCGGCACGGCCTACCCGGATTCGGACGATACGGTTGCCACACCGCGGTTGGGCCTGAGCTACAAATTGCGTGAAGGGTTGGCCCTCTACGGTTCCGCCGGCACCGCCTATATCCCGGCGCCCAACAGCCTCAAGTACCGCAGTGGCGGTATTTGGCTGGACAATCCCGACCTCAAGCCGGAAACCGCCGTCTCCTATGAGGCCGGCGTCAAGTTTGCCTCTCCGGATAACGGCGTGGATGGCAGCGTGGCTGTCTATCAAAGCACCTACAAAGATCGCATCACGTCGGTCTCGGTCGGCAGCAATATGCAGTACCAGAACATCGGCGAGATCCAGACTTCAGGTGTCGAGCTTGAGCTGAAAGGCCGACTCGCCAAGTTCTGGCAGCCCTTCTTCAACTACACCTACACCGATGCAGAGATCACTGAAAACCCCTCCAATACAGCCTGGGAAGGGAATACCCCTGCCAACGTCGCCAAGCACAAGGCGAACGTTGGGCTGACCTACGACAACCCGAGCTTGTTCACCGCCTATGTGGTGGGCCGGTACGTCGGTGATCGTTATTTCATGGACAGCAATGCAGACAACACCAAGGCGGGAAGCCATTTCATCACCGACATGAAACTGTCGAAGTCCTTCAGTACCGGAAGCGGCCCGGATCTGATCGCCTCCTTGGCAGTGAACAACGTGTTCGATCGCGACGGGTACGGGTTCTTCTACGAAAAACTGGATGGACGCAATTACTGGCTTGAGTTGGAGGCTAGGTTGTGAGAGGAAGAGCCAAAGATATTGAAGCTGAGAATGCGCCAATCCGATAGTCGCTGCGGTACCATCGGGCGGCTCGACGCGTAAGGGTGTACCGTCAGCTGGTTTGGATCAGCACGCCGCGCTCGGCCGGAAATGCGACTTCTGGTTCGTCAATGGGGCACCCTCCGGCTCTTGTCGGGCAGATGAGTCGGTCATCACTTCAGGCCTCAAATTGAGCGGACGGCGTGGGTTTTGCTCGAACCGGAGCACCCGCGCCGAAAGCACTGCCCGTTCCGGTCAACTCCGCCGCGCGAAGTTTTTTTCCGCCCGAGGTCAGGGTTTTCGTTTTCAATCCGTCTTGTAACT
>JAVEUZ010000015.1:0-51243 GCA_034005285.1 Flavobacteriaceae bacterium
AAATTGCAAAATCTCTGAATGTTCTGGATAATATTTCATTTTACGGAACTTTATCCGACTCGGAAAGAAATAAAATAGTTCAAAAAAGTTCAATTTTTATGATGTTGAGCCAAATGATAAATAATGATTTTGAAGGTTTCGGAATTGCTGTTCTCGAGGCAAATGCTTTGGGAATTCCTGCAATCGGCTCAAGAGATTCAGGAATTGCAGATGCTATTAATGATGGTTTTTCGGGAATTTTGATAAATCAAGAAGACCCGAAAGAAATTGAAAAAGCCATTTCTGAAATCATAAATAATTATTCCAAATTTTCAAAAGATGTTATCAATTGGAGTGAAAATTTTGAATGGAATAACATCATAAAAAAATATATTAAAGCAATCAAAAATGAAGCGTAAAAAACTTCTAATTATATCACATACAGAGCATTATGAAAGTTCTAACGGAATTATTGTAGGTTGGGGAGCTACTATAAATGAAGTAAATTTTTTAGCTGATTTTTGGGAAGAAGTTGTGCATATCGGTTGTTTGTATGATTCCGAAGCTCCTAAAAGTGCATTGCCTTATACAAAAAATAATATTCGTTTTGTCCCGATTTCTCCTTATGGAGGTAAAACAGTTTTGGATAAATTAGGGATTTTATTTAAGATTCCGAAAATTATACAACAAGTAATCAAACATCAAAAAGGAGCAACCGAAGTTCAGCTTCGGCTTCCTACAAGTATGGGGTTGTTTTTGCTCCCACTATTCAGTTTTTTTCTTCCACGGAAATATACATTCTGGGTTAAATATGCCGGAGACTGGGCACAACAAAAAACTCCTTTGGCAAACAAGTTGCAACGCCGGTGGCTCAAAATGAATTGGGCAAAATGTAAGGTAACTATCAACGGTTTTTGGAATAATCAGCCAGCACAATGTTATTCTTTTGAGAACCCGTGTCTTTATCTAAACGATATAGAAAACGGGCTGAAAGTATCTGCAGAAAAAGTGTTTGAACCTCCTTATACTTTTTGTTTTGTGGGTAGAGTTGACGAAATAAAGGGTATGTCGAGGGTTATTGACGCTTTTAGAGAAATTCCGTTAGATTTGATTGAGGCAATTCATATTGTCGGCAGCGGTAAAGATATGGCTCGATATATTGAAAAGTCAGCTTTTTTAGGTGAAAAAATTATTTTTCATGGAGACCAAAGTCGCAATCAGGTTCATCAATTTATGCAAAAGTCTCATTTTTTTCTGCTTCCCAGTTCGGTAGAAGGATTTCCTAAGGTAGTGGCAGAAGCAGCCTGTTACGGAACCATACCGGTGGTGTCGAACGTGAGCAGTATCAAACACTATTTAAACGATACAAATTCGTTTTTATGGCACATCAATACCACCCATAAGGTTTATGGAAATATAGTGAAACAAGCTGTCAATTCTACAAAAGAAATTAAAGAAGAAAAATCAAAAGAAATAATAAAAATAGCACCTTTGTTTACCTTTGATAATTATTTGAAAAAATTAAAGGAGAATATTTTATAAAAATATGAATTCTCGTAATTATATCTTATTTGTTGGTTTTCAAGTGGTTTTAGGCATTTTGATTTATCTAATGCCCTTTCTCTCTAAGGTTTATGCCGCTTTAATCTTAGTTGTGGGTTTTTTATGGGTTGTCAGAAATAATAATAAAGGGAACGAAGTGCTTTATGTATGTGCGTATTTAGTTGGTGTTGAGGTGTTTTTAAGAATGACCAAAGGAAATCCGGGTTATGAGTTTGTCAAGTATGCCGTGATGATTTTTTCGGTTTTAGGTATGTATTTAAGTGGGTTTTCTAAAAATGCTGTGGCATACTGGATTTTTCTTATTCTTCTTGTGCCGGGAATTATTGTTGGAATGATGGTTTTGGGCTACGAAACAGATATTCGAAAAGCTATTATGTTTAATATCACCGGTCCGTTGAGCCTTGCATTACTTTCTGTCTATTGTTACAGAAAAGAGATTACCTTAAAACAACTTAATGATATTCTGTTGTTTGTGGGGCTTCCTGTGGTGTCCTTGGTGGTTTATTTAACTCTTTACACGCCTAATTTGAGAGATATGATTACAGGAACTTCTTCAAACTTTGAAACTTCCGGGGGGTTTGGTCCCAATCAGGTTGCCACCATTCTTGGTCTGGGGATGTTTGTGTTTTTTACAAGGGTCATGTACTTTTCTAAAAACACTTTGGTGTTTTGGGTCAATATTGCCATAACCTTGTTGATTCTGTTTAGGGGTCTTGTTACCTTTTCAAGAGGCGGAATGATAACAGGAATTATTATGATTGCATTTATGATTATAATTTCTTTTTTACGGGTTAACACTAATGCCAGATTTAAGATTAGCAGACTATTGGTGCTGATTGGTTTTGCTTTGGTCTGTACTTGGGTTTATACAGAAGTGGTAACAGGCGGACTTATTTCTAAACGGTATGCCAATCAGGATGCATTAGGTAGAGAAAAGGAAAGTATGCTTACAGGGCGTGAAACATTGATTTTGACCGAGCTGAATTTATTTTGGGAAAATCCGTTTTGGGGTGGTGGTGTAGGAGTGGGAAAAGAATATAGGATTGAAACAACAGGGGTAGTTGCAGCGTCACATAATGAAATTACACGAATGTTAGGAGAGCACGGTTTTTTTGGAATATTAGCTATACTGGTATTAATATTTACCCCCCTAATTTTATACTTAGACAATAAAGAAAATGTTTTTGTTTTTGCTTTTCTGATATTTTGGTTTCTAACGCTCAATCATGCAGCTATGCGTACTGCTGCACCTTCTTTTATTTATGCCTTATCACTGTTGAAAGTAACTTTGTATGACAATAAAAATATTATACATAGGAAATAAACTGGCAAAACACGGTATAAATCCTACTTCAATTGATGTCGTTGGTGTGTATCTTGAAAGTGAAGGATATAAGGTGTCTTACGCATCATCATATAAAAATCAAGTATTCAGATTGTTGGATATGATGTGGAAAACCACTGTAACTAAATCTGATTTTGTACTCATAGATACATATAGTACCATAAACTTTTGGTACGCTTTTATGGTTAGTCAGTTATGTAGGTTGTTTAATAAAAAGTATATTCCTATTTGTCACGGAGGCAATCTCAATAAAAGAATTAAAAAAAATCCATATTGTTCTAAACTTATTTTTTCTAAAGCCTATGCCAATGTGGCTCCTTCGGCATATACTTACAATATGCTCAAAGAACTTGATATGCCAAATCTAGTTCAGATATCAAATACCATAGAAGTGGCTAAATACCAATTTAGAAACGTATCAGAATTTAGACCAAGATTACTTTGGGTGCGGGCTTTGGTATCTATCTATAATCCCGAAATGGCAATCAGAGCTTTTAAGAAAGTTAAAGAAAAATATCCCGATGCTACACTCACCATGGTAGGTCCTTTTAAAGAAATAGCCCGGGAGAAGATGGAACAAATGGCACGAAAACACAGGGTTGAGGTGCTTTTTACAGGCAAATTGTCCAAAGAAGAGTGGATTAAACTTTCGGAAGATTATGATATATTTTTAAACACAACAAATATTGACAATATGCCGGTCAGTGTGTTGGAAGCAATGGCTTTAGGATTGGTAGTAGTTTCTACAAATGTTGGTGGAGTGCCTTATATCATAGAAAACAATAAGACCGGACTATTAGTAAATGCTGATGATTCAGAAGAGATGGCGGTCAAAATAGAATATATTGTCGATAATCAGGATTTTTCTGAACAATTAACAAAAAATGCCAGGAATTTTGTAGAAAAATTAGATTGGAAAAATATTAAAAATGATTGGCATAAATTGTTGCATGAAAGATGATTATTTAACTAACTTGCGAAATTTATATGAAAACGTCTAATTGTTATGTCGGCTAAAAAGAAAATACATTTCGAAATTTCGGAAAGGAAAGTACTTCTTAGGGTTTTTGATGTTGCTTCTGTAATGATAACGCTTTATTTGGTCGGGATTGTTTTCAATTTCAATTATTTCATTATAGACGATGATAACTTTTATTGGACTTTTCTTCTTGCTATATATCTGCTTTTGTTTGGTTCTGTCTTTGAAATGTACAATCTACAGATTGCAAGTAATGAATATGCAATAATAAAAAGTATTGTTCTTACGGTTTCAACAACGGTATTATTATATTTGTTAACCCCCATTCTGACTCCGCCTTTACCTTCAAACCGTATTCAGATAGTCTATTTTTTCTTGGCGATTTTGACGGCGTTGTTGATTTGGCGAGTCTTTTATGCCAAATATATTGCCTCGCACAGATTTGAAAAACGGGTACTCTTGGTTTGTGATTCTGAAATGGTTCGTGAACTTATCGAAAATCTAACAGCTATAGATCCACATTATAAAGTCATAGGAGTATTAAACTCAGGTGAAAGTAATGGATGGAAAGAAATAAATGTTAAGTTGCACGAGGTTGAGGGTTTTGTACTGAACCATAAGGTTTCTGAGGTTGTTGTAGCCTCACAAGATACAGAAAAGGTTACGTTAGAACTGTATGATAAATTACTGCAATTACTTGAAAATGGTTATACAATCAGAGAATATACTCAGGTTTATGAAAATATGACCAAGAGAATTCCGTTGCAATATGTGGCACAGGATTTTTACAGATATTTTCCGTTTAGCCGAAGCAATCAAAACAGATTATATCTTGCAGTTACCAGAGTTATGGATATTATGGTTTCGCTGATAGGAGTTATGATTGGCATTTTGTTTATCCCTCTTTTACTCATCTGTAATGCCGTAGGAAATAAGGGTAAACTTTTTTATACGCAGGAAAGAGTAGGCAAAAACGGAAAGAATTTTAGAATAATCAAATTCCGAACTATGGTGAAAAATGCGGAAGCAAATGGTGCTGTCTTTGCTCAGACAAACGATAACAGAATTACGCCATTTGGTAAGTTTTTACGAAAATCACGCATAGACGAATTTCCGCAATTTTTTAATATACTTTTGGGAGAAATGTCAGTTATTGGACCTCGCCCGGAAAGACCTGTTTTTGTGAAACAAATAGCCGAACAAATGCCGTTTTATCAAACAAGACATATCATCAAGCCCGGATTGACTGGTTGGGCACAAGTAAATTACTCATACGGGGATTCTATAGAAGACAGCCTTATAAAACTCCAATATGACTTGTATTATATCAAACACCGAAGTATTTTTCTCGATATTAATATTGTCATCAAAACCCTGAGTACGGTCTTATTCTACCGCGGGCAGTAATCGTAGTTTTTTGTATAGCAATAGCAAAATCAGGATGTGGGTAATAATTAGCGGAAGCATGATAATAAAATGAGATTTATTCATCAGAAATAAGATATAAATCCCCAATACAACAAAAGTAAAAGTTAAAGTGTTCTTAAATCCGGACTTGTTTCTTCTGATAAAATAATATACCAATAACAGTAAAACCGGATTGAACATCATGGTGTTATAATTCCACAAGACTTCGCGGTGTTCAGAATAAAAGCCCACATATATCAGGAAAGTTCCCAAAAGTCCGCTTAGAATCAAAAAACTAAGATAAATACTGTTTTTTCTGCTCAAAATAATCAGACCCAGAAATGCAATAAAAATGTAGATGTTATTCCAGCCGGATTTTTTAAATAAATCAGGATTGTGAAGAAAATGTGTTTCGGTTTTGGTTGCAATTAATTCACCATCTTTTTGAGCAGATTCTAATGACTGCATCAATTCGTCGGGTAGAAAAAGTTGAGTTGCCATTTGGTCTGTACGATATCCAAATATGATATTGATGCCCAGCTTCTCAAAAAATAAATTGCTTAAATAAGGATTCAGCACATGGCGATAGCTTTCTTTGAGGTTGCCGGTTTTTGTTACTACTTCTTGACCCAAAACTGCATTAATCTGGTCTGCAACCATTGTAGTACAATTCTTGTCGATAAATTTATAGGTATAAAATCGCTGTTCTGTAAACAAACTGCTGTTTATTTGGTCAAAAATTTGCTGTTTTTGTTGCTGAGTGAAATTTAATTCCTGTTCAAAAACATCTCGGTTTTCTATTTCATAAGCATATAAAAAATGCTCAAAAGAAGAGGTTGATACAAAATATTGCAAATCTCCTTTGATGAACTTTAGATAAAAGTTGGGTGTGCTAAAGTCAAAAGTTCCGTAGTTATATATGATGTCAATATTCTTTTCCGGATCATAAACTCTGAGAGCCGTATGACCAAAAATAGAATACAATTGGTCGCCACTTCCGCAAGTGAGAACAGAAACTTTTGCAGAATCACTCAATCTCTGACTTTGCACAAAATTGGTTTGAAACAGACAGAAAAGAATGAGTAGAAATAACTGAAGTTGTGTTTTGGATCTGAAAATTGTTGTTGAAATTGCCATTGCTATTGAAATTTCTTATCTAAAAATTCCCAAATCTACTTTTACCGAAAAGATATTAGAGTATAAGGCCGCACTTTGGTCACCAATATCAGTTAGAGCATAATCTATCTGAATACCTTTATATTTAAACCCTAATCCAATATTTGGTTGAAATCCTATTTTTTCGGTGTTATCAATCTGCTGAACATTCTGAAAGTTTCCGAGCCCGGCTCTTACAAAAACCAAGTCGGTATAACCAAATTCCAATCCTAATGCAGGGTCGATGCTGACAAAATCTGTAGAAAAAATATCATTGGTGCGGGCAAAACGCATATTAAGATTTACGGCTGCTAAAATACTGTAATCATAACGGAAGATAAATTTTCGAGCCACTCCCAATTGAGCTTTCGGAAGTGTAATTTCGGTTGTCTCAGGCAATTCCTGATTTTCTCCCGGAATGGCATCGGCTATTTTTTGATATTCGTCCTCATCGATATTCCATACATTATAAGTGGTCGTAATATCGCGAACCATCAGACCAACCATCCAGTCACTACGTTCAAACTGAATTCCTACATCGATACCAAATCCCCATGAATTAGCAAATTTACCTATGATTCTCCTGATGACTTTGGCATTAACACCATATTGCCACCCCGGAACAGGCAATCTGCGGGCGTATGAGAAAGTGGCTCCATAATCGGCAGTAGAAAACAAACTAATGCGGTTATAGTCTATATTTCCTTCGCTGTCAATAAGTTGAGTTGTGTTCATGATGTCGTCAACACCAAAACGAATCAAAGATACGCCCCACGCACTCCTGTCGTCAATAGGCATTGCAAAAGCTGCATAATTGTACTGAGCAATATTAGCAAAGTAATTGGCGTGCATTAAAGAAATCTGTTTGTCTTCAAGATTAACAAGTCCTGCCGGATTCCAATAACCTGAATTCACATCATTGGTGCTGGCAGTTACGGCATTAGACATTCCTAAGGCGGCAGCATCGACTCCGATATTCATAAACTCATTAGAATATTTACGTACAGCTTGTCCGTTAACGGCAACTGAGGTAATTATAAGAATGAGAAATAGTATGTTTTTCAAAGTGTTTTTTTTAACTTTTACAAAGATGTGACAAAAATAACAAATACAAAACGTATGTGTTTGTAAGTTATTGTATTAATTTTGTTCGTAAATTTAAAACCCATGAGTCTAAAAAAATATATTCCCAATTTATTTACGCTTCTCAACTTGTTTTCGGGCTGTATCGCTTTAGTATTTGTTTCAAAAGAACATTACAGTTTGGTGTTTTTCTTTGTTTGTTTGGGAATATTTTTTGATTTTTTTGACGGTTTTTTTGCTCGGCTGCTCAAGGTGCAAAGCCCGCTTGGTGTACAGTTAGATTCGTTAGCAGATATGGTAACAAGCGGTGTCGTGCCGGGTTATGTGATGTATAATATGATTAAAAATATTCCGGATACTCCGGAGTTTCTTCCTTATGCCGGGTTTATAATTACTTTAGGGTCTTGTTATCGTTTGGCGAAATTCAATATAGATACACGTCAGACAGATAGTTTTATAGGTTTACCCACACCGGCAAATGCCCTGTTTTTTGTGAGTTTGCCGCTGATTAATGAGTCGTTTTATGACGATAATTTTTCGGGTGTTGTTTTTCCTCTCTGGCTTTTGTTGGTTTTAATTGTTTTGAGTGCCTATGTTCTGAATGCCGAGATTCCTTTGTTTTCACTAAAAATTAAATCTTTTCGCTTTGAAAAGTATAAATTACAAATATTTTTTCTTATTCTGTCATTGGCGTTTTTGGTGCTTTTAAATATTGCCGCTATTCCGTTGATTATCCTGAGCTATATACTTTTGTCTTTGATTTTTAGACCTAAATCTGAATCTTAATGGGAGCTTCAAAACGAAAACCGATTCGGAGAAAATCATCTAAAAAAAAATCTTCTGCAAAGGTTTTTTGGAGAGGTCTTTTAATAGCAATTACTGTATTACTATTTGTAGGTGTTACGAGTTACCACTACCGTGATGCTTTAGCCTATTATTTCAGCTTTAAATCCCGCCATACGACATTTCCTGAGGGTACTTCAAAAGTCTCCGAGGCTCGTATTTATCAGATATTAAAAAAATATCCTGAAAAAATGTATGGCATTGATGTTTCGCAATATCAAGGAAAGATAGAGTGGGAGCAAGTAAGGGCTATCGAAGATTCTTTTCCGGTTTCTTTTGCACTGATAAGAGCTACAGCTGGAAAAAACTTGTTGGACAAACAGTTTGAGCGGAATTGGGAGCAAAGTAAACAAAATAAACTCATTCGCGGAGCTTATCATTACTATCGTCCTAACGAAAATTCTATACAACAAGCCAATAATTTTATCAAATATGTTAGGTTAGAATCGGGAGATTTGCCTCCCGTTTTGGATATAGAAAACCTGCCAAAAACCCAATCGATAGACAGCTTGAGGGTAGGGCTAAAGAGATGGCTTGCCAAGGTTGAAGACCATTATAAGGTGAAACCGATTATTTATTCAGGAGAAAGCTACTATAAAGATTTCTTACAAAAGGACTTCAAAGGTTATACCTTTTGGATCGCCAATTATAATTTCTTTGTCGAAGATATTAAAGACGAATGGACTTTCTGGCAGTTTACCGAGAAAGGTGTTGTGCAGGGTATCAAAAGCCCGGTTGACCTAAATATCTATAACGGAACACCAAAAATGTTACAATACCTCACAGTCAAGTGAATGCGGAGAATCTTCAAAATTTATTTATCACTAAAAGTAACTTTTAGATTTTTATTCCTATTTTTATAAACATTAAATAAACCCCTTTCGGGAGATTAAACAAAATAAAAATGATGACAGATTTTTTTAAAGAATTAATGCACGAATTTCAACTACCTTTAGAAAACCTCATATTGATATTTTCATTAATTCTATTTATTATTTTATTGTCTCCCATACTGTTGAGAAAATTAAATATACCGGGTATAATCGGACTAATCATTGCTGGTGTGGTTATTGGTCCGTATGGATTAGGTGTTCTCGAAAAGAGTTCGGCAATCGATCTTTTCTCAACCATAGGTTTGCTCTATATTATGTTTATTGCGGGATTGGAATTGGATTTAAACGAATTCAAATCTAACCGAAACAAAAGTATATTATTCGGATTTTTTACTTTTATTATCCCAATTGCAATAGGCTTCCCTGTTTGCTATTACTTTTTAGGATACGATTTTAACGCCAGTTTGCTCACAGCTAGTATGTTTGCAACCCATACGCTTGTTGCATATCCTATAGTTAGCAAACTAGGAATTTCAAAAAATCAAGCCGTAGCTATTACCGTAGGAGGAACGATTCTTACAGATACTGCCGTGCTTTTGATATTGGCAGTAATTATCGGAAATAGTCAAGGAAGTTTAAATCAAGAATTTTGGATTCGACTCATTGTTTCGTTGGCTATTTTCTCATTTATAATGTTTGTAATTGTTCCAAAAATTGCCAAGTGGTTTTTCAAAAAGTTAGAAAGTGAAAAACATTCACATTATATTTTTGTGCTTTCTGTGGTGTTTTTTGCGGCTTTTTTGGCAGAAGTTGCCGGAGTAGAAGCGATTATTGGGGCATTCGTTGCAGGGTTAGCTCTAAATAAACTGATTCCACATTCTTCAGCTCTGATGAATAGAATAGAGTTTATCGGCAATTCTCTGTTTATTCCGTTTTTCCTGATAAGTGTAGGTATGTTGGTCGATGTAAGCGTCATTATGAGTGGTCCGACTGCTTTGATTGTGGCTGGAACATTAACGGTTGTTGCCTTGTTTGGTAAATGGTTGGCTGCACGGTTTACACAATTAGTTTTTAAATACTCACCTGCTCAGCGTCAGCTTATTTTTGGATTGAGTGGAGCTCATGCCGCAGCAACATTAGCGGTAATCTTAGTTGGGTTTAAAGCTGAAATTCTGGATGAAAATATTTTAAACGGAACGATTATTCTTATTCTTATCACTTGCGTTGTTGCTTCGTTTGCTACAGAACAAGCGGGTAAAAAGATTGTTGTAGAATCTGATGAGGATGCAGAACAAATTATAAAAACAAACGGTGCAGCAACAAGCGAACATATTCTTTTGCCTATTGCAGATGTGTCAAAGATAGAGAAACTTTTAGAGCTGGCTGTTTTTATAAAAGATAAGAAATCGGCTAATCCGGTGTCTATTTTGTCGGTGGTTTCTAATAACGACGAAGCCGAAATTAATATTCTAAAAGCAAGAAATAAACTCGAAGAATTTGTAAAAGAAGCTTCAGCATCAGAGACTAAAGTCAATGTGGTTACAACTATTGACCATAATGCCGCCAGCGGTATCACTCGAATATCTCGTGAGTTGATTGTTGATATAATTATCTTAGGATGGCCTCAGCGTACCGGTTTTTTTGAAAGATTAATAGGGGAGAAGTTGGATAGCATACTAAATAATACAGACAAAACTATTTTTATATGCCATTTAGAAAAACCTTTAGTGCTTCATAAAAGAATAGTGGTAACAGCACCACCGTTGGCAGAACACGAAAACGGATTTAGCCTATGGGTAACAAAATTATGTGCGTTGGCTCAAGAGTTGAGCGTAAGTATTCAATTTTATTGTAATGAATCTACACAAAATTCCGTAGAAAAAGTGATTAAAAAAGGAAAGCTTGCAGCATCAATAACGATGCATGTTTTTACAGATTGGGAAGATTTCTTGATACTTTCAAAAGACATTCATCAGGATGATTTATTAGTGCTTATATCTGCCCGAAGAGGAGCAGCTTCATATATGGGAATTCTCGAAAATATACCATCAAAAATCGAGAAGTATTTCCCGCTAAATAGTCGTTTTGTAATCTATCCGCAACAGTTTGATAATTTTAGTGATGATAGATACCCTGATTTAGACATCTCTTCTGAACCTTTAAACAAAGGAATAGAAACCGTTCAGAAAATCGGAAAAGAAATCGGTTCTATATTTAAGAAGAAAGAAAATGACTAATATCTGAGTTGGGTAATTATATCACTTCATTAATAAAGCCGTTTTTTACATAAGAATGCCATCTTTGACACAGTTTTCGTTCCTTGTCAAAAACTACTAAATTTATAAAATAAATAGCATCAAAAAACTGATGATTGTCATGTTTTTAGTGGTTTTTTAGTCTGAATTTTGTTTAAGATTAAGTAAGCAAAAACAGATGTATCATTTTTAAATGTTTGTATTATGAAACAACGAGTTCCTGTGTCAACAATCATGACAAAAAATGTGGTCAAACTCAATTTAACGGATGATTTGACCAAAGCCGAAATGCTGTTCAAGAAACATAAAATACGCCACATGCCGGTAGTGACCGGTAACAAAATTGTAGGAATGCTCAGCTATACAGATTTATTGAGGATTTCGTTTGTAGATGCAGTTGATGATGATGCAGATGTGGTAGATGTTACAGTATATAATATGTTTACAGTAGAACAGGTAATGACCAAAAAATTGGTGTATGTAAATCCGGAAACAAACATCAAAGATGTGGCAGAGATTTTAGCAGAAAGAGAATTTCATGCTTTACCAATTGTAGAAGGCGATTTGCTTGTGGGTATTGTTACAACAACCGATTTGATAAAATATCTGATAGCACAATACTAAACCAACAACAAAGTGCTGTGAAATATCGGGGCAGAATTTAATTGTTATTCTGCTTCGGTATTTCTTTTTTATGCCAGATTTTTTAAGGCACTAATGGTTTGCAACGGATTTTCAGATTTGAAAACAAAGCTTCCCGCAACAAGTACATCAGCTCCATGTTCGGATAACTTAGAAGCGTTCTTGTCGGTTACGCCCCCATCTATTTCAATTAGCGTAGTAGCATTGTTCCGAGTGATTATTTCTTTAAGTTGAACAATCTTTTTATAAGTGTTTTCAATAAATGATTGTCCGCCAAATCCGGGATTTACACTCATCAGGCAAACCAAATCAATGTCGTTTATTACATCTTCTAAAACACTCACATTTGTATGCGGATTGAGTGCAACACCACATTTCATACCTTCCGCCTTAATTTCCTGCAACGTTCTATGAAGGTGCGTACATGCTTCGTAATGTACAGTGAGTATGTGAGTTCCCAATTTGGCAAAAGTCTTGATATATCGTTCGGGTTGCACAATCATCAAATGCACATCTATTGTTTTTTTTGCATGTTTTGTAATGGCATCCAAAACTGGCATCCCAAATGAGATATTTGGTACAAAAACACCATCCATAATATCGATGTGAAACCAATCTGCTTCACTTTTGTTTATCATTTCGATATCACGTTGAAGATTTCCGAAATCAGCTGCCAAAACAGATGGAGCAATAAGTGTTTTTTTCATGTTGTGTGTTGTTTATTCCGAGCTTGTTTCAGAAATAATTGTTATTGCAAAGGTAAAATTTAACCACAAAGGCACAAAGTTTTTCTGCGAAGTTCATAAAATTTTTTTAGGCAAGTCCCTTATGGGTTGGGGCTAAAAATCAAAACCTCGGAAACTCGAGCGATAGCGAACAGACTGAGGTTTTGCTTGCCTTTAAAAATCAAAACCTCGGAAACTCGAGCAATAGCGAACAGACTGAGGTTTTGCTTGCCTTTAAAAAGCAAAACCTCGGAAACTCGAGCAATAGCGAACAGACTGAGGTTTTGCTTGCCTTTAAAAAGCAAAACCTCGGTAATCAGCCGAGGTTTCAATCATCAATCAAAAAACGAACAGTTGTTATACTGTTTGTTGTTATTACTAATGTGTTAGTTTTAAAATAAGTGAAGCTAAATTCCGAAAAACAATTAGGGGTGTCGTTGTTTTACCCTAAGTATGTTTTCAGTATTTTGCTACGTGATGTGTGTTTTAGTCTTCTGATGGCTTTTTCTTTAATTTGTCTAACACGTTCACGTGTCAAATCAAAGGTTTCGCCAATTTCTTCTAAAGTCATCGGATGCTGATCTCCCAGACCAAAATATAAACGAACCACGTCGGCTTCTCTTGGAGTAAGTGTTTCTAAAGAACGTTCTATTTCAATTCGAAGCGATTCATGTATTAATTCACGGTCAGGATTTGGAGATTCTCCCGAACGAAGTACATCGTATAGATTAGAATCTTCACCTTCTACAAGTGGAGCATCCATAGATAAGTGACGACCGGAATTCTTCATACTCTCTTTTACGTCATTTACGGTCATATCAAGCTCTTTGGCAATTTCTTCAGCAGATGGAGCTCTTTCGTTTGACTGTTCTAACAACGCATACATTTTGTTTATTTTGTTTATAGAGCCAATTTTGTTTAGCGGTAAACGAACAATACGGGATTGTTCTGCCAAAGCCGAAAGAATTGACTGACGAATCCACCATACAGCATAAGAAATAAATTTGAAACCACGGGTTTCGTCAAAACGCTGAGCGGCTTTTATTAGTCCTAAGTTACCTTCGTTGATAAGATCCGGAAGTGTCAAACCTTGGTTTTGATATTGTTTTGCAACAGAAACAACAAAACGAAGATTCGCTTTTGTAAGTTTTTCTAATGCTCTTTGGTCTCCGGCTTTAATTCTTTGTGCTAATTCAACTTCTTCATCGGCAGTAATTAAATCAACTTTTCCGATTTCTTGCAGGTATTTGTCTAATGAAGCTGTTTCGCGATTGGTTACCTGCTTGGTGATTTTTAGTTGTCTCATGTAGTTTAATCTCCTTATTTTTTTAGGATTGTTTATGTTATACGGTACAAGTTTCAAAAAAGTTACACAAATAATAAATAAAATTATCTTGTGCGGTTTTTTTCTTCTTCATTGCCCGATTCACGATAGGAAGCATTTAGCTTTTTATTGCCAAATTTATAGCTAAGACCAACCCGAATCATTCTTTCATCAAAATAAATAGAATGTTTTTGAGGTGTGTTGTTCAGGTTTGTGTCTCTGTAAAAACGGGAACTCCTAAAAACGTCAAATCCATAGATATAGAAAGAGAGACCCTTTTCTCTGATTGAATATCGAAGTCCTAAATCTAATCTATTGAATGGAGTGGTTTCGTAGATGTGGTTATAAATTTTAGAGTTGTAACTGAAATTTGCCTCTGCCATCAAATTTTTTTTGTTGTTGAGTGTGAAACTATTGTTGCTTGAGGCAGAAAATACAAATCCGTTTCTGGTCGGAGAAGGCACAGACGCGTCAAGTTCAGCTTTATTATAATGTCCGTTAAGAGTATTTGTACTTTCCCACCAATTAAAGATATTTTGAATTGAAGTTATGGTAGCTCCTGTTTGGTCAGAATCGTATAAATTGTCATAAACCATACGGGTAACAGCAGGGTCTTCTGAGTAGTCCACAAAAGGAATCTGATAATTTCCATTTGAAGTATGAGAATAATATAACTTAAACAATAGTGTTTCCTTGTAGTTGTAACCCAGTTCAAAATTGTCTGTAAAAGACGGTTGTGCAAAAGGATTTCCTTCAATAATAAGGTATGGACTAAAATACCATTTAAAGGGATTCAACCACCAAAAGTCGGGTCTGCCAATACGTTTGTTATAGCTTGCAGAAAAGCTATTGTTTTCGTTTGCAGTATAAAGTAGATATGCAGAAGGAAACCATTGGTCATAATCATAAGTGTTGGTTTGATTTTGAGATGTGTCTAAAGATGTGGTAATTCCTTTTGTTTGAGTATTTTCATAGCGAATACCCGCTTGAGCCTGCCATTTTTCGCTCAGTTGTTTGTTAATGCTAACATAAACAGACTGAGTGTTTTCTGTATAGTCAAAATCATTTGTCTGCTGTATGTCTGCGATATTAATACCGTTTGTTGTATCAAAATAAGCGATATCACTAATGTTTTCGGTAAAACTGATTTTGCCCCCAAAATTGATATTTGCCCAGGTATAGGGTAAATCGAAGTTTAATTTTGCACTATAATTTTTTAACTTCTGTAAACTATTGTTGTTTGCCGAAGAAGTTTCAATGTTACCGTTATTAAAAACATTTTCGCTTGCAAAATTTCTGTCTTGCGTTTGTTTGTATGTAAAATAATCTAAATCCAAAGTCAATGCTTTTCCTAAGGTGTCCAATTGTTGCGTATAAAATACATTTAGAGAATTGTTTTCCGATTTAGAATTGTTGAATCCTCGGGTTGTGTTTTGTCCTAAAAGAATGTCGTTTCCAGAATTGAAAATGTGAGTTGTGTTAACATCATTGATGTCGGGTTTGTTGATGAGTCCTATGTATTTTGTGCCAATTGTTGCTTTTGAAGAAACCTTATATTCGAAACCTAAAAGCCCTCTGTAAGCATCAGTATAATCTCTTCTTTTAATGAGAGAATTCCAAGTTTCACCAGCATACTCTGTCTCGTATGTTTCTGTTGTTCTGTAAGAACCTGATTGTTTTGCAAGGTCAGCGTTAAAACTAAATTTATTTTTGTTATAGTTGATTCCGGCTCCAACGGCATAATATGGGTAATGATATTGAAGGTAAGTTCCGCGTATGGTTGCAGACCAGGAATCAATAGGAGCTTTTTTTAATCGGATATTAATAAGCCCGCTATTTCCTTCGGCATCATATTTTGCAGGAGGTGTTGTAATAATTTCGATGCTTTTTATATTCTCAGAACTCAAACTTCTCAGATAACTGTTCAAATCTTCACCGGATAAATTTACAATCCTGTCATCAACCATAACCCGAACACTACTTTTTCCGACGATATTGATGTTATTACCTTGGACAATCACACCCGGACTTGCTTTGAGCAGTTCAAAACCGTCAGAACCTACAGCTCTTATGCTATTTTCTACATTAAAAACCGTTCGATCTATTTGGGTTTCGATAACTTTTCGTTTAGAAATAATCTCTACTTCGCTAAGCAGATTTGGTGAGTCAAAGGATGTAAGGTTTCCTAAATTAATGTCTTGGTTTGCTTCAAAATCTGTTGCATATATAACTTCTCCAAAAAAATAACACCTCAACTGAAATATTCCGGAAGTAGCTTGAATAGAAAAGAAACCTGCTGAGTCTGTAATTCCGGAAGAAATGATTTTTTTGTTTTCCAACAAAACGACTTCAGAGCCTTCAAGAGGAGTATTGTCTGTGTCTGACAAAATTCCGGTAATTGAAAATTCTTGTGCATTTAACTGAAAGGAGGCAATTCCGAGCAGAAAAAAAAGAATTCTAAAACAGAAAATGTGAACTTTGACTTGATACATGTAGTGAGTAGTCTTGTTATGTTAAGTTAATGTTTCGCAAAAATATGAAAATATTGAGAAAAACAGATTTGTATTACAAAAATTATCAAAAAAATGAAAATAAGCCTTTAAATATAACCAATAAAAAAACTCCGGAATCTTTTTGTGATACCGGAGTTATAGATTAATATTTAAAATGTTACTGTGGTTTCTGTGGGTTGTTATAAGGTTTTTTGTCTTCTCGAGGAGGTCTTTGTAATAATTGTTTACGAGACACTTTCTCTTTTTTAGTTTTTGGATCGATACCAATATATTTAACAGGGAAGACATCGCCCATGTTTACAACATCAGAAACGTTTTCTACACGTTCCCAAGCCAACTCAGAAACGTGAAGCAATACTTCGTTTCCGGGAGCTTTTAGATATTCTACAACAGCACCAAAGTCAAGCATTTTAATTACTTTAACATCATAAGTTTCGCCAACTTCTGGTTTAAATATTATAGAATCAATCTTAGCAAGAACCTTGTCAATGCCTTCTTGGCTGGTTCCTAAAATTTCAACAATACCCAAATTGTCAGCTTCGTTAATTACAATGGTTGTGTTGGTTTGTTTCTGTAATTCCTGAATTACTTTTCCACCGGGACCGATTAAAGCACCAATAAAGTTTTCAGGAATTGTAACCGTAACAATTTTTGGTGCATTTGGCTTAACGGTCGGTCTTGGCTGTGCCAATGTATCGGTTAGTTTGCCTAAAATATGTAAACGTCCTTCACGAGCTTGTTCTAATGCTTGCTCCATAATGTCATATCGCAATCCTTCGATTTTGATGTCCATCTGGCAAGCTGTGATGCCTTCTGAAGTTCCAGTTACTTTAAAGTCCATATCTCCCAAATGGTCTTCATCACCAAGTATGTCCGAAAGAACCGCAAAACGGTCTCCGTCTGTAATGAGTCCCATCGCAATGCCAGAAACAGGTGCATTCATTTGAATACCGGCATCCATAAGAGCCAAAGTTCCTGAACATACGGTTGCCATAGAAGAAGAGCCATTAGACTCCAACACTTCAGAAACCACGCGGATTGTATAAGGACAATCTGCAGGAATCATGTTTTTTAAAGCTCTTTGAGCCAAGTTTCCGTGTCCAACTTCTCTGCGTGAAGTTCCTCTTAATGGTTTGGCTTCTCCTGTTGAAAAAGGTGGAAAGTTGTAGTGTAAATAAAAACGATCTTCTCCTTGTTCTGAAGGTAAGTCGATTGTGTTTGCTTCTCTGGAAGTTCCTAAAGTAACCGTTGCCAAAGCTTGTGTTTCGCCTCGGGTAAAGATAGCTGAACCATGTACAGAAGGAAGATAGTCTGTTTCGCACCAGATAGGGCGTATTTCGGTAGTTTTTCTTCCGTCTAAACGGATTCCTTTGTCAAGAATCAGGTTGCGAACTGCTTCTTTTTGTGTTTTATAGAAATATTTGTCAACCAATTCACCGCTTTCCAACAATTCTTCTTCAGTAAATAAAGTAGAAATTTCTTCTTTTACAGTGGCAAATTTTTCGCTTCTTTCATGTTTGGCTGTTCCTTCTTGAGCAATAGCGTAGCATTTGTCATAAGCAGCATCCCAAACTTTTTTCTCTATCTCAGCATTGTTTGGCTCTCCTTCATAGCTTCTATATTCTGCTATACCTACTGCTTTACGAAGACGTTGTTGTGCTTCTATCTGAACTTTTATGGCATCGTGTGCAAATTTAATTGCTTCGACCATTTCCATTTCAGAGATCTCTTTCATTTCGCCTTCAACCATGGCAACAGAATCCATTGAAGCTCCGATTACCATATCTATGTCGGATATAGCAAGTTGTTCACGGCTCGGATTGATGATTAGTTTTCCGTTTATACGACCTACTCTAACTTCTGAAATGTAATTGTAAAACGGAATGTCTGATACTGCCAAAGCAGCAGAAGCCGCCAATCCGGCAAGAGAATCGGGCATGACAGACTCGTCATGGCTCATCAACTGAATCATGATTTGTGTTTCTGCATGATAATCATCGGGAAATAAAGGTCTTAACACACGGTCAACCAGACGCATGGTTAAAATTTCGCTGTCGCTCGGACGTGCTTCTCTTTTGAAGAATCCGCCGGGGAAGCGACCTGCTGCTGCAAATTTTTCACGATAATCTACTGTCAAAGGGAGAAAATCTACTCCCGGATTTGCAGTTCTGGCAGACACAGCAGTTGCAAGCAACATCGTATCTCCCATTCTTACAACAACAGAACCATCTGCCTGTTTTGCAAGTTTACCTGTTTCGACGGTGATGGTTCTGCCATCTCCCAAATCGATTTTTTCCTGGGTTACTTTTGGAATCATAAACTTAATTTCGGTTATTAAAATGAGTTAGTTGTGTTGTTGTTTGTTTAGTGTAACCCAATGAAAAACCAAAACTTTTTCTAAATATTTATTAAACAAAAAGGGGCACAAAGCCCCTATTGATTATTTTCTGATGTTTAATTCTTTGATAATATCACGGTATCTGTTGATGTCTTTCATTTTTAAATAATCTAAAAGACTTCTTCTTTTACCTACCAACATAACCAATGAACGCTCAGTATTATAATCGTGACGATTTTTTTTCAAGTGTTCTGTCAGATGGTTGATTCTGAATGTAAACAATGCAATTTGTCCTTCGGCAGAACCGGTGTTCTTGGCAGAACCACCATGTTTTGCAAAAATTTCTCCTTTAACTTCTTTAGTCAAATACATGCCAATATTATTTAAATGATTTTTATGTATGATTTTGAGTCTTTCTCAAATCGGTTGCAAAGGTAAAAATAATTATGAATTATGAATTGTGAATTATGAATTATTTTAAATGAATATTAAAATAACTTTGCAACTTCTTGGTTTACATATTCCAAAAAACGCTCGTCTGCTTCTGTAAAAGGATTCAGCGTGTGGCTGTCAATATCAATCTGCCCGATGTTTTTCCCGTTTACAAACAGCGGAATCACAATTTCAGATTTTACGGTAATACTGCAAGCTATATAATTATCCTGTGCCGAGACGTCGGGCACCATAAAGTTTTGGTTAGAAACCGCTACTTGTCCGCAGATGCCTTTTCCGAAAGGAATAATTGTGTGGTCTGTGGGTTCTCCGGCATAAGCTCCGAGATGTAAAGTTTTCGCTACGTGATTGGCAAAATAAAACCCCACCCAGTTATAATAAGGGACTTTTTCTTTCAGGAATTTGCAGAGGTTTTGCAATTTAGTGGTTCTGTCTGATTTTGTCTGTTTCAGAATTGTGATTACTTCGGGTTTTAGTGATTCTAAATTCATGGTTCTTCCTTTTTGCAAAAGTAAATAGAAGTGATTTAAGCTTTTATCAGTTGGCTAAAAAAATGTTCTTTTGCTTGGTATTATTTTTTTTACCAATTTATTCTATGAATTCATTTAAACTTTTAAAAGAATAATAAACAGATAGTTAAATTCCTTATTTTTGTTTTTATTCAATTAAGAACATGGAAGAGAATAAACATTTTTCAATCAGGAATTGGGCAGAAGACGATAAGCCCAGAGAAAAAATGATGTTAAAAGGAAGGGAATCTCTGAGCGATGCCGAACTTATTGCAATCCTTATCGGTTCCGGAAGCCGCAACGAAAGTGCGGTAGAACTCAGTAAACGCTTGCTTAATTCTGTAAATAATAACCTCAACGCTTTAGGAAAACTCTCTATAAAACAGCTTATGACCTTTAAAGGAATCGGCGAGGCAAAAGCTGTTTCTATTGTTGCAGCTACCGAATTAGGTCGTCGTAGGAGAGTAGAAGAAACTTTAGAACTAAAAAAAATAACTTCGAGCAAAAGTGTTTTTGAGGTCATGCAGCCTATTGTTGGAGAACTGACGTATGAAGAATTCTGGGTTTTGTATCTCAATAATTCCAATAAGATTGTTTATAAATCACAATTATCAAAAGGCGGTATCACCGGAACATTTGTCGATGTTCGAATCATTTTTAAAACGGCATTAGAACAAAATGCCGTAGGATTGATTTTGTGTCACAATCATCCTTCGGGCAAACTAATGCCCAGTGAAGCCGACAAACAGATTACTCAAAAAGTCAAAGTAGCCGGAAAAAACCTTGACATATCAGTCTTAGACCATATTATTGTTGTTGAACACGGATATTACAGTTTTGCAGACGAAGGCATTTTATAACGATTTTAGAAAATATTTAAGATTGAAATATAATCTATTCTGTATATTGCGAGAATAATTTAGAAAACACCTACTATGGTTTCTATAAAAAATCTTCAGTTTTCATATAACTCAAATACAGATTTCCGGTTTCCGGATTTTGAATGTAAACAAGGAAAAACATTGCTCATTACCGGGAATTCGGGTAAAGGAAAAACCACCTTATTGCATTTGCTGGGTGGACTTTTACGCCCTGATTCAGGTGAAATTGTTGTTGAGAAGGAAGATATTTCCAAATTTTCAGACAATGATTTAGACCATTTTCGCGGCAGACATATCGGATTGGTTTTGCAACAATCACATTTTATTGCATCACTCTCAGTACTTGAAAATGTGGTGCTGGCTTCGTGGCTGGCAACCGGAAAAAAAGCAGCCGAAAAAGCCAAAGAGCTGCTCAAAACTTTAGACCTTGAAAATCAAATGCACAAAAAACCGTCTGAGTTGAGTATTGGTCAGCAACAACGTGTTTCTATCGCAAGAGCTTTAATAAATGAACCAAAAGTTCTGTTGGCAGATGAACCCACTTCGAGCCTTGATGATGAAAATGCCAGAAAAGTTTCTACTCTTTTAGAAAAGCTCGCCAAAGAATATCAAGCAGCACTCTTGATTGTTACGCATGACCAGCGACTGAAAGATATTTTCCCTAACCAAATAAACCTGAATTGATATGATTACAAAATTAGCCTGGAGGAATATTTGGTTTAAACCGCTCAACACAGTTTTGAGTTTGATTTTGCTTACTTCCGGTGTTGCGATTATTTCAGTTTTGATATTGCTGCAAGAACAATTTGAAAAGCAGTTTTCAAGTAATATCGACGGAGTAGATTTGGTTCTCGGTGCACAAGGAAGTCCGTTGCAATTGATATTATCTTCGGTCTATCATGTCGATGCACCCACAGGAAACATCAATTACAAAGAAGCTCAGGTTTGGATGAAGCATCCATTTGTTGAAACAGCTATTCCGTTGGCGTTTGGCGATAATTATCTTGGTTTTAGGATTGTAGGAACTACGCAAGATTATCTTAAAAAATACAATGTTGAAATTGCCGAAGGAAAAACTTTTGATGAAAATTTTGAAGTAGTCATCGGTAGCGAAGTCGCAAGGAAACTTCAGTTGAAAATAGGTGATACTTTTTACGGAACACACGGCGATGCCGAAGAAGGTCATAAACATGAAGAATATGCCTATGTCATAACCGGAATTGGTCAACCAACCGGAAAAGTGGTCGATAATCTAATTCTTTCTAATATAGAAAGTGTCTGGGCAATGCACGAAGACCACGAGCATCATGACCACGACCACGAAGGGCATGACCATGACCATGAAGAACACGATCACGACCATGATTCCGAAAAAGAAATCACGGCAGTCTTGGTCAAATTTAAAAGTAAAATGGGCATTGTTTCGTGGCCTCGTATGATTGCCCAAAACACCAAAATGCAAGCGGCATTACCTGCCATTGAAATCAATCGTTTGTTTTCACTTTTTGGAATCGGGTTGCAGGCATTAGAATATCTTGCTTATGGCATTATGCTGATTTCGGGAATCAGTATTTTTATTGCTTTATATAACAGGCTCAAAGAACGTAAGTATGAATTTGCTCTAATGCGGGTAAATGGTGCATCAAGAGGGAAACTGCTCAAACTGGTTATGTTAGAAAGTCTGTGGTTGTGTGTTGTCGGGTTTTTATTTGGCATTATTATTGGTCGAATCGCTTTGATGTTTATATCCGCATCAACAGACGATCAGTTTAAAATAGCTTTTGACCCCATGACAATATTGTGGAAAAAAGAAGGGATTTTATTTTTAGTTACTATTTTTACAGGCTTTCTGGCAGCATTAATTCCGGCTTTGAAAGCTTATAGGTTGAACATTTCAAAAACATTAGCAAATGCGTAAGATATTTTGGGTTTTTATAGCCACTTTTACCGTTTTAATCACTTTAAACATTACTTCTAAAGAAACACAAGAGAATAATGTTCCGCTACAACAAGCAGGTGTTTTTACAAACTCTTTTGGTTTGTCTGAAAGTTTTATACAATCCAAACCTGACACTCTCTCATGGAAATTGCTCGGAGTAATAAAATATATCAAAAAACCAAACAAGGATTTTCCTGAAGGTGTGATGTATCCGATAATAAATTCAACACTTAAAGAAAAAAATAAAAAGAAAATCGTCATGAGTGGGTTTATCATTCCCGTTGATAATGTTACTTATGCTTTGAGCAAAAACGTTTTTGCTTCTTGTTTTTTCTGTGGACAAGCTGGTCCCGAAACTATCATGGGAATAAAATTTAAAGGAACAACACCCAGACTGAAAACCGACCAGTATGTTACTCTCGAAGGTACTTTTCGCTATAACGATTCTGATGTTGATGACTGGATTTACCATATTGATGATGCGGTAATAGTCAAAGGAAAATAAAACAGTAAGTTTAACTTTAAAAATCAATGAAAAAAATATTTATTTTTCTTTTTTTACTGAATTTCCTGCCTATAGTTTCTCAGGAAACAGAATCTCGGGGTAAAATTGTGGTTCCGTTTACTTTTAATTTTACAAATGGTGAAAATCCTTACAATATAAGCTCACACACAAAAGCTTTCTTTGAGAAAAAAGGGTTTCAGGTTTTTTTTGATAACAATATTCTGCCCGATGAAATTGCACAAAACAGATGTAATGCTTTGTTTGTAGATATACAAAAACTCCCGGGTGTGTTGGTTACAAAAATTTCTGTGTCGATAAAAGATTGTAAAGGAAATATGCTGATAATTTCTGAGGAAGGAAGAAGTCGCCAAAAAGAGCTCAGATTAGCATACGTAGATGCTTTAAGAGAAGCTCTAAACACTTTAGAGGTTTCAAAAATTGTAAAAGAATCACAGGTGAGAACTACACAAACCCTAGAAGTGAAGCCAATTGATAATCAGGAAGCTGTAAACCTGATTACTACCGGTAAAGATGTGGTTGTAACGGAAAGTTCAAAAGTGTTTTATGCTCAACCCATTACAAACGGATTTCAGTTGGTTGACAGTACGCCAAAAGTGGCTTTAAAGATTTTAAAAACCTCTCATCCCGATTATTATATAGCGGTTTCCGATACTGTAAACGGTGTGCTTTTCAAAAGAAATAACCAATGGATTTACGAATATTATCAGGACGATAAATTAGTTACCGAAATATTACAAGTTAAGTTTTAAACAGGTTCTTAATCAATACCCATACTTGTCTTTCCAGCGGTTTTTTAAAAACTCGCGGGTGCTGTTCTCTCTCGAATTGTTTCCCGGGTCATAAATTTTTGTGTTTTCCAATGTTTCCGGAAGAAATTCCTGCTCAACAAAATTATTGAAATAATCGTGAGCATATTGATATTCATCGCCATAACCTAATTCTTTCATCAATTTGGTAGGGGCATTCCGCAAATGTAAGGGAACAGGCAAATTGCCCGTTTGTTTCACAATTTGTTGTGCTTTGCCAATGGCGATATAACTTGCGTTGCTTTTGGGTGAGGTCGCCAAGTAAACGGCACACTGACTCAATATAATTCTGCTTTCCGGATAACCAATAGTCGTAACCGCTTGGAAAGTATTGTTTGCCATAATCAAAGCCGTAGGATTGGCGTTGCCAATGTCTTCGCTTGCCAGAATCAGCATTCGGCGGGCAATGAATCTAACGTCTTCGCCTCCTTCAATCATTCGGGCAAGCCAATACACCGCTCCGTTCGGGTCACTACCGCGGATAGATTTGATAAAAGCCGAAACAATGTCATAATGCTGTTCACCGGTTTTATCATACAAAACTGTATTTTGCTGAACCAGCTGCATGACCTTATCATTGGTAATTATAATTTCTTCTTCATTAGAAGCATTGACAACCAATTCAAAAATATTGAGAAGTTTTCGTCCGTCGCCACCCGACAAACGCAGAAGAGCCTCCGTTTCTTTGAGCGAAATTTTTTTGGTTTTGAGAACGGAATCAGTTTCGATAGCTCTTTTTAAAAGAGCTTCCAAATCTTCTTTAGAAAACGGATTTAAAATATATACCTGACATCTTGACAACAATGCCGGAATCACTTCAAAACTCGGATTTTCGGTGGTGGCACCAATAAGCGTAACCCAGCCTTTTTCAACGGCAGCCAATAACGAATCTTGTTGCGATTTGCTAAAGCGATGTATCTCATCGATAAAAAGTATCGGGTTTTTAGCTGTGAATAATCCACCACTTTGCTTGGCTTTTTCGATTACTTCACGCACATCTTTAACCCCAGAATTAATGGCACTCAGCACATAAAACGGGCGTTTGCTTTCTTCTGCCATAATTTGTGCCAAGGTGGTTTTTCCCGTTCCGGGCGGTCCCCATAAAATAAGCGAAGGGATGATTCCTTTTTGAATCTGATAGGTTAACGAACCCGATTTGCCAACCAGGTGTGACTGACTGATATATTCCGATAAATTGCGTGGTCTGATACGTTCTGCTAAAGGTGCTTCCATAATTGCAAAATTACGCTTTTCTGACAAAATTACATTACTTTGCCTTTTGGTTTCAAAATTGATATACCGATGGAGTGTCATTAAGTAACAGCATTATGCGAGACCGCAATACATTTCGTTTTACACCGTCGGTGCTGGCATTGCCACTGTTTTTTGTTTTGGCATTGTGGATTGTCTTTTGGATAGAAGTCCGTTTTAAGGTAGATTTTTCAGAATATGGTATATTGCCTCGAACGTTATCAGGTTTGAGAGGCGTGTTTTTTAGTCCGTTTATTCACGGAGATATAAGTCATTTGTATAATAATTCGCTACCGCTTTTATTGCTGTTGGCAGCCGTGCGGTATTTTTACAGGGAAATCTCTCTGAAAGTTGTTTTTTGGGGAATTTTGCTGTCGGGATTTTTTACGTGGGCTTTTGGCAGGGAAAGCTATCATATCGGGGCAAGCGGACTGGTTTATGTATTGGTAAGCTTTATTTTTTTTAAAGGTATCCGGACAAAATATTACAGGCTGGTCGCTTTATCGCTGGTAATGGTCGTGGTCTATGGCGGGATGGTCTGGTATATGTTTCCCGATGTGAAAGAAGGGATTTCATGGGAGGGACATCTGGGCGGATTTTTAAGCGGATGGATGTTGGCTTATTTGTTTAAAACTCCAGATTATCAGAAAGCTATCAAATACGATTGGGAGCATCCTGATTTTAATCCTGAGCAAGACCCGTTTATGCGAAATTTTGATGAAAACGGAAACTTTGCCCCGAAACCGAAAGAGGAAAAAGAAAACGAGATAGAGAATTATTTTAAAACATCTATAAAAGTTATTTATGATTTTATAGGGAAGAAAGAAAAGTAGCTTATTTTTTCCCTGGTCAATGTTTTTAATTCCCGTTGATACACGAGATGAGCATTCGACGAAGTCCCCGCTGGTGCACGAATCCTTTCGTGTACCTCAAAAAGATTAAACTTTTTTAAAAACTTTTCCAAAGTTCTAAGTTTTGGGAAAGTTAATTTATCACACGACTCCCGATAGGGTTTAAAACTCGAAGTTTCTTGTGATTGAAGAATTTAATGTAAATTTGGGCATTAAAACTTTATTCATAAATCAATGAAAAAAATAGAAAAAGGATTTTTAATATTTGCCCTTGGTGTTTTTATTATATCCTTTTTTGATTTTGGATTTAAGAATAATTTATTTATTCTTACTTGCTCTGCTTTAGCTTGTTTTTATGGCTTCGGGTCTTATTTTATTTTGAATCTTCCTAAAAAATATCTTTTGCTTTCTGTTTTTTCGGGAATTGCTTTTGCTCTTTCGTTTATTGCAAATATTTACGGATTTCAGATGTTGAGAGATGGAGGTCTTATAATATTTTTTCCTATTCCTAATTTGATTTTATTGTTTGGACTTTTGATAGCTTTTGCTGTTTTTCTTTTAAAATCAAAAAGCTTTTCAGAGTTTAAATGGTTGTTGTTAAGGAGTTTGACAATAGCAATCGTTACTTCGTTTTTGATGTATATGCCTGTTTCTTCAAAATTTTACAGAACGGTTATGTATGGTCTGCATAATGGAAATAAAGAAATGCAATACAATCTGAAAGCACATAGCTATATATGGGAATTTGAGAAATATTATAAAAAAGGAGATTGTGATAATGCCATTTTATCAGCTGAAAAAGGGTTAGAATTTGGAATGAAATGGCTTGAAAGAGATTATGATTATTTTAATCAACAAATAAAAAACTTTATTGAAGACAATGATTTTTCAGATAAAGCAAAACAGGATTTTCGTTATTCCATTAGTTGGTTGTTAGATGGAGAAGGTTTTTATAGGATTAAAGGAATAATGACTAAACTTTTTGAAGCCTATAAATGTAAAGCAGATAATGAATATAAGGCTAAAAACTACCAAAAAGCTGTTAGTAATTTTCAAATAGCCTTATTATTTCTTGATATTTCTAAAAATGACTCTAATTATTGGAAGACCCAAAAGGTATTTGTGTATGATGATTTGGCTACTTCTTACGGAAAAACAGGAGAGTTTGAAATAGCAGATTCTTTGTTTTATTTGGCTGTTTCGGATTTCTCGAAAATGGAATACCCTAATAAAGACGAATTTTATACGGGAGAAATTTTCAGGAATTGGGCTTCCTTATATTCTGATTTTCAGGATTACTCTATTTCTAATGACTTACTTTTACAGGCGTTAGACTTTTATGAAAAATATCCTGATGATGAAGACTATTCTAAATCTGTTTATTTGGTTAGGGAGCGATTAATTTTGAATTATCTTGCTTTGGGAGATTATAAACAAATGAAATTTCATTTAGATAAAGCATTTCCCATTTTTGAAAATATTAAAATTAATGAAAAAGGACAAGATTTTGCCTATCAAAAATTAATGCTTTTCAATGGAACATATCATTATGTAACTGAATCATATTCAGAAAGTATTGCTATTCTGAATGGAAATATCAATAAACTGAATTCGGAATATGGCGAGTCAAATAGTCTAAAAATTGTACATTATCTGTATTTGTCTTTAAATTACTTTGCTTTATCAGATTTTGAAAATACAGAAAAATATATTGAAAAAGGATTGGAATTAACCCAAAAAAACACAAAGATAGAAGCTGATTTTTTGAGTTTGTATGCAAATCTGAATGAAATAAAATCCGATTACAAAAAAGCAAAAGAAAACTATCAAAAATCTTTATCTATATACGAAAATCTTGAAGACGAAAGTGGTATTACTTTAGTCTTATTTGCTTTGTCAGAAATTGAAATAACGGTTTCAGATTTTGAAAAATCACAACAATACTTTAACAGAGCTACAAAATTGTATCAGGAATTAGACTATGAGTTTAATGTGAGAAATACAAACATCCACAACTCATTTGCACATTTGAATTATAATTTTGAGAATTATACGGTTTCGGATAGTATTTATAACAGAGTGTTAAAAGCAGAAAAAGATTCTGAAAGAGAAAACTCTATGAATTCGGCTGTTGCTTACAACGGTTTGGGGCTTGTAAAATTCAATACTAAAAAATATTCTGAAGCAGAAGAATTGTTCAAAAAGTCAATTAAGATTTATGAAAGAGCATTTTAAAGGAGAAAATCATTCTTTGGGAATAGTATATCTGAATTATGCTAATCTTTTAATCCAAACCAATCAATTGGATAAAGCTCAAACTTACTTGTCAAAATCAGAAAAAATCTTTAAAAAATATTTCGATGTTTCTCACAATAACTTTGGAGATTTGTATTTGGCTTACGGAGATTTTTACAAAAAGAAAAAAGAAGATGTTTTATCTAAAGAAAATTATCAGAAAGCGTTAAAAATTTATTCTGATAAATTTGATGAAAATCATTATAAAGTAAAATCGGTAAAGCAGAAAATAAAGTAACATTTAAAAGTCTCTCCGCTCCGCAAAGTGTCCTCACTTTGTGGAATTTTAGATAAAAATTAATCAAAAATGTAACGTAATTGATTCAAAATTTGTAAATCAAAACACTCCAAATTTGTAAAGAGAATCCTTTCGTGTACCCCCGCTGGTGCACGAATCCTTTCGTGTACCTCAAAAGATTAAACTTTTTTAAAACTTTTCCAAAGTTAATTTATTACACAATTCTGTCGGAGTTGAGAAACAAAGTTGCTCAAAATTTGTAAAAAGGGAAAATAAATTCACTAAAAAACATAACTTTTAGTGATTTAATTCACTAAAAAGCATTACTTTTGGGGAATTAAAAAAGTGTTATGATTAGCAGAATTAGTAAAAGTACCATTTCTGATAAGCTGTTTAAAGGTAAAACTATTATCGTTATCGGAGCAAGGCAGGTAGGGAAAACAACGCTTGTCAAAGAGATTTTGCAGGGAAAAGACTTTTTGTTTTTGGACGGAGATGACCCTTTGGTAAGGGAAAATCTTACCAACCCAAACACAAAAGAATTGGCAACGATTCTCGGAAATCATAAGATTGTTTTTATAGACGAGGCACAACGGATTGAAAATATCGGATTGACTGCAAAAATAATCCACGACCAATTCAATGAAATTCAGCTGATTATGAGTGGTTCATCGGCTTTTGAGCTGCGAAACCACACGAATGAGCCATTAACAGGTCGGAAATTTGAGTATTTTCTGTTCCCAATTTCGTATGAAGAATACGAAAAATCGCAAGGCTATTTAGATGCGATGAGCGATTTGGAAAATCGTCTGATTTACGGATTTTATCCCGATGTCATCAACAGCAGAGGCGAAGAACGTGAGGTTTTGAATGAGATTACCCAAAGTTATCTGTTTAAAGATATTCTGGCTTTCGGAAACATCAAAAAGCCTGAGGTTCTGGAAAAAATCCTTCGTGCTTTGGCTTTTCAGGTCGGGAATGAAGTGAGCTACAACGAAATTGCCCAGCTTACGGGAGTGGATAAAAATACGGTTGCTCATTACATTTATTTGCTGGAGCTTTCGTATATCATTTTTCCGCTTACTTCATTCAGCCGGAATTTGCGTAATGAAATCAAAACCAACCGCAAAATTTATTTTTATGATAACGGAGTCCGTAATGCATTGATTCAGAATTTCAATCCTTTGGAACTTCGGAACGATGTAGGTGCTTTATGGGAAAATTTTTTGATGTCCGAAAGAGTGAAATACAATCAGTACCACAAAAAATATTGTAACAGCTATTTTTGGAGAACCAAACAACAGCAGGAAATTGACTATTTGGAAGAATCTGACGGAAAAATAAGTGGTTTTGAGTTCAAATGGAATCCGAAAGCAAAAGCAAATATTCCTTCTAATTTTGTTAAAACCTACAATGCGGAAGTTGTGGTTATTTCAAAGGAAAATTTCAGGGAATTTGTAGGAATATTTTAATCAAAAACTACTTCGCTCTCGAAACCGTCAAACCATCCCTCGCCGGTGCACGAATCCTTTCGTGTACCTCAAAAGATTAAACTTTTTTAAAACTTTTCCAAAGTTAATTTATTACACGACACTGTCAGAGTTGAGAAACAAAATTGCTCAAAATTTGTAAAGTGATTTCTTTCTGTCCTGTCAATAAGATAAAAATAACCACAGAATAAATTTTCGATTAGAAAAGAAAAATCAGTATCTTTACCAGATTAAATTAGCTTAACTTATGGATATTCAGGCAACAAAACTGGAATTGATACAATACTTATTGAATACCCAAAAAGAATCTTTATTACAGAAAGTGAAAGAATTGGTTTTAAGGGAAGAAGATAAGGTAATTGGCTATACAGGTAAAGGCGAGCCTTTAACGGTTGAGTCATTAAATGCTAAATTAGAGCGTGCAGAAGAAGATTATAAGGCAGGAAGAATAATTTCTGATGAAGATTTAGCCAAAGAGATAGAAACTTGGTAAAATGGCTGAAAGTGCTTACAGAATTATATGGACTGATGAGGCAAAAGAAGATTTGAAAAATGTTTTCAACTTTGTCAGGAAGAAATCTTTACAAGGAGCTAAAAATGTAATTTCTGATATAATAAATGCACCAAAATCAGTTCATTTTTCTCATCAAAATGAAGACGAGCAATACAATAATAACTACAAAAGAATTATTGTACGAAACTACAAAATCTTATACAGGACTGATGAACACAAAAAAGAGTTGATAATTACGGCTGTATTCGACACAAGACAAAATCCTGATAAACTGTCAGGATTGTAATTAATCCTTTCCCCTGTTGGTGCACGAATCCTTTCGTGTACCTCAAAAAGATTAAACTTTTTTAAAACTTTTCCAAAGTTAATTTATTACACGACACTGTCAGAGTTGAGAAACAAAATTGCTCAAAATTTGTAAAGTGATTTCTTTTTATCTTATCAATAAGACAAAAAAACGTTGTTTTTTATTGCTTGTAAGATGGATAAAATAAAAATCTGAAACAAACTATAAACGCTGCCTCACAGCTTCATACAAAAAAGCACCGCAGGCTACGGAAACATTCAGTGAACCGATAGAACCAAACATAGGTAATTTTGCTTTCTCGTCCACGATTTTTAATACAGAAGGATTGATGCCCCGGTCTTCGCTTCCCATAATGATAGCGGTGGGCTCTGTCATCGAAACGTCATAGAGATTGTTGTCTGTTTTTTCGGTGGCGGCAATCACTTTTACACCCGAGCTCTGCAAATAGAAAACAGCATCCTTCAGATGTCCGACTTTACAAATAGGAACATTAAATACAGCACCGGCACTGGTTTTTACAGTGTCGCCGTTTACGGGAGCAGCCCCGTGTTTTGGAATGATGATGCCGTTAACACTCGTACATTCTGCTGTGCGAATAATGGCACCAAAATTACGAGCATCAGATAACTGGTCTAAGATAAGGAACAAAGGCGTTTTGCCACTTTCAAAAACTTGCGAAATCAATTCTTCGAGTTCATAAAACGAAATAGGAGCAACTGTGGCTACAACACCTTGATGATTTTTATCTGTAAGGCGATTGAGTTTTTCTACCGGTACGTATGAGTAAGAAATTTGCTTGTCTTTTACCAATTTAAATAACTCTCGCATTAACTCGCCCTGAGCTTCTTTCTGTATAAATAGTTTGTCTATTTCTTTTCCCGCCTGAATGGCTTCAATCACAGCCCTGATTCCGAAGATTTGATTTTCTTTTTGCATGTGGGCAAAGGTATAAAATGCTTTCTATTTTATGAACTTAAAAACCTGCTTTTAAACTAATATGTACAATAGAATTTGAAAGTTTGATGTTGTTGTCTTTTGTGCTTCCGTTGGCATAAACAAAGTTGAGAAGTCCGCTTTTAGTTTTAAGGCCGAAACCAAAGCCAATTCCTATAAGAGAGTTGTCCATGTAGGTCGATTTGTCCTGAAAATATCCGTAATCGATAATGCTGTGCACATATAAACCAGAGTTAATAATGTATCGGTATTCAGTTATCAGGGCACTCATTAGCGATGCCTGAAGACTATTTTCATTAAAACCTCGAAACGAATGAATTCCGCCGAAACGAAATAGTTCGTTGGTGAGATAGCTTTCGCTTTTTAAATAATAGCTGATGTTTTTTACGTAGATAAGATTATTTGAATTCAGGTATAGATTGTGATGAGCCTCAAACAATCCAAAAAATTGATTTTCGCTGTTGTTTTCGGAATTTCTATTTCCAAAGCCTACATTGAAGTGAATCATGGATTTGTCGGGAAATAGCCTGTCTTCGTGATTAAAGTTAACAAACTCGAATGTTGAAGTAAAAAATCTTGATTTATAATCGCTAATTCCTGTAATGTTGTTTTGGGTGCTTGTGGATTCGGTAGTTTGTAGCCCTATGTATAAACGGGTGTTGTAGTCGAATAAATAGCCAAGCTTTAAATTAAATTGAGTGTTTTGAAAGATGCTATCCTGACGAAATATTTGCAAATCTGTTTTTAATGCGGTTTGGGTTTTGAAGATATAATCTAAATCAAGACCAACGTTGAAAGTTGTCTGTTTGTTTCCGTCATTTTTCCAATAGAGCATAAATTGTTCGCCCGAGTTTAGAGCGTTGCTTAAAAGTAGGTCAACATATCCGTTTAATTTAAAACCGCTTTCTTCGTCATTTGAAAAACCGATAAAACCGTCAAATTTATTCGATTTGGTTTTTTCTACATAGACATAAACTTTGGTCGAATCTGTCTGAAACAGGATTTCTGGATCTTTGATGGTTTTAATAAATCTGAATTTTTCTAAATCTTTGTTTATTTTGAAAAGGTTTTGTTGCGTAGGAGGTAGGTTTCGATATTGTCTCGTCAGGCTTTTGAGATGTCCTTCGGGAAATTTATCATAACCATTCATAACAATTTCCTGGATTTTCCTTTCGTTACCACTCTCTATTTTTAAATTGGCATAAAGTATTTTGTTGGTATTGTTTATGTTGGTAAGGCTTACTTTTGTCAGCGGAAAACCTTTTTTTTCAAAATACAACACAATGCTTTGTAGCTTTTCTTCTACTTCATGAATCCCAATTACCCAATAATCGTCATTCTGTTCTGTCCAAAAGTCGAGATAAAATTTTTTTCTAACATCACCTATATATATATGTATAGATTTTGTTTGCTTTCCTAAACTATATGAGTAGAGAAAAGTAGAATCGTTAATTTGTTTTCCTGCAAAACTTTTATGTTCAAGATAACCCGACTTTATAAGTTTCTCCGAAATGGTTTTATTTTCATCGACAAGGTCTTTCAGTACGGTGAATTTTCTTTTATAGCTTAAAGAGTCCAGGATTTGAGTTTCGGATGTATTTTGTCCTTCGGCTTTTAGGTAAAAAGTCTGGCAATGGAGATGTGATATCCATAATATAACAATTATTAAGATAAGACTTTTTCTCAATCTGAATTTATTTAAAATCTAAGTTTGATAATAATCCTGAAAAATCGCATGCTAAACTAACTCAAATAAAATAAATAAATTATGATTTGTTTTGCAAAAAAATATTATTACATTTGCAACCCCTAAAATTAGGGTTTGTTAAACTATAAAAACATTTATTAACAATTATGCCAACAATTCAACAATTAGTAAGAACTGGGAGAACCCAAGTAACTAAGAAGAGTAAATCGGCTGCTTTAGACTCTTGTCCTCAGAGAAGAGGTGTGTGTACTCGTGTTTATACAACGACACCAAAAAAACCAAACTCAGCAATGCGTAAGGTTGCCCGTGTGCGTTTGACAAACGGTAACGAGGTGAATGCGTACATCCCAGGAGAGGGACATAATCTTCAGGAGCACTCGATAGTATTAGTAAGGGGTGGAAGAGTAAAAGACTTGCCGGGTGTACGTTACCACATCGTTCGTGGTGCGTTGGATACTGCGGGAGTTGCAGGAAGAACGCAACGTAGAAGTAAGTATGGGGCAAAACGTCCTAAACCAGGACAAGCACCGGCTGCAACAGGTAAGAAAAAGTAATTTTTAAACTTTTAAAGAAAAGAAATGAGAAAAAGACAGGCAAAAAAGAGACCTCTTTTACCGGATCCAAAATTTAACGATCAATTGGTAACACGTTTTGTGAACAATTTGATGTGGGACGGTAAAAAATCAGTTGCTTTTAGTGTATTTTATGATGCATTAGACATTGTAGAAACAAAGAAAGGCGATAATGAGAAAACTTCTCTGGAAATTTGGAAAGATGCTTTAACCAATGTTATGCCACATGTAGAGGTTCGTTCTCGTCGTGTTGGAGGAGCTACATTCCAGATTCCGATGCAAATTAGACCCGATAGAAAAATCTCTATGGCTATGAAATGGATGATTCTTTATGCTCGTAAGAGAAATGAAAAATCTATGGCAGGAAAATTAGCGTCAGAAATTTTAGCAGCTGCTAAAGAAGAAGGAGCTGCTGTTAAAAAGAGAATGGATACTCACAAAATGGCAGAAGCAAACAAAGCATTCTCTCACTTTAGATTTTAATATATAACGTAAAATGGCAAGAGATTTAAAATATACTAGAAATATTGGTATCGCAGCTCATATTGATGCCGGAAAAACTACGACAACAGAACGTATTCTTTTCTATACAGGAAAAAACCATAAATTAGGAGAAACTCACGAGGGTTCTGCTACTACGGACTGGATGGAACAGGAGGCAGAAAGAGGTATTACTATTACATCTGCAGCTGTAACTGTTGAGTGGCAATTCCCGATGGAAAACGGAAAATCAACTCCGGATACTAAAAAATACTATTTTAATATTATCGACACTCCTGGACACGTGGACTTTACCGTTGAGGTAAACCGTTCGCTTCGTGTATTAGACGGATTGGTGTTTTTGTTTAGTGCGGTTGATGGTGTTGAGCCTCAGTCAGAAACGAACTGGAGGTTAGCTGATAATTATAAAGTTCCGCGTATAGGGTTTGTAAATAAAATGGACCGTCAAGGAGCAAATTTTCTTAATGTCTGTAATCAGGTAAAAGAAATGTTGGGTTCAAATGCTGTGCCTATCGTTTTGCCTATCGGGGATGAAGCAGACTTTAAAGGAGTGGTTGATTTGGTTAAAAATCGTGCAATTGTTTGGCATGATGAAAACCACGGAAGTACTTTTGATATTGTAGATATTCCTGCTGATATGGTAGATGAAGTAAAGCAATTCAGAGGTCAGCTTATCGAGGAAATCGCCGGGTATGATGAAAACCTTCTTGAAAAATTTATGGAAGATGAAGAGTCTATCACAGAAGAAGAGATTCATGTTGCATTGCGTGCCGCTACTTTAGATATGAGCATCATTCCTATGATGTGTGGTTCATCGTTTAAAAACAAAGGAGTTCAGTTTATGATTGACGCTGTTTGTCGTTATTTACCTGCTCCAACAGATAAAGAAGCTATAGAGGGAACAAATCCAAATACCGACGAAGCTATTTCGCGTAAACCTTCTGTGACTGAGCCTTTTGCAGCTTTGGCTTTTAAAATTGCTACTGACCCATTTGTTGGTCGTTTGGCGTTTTTTAGAGCTTACTCAGGAGGGTTAGATGCTGGTTCTTATGTGTTGAACACTCGTTCTGGAAACAAAGAACGTATATCTCGCATCTATCAAATGCACGCTAATAAGCAAAACCCAATCGAAAGAATTGAAGCTGGTGATATTGGAGCTGCTGTTGGATTTAAAGATATTAAAACAGGAGATACATTGTGTGACGAAAAGCACCCAATTGTATTGGAGTCTATGGACTTCCCTGATCCAGTAATCGGTATTGCGGTTGAACCTAAAACTAAAGCTGATGCTGATAAAATGGGTACTGCTTTGGCAAAATTAGCCGAAGAAGATCCAACTTTTACAGTAAGAACCGATCAGGCTTCAGGACAAACTATTATCTCGGGAATGGGAGAGCTTCACTTAGATATCATTGTCGATAGATTGAGACGTGAGTTCAAAGTTGAAGTAAACCAAGGAGAACCACAAGTAGAGTACAAAGAATCACTTACTCGTAAAGCGAATCACAGAGAAGTTTATAAAAAGCAATCTGGAGGTCGTGGTAAATTTGCGGATATTGTATTCACAATTGGACCAGCTGACGAAGTGGACGGAAAAGCTCCAATGGGATTACAGTTTGTTAATGAAGTTAAAGGTGGTAACGTTCCTAAAGAATATATTCCTTCTGTAGAGAAAGGATTCAAAGAAGCGATGAAGCAAGGTCCTTTAGCAGGATTCGAGATGGATTCGATGAAAATTACTTTGTTGGACGGTTCGTACCACGCTGTCGATTCAGATTCATTGTCTTTCGAATTGGCTGCTAAAATAGGATACAAAGAAGCTGCAAAAGCTGCTGGTGCTGTAATCCTCGAGCCAATAATGAAATTAGAGGTTATCACTCCTGAAGAAAATATGGGGGATATCGTTGGAGATTTGAACAGACGTAGAGGTCAAGTTAACGATATGGGAGACAGAGCAGGTGCTAAAGTTATCAAAGCTTCTGTGCCACTTTCAGAAATGTTTGGTTATGTAACCACTTTAAGAACTTTGTCTTCAGGAAGAGCTACTTCTACTATGGAGTTCTCTCATTATGCAGAAACACCTTCTAATATTTCAGAAGAAGTGATTAAAAAAGCAAGAGGTAACGCTTAATTTTTAAAAGAGATGAGTCAGAAAATCAGAATAAAATTAAAATCATACGATCATAGCTTAGTAGATAAATCAGCTGAGAAAATCGTGAAAACGGTAAAAAGTACCGGAGCCGTAGTAACAGGACCAATTCCGTTGCCAACTCATAAAAGAATTTTTACGGTTTTACGTTCACCGCACGTGAATAAAAAATCGAGAGAACAGTTCGAGTTGAGTTCATACAAGAGGTTGCTGGATATCTATAGCTCTTCTTCAAAAACTATTGATGCTTTAATGAAGTTAGAATTGCCTAGCGGAGTTGAAGTAGAAATCAAAGTTTGATACTGAAAAATCAAGATTACAGACAGTATTTGATTATGCTGTCTGTAGTTTTATGTGTTTAAAATTAAAATTTTTATTAATAATTATTTGTTTAATATGTCTGGGTTAATTGGAAAAAAAATCGGCATGACCAGTATTTTCGATGAGAACGGCAAGAATATTCCTTGCACAGTAATCGAAGCCGGTCCGTGTGTCGTTACCCAAGTCAGAACCAAAGAGGTTGACGGGTATGAAGCGTTTCAACTTGGTTTCGATGACAAGTCAGAAAAACGCGCAATTAAAGCTGAATTAGGTCACTTTAAAAAAGCCGGTACTTCTGTCAAGAAAAAAGTTGTTGAATTCAAGGATTTTGAAACAGATTTAAAGTTAGGTGATTTAGTCACCGTTGAATTATTTGACGAAGGCGAATTCGTAGATGTTCAGGGAGTTTCTAAAGGAAAAGGATTTCAAGGGGTTGTTAAAAGACATGGTTTTGGCGGTGTCGGACAATCAACACACGGTCAGCATAACCGTTTGAGAGCACCTGGTTCTGTAGGAGCTTCTTCTTATCCTTCTCGTGTATTCAAAGGCATGCGTATGGCCGGAAGAATGGGAGGTGAAAATGTAACAATTCAAAATCTTAGAGTTTTAAAAGTAGTTGCCGATAAGAACCTACTTATTGTAAAAGGTTGTGTTCCCGGTCACAAAAACTCTTATGTAATCATTCAGAAGTAATGGAAGTAAAAGTTTTAGATATCAACGGAAAAGAAACTGGCAGAACAGTTCAGTTGTCGGATTCAATATTTGCTATCGAGCCTAATAAGCATGCTGTTTATCTTGATGTAAAGCAATATCTTGCTAATCAAAGACAAGGAACTCATAAGTCAAAAGAAAGAAACGAAGTAACCGGTAGTACCAGAAAGATTAAAAAACAAAAAGGTACAGGAACAGCTCGTGCAGGAAGCGTTAAGAATCCATTGTTTAAAGGAGGAGGGACAATTTTTGGTCCAAGACCAAGAAATTATTCTTTCAAATTAAACAAGGCTTTAAAGAGATTGGCGAGAAAATCTGCCCTTTCTCAAAAAGTAAAAGATTCTGATTTAATAGTTGTAGAGGATTTTAGTTTTGACACTCCAAGCACAAAGAATTTTATTACAATTCTGAAAGCTTTAGGTATAGAAAACAAAAAATCTTTATTTGTGTTGGGTGATACAAATAAAAATGTATATTTGTCGTCTCGCAATTTAAAAGCCTCAAAGGTTGTAATTAATTCTGAGTTAAGCACTTATGGTGTTTTGAATTCAAATAAATTAGTGCTTACAGTAGGTTCTTTAGAAGGGATTGAGGAAAATTTAAGCAAATAATTAGTTTATGAATATCATTAAAAAGCCCATAATTACAGAAAAAATCACTAAAGAAAGTGAATTAAATAACCGTTATGGTTTTGTAGTTGATAAGAATGCCAACAAAATTCAAATTAAGAATGCTGTTGAAGCAGCTTATGGAGTTGGTGTGGTTTCTGTAAATACTATGAATGTAAGACCTGACAGATCGGTTAAATACACTAAAAGTGGTATGATAAGTGCCAAAACAAATGCTTATAAAAAAGCAGTTGTTCAGGTAAGAGAAGGAGATGTAATTGATTTTTATAATAATATCTAATAAAAAATGTCAGTTAGAAAATTAAAACCTATTACCCCGGGTCAGCGTTTTAGAGTTGTGAATGGTTTTGACGCCATTACAACTGATAAGCCGGAACGCTCATTGTTGGCACCGAAAAAAAACTCTGGAGGTAGAAATAGTCAAGGAAAAATGACCATGCGTTATATAGGCGGTGGTCACAAACAAAGGTATCGTATCATTGATTTTAAACGTTCTAAAGTAGGAGTTCCTGCAACGGTTAAATCTATTGAGTATGATCCGAATAGAACTGCTTTTATAGCACTTTTGAGCTATGTAGATGGTGAAAAAACTTACGTTATTGCTCAAAATGGTTTACAAGTAGGACAGAAAGTAATGTCAGGAGAAGATGCATCGCCAGAGATTGGCAATGCAATGCCTTTAAGTAAAATTCCCCTAGGAACTGTAATTTCTTGTATTGAGTTACGTCCGGGACAAGGAGCAACTATTGCTCGTTCTGCCGGAACTTTCGCTCAGTTAATGGCAAGAGACGGTAAATATGCTACCATAAAAATGCCTTCGGGAGAAACAAGATTAATCTTGTTGACTTGTATGGCAACAATCGGTGCGGTTTCAAACTCAGATCATCAGTTAATCGTTTCTGGTAAAGCGGGACGTTCAAGATGGTTGGGTAGAAGGCCACGTACAAGACCTGTGGCTATGAACCCGGTAGATCACCCAATGGGTGGTGGTGAAGGACGTGCGTCCGGAGGACATCCAAGATCAAGAAAAGGATTACCGGCAAAAGGTTATAGAACCCGTGCTAAGGCTAATCCAAGTAATAAGTATATTGTTGAACGCAGAAAGAAATAATTAAATAGACATGGCACGTTCATTAAAAAAAGGACCATACGTACACTATAAATTAGAAAAGAAAGTCCTAGAAAATGCGGATAAACCAAATAAGCCTGTGATTAAAACTTGGTCTAGAGCTTCTATGATAACTCCGGATTTTGTTGGGCAGACAATTGCTGTTCACAATGGTCGTCAATTTGTACCGGTTTATGTTACAGAAAATATGGTAGGTCATAAATTAGGAGAATTTTCACCTACAAGATCTTTTAGAGGTCATGCAGGAGCAAAAAATAAAGGTAAAAAATAATAGGTAAGCTATGGGAGTTCGTAAAAGAGAAGCGGCAGACGCTAGAAAAGAAGCTAACAAACAAATAGCTTTTGCAAAGTTGAATAACTGTCCTACTTCACCTAGAAAAATGCGTTTAGTTGCGGATTTAGTAAGAGGTCAAAAAGTAGAGAAAGCTTTGAATGTTCTGAGATTTAGTCAAAAAGAAGCTTCAAGAAAATTAGAAAAATTATTGTTGTCTGCTATTAATAATTGGCAACAAAAAAATGAGGATGCAAGTTTAGAAGATGCTGGCTTGTTTGTAAAAGAGATTAAAGTAGATGGCGGAATGATGTTAAAACGTCTTCGTCCGGCACCTCAGGGTCGTGCACACAGAATCAGAAAACGCTCTAACCACGTTACAATTGTGTTAGGAGCAAGTAATAATAACACACAAAGCAATTAATAAACAGTATGGGACAGAAGACAAATCCAATTGGTAACAGACTTGGTATCATCAGAGGATGGGATTCAAACTGGTATGGTGGTAATGACTATGGCGATAAAATCGCTGAAGATCATAAAATCAGAAAGTATATCCATGCTCGTTTATCTAAAGCAAGTGTGTCTAAAGTAATCATCGAGAGGACTCTTAAGCTTGTAACCGTTACTATCACCACAGCTCGCCCTGGTATCATCATTGGTAAAGGCGGTCAGGAGGTAGACAAACTTAAAGAAGAATTGAAGAAAATTACTGACAAAGAGGTTCAAATCAACATCTTTGAAATCAAAAGACCTGAGTTGGATGCTTTCTTAGTTGCTTCCAGCATTGCTCGTCAAATCGAAAGCAGAATTTCATACAGAAGAGCTATCAAAATGGCTATAGCGGCTGCTATGCGTATGAATGCTGAAGGTATAAAAGTAATGATTTCAGGTCGTTTGAACGGAGCAGAAATGGCTCGTTCCGAAATGTTCAAAGAAGGAAGAATACCTCTATCTACTTTCAGAGCTGATATTGATTATGCTTTGGCAGAAGCTCATACTACTTATGGTAGAATGGGAATCAAAGTGTGGATTATGAAAGGTGAGGTTTACGGAAAAAGAGATTTATCTCCGCTTGTAGGAATGGATAAAAAACAATCTTCAAAAGGAGGCTCTAATTCTAAACCATCCGGTAAACCAGCAAGGAAGAGAAAGTAAATTTTTTAAACTAAAAAAAAATGTTACAGCCTAAAAGAACAAAATACCGTAAGGTACAAAAAGGTAAGATGAAAGGTGTTTCTCAAAGAGGACATGAGCTTTCAAACGGAATGTTTGGAATCAAGTCTTTGGATTCAACTTTTGTGACTTCCCGTCAAATCGAAGCAGCTCGTATTGCAGCAACTCGTTTTATGAAAAGGGAAGGTCAATTATGGATTAAAATTTTTCCGGATAAACCTATTACAAAGAAACCTCTTGAAGTTCGTATGGGTAAAGGAAAAGGTGCGGTTGAATATTGGGTAGCTGTTGTAAAGCCAGGAAGAATTCTTTTTGAAGCAGGAGGTGTTCCGCTTTCTGTTGCAAAGGAAGCTCTTCGTTTGGCAGCTCAGAAACTTCCGGTTAAAACAAAGTTTGTTATCGCTAGAGATTTTGAAGGATAATTAAAAGAGGCATTATGAAACAATCAGAAATTTTAAAATTGTCCACAGCAGAATTACATGAAAAACTTGGTCAGCTTAGAAAAACTTATGCCGACTTAAAAACTGCTCATGCTATATCACCAATTCAAAATCCTTTACAGATTAGAACAGTGAGAAGGTCGGTTGCTAGAATCGCTTCCGAAATTACTAAAAGAGAGTTACAATAATTGTATTCTGCCTAAAAGATGGAAAAAAGAAATTTAAGAAAAGAAAGAATTGGTGTTGTTACCAGTAACAAAATGGAGAAATCTATTGTTGTGGCTGAAACTAAAAAAATTAAACACCCATTATACGGTAAGTTCGTGTTAAAAACAAAGAAATATGTTGCACACGACGAAACAAATGACTGTAACATTGGAGATACAGTAAGGATTATGGAAACACGTCCTTTAAGTAAATCTAAATGTTGGAGATTAGTTGAAATCATTGAAAGAGCGAAGTAATTATGGTACAACAGGAATCAAGATTAAGAGTAGCAGATAACACAGGAGCCAAAGAAGTTTTGACTATCCGTGTTTTAGGAGGAACAAAACGTCGTTATGCCTCTGTTGGTGATAAAATTGTTGTGGCTGTGAAAGATGCAACTCCTAACGGAAACGTTAAAAAAGGAGCTGTTTCGACTGCCGTAGTCGTTAGAACCAAAAAGGAAGTAAGACGTGCAGACGGTTCTTATATTCGTTTCGATGATAATGCTTGCGTTCTTTTAAACGCTGCAGGTGAAATGAGAGGAACCCGTGTATTTGGTCCGGTAGCAAGAGAACTTCGTGAAAAACAATTCATGAAAATTGTATCATTAGCACCAGAAGTGCTTTAATTCTATTAATGATGACAAAGATAAAAATCAAATCAGGAGACGTAGTAAGAGTAATCGCCGGAGACCACAAAGGTTCTGAAGGTAGAGTGCTACGCATATTCCGTGATGCCAATAAAGCAATCGTTGAGGGAATTAACATGGTTTCTGTTCACACAAAGCCAAGTGCAAAAAACCCTCAAGGAGGAATTATTAAAAAAGAAGCTCCTATTCATGTGTCTAACCTTTCTTTGATTGACCCAAAGTCAAAAAAAGTAACTAAGGTTGGTTATAGAACTGAAGGAGATAAGAAAGTAAGATTTTCTAAGAGATCTAATCAAGTATTATAAAAATGGCTTATATACCAAGATTAAAAGAAGAATATAAAAGCAGAGTAATTGCTGCTTTGAAAGAAGAATTTGGCTATAAAAACGTAATGCAAGTTCCAAGACTTGAAAAAATCGTTTTAAGTCGTGGTGTTGGTGCTGCTGTATCAGACAAAAAATTGGTTGACTATGCAGTTGACGAACTAACAAAAATCACAGGTCAGAAAGCAGTTTCAACAATTTCTAAAAAAGACGTTGCATCATTCAAGCTCAGAAAGGGAATGCCTATCGGTGCAAAAGTTACCTTGAGAGGTGATAGAATGTATGAGTTTTTAGATCGTTTGGTAACTTCGGCTTTGCCACGTGTCAGAGACTTTAACGGGATTAAAGCTAACGGCTTTGACGGAAGAGGAAACTATAACCTTGGTGTATTGGAGCAAATTATCTTTCCTGAAATTGATATTGATAAAGTAAATAAAATTTCGGGAATGGACATTACATTTGTTACAACTGCACAAACAGACAAGGAAGCAAAGTCTTTATTAACTGAATTAGGATTACCCTTTAAAAAGAATTAAGAGTTATGGCAAAAGAATCCATGAAAGCCCGTGAGGTTAAAAGACGTAAATTGGCAGCTAAATATGCAGAAAAACGTAAAGAGCTTATCGAAGCTGGTGATTATGAAGGACTTCAGAAATTGCCTAAAAATGCATCTCCGGTAAGATTGCACAACCGTTGCAAATTAACTGGAAGACCAAAAGGTTATATGCGTCAGTTTGGTGTTTCGAGAGTAACTTTCCGTGAAATGGCCAACCAGGGTCTTATTCCCGGAGTTAAAAAAGCAAGTTGGTAAGAGTTTTAATTGGTTTAAGGTTCGGATAACACCGAAAACCAAAACCGCAAATTAATAAATATGTACACAGATCCCATTGCAGATTATTTAACAAGAATTAGAAATGCCGTAAGAGCAAACCATAAGGTTGTCGAAATTCCGGCTTCTAATCTTAAAAAAGAGATTACAAAAATATTGTTTGATCAAGGGTATATTTTAAGCTATAAATTTGATGATAGCAGTACTGTTCAAGGTGTTATCAAAATAGCTTTAAAATATGATAAAGAAACCAAAGAGCCCGTAATCAGAGATATTCAGAGAATTAGTAAACCAGGTTTACGTAAATATGCAGGAGCTTCAAACCTTCCCAGAATTTTAAATGGATTGGGTGTTGCCATCGTTTCAACTTCAAGAGGAGTTATGACTGGTAAACAAGCAAGACAACTAAATGTTGGGGGAGAAGTAATTTGTTACGTATACTAATATTAAAAGACAAACAAAATGTCAAGAATAGGTAAAAGTCCAATTGCAATTCCATCCGGTGTTACTGTAGAAGTAACCAATGGTGTAGTAACCGTAAAAGGAAAATTAGGTGAACTGAAACAAGACTTCTCAGATGTTGATGTTAAAGTTGAAGACGGTCAGGTTGTTGTAGAAAGATCTTCAGACTCTGGAGTTCATCGTTCTAAACACGGTTTGTATCGCTCTTTAATCAACAATATGGTAACAGGAGTCTCTACCGGTTTTACGAAAGATTTAGAGTTGGTAGGTGTTGGTTTTAGAGCAGCGAATCAAGGTCAAAAACTTGATTTGGCTTTAGGTTTTTCTCATAATATAGTTTTAGAAATTGCTCCTGAAGTAAAAGTTGAAACTATATCAGAAAAAGGTAAAAACCCTATTATCAAGTTAACTTCTCATGACAAACAACTCTTAGGTGCTGTTGCTGCAAAAATACGCAGTTTCCGCAAACCAGAGCCTTACAAAGGAAAAGGAGTTAAGTTTGTTGGTGAAGAATTAAGAAGAAAAGCAGGTAAATCAGCTTAAAAAGTAAAGTTATGTCATTAACAAAAACAGATAGAAGACAACGAATCAGATACAGAATCAGAAAAATTGTTAGCGGTACAGCTACAAAACCAAGATTTTCTGTATTTAGAAGTAATAAAGAAATTTACGCTCAATTAATTGACGATGTAAATGGAGTAACTTTGTTGGCTGCTTCATCAAGAGATAAAGAAGCAACTGTAAAAGGTACAAATATTGAAAAAGCTACAGAAGTAGGTAAACTTATTGCTGAAAGAGCTTTAAAAGCCGGAATTGATACTGTAGCGTTCGATAGAGGTGGATATTTGTATCATGGTCGTGTTAAATCATTAGCAGAAGGAGCGAGAGCTGCCGGATTAAAATTCTAATTTAGTTATGTTTCAAAATTATAAAAACATAGAACAAGTAAAACCCGGTGGTCTTGAGTTAAAAGATCGTTTGGTTAATGTAAACCGCGTTACAAAAGTAACTAAAGGTGGTAGAGCATTCGGATTTTCCGCCATTGTTGTGGTAGGAGACGAAAATGGTGTTGTTGGACACGGTTTAGGAAAATCGAAAGATGTTTCGGAAGCTATTGCCAAAGCGGTTGAAGATGCAAAGAAGAATTTGGTTAGAATCCCTTTGAATAGTCAAACAGTACCTCATGAACAAAAGGGTAAATATGGCGGAGCAAGAGTGTTTTTGATGCCTGCTTCTCATGGTACCGGTGTTATTGCAGGTGGTGCAGTTCGTGCAGTACTTGAGTCAGTAGGTGTTCATGACGTATTGTCAAAATCACAAGGCTCTTCAAACCCACATAATGTAGTAAAAGCTACTTTTGACGCTTTGTTACAAATGAGAAGTGCTCATACTGTTGCAAAACAAAGAGGGATATCATTAGAAAAAGTTTTTAAAGGTTAATAATAAATAGGATAGATATTATGGCAAAGATTAAAGTAAAACAAGTAAGAAGTCAGATTAATTGTCCTCAAACACAAAAAAGGACATTGCAGGCTTTAGGTCTTCGCAAGTTGGGTCATACTGTAGAACATGATGCAACTCCTGCTATCCTTGGAATGGTAAATAAAGTTAAACACTTGGTTTCAGTAGAAGAAACCAATTAATTCACAAACTCATGAATTTAAGTAACTTAAAACCTGCAGAAGGTTCAACTAACAATAACAATAAACGTGTAGGTAGAGGTCAAGGTTCCGGAAAAGGAGGAACTTCTACAAGAGGTCACAAAGGTGCAAAATCACGTTCAGGTTATTCTAAAAAAATCGGGTTTGAAGGAGGTCAAATGCCACTTCAAAGACGTGTACCAAAGTTTGGTTTTAAAAATATTAACCGAATTGAATTTCAAGGTATAAATCTTGATACCCTTCAATCTTTAGTAGATAATAATTTGGTAACTGACACTGTAGATTTTAATACATTAATCGAAAACAGATTGGCTACTAAAAATGATATGGTAAAGATTTTAGGAAGAGGGGAATTAAAATCAAAATTAAAAGTAACCGCCCATAAATTTACTGCTACTGCAAAAGCTGCTATCGAAGCAGCCGGAGGTGAAGCTGTAACTATGTAATTTTCTTGCAGTATGAAGAAATTTTTTGAAACACTGTCCAACGTTTGGAAAATTCAGGAACTAAAAAATCGTATTTTGGTAACACTTGGTCTGTTGCTTGTTTACCGCTTTGGTGCTCAGGTAACTCTACCGGGTATAGATGCTACCAAACTTGAAAGTCTGGCTTCACAAACATCTCAAGGAATCGGAGGTCTGTTAGATATGTTTACCGGGGGAGCCTTCTCACAGGCTTCTGTTTTTGCTTTAGGTATCATGCCTTATATCTCAGCTTCTATTGTTGTTCAGTTAATGGGAATGGCAATTCCCTATTTGCAAAAACTTCAGAAAGACGGAGAAAGTGGCAGAAAAAAAATCAATCAGATTACTCGTTGGCTAACAATAGCTATCTGTCTTGTTCAAGGTCCGGGTTATATTTACAACCTATACAGAACACTTCCGGCAGATGCTTTTCTATTGGGATTCAACTCGTTTAACTTCTTGTTTTCATCTGTTGTAATCTTAGTTACAGGTACAGTATTTGCCATGTGGTTAGGAGAAAAAATTACTGATAAAGGTATTGGTAACGGAATATCACTACTTATTATGGTTGGTATTATTGCCAGATTGCCACAGTCTTTTGCACAAGAAGTAACCTCTACCTTAACACAAGGTAAAGGTGGTCCGGTTTTATTAGTATTCGAAATAATCATTTGGTTGTTAGTCATTATTTCCTGTGTGTTATTGGTCACTGCTGTGCGGAAAGTTCCGGTACAATATGCCAGAAGAACCGCATCTGGAGAATATGAACAAAACTTAATGGGTGGCAACAGACAATTTATTCCTTTAAAGCTCAATGCTTCCGGAGTAATGCCTATCATTTTCGCCCAAGCTATTATGTTTATTCCCGCTGCAATAGCAGGTCTTTCAGATTCAGAAACAGCTCAGAGTATTACAGGTCAGTTTAGCGATATGTTTGGTCTAACTTACAATATTGTATTTGCATTGTTAATCATAGTATTTACTTATTTTTATACTGCGATTACGATACCTACAAATAAAATGGCTGACGATTTGAAAAGAAGTGGAGGTTTTATTCCGGGAATCAGACCTGGGGTTGAAACTGCCGACTTTTTAGATAGAGTGATGTCTTTGATTACTTTTCCCGGCTCTTTATTCTTAGCTTTAATTGCCGTGTTCCCGGCTATTATTGTAAGTTTAATGAATGTACAGCCTAATTGGGGAATGTTTTTTGGAGGTACATCATTATTAATTATGGTTGGAGTTGCAATAGACACCATTCAGCAGGTTAATTCGTATTTGTTAAACAAACATTACGACGGATTAATGAAAACTGGTAAAAATAGAAAAGCAATAGCTTAATATGGCAAAACAATCAGCAATTGAACAAGACGGAACAATTGTAGAGGCACTTTCCAATGCCATGTTTCGTGTAGAACTGGAAAACGGTCACATCGTGATTGCTCATATTTCTGGAAAAATGCGTATGCATTATATCAAATTACTTCCGGGTGATAAGGTAAAACTGGAAATGAGCCCTTACGATTTGACAAAAGCAAGAATCACTTATAGATATTAAAGCTTATTTAAGATGAAAGTAAGAGCATCAGTAAAGAAAAGAAGTGCCGAATGTATTATAGTACGCAGAAAAGGCAGATTGTATGTAATTAATAAAAAGAATCCTAGATTTAAACAAAGACAAGGATAATTATGGCAAGAATTGCAGGGGTAGATATACCTAAACACAAAAGAGGAGTAATTGCTTTAACCTATATCTTCGGAATAGGCAAAAGCAGAGCTATTGAGATTTTAGAAAAAGCTCAAGTTAGTCAGGACAAAAAAGTTCAAGATTGGAACGATGATGAAATCGGTGCTATTCGTGACGCAGTTTCTTATTACAAGATTGAAGGAGAACTTCGTTCAGAAGTTTCTTTGCACATCAAACGTTTGATGGACATCGGTTGTTATAGGGGAATTCGTCATAGAGTAGGATTACCATTAAGAGGTCAACGTACCAAAAACAATTCCAGAACTAGAAAAGGTAAAAGAAAAACTGTTGCTAACAAGAAAAAAGCAACTAAATAATAAGTAAATAGTATGGCTAAGACAACTGCAAAAAAACGTAAAGTTATCGTTGATTCAACGGGTGAGGCTCATATTAGTGCAACTTTCAACAACATCATAATCTCTTTGACAAACAAAAACGGAGAGGTTATCTCTTGGTCTTCTGCCGGTAAAATGGGATTCAGAGGTTCCAAAAAGAACACGCCTTATGCCGCTCAAATGGCTGCAGAAGATTGTGCAAAAGTTGCTTTGGAAGCAGGGCTTAAAAAAGTAAAAGTGTATGTAAAAGGTCCTGGTAATGGAAGAGAATCAGCCATCAGATCAATACACAATGGAGGTATTGAAGTAACAGAAATTATTGACGTTACACCAATTCCACACAACGGGTGTCGCCCTCCAAAAAGAAGAAGAGTTTAATTTTAATTTTTAGTATAACCTAAGCATATAATCGATTATCGGAGGATTTGACCTGAATTCATAATCGTTGCTTAAATTTAATTCTTATGGCAAGATATACTGGTCCACAAACAAAAATAGCCCGTAAATTCGGTGAAGCTATTTTCGGTGAAGATAAAGCTTTCGAAAAAAGAAACTATCCTCCCGGACAGCACGGTTTGGCAAAAAAAAGAGGTAAAAAATCTGAGTACGCCGTGCAGCTTATGGAAAAGCAAAAAGCTAAATATACCTATGGTATTTTAGAAAAACAATTTAGAAATCTGTATGAAAAAGCATCAGCAGCTTCAGGAGTAACAGGTGAAATCCTTTTGCAACTATGCGAATCTCGCTTGGATAACGTTGTATATCGTATGGGAATTGCACCTTCAAGAAGAGCAGCTCGTCAGATAGTTTCACACAGACACATTACTGTAAACGGAAATGTAGTTAATATTTCGTCATATCAGTTAAAAGCAGGAGATAAAGTAGCTGTTAGAGAAAAATCTAAATCTTTAGAATCAATCGAACGCTCTTTGTCAAACTCACCAAAAGTTTACGAGTGGATTACATGGAACAATGACACAAAGGAAGGAACTTTTGTTTCTGTTCCACAACGTCTTCAGATTCCTGAAAACATCAAAGAACAACTAATCGTTGAATTGTACAACAAATAATAACTGACTTTAGTCGAAATTATGGCAATATTAAATTTTCAAAAGCCCGATAAAGTTATCATGATCGATTCTACCGATTTTGAAGGTAAGTTTGAATTCAGACCTTTAGAACCAGGATACGGATTGACTGTTGGTAATGCCCTAAGAAGAGTATTATTATCTGCTCTAGAAGGTTACGCTATCACTTCAATTCGAATTGAAGGCGTTGATCATGAGTTTACTACCATATCTGGAGTAGTTGAAGATGTTACAGAAATCGTCTTGAATTTAAAACAAATCCGTCTAAAAAGACAGATAGACGAAATCGATAACGAAACCGTAACTATTTCGTTGAATGGAAAAGAACAGATTACAGCTGGTGATTTCCAAAAATTTATTTCCGGATTTCAAGTGCTGAATCCCGAATTGGTTATCTGTAATTTAGATTCGAGTGTTAATTTGAATATAGAATTATCAATTGAAAAAGGTAGAGGTTATGTACCTGCAGAAGACAACAAAAAGTTGAATACTCCTATAGGAACAATTTTTATAGACTCTATTTTTACACCTGTTAAAAATGTGAAATATACGATAGAAAACTATCGTGTAGAACAGAAAACGGACTACGAAAAATTAATTTTTGAAATTAAAACAGATGGTTCTATTCATCCAAAAGACGCACTAACAGAAGCCGCTAAAGTTCTAATTCATCACTTTATGCTGTTCTCAGATGAGAGAATCACACTTGAAGCAGACGAAATTGCACAAACAGATTCATATGACGAAGAATCTTTGCACATGCGTCAGTTATTGAAAACCAAATTAGTAGATATGGATCTTTCAGTTCGTGCTTTAAATTGCTTGAAAGCAGCCGAAGTCGATACATTGGGGGATTTAGTAACTTTCAACAAAAACGACCTTATGAAGTTCCGTAACTTTGGTAAAAAATCGTTAACTGAATTAGACGAACTGATATCGAGCAAAAACCTTCATTTCGGAATGGATTTGTCAAAATATAAATTAGATAAAGATTAATTATACATCCGCAATTTGCGTTTGAAATAGCTAAGCGATGAGACACGGAAAAAAAATAAATCATTTAAGCAGAAAGTCAGGACATAGAAAAGCTATGTTGGCTAATATGGCTTGCTCTCTTATCGAGCATAAGAGAATCAACACTACAGAAGCCAAAGCAAAAGCTTTGCGTACCTACATTGAGCCGTTGATTACAAAATCAAAAGATGATACAACTCACAACAGACGTATCGTTTTTGCATATCTTAAAAACAAATATGCAGTTACAGAACTTTTTAGAGAAGTAGCTGCCAAAGTTGGTGACCGTCCGGGAGGATACACCCGCGTCATCAAATTAGGTAACCGTTTGGGAGATAATGCAGAAATGGCAATGATTGAGTTGGTAGATTTCAACGAACTATACAACGGTGGTAAAAAAGAAGTTAAAAAATCAAGAAGCCGTCGTGGCGGAGGTAAAGCCAAAAAAGAGGAAACTCCGGTTGCCGAAGAAACTACACAGGTTGAAGAAGCTCCAAAAGCTGATGAAACAACTTCTGAAGACACAGAAACCAAAGAATAATTTTTTATTCTTTCAGATTATAAAAGGACAAGCAGCAATGTTTGTCCTTTTTTGTTTAGTATTTATGAGGGACGAAGCAGTCTTTTTAAATTAGGAGCTATTTCCTGCTTTCCACTACAATATTATTTTTTTTTGCAAGAGTTATAAGCTACAAAAAGGAGCTTCTTTTAGTCGCTCTTTTTTCAGCATAACTCATTAGTGTCCACTATAAACTTTAAAAAGTTCTTTGAAATTATTGACAATTAGAAAATTAAACGTGATTTTAGGCGGTGACGATTTGAAATGAGTTTTGATTAAGTTCGTGAAAACCGAATTTAT
>JAVEUZ010000054.1:0-11473 GCA_034005285.1 Flavobacteriaceae bacterium
TTTTCCTGACGGATAGTTTGTCCGTCTCCAATATCTATTTTGTCTTTTGGTCTGTCGGCAGAAATCACAACAAGCGGAATCATGCTGTAAAAAGCTTCTGCTACTGCCGGATAAAAATTAAGTACAGCAGAACCCGAAGTACAAATAACCAAAACAGGTTGTTGTAGTTGTTGTGCCATTCCTAAAGCAAAAAAAGCCGCACATCGTTCGTCTGCAATGCTATAACATTTAAAGTTTGGATTTCCTGCAAAACCAATTGTTAAAGGTGCATTTCGTGAGCCGGGTGAAATGACTACATGATGAATGCCTTTGGCATAACAAATTTCGACAATACTTTGTGCTAAGGGGATTTTTGGGTAAATCATCTAAAAAATATTTACTTATGATGTAATCCAATTTAGAATAGATTCATCTTGTGGCGAAATTCTTGGGCTTATAACTTTTTCCAAAACACCTTTTTCACTAATCAGATATTTTTGAAAATTCCATTCTACTTCACTGTCCAAAACGCCATTTTTATTTTTCTGAGTTAGAAATTGATATATAGGGTGCATATTTTCGCCTTTGACAGAAATTTTACTCATTACAGGAAAAGTAACACCATAATTTTTTTCGCAGAAAATAGCAATTTCTTCATTGCTTCCGGGTTCTTGCGACATAAAATTATTGGCAGGAAAAGCAATGATTATAAAATTCTGATTTTTATATTCTTCAAACAGAGCTTGAAGTTCTTTGTATTGTGGTGTCAATCCGCATTTTGAAGCAGTATTGACAATCATGATTTTGTTTCCTTCCAAATTTTTAAATTCAAAAGTTTCTCCTTTAATATCTTTTGCTACAAAATTGTAAATATTATTTTCAGACATATTATTTTCTTTTTGATTCAGTTCGTCTTTTTGCAAATTTCTTGAGTTCTTTTGACAACCAAACAGTATTGATAGAACAATTATAAAGATTGATTTTTTCATAATTCATAAATTTAAAAACGGTTAAAATTATGAGCTTTTCAGATGTTTTTTATATTTTATATACGCTAAAAATCCGAGTGTAAATACTATGGCTATTGATATATAAACGAAATTTGGCGTTACTACTTTATCTCCGCTGGCATACGAGTGTAAACCTGAGAGATAGAAATTGACACCGAAATAAGTCATCAAAATTGCGTAAAAGGCAATAATTGACGAAAAATTAAATACAAACAAACCTCTGAAAAATGGTACAAATCTCATGTGAATGACGAAAGCATAAACCATAATACTGACCAATGCCCAAGTCTCTTTTGGATCCCATCCCCAATAACGACCCCAACTTTCGTTTGCCCATTGACCGCCAAGAAAGTTACCTATGGTAAGCATGACCAAACCAATAGTAAGAGCCATTTCGTTTATATAGGTGATTTCTTGTATGTTCAATTTCATTTTTTGTTTGTTTTTTTCGTTGGTAAGAATCATAAGCAGTAATGACACAATTCCGAGAATCATTCCTAAGGTAAACGGTCCGTAACTACCTACAATGATAGAAACGTGAATCATCAGCCAGTATGAATTTAGTACCGGTTGCAAATTGGCAATTGCCGGATCCATCCAATTCCAGTGGGCAATCATCAATATCATCGAAGTAACAAATGCAGCAGAAGCAATGGTAAGTTTTGAACTTTTATTGAAAAACAAACCAAATAACATAGTTGCCCATGCTACATAAATCACACTTTCGTAGGCATCACTCCACGGGGCGTGACCGGATATATACCATCGTGCAATAAGACCCAGAGTGTGCAGGACAAAAAAGATTCCGATTAAAACATGAAACAGATTTATAATGCCGTTTATGAGTCTATTAGGTTTGAAAATCTGAACAATCGTAAAAAGCAACATCAAACTTCCGGCAATCATATACCATGAAAACAGTCTTTTGAAAATATCATATTTATTATACAATATTTCCGAAGATATTTTTTTATCGGTTGGTCTTACATTTGCTCCGAACTTTTTCTGGAAATTACTGATTCCTTCTACAATTTCATCGGCTTTTGCATAACCTTTTGTAGTATGTGCCTCTTCAAGCACACTCATATAAAGTGGCAAAACATTTCTTATTTTTTGTATGTCTTCATTGTCTATTTCTCCCATTTCGAGATAAGAAACCCATGTGTTGTTCTCATCATTCGGAATTGGAAACAACTTCAAAATTCCACCGCTAAAAGCAGTATTGAGCAATACAACTTTTTTGTTTACTTCGATAAAATCTTTTTGGAATTGGTTTGGTATAGCGGCTTTTGATGCTTCATCTATCAAGTCGGCAAGAAGATAATTTCCGTTTTGATCAAAGAAATTCACAAACGGTGCATATTTGGCGTTTTCTTCTACTCCAATAATTTTTCTGATACTGTCATTGCCTCTTTTTAAATGAATAAGCGGAATTTCCATCCAATAAAAAGGATATTGAGACATCGATAAAAAAATCTGGTCAGAATCAAACCCTTTGTAATGGTCGCTTTTACTTACTTTTCTGAGTAGTTCAGAAGAAAAAGTATTTACCGGCTTCATACGTCCGCCATAATCTTGAATAACCAACGCTCCAAATTTTGCCGCATGTTCTTTCGAAACAATTCGATTTTCTAAAAAGGACTCTATTTCTGCCAAGGAAGGTTTCTGCCCGTGAACTGAATGGTTATGGCTGTGAGTTTGAGTTGAGTCTGTATGCTCGTGTGCGTGTTCGTGCGTATGCTCGTGTTGGGCAAATGTTATTGCAGAAAACAATAAAGCAATTAGGGAAAGTTTGGATTTTTTTAACTTTATCTTTTTTAGTTTTAGTTTTAGTTCGCCAAAACGAGTGTTTTTGTTAAATAGAATTGCTAATAAACCAAAATATAATAGGGTATAACCTATATAGGTAATCCAAGTGCCCCAAAAATCATGGTTGACAGAAAGTATTGTTCCTTTTTCATCAGGGTGAAATGACGCTTGAAAAAAACGATAGCCTCGATAATCGAGAATGTTGTTCATAAAGATTCTGGCATCAAAGTTATTGTCGTTGTCTTCTATTGTAACCTGACTTTCAAATGCCGAATAGTTATTGAGTGTGCCAGGATAACGATCGGCAATAAAATCATTCAGACGTACACTAAAAGGAAGTTCGTATACTTTGCTTCCGAAAATAAGCGTAAATTCAAGTTCGCCCAATTTGAATGATTCAGGAACTCCCATTTGACCTTTTGAACCCACAAGAGTTACATCTTTTTGTTCACCACCAGATTCAACAGTAACAATTAGTGCATCGCTACTCTGATTGTCTTTCCAATCATTATTAGAAATATATTTTTTTACACCTTTAATAGGTTTTTCAGGAAATACAAACCGTGTTCCTGCAATATTATATAAGGAGCGAAACATCAACGGCTGAACAGAATCTTTATAGACAGTTCCTGTAGATTGGTCTGACATAAGCATATAATCTCCGCCAAAAGCAGATTCTATATAATACTCATCACCGAAACCGGAAATATTTATGGCTCCTGAAGTTGGCTTGTTAAAAGCATATAAAACATTGTGCAAGTTCTGAACTTCTCCTTCTTTAAGATAATGTTCATGTCTTGTTCCTTCACCGGATTCTACCAATTTTAGATATACATCGCCGTTTTCAGCTTCTTCTACAGATTCGGTGATGTTCATGATGAAATCTTTATATCTTACGGTGAAGGGGGTCTTGTCAAATTTTTGTTTTATTCTAAAAGAATTGTCGGTAACCATCGAAAGTATTAGCGGTTTTTCGATAGATTTACGCTTCATATCTCCCTTATAATCTCCGTCAACATAGACTGTAAGGTAGGTTTTGTCCGAAAAAAATGTGTTTTCGGTATTTCCTTCACGAATGGGCATCAGTCCTTCAAAACTGATATAACGGGTAATAAATGCTCCTGCTAAAATAAGTAGAAAAGAAAGGTGGAGTAAAAGTGTTGCCCATTTTTCTTTTTTATATAGACGGTATCGTTTGATATTTCCTGCAAAATTGATAACAAAAAATACCATAATTACTTCAAACCACCAGGCATTATAAACCCATATTCGAGCGGTATCTGTGTTGTATTCATTTTCAATAAATGTACCCACTCCCAATGCAATAGCAAATATGATGAATAAAGCAGCCATTAATCGGGTTGAGAAAAGAACGGAAAAAATTTTTTCAAACATGAAGAAGATATTTATCAGAAAAACAAAAGTACTTTAAAAAGAACTATTTCGATGTTTTTTTATGTTTTTTAATGTAATTTTAAGGAAGTTGGTTTACCTAAACCAATCGGATAGTATAACATATTATTTTTTTTAAATTATACTGTAGGATTACTCATAGGTTTTTACTGTATCATAAGGCTATAATTTTCATAAAAAAAAACCGAAGAGAAGACTCTGCCGGTTTTTAAACTTATAATGAGATTGTATGTTTTTATAAGTGAATTACTTCTCCGTATGCATCGGCAACAGCTTCCATTATAGCCTCGCTCATCGTTGGGTGAGGGTGAACGGTTTTCAAAATTTCGTGTCCGGTAGTTTCAAGTTTTCTTGCTACAACTGCTTCTGCAATCATTTCGGTAACACCAGCTCCAATCATGTGACAACCTAACCATTCGCCATATTTAGCATCAAAAATAACTTTGACAAAACCATCCGGATTTCCGGCTGCTTTGGCTTTTCCTGAAGCAGAGAAAGGAAATTTCCCTACTTTAATATCAAATCCTTTTTCTTTAGCTTGTTTCTCTGTAAGACCTACAGAGGCAATTTCAGGAGTTGCATAAGTACATCCGGGAATATTGCCATAATCAAGTGGTTCTACATGTAATCCGGCAATTTTTTCGACACACAAAATTCCTTCAGCAGAAGCTACGTGTGCCAAAGCTTGTCCGGGTGTTACATCTCCGATGGCATAGTATCCGGGAACATTTGTTTGATAAAATGAGTTTACCAATATTTTATCGCGATCAGTAGCGATACCTACATCTTCCAACCCGATATTTTCAATATTTGTTTTGATACCCACAGCAGAAAGTAAAATATCTGCTTCGATAATCTCTTCTCCTTTTTGGGTTTTAACAGTAGCTTTTACACCTTTGCCGGAAGTTTCAATTTTTTCGACAGAAGAATTGGTCATCACAGTAATTCCAGATTTTTTCAATGAACGTTCAAATTGTTTTGACACGTCTTCGTCTTCAACAGGAACTATATTAGGCATAAACTCTACTAGAATAACTTCAGTTCCCATAGCATTATAAAAACCTGCAAACTCTGAACCAATAGCTCCGGAACCAACTACAATCATCTTTTTTGGTTGCTCTGTTAATGTCATTGCTTGGCGGTATCCAATCACTTTTTTGCCGTCTTGCGGAAGGTTTGGCAACTCTCTCGAGCGAGCTCCGGTGGCAATAATAATGTGGTCTGCCATATATTCGGTTTCTTTTCCGTCTTTGCTGGTAACGCTTACTTTTTTTCCGGGCTTTATTTTTCCGTATCCGTCTATAACGTCAATTTTGTTTTTTTTCATCAGAAACTGAACGCCTTTGCTCATGCCTTCTGCTACGTTTCTACTTCTGTTTACAACAGCTCCAAAATCTTTATCAAAATCTTTAACGATAAGCCCGTAATCCGAAGCGTGTTTTAGATAGTCAAAAACCTGAGCAGATTTTAACAGAGCTTTTGTCGGGATACAACCCCAATTTAGACAAACCCCACCGAGGTTTTCTTTTTCGATAACAGCTGTTTTTAAACCTAACTGTGAAGCTCTGATAGCTGTTACATATCCACCGGGACCGCTACCTAAAACAATTACATCATATTTCATAATTAAGAAAATTTTGTTTATAAATCAGGCTACGAAAATAAGGATTTATTTTGCATGCGTAAAAGTTTGTGATACGAATTTTAACTATAACCCTAATTACGCAGTAGAAATCTTTTACGAACCCTATCTGCGTAATTTGGGTTTGACCTCACCTTGATTTTTTTCAATCGGCTAAAAAAATAAAAGTTAAGTAGTTTCTAAATCTTTTTATTAATTTTGCACACTATTTTACAAAAACGGAGAAATTCTGATAAAATGATTTTACCAATATACGGCTACGGAGAACCAGTTTTGAGAAAAAAAGGTGTAGAAATAGACAATAACTATCCGAATTTGAAAGAGCTTATTGCCAATATGATTGAAACCATGCACAATGCGTATGGTGTTGGTTTGGCAGCTCCGCAAATTGGGCTTGACATCAGATTGTTTGTTATAGACACTGAGCCATTTTCTGAAAGTGAGGACATAACTCCCGAAGAAAGAGAATCTTTAAAAGGACTTAAAAAAGTTTTTATAAATGCACAGATTCTCGAAGAAGAAGGCGAGGAGTGGGGATTTAATGAAGGCTGTCTGAGTATTCCTGACGTTCGTGAAGATGTATATAGAAAAGAAACTATAACCATTCAGTATCAGGATGAAGCGTTTAATACATATACAGAAGTTTACAGTGGTCTGGCCGCCAGAGTCATTCAGCATGAATACGATCATATTGAAGGAATTTTGTTTACAGACAAAATTTCGTCATTAAAAAAGACGCTCAACAGAAAGAGATTGCAGAATATAATGGACGGCAAAATCAGAGTTGATTATAAAATGAAATTTTTCAATAAAAAAGGAAGATAAAATTTAACTAAAATAATTTATTACACCCATGAGTTTACAAAAAATATTAGCTATTTCCGGAAAGCCCGGTTTATTTGAGTTGAAAGTTCAGACCCGCACAGGATTTGTAGCAGAAAACCTATTAGATGGAAAGAAAATCACAGTAGGACTTCGCAATAATGTGAGTTTATTATCAGAAATAGCAGTTTATACTTATGATGAAGAAATAAAATTGGCTCAGGTTTTTAAGTTTATTGCCGAAAAAGAAAACGAGGGTCCGACAATTTCTCATAAAGAAGATGCTTCTGTTATGCTTAATTATTTTAGAGAAGTTTTGCCTGACTTTGACGAGGATAGGGTATATCTTTCAGATATAAAAAAAATATTAAATTGGTATAACCTTCTTCATTCAAAGGGATTTGTTTCTCTAAAATCTCTTTCTGAAAGTGATGAAGAAGAAACCGGCAAAGAAGAAAACCAATAAAATAAATCCTGCTTCGGCAGGATTTATGTTTTTAATACAACATATTTTTGCTTCGTAATTATTAGGTATATAAAACAATTTTTATGAATATTAGACAAAAACAACTAGAAGCCTTTGGCAGATTATTGGATATAATGGACGATTTACGCGAAAAATGTCCGTGGGATAAAAAGCAAACTTTCGAGAGCCTTCGACATCTTACCATAGAAGAAACGTACGAACTTGGTCAGGCGATTCTTGACAATGATTTGCAAGAAATCAGAAAAGAGCTTGGCGATTTGTTGTTACATATTGTGTTTTATTCCAAAATAGGCAGTGAAACCAACGATTTTGATATAGCAGATGTTGCTAATGGAATCTGTGAAAAACTCATACACAGACATCCGCATATTTATTCAGATGTTCAGGTTACAGATGAGGAGGAAGTAAAGAGAAATTGGGAAAAACTAAAACTCAAAGAAGGACGGAAATCTGTTTTAGAAGGGGTTCCCACAGGACTTCCGGCTATGGTAAAAGCAAACCGTATTCAGGATAAAGTAAAAGCAGTAGGTTTTGATTGGGAAGAACCGCATCAGGTTTGGGAAAAAGTTCAGGAAGAATTATACGAGCTTCAAAATGAAATTGTAGATAACAATCAGGAGAAAATTGAACAAGAATTTGGAGATGTCTTGTTTTCAATGGTTAATTATGCAAGATTTTTGAATGTGAATCCGGAAGATGCATTAGAACAAACCAATAAAAAGTTTATAAAACGATTTCAATATCTCGAAGAAAAATCGAATGAAATAGGAAAACCACTATCAGAAATGACTTTGTCAGAAATGGACGTTTTTTGGGAAGAGGCAAAGAAAATTCTTTAATTTACAAAAAATATTAACCGCTGTCTGCAATTCTTTTCAATTTATTTTTATCGGAAATTGATATTTTTTTTCCGGTTAAAGAAATCCAACCATTCTTGTTGAACTCAGAAAGAAGCCTTATGCAACTCTCTGTCGCTGTGCCGATTATTCCGGCAAGTTCTTCTCGTGAAAGCTGAATTCTGAGCGAATTGTCTTTGTCTTTTCCGAAAGTTTCTTCCAAATAAAGCAGTGTTTCGGCAAGGCGTTCTCTAACGGTTTTCTGAGCCATTGACACCATGTGATCATCAGCATCTTTTAAGTCGCCACAAATAGAACGCATAACATTCATAGAAAACTGATTGTTCTGGTTAAAGAAATGCAACACTTCTTGTTTGGGCAAAAAACAAACCTGCATATCTTCAAGAGCTGTGGCACTCAGGTTTGTAGGCTCATCGCTAATCATAGAACGCTGCCCTAAAAGATCACCGGGTTTTACCAGTTTTACAATATGGTCTTTGCCATTTGGACTTAGTTTAGACAATTTGCAAACACCTTCTTTGATACAGAAAATACCATTTACAGATTCGCCCTCTCTGAAAATAGATTCGCCCTTTTTGATGGTGTATGAAGTCTTGCAATTTGCTATCTTAACGAGTTCATCTTTGCTGAGAGATTTCAGTGAACTGAACTCTCTGACAATACATTGTTCACACTTACTCATAATTACCTATGATTTTGATTGAAAATCCCCAAACATCTACAAAGATATTAAATATATGACAAATATCATATTTTTTTAGAAACCATTTTCAGACTTTTGCCGGTGGGTAAAAGAGCAGGTTATGAACAGTGAAAAATGCTTCCACTGTGGTAATGAAATCAGTAAAAAAGACGAAATAATTTTTGACAAAAAGTCTTTTTGTTGTGCAGGTTGCAAGACAGTTTATGAGATTTTTCGAGATAACGACCTTACTTCATATTACGATTTAGAAAACGCTCCGGGAGCAACTCCAAAGAATACACAAGGAAAATTCGATTTTTTAGACAACGAAAAGATTGTCGATAAGTTATTGGAATTCAAAGAAGATGATACGCATATCATTTCGCTTTACATTCCGTATATCCATTGCAGTTCGTGTATTTGGATACTCGAAAACCTGAATAAATTACAGGAGGGAATCATCACTTCACAAGTAAATTTTCATCAGAAAAAAGTCCGTATAACCTTTAATCCGAATGGTACTTCGGTCAAAAAAATCGTACTTCTTCTCTGCAAAATCGGTTATGAACCTTATATTTCGTTAGAAAATTACGACCAAAAAAAACCAAAAACCGACCGAAGTCTGATTTATAAAGTCGGAGTTGCCTTTTTCTGTTTCGGAAATATTATGCTTTTGTCTTTTCCTGAATACTTTGGAGTTGAGGATATCTGGATGGAAAAGTACAGACCTTTCTTTAGGTGGTTGATTTTTGCTTTGGCACTTCCTACGTTTTTGTATTCTGCAAGTGTGTATCACAAAGCGGCTTATCACAGTCTTAAAGCCAAAACGTTTGACATTAATATTCCGATGTCTTTAGGACTTATTGTGATGTTTGTCCGAAGTACGATAGATATTATTTTCGGTTACGGACAAGGATTTTTCGATACGTTGGCTTCACTTGTTTTCTTTATGCTTTTAGGGAAATTATTCCAGCAGAAAACCTACGATTTCTTGTCGTTTGAAAGGGATTTTAAGTCGTATTTTCCGATTGCGGTAACCAAAATCAATTCCGATAAATCCGAAAGTTCGGTTTCGGTTTATGACTTGGAAAAAGGGGATAGGTTGCTTATCCGAAATCAGGAGCTTATTCCCGTTGACGGAATCCTGATAAGCAGTTCAATCCATATAGATTACAGTTTTGTAACGGGAGAGGCTGTTCCGATTGCCAAAAAATCGGGAGATAAGATTTTTGCAGGAGGAAAACAACTCGGAAACCTTATGGAAATGGAAGTTACTGATTCCGTTTCGCAAAGTTACCTGACGCAATTATGGGATAATGAGGTTTTTGACAAGAAAAACAATCAGAGTTATACTACGCTTATCACGAAAGTCAGCCATTATTTTACTCCGATTTTGCTGTTGATTGCCTTTACCGGACTTGGATTTTGGCTTCCGAAAGATGTCAATACGGCTTTTAATGTATTTACGGCTGTTTTGATTATTGCCTGTCCGTGTGCGTTGGCTCTTTCGACTCCTTTTACGTTGGGAAACATCATCAGGATTTTAGGAAAATGGAAATTTTACCTGAAAAACACGACTGTTATCGAACAAATGGCAAAAATTGATACTATCGTTTTTGATAAAACAGGAACGATTACGACTAACAAAAAATCGAATATTTATTTTGAGGGAAATGAACTTTCGGAAGACGAACGCATCGGAATCAAGAATTTAGTACATATTTCGAATCACCCTTTGAGCAGGAAATTGTACGATTATCTGCCTGATGTCGAAAAAGTGGAAATTACTGATTTTCAGGAAATAACAGGAAAAGGAGTTCAGGGAATCATTAACGGAAAATTATACAAAGTCGGTTCGTCTTCGTATATCGAAACGGAATCCAACAGCAATTTACAGACGAATGTTTATATCAGTATTAACGGAAAATTCGTAGGGAAATACATTTTTGACAATCAATACCGAAACGGATTAAACGAATTGTTTAATGAATTAAGCCCGAATTACGAGCTTAAAATTCTGTCGGGAGATAACGAGGGAGAACGGGAAACGCTCGGAAATATGTTGCCCTTATCAACCGAAATGGTGTTTAACCAAAAGCCCGAACAAAAGCTCCAATTCATCGAAAACCTGCAACAACAGGGAAAAAACGTAATGATGATAGGAGACGGACTCAACGATGCAGGAGCTTTGGCTCAAAGTAATGTTGGGATTTCGGTTTCGGAAGATGTAAATGTTTTTTCTCCTGCTTGTGACGGAATCCTTGATGCCTCGAAATTTAACATAATCGGAAAATTTTTAAAGCTGTCCCAAAAAGCGATGCATACCATAAAAATGAGTTTTGCTCTATCGCTAATCTATAACATAATCGGAATTACGTTTGCCCTAATGGGAAAACTTTCACCTTTGTTTGCTGCCATTCTGATGCCGATAAGTACAGTAACCATAATAGGTTTCGTTACGATAGCCTCAAATCTGTGGGCAAGAAAAATTCTAAAGAAATAGGAGAGTACCTTTCATATTAAAATAGTAAAACCACTTTTAAATAGTTATTTTTATTTAGAATGTTTATAATATTCGTGTTTTTAGTATCTTATAATTAGTTATTTAACATAAAATATATATGTTTGCCTTTCGATATTAATACAACGGCTTATGGAAACTGAAAGAATGTTTAACGAAATGAAAAAGCTTACTGTTTTGATAGAGAATTCCACCTCTAAAATAAGTAAACTACTGGCTTCCAACAAAAAACCTAATCAATGGTTGTATGG
>JAVEUZ010000099.1:0-2524 GCA_034005285.1 Flavobacteriaceae bacterium
TGAGTCCCCCCTTCCCAATCTGGGCAAGGGGTTTCAGGCCATGGGCCAGGCCCCGGATGTACTTCTTCTGCGCCCCCGTAAGTTTCTCTGACATAGATGCCTCTCCTGTAGGATAAGAAGGGGCCGCAGGCCCTCGCCCATCCGCTGTTTACGTTTTACTCCTGACTCCCCTCGCCTCATGGGAGAAGGCGCATGTTAATGGAAGGCCCCTCAGGAGTCAAGGGTTAAGGAAAACCCGCGGGGAAGACAAAGGCCTGATCTGTCATGCCCGAAGGGACCTTCGTGGAGATTGCCACGCAGGCCGAGGGCCTGCTCGCAATGACGGCGAAGGTCCCTTCCGGGCATCCATCATCTCATCCTGGATTCCTGCCTGAAACCTGCGGGAATGACCGTATTTGACACGACAAAAAGTCGTGGATACCCGTCACTTACGGCAACGCCATCTCCTCGGAATTGTCAGACCAGGGGTCCCGGCAGAGGCGGAAGCTCCCCCGGGGAGATCAGCCGCACTTGAAGAAAACGCTTGAGATCAGAGGGAAACGCCTGTAATAATGGCCCCCCGGACTAGGGTAAACAACAGCGGTGATGACGGCATCTCCCGCCATGAGCCCGGGTTATCCCCCGTGACGTGTGGCGTGGCTTTTCCATATCATCGTACGGAAGTTCAGGAGATAAACGCATGACCGAACAGGACGCGTTGTACCGCGAGGCCATTTTTCAGCCCCTCGTCGACAACATGCTCGATGCCCTCCTCATCCTCGACTGGGACGGCACGATTCTCTTCGGGAACCAGGCCTGTGCAAATCTGGTGCAGCTCTCGGGTCCCGAAGAAGGCATCGGCCGCAATACCCTGGAGTTTGTCCACCCCGACTTCATCGAGGCCATCATCCATGATCAACTGGCGGTGATGGAGGACGGCGGGGGATTCTTCAACAAATACAAACTCGTGACCGTCAAGGGCGAAGAGCGTTGGGTCGAAGGGTTGGGAACGAAAATCCTCTTCCAAGGAAAAACGGCCAATCTGGTCACCCTCCGCGATATCACGGCCAGACAGAATACGGAGGAGGCGCTGAAAGAGAGCGAACGCCGCTTTCGCGATCTGACCGTCCTCCAGAGGGCGATCCTCGACAGCGCCAATTACTCCATCATTTCCACCACCCCGGACGGCGTCACTCAGACCTTCAACGAGGCGGCCCAACGCTGGCTCGGCTACTCCCCCGAAGAGGTTGTGGGCAGGGCGACGCCGATCATCTTTCATGATCCCCGGGAGATGAAGGTGTATGCGGAGGAACTGACCCGGGAATTCGGTCGTCCCTTCCGGCCCGATTTTGAGGCCTTTACGGTCAAGGCCCGGGAGGGGATCCTCGATGAGCGGGAATGGACCTATATCCGCAAGGACGGCAGCGCCTTCCCGGTTCTCCTGTCCGTAACGGCCCTGCGGGACGAAGGGGGAGATATTACGGGATACCTCGGCATCGCCAGCGATATGACGGAACGAAGGAAAGCGGAGGACACCCTCCGCAAGCTGTCCCGGGCGGTGGAACAGAGTCCCGCCTCCGTCGTCATTACCGATCCCACAGGGATCATCGAATACGTCAATCCGAAGTTTACCCGCCTGACAGGGTATGGGGCGCAGGAGGTCATCGGGCAGAATCCCCGGGTCCTGAAGTCTGGGGAAAAGCCGTCCCAGGAATACCAGGAACTCTGGGATACCATTACGGCCGGGCAGGAATGGCGGGGCCTTTTTCACAACAAGAAAAAGAACGGCGAACTCTATTGGGAATCGGCATCCGTCTCTCCCGTCAAGGATCCGGAGGGGCGGATCACCCATTTTGTGGCCGTGAAGGAGGATATCACAGAACTGAAACGGGCGCAGGAGGAGTTGGCCAAACTCTCCCTGGTGGCCAGCAAGACGGACAATGTGGTCATCATCTCCGATAAAGACGGCCTCATCGAATGGGTGAACGACGGGTTTACGCGCATCACGGGATTCTCCTTTGCCGAGGCCGTGGGGAAGAAGCCGGGCATCTTGTTGCAGGGCCCTTCGACGGACCCGGCGACGATAAAGCGTATCAGCGACGCCCTGAGGCTGAATAAAAGTTTTACCGAAGAGATCCTGAACTACCACAAGGACGGTCACACCTTCTGGCTGTCCATCGCCATCACCCCCATCCGGGACGACCGGGGGGAGGTCGTGAAATTCATCGCCGTTGAAAGCGACATCTCGGAACGTAAGAAGGCGGAGGAGGACCTCCGGCAGGCCAGAAAGGCCGCCGATGAGGCGAACCGCGCAAAATCCGATTTCCTGGCAAGCATGAGTCATGAAATCAGAACACCCATGAACGCCATTATCGGCATGGCGGAACTACTCGAAGATACCCCTTTGTCGGCGGAACAGGTCAGGTATGTTCAGATCTTCAAGACCGCAGGGGAAAATCTCCTGTATATTATCAATGATATCCTTGATCTTTCGAAGGTCGAGGCCGGCCAGCTGACCTTGGAGCGGATCCCCTTCAGCCTGAAG
>JAVEUZ010000100.1:0-2500 GCA_034005285.1 Flavobacteriaceae bacterium
GCCCCTTTGGAAAGGGGCCGCCAAAGTTGCCGTTACACCTCCGTCTGTTCGGCCATCTCCAAGGCGTCGTCCACCTCGATACCCAAGTACCGCACCGTGCTTTCCAGCTTGGTATGGCCCAGCAGGAGCTGGATGGCGCGCAGATTCTTGGTCCGGCGATAGATCAACGAGACCTTGGTGCGCCGCAACGAGTGCGTCCCATAGTCGGAGGCATCCAGCCCGATCTCCGTGACCCAGCCATTCACGATCCGCGCATACTGGCGCGTCTTGATGTGCGATGAATCTGGATAACGGCTTGGGAACAGGTAATCGCCTGCGGTGAGACCCGCCTGTTTGATCCACTGGCTCAGCGTGTCACGCGTTTGCTCGGTGATCTCGAATTGCACCGGCTGCTGTGTCTTCTGCTGCATGACGGTTGCGCGACGGGCGATGTGATCGCCGTGCGATACATCGCGGACGCGAAGCTTCACGAGATCACAGCCGCGCTGCTTGCTGTCGATGGCCAGGTTGAACAGGGCCAGATCGCGGGTGCGATTGGCCATCTTGAGGTGGATCCGGATGGCCCAGATGTCCTTGAGCTTGAGCGGCGCCTTCTGGCCGATCAGCTTGCCTTTGTTCCAGGGGACGCGGGTTTCTTGTGGGGAATAGGTGAGAAGGTCCATGATCGTTCCTCCTTTCACAGGGGTGGAACGTCAGTATGCGGCAGCAGAGAGGGCTAGCTGGCTACGGCGAGTCTCAATAGAATCAGGGAGTAATCTGCGGATTTTGGTCGGTGCCGGGCAGAAGTCAGGAGGCGCAGACCCAAAGCGGAAGTAAGCGTGAACCCGATATTCACCCGCCTGATCGACGCGAACCGCCCCGCTGCTGCTGCGGCCCGGTTTGCCAGTCCGCTCTTGACCTTGCTTCGCCGGTCTGTCAGAACTACGGGCAACAACAAATATTGGGGGGAGCCATGCAAGGACGGCATGGGCATCTTCGTGCGCCGCTTTCGTTTACCGGGGGCAGATTACTCAGAATCCTGATCGGGCTTTGGCTAGGCCTGATGTTGGGTGCTGCGTCTGGAGCGGCGAGTGCTCTGACAAAACCCGCGGGCGACCTTGCCCCCATCGCGAACCCCGACGGCAATCTAAACGCCGCGGATTTTCTCGTTCTTCAGAAATTCATCCTCGGTAGCCTGACGCCTTCGGCCGAACAGCGACTCATCGCTGATGTAGCCCCACTGGGTAGCCCCGATGGCGACTTGAACGCAGGCGATCTTGTCGTGCTAATGCGCGCGATTCAAGGTCTGGTCAGTCTTCCGCCTGTCTACGTAGGGCCGGCTGCGCCGGTACTCAACGCGGCGAGCGGTACCACGAACAGCAACCCCTATACGCTAACCGGCACGGCAGAGCCGGGACGCACTGTGCGTCTCTACCATGACGGCGTGTTGCTCACCACGCAGACGGCCGCTGCGGATGGAAGTTTTTCGTTCGACCTCTTGTTGCATGATGGCTCCAACCCGCTGTATGCCGTCGCGATGGATGGGAATCAGGAAAGCCCTGCTTCGACGCTTCTGACGCTCGATTATGTCAACGATATACCTCGCCAGCAGGGCGGCGTGCTGACCGGAAACGTCGTGTGGACGCCTGGCACAACTCCGACTCCGTACATCATTTCATCCACGTTGACTGTGGCGCCTGGCGCTACGTTGACCCTTATGCCTGGCACAGTGCTGCGGTTCGCGGCCGGTGCTGCATTTCAAATCGAAGGGACTGTGATCGCAACGGGTGATCCGACTGCACCGATTACGTTTACATCCGACGCAGGCAACCCCGCACCGGGAAACTGGGCTGGCATTCAAGTTCTATCCGGAAGCCAGAATACCCAACTCGTTAACATCATCGTCGAATACGCGATCAATGGCATCACCGCCGACGCGGCCAATCTCATCGTTCGCAACTGTACTGTCCAGGCCTTCGCATCCGGATTCGGGAACTATGGCGTCGGGTATATCAATGGCGCAACCGGCCGCATAGAGAACTGCACAATCGACAATCAGGGTGCCGTCGGCAACAACAACTCGCGCGGTGTCTATGTCGGTAGTAACGCGCAACCGGACGTGAAAGGCAATCGGATACGCAATAACCGAACGGGGATCCTGATCGAGCAATCCGCTCCCTGGATTTTCGGGAATACGGTCAGCAACAACGCATTGGGTATTCTCCTTCTGGAAGGTGCGCGTGCGCTGATCAACGGCCAAAACATCATTACGGACAACTACAGCGCCGGTTTGCAGTTCGAAGGCGGCGCTACAGATTTCCCGCAGTGCATCGTCAACGGCAACAGCATCTTCAACAATCCATGGAACGTCTACACGGTCAGTTACGACTATGTCGGCGATCAGGACGTTCTCGTAGACAACAACTGGTGGGGGTCGGCGTCACCGTCCGTCATCGCTAGCGGTATCTGGGACTTCAAGAATCTGCCTGAAATGGCGCCGGTCGTGAAAGTTACCCCGTTT
>JAVEUZ010000055.1:0-11066 GCA_034005285.1 Flavobacteriaceae bacterium
TGCTTGCAGCTATAACATTTACAGAATATGGACTGCTGAGGATGCATGTGGAAATATAACGGTTCACAAACAAACCATTACAGTTGAGGATACAACAGCTCCAACGTTTAACGAAGAGCTTCCTGCAAACGCAACTGTTGAATGTGACAACATTCCGCAAGCTGAAACTTTAACAGCTTCTGACAATTGTAGTGATGCATCTGTTTCTTTCAAAGAAGTAATTTCTGAAGGGGATGGTTGTAACTATAACATTTATAGAATTTGGACTGCAGAGGATGCATGTGGAAACACCTCAGTTCATAAACAAACTATTCAAGTTTATGATGATGTGGCTCCGGTATTTACAAGTTCATTACCTGCTGCTAATATTACTGTAAGCTGTGATAATATCCCAGATGCTGAAGTGTTATATGCAGAAGATAATTGTAGTGAAGCAACTGTTAATTTGAATGAAGTTATTTCTCCAATTAATGACTGTAATTATATAATCATAAGAATTTGGACTGCAGAAGACGCTTGTGGCAATAGTGTATCTCATAAACAGAGTATCATTGTTCAAGATAATGTTGCACCAGTATTTACGAGTGATTTACCAGGAGATATAGTTGTAAGCTGTGATAATATTCCTGAGCCGGAATTATTATATGCAGAAGACAACTGTAGCGAGGCATCAGTAAGCGTGAAAGAAATTATTACAGGAGATGAAGATAGTTGCGATTATAACATCTACAGAATCTGGACAGCAGAAGATGCTTGTGGAAACATTACTGTTCACAAACAAATAATTCTTGTTCAGCCTGTGGGTCCAACATCTGCACCAGAAACATTACATAAAGATAATGTAAGTTTTGATATTTATCCGATGCCTTTCGATCAGGACATAACGTTAAAGTATAACTTTGAAAATACCTCTTCAACCGTAAGAATAGAATTCTTTGACATGAAAGGTTCACTGATTCATACTGCAACAGACTCTAATATTTATCTAAATAAAGAAACCAATATAAATGTTGATTTCTTAAGAGGTTCCGGTCAAATGTATCTAATCAGAGTAACTACCGATACAGGAAGTGAAATGAAGAAAATTATTTCTGTGAAGAGATAATATATTCACATAATTAATGCAAAAAGGGATGTCTAACGACATCCCTTTTTTATTGAAGTTAAACTAAAGAAGTGATATAAATAATTTGTAATTAGGAAACCCAATATGCATCAGGGTTAAGCAAAAAAAACAGTATGTAATTAAATTTACATACTGTTTTTTAATCTCATTTATTTACACCAAAGTAAACTCGTTTTATTTAAGAAACATCTACAGTTGTCTGCTCTGCAATTTTCTTATATGTTCCGTTGATAAGTTTTTCTCGGATGGCTTCAAATGCGGATAGGGTTTCTTCGATGTCTTTTAAAGTATGCGAAGCTGTAGGAATCATTCTTAACAAGATAATCCCTTTTGGAATTACCGGATAAACCACTATCGAAAGGAAAATTCCGTAATTTTCACGCAGGTCATTTACCATCACCATTGCCTCCGGAATAGAACCTTCCAAATATACCGGTGTTACACAAGTATTGGTATCACCAATATTAAAACCTCTTGATTTCAGTCCGTTTTGCAATGTGTTCACATTCTCCCACAGTTTTGCCTTTAATTCCGGCATAGTTCTAAGCATTTGCAATCTCTTCAATGCTCCAACAGTCATTATCATCGGAAGTGATTTAGCAAACATTTGTGAACGCAGATTATATTTCAAATAATCAATAATATCTTTGTCTGCGGCTACAAAAGCTCCAATGCTTGCCATTGACTTGGCAAAAGTTGAAAAATACACATCAATACCGTCCTGACAACCCTGCTCCTCACCTGCTCCAGCTCCAGTTTTTCCAAGTGTTCCAAAACCGTGAGCATCGTCAACTAACAAACGAAAGTTGTATTTTTGTTTTAGTGCTATAATTTCTTTCAGCTTGCCTTGCTGACCTCGCATTCCGAATACCCCTTCTGTAATTACTAAAATTCCTCCTCCTGTTTCTTCTGCAATTTTAGTAGCACGCTGCAGGTTTTTTTCAAAACTTTCTACATCATTATGCTGATAAGTAAATCTTTTCCCCATGTGAAGGCGTACACCATCAATAATGCAACCATGTGAATCTACATCATAGACAATTACGTCATTCTTAGTGACCAAAGCATCAATAATTGACACCATTCCCTGGTAACCAAAATTTAAAAGATATGCAGCTTCTTTTTGTACAAATTCGGCTAATTTTCTTTCTAATTGTTCGTGAATATTTGTATGACCGCTCATCATTCTGGCTCCCATTGGGTATGCTGCTCCGTATTGAACAGCGGCTTCGGCATCAACTTTTCTAATTTCAGGGTGATTAGCCAAACCTAAATAATCATTAAGACTCCAATTTAAAATTTCTTTTCCGTGAAATTTCATTCTCGGTCCAAGCTCTCCTTCAAGTTTCGGAAAAACATAATAACCCTCTGCTTGAGATGCCCATTTACCTAAAGGGCCTTTATTTTTTTGTATTCTTTCGAATAAATCCTTTATCATAAATAGTAAAAATTCTTAATTGTTAAAAAACGGGACAAAAGTACGGATAAATTTAAACTTTAGTAAAAAAGAAACCTGTTATTTTATTTTAAAAAACACGCATTTCGTATCTTTGCTAACCTCTTAAAACAAATAATCATGAAAAAGCAAGATCTTATTGACAGGTTTATTAGTTATGTAACTATTGATACCGAATCTGACCCTAATTCTGAAACCACGCCAAGCACCAAGAAACAATGGGATTTAGCCAATAAATTAGTAGAAGAACTTAAAGCCTTGGGTTTAGAAGATGTCACAATAGATGATAAAGCCTATATCATGGCGACCCTGCCGTCTAATGTTGAACATGATGTCCCCGTTATCGGATTTATTTCACATTTTGACACTACACCCGATTTTACTGGAGCAAACGTAAAACCTCAGATTGTTGAAAATTATGACGGTAATGATATTATCTTGAATAAAGAACAAAATATTATTTTGTCTCCCGATTATTTTGAAGATTTGCTTTTATATAAAGGTCAAACATTAATCACAACAGACGGAACAACACTTTTGGGAGCCGATGATAAAGCAGGTATAACAGAAATTGTTTCAGCTATGGAATATTTGATAAATAACCCTGATATTAAACATGGTAAAATACGTATCGGCTTTACCCCTGATGAAGAGATTGGAAGGGGTGCTCATCATTTTGATGTAGAAAAATTTGGTGCGGATTGGGCATATACTATGGATGGAAGTCAAATTGGAGAATTGGAATATGAAAACTTTAATGCCGCCGGTGTAAAACTAACTTTCAAAGGAAAAAGTGTACATCCAGGTTATGCCAAAGGAAAAATGATAAATTCTATGTTACTTGCTAATAAGTTTATTTCAAGTTTACCCAAAAAAGAAATACCTGAACGCACCAAAGATTATGAAGGCTTTTTTCATGTAACGGGAATTACCGGAAGTATTGAAGAAACCGTTGTTTCTCTTATAATACGTGACCATTCTAAAAAGAAATTTAAGAGAAGAAAAGAACTCATTACACAATTAGTAGAAAAAGTCAACAAAAAATATTCGGAGAAATTTGGTGATGATATTGTGATTGCTGAGATAAAAGACCAATATTACAATATGAAAGAAAAAGTAGAACCTGTTTTTCATATTGTTGAAATCGCTGAGAAAGCCATGAGAAAATTAGGAATTGAACCTATTATCAAACCTATTCGAGGTGGAACTGACGGATGTCAACTTTCGTATATGGGACTTCCTTGTCCGAATATTTTTGCTGGCGGACATAATTTTCATGGAAAATATGAATATGTTCCTGTCGAAAGTATCATAAAAGCAACCGAAGTTATTGTGAAAATTGCAGAGCTAACTGCAAAACAAAATAAAGTTAATCAGTAGGCTGCTGTTATAAGCTAAAAAAACCGATGTTTTGCTCAAACATCGGTTTTTTTAGTATAGATAAAACTGAAAATTTATTTCTTATCGTTCAGTTTGGAACTCAATTCCAATGAAATGGCTGAGCGTTCCATTTTTAACTTTCCTGCCATAGTTTCTATAACTACTGTTCCTTCTGAAAGTTCTGCAACCTTACCGTGAATTCCGCTTTTGGTTATAATGCGGTCGCCAACTTTAAGATTGTTTTCAAATTCTTTTTCTTGTTTTGCTCTTTTTTGTTGCGGACGTATCATAAAGAAATAAAGTACGACAAACATCAACAAAAAGGGAAATAATGATTGTAATGAATCCATATTTTGGGTGTTAAAGATTAATTTGTTTGCTTAGGGTTTACGTTTGCTTTTATTGTCAGCACATCTGTACCTCTTTCAGTATTAGCTGTAATGTTAACAGATTTTTGTTGCATTCCGGGTTTTCCGCTGCTGTCAAAAGAAACTTTTATTTTGGCCGTACTTCCAGGTTTAATTGGTTGTTTTGGATAGTCAGGAACTGTACAACCACATGTTCCCGAAGCATTTGTTATTACCAAATCTGCTTCTCCGGCATTAGAAACCGTAAAAGTAGTTTCTACCTTATCTCCATCGTTAATGTTACCAAAATCATGTTCTTTTTTATCAAATATCATAACCGGATATTTTCCGTTTGTCGGAACTGTAACTTTTGCTGCTTCTTCTGCAATTAATGTTTCTGCTGTTTGTTGAGGAATCATATATTCCTTTAAATTTATATCGCTACTCGCAGGATCAATTTTACTGAGTGCTTTCTCTTCTTTACATGAAGTAATAGAAAGCATCAATAATCCTGAAAATAAAACAATCTTACCTTTTCTCATTGTTATAAATTTTAGTTTAAAACTTATTATTATTTTATAATAATCCTCTTCCTGTTTTTTGGAATCTGTCTGTTCCTTGAAATTCTTTAATTAAATTATCTAATATTCCATTGATAAATATACTACTTTTTGGCGTAGCATATTCTTTGGCAATTTCAAGATATTCGTTTATGGTTACTTTTATAGGAATAGACGGAAAATATAAAAATTCGCAAATAGCCATTTTTAACATAATTGTATCAACCTGCGAAATTCTTTCTGGATCCCAATTCGGGGTGCGATCAATAATATATTCTTTTGCTATTTTATCTTCATTCAAAAGTGTTTTTCTTAAAAGCTGAAAACCAAAATCTCTATCATCTTCATCTCTGAACAATGGTGGCACGACAAAATTTTCGTTCTCTTTAATAGGTTTTAGCTGCTTTTGAATAATAACATTTATCAACGGAATATCATCTGCCCATGTTATTCTATAATCTTCCAAATAGTCATATAGCTTTTCATCCGGGGCAATTATATCTGTAAATAAATTGTAAACAAAGTTTTTGTCTTCAGAAAAATCATTTTGATTTTCTGTACTCATATATTCCATATACAAGTCCGAAGCCTTAACTTTATTGAGTAATATAAGGATTAAATCGTCATTGAGTTGCCAGTTTCTGATTTTTCTTTTTTCTAAAGCTTCATTGAAAGACGGACTTTCCGAAAGTTGCAAAAGAACTTTATTATTTATAAACTTTAAGTTTGGACTCAAATCTTCTTGAGTAGCCAAATGTTTCTTTTTGCTTTTATCCAGAAACTCAACTTCTTTGTTTCTTATTTCTGTTAAAATAGATAATACTATGAGATACAAATCTTGGATAGCATCAAGACTTGCCGACAAAAACCTTTCTTCTTTTGCCAACTGGTCAGAACCACTTTGGTGCATGGCATAAATGGTTTGTAAAACCTTAACTCTTATATGTCTTCTGTTTATTAACACTTGAAAGAACTTTAAAAAAATGTGACGCTATATAGCGTCACAAAAATAAAAATATATTACAATGTTTAAAAACTATTTTGAATTTTCTTTTTTACGTTGCTCAATTCTGTTCTGAGCTACTTTAAGAGCCGCATGATGGGTTGTAATATCATGTTTTTGAGCATAATCAAAAATCTCTAACGTCGTATTATATATATTCTCAGTGCGTCTAATAGCTTCACCTTTTTCATATTTTACGATTTCTGCATATACATTAATAATACCTCCGGCATTTATAAGAAAATCAGGTGCATACAATATCCCTCTATCTTTCAAGATTTTGCCATGTACATTTTCATCTGCCAATTGATTATTAGCTGCTCCTGAAACTATAGATGCTTTTAGTTTATGAACGGTATCGTTGTTGAGTGTAGCTCCCAAAGCACAAGGTGCATAAATATCTACATCGGCAGCATACAAATCTGAACCTTCAAATATTTTCACACCATACTTTGCTCCAACTTCATTGAGTCTTTCAGTATTTATATCTGTAATAGTAACTTCTGCTCCCTCTTTTACAATATGGCTAACCAATGTTTCACCCACATGACCTATTCCTTGAACCAAGATTTTTTTACCCGCCAAAGAATCTGTTCCAAACTTAAATTTAGCAGAAGCTTTCATCCCCATATAAACACCGTAACCTGTTACCGGAGACGGATTGCCCGAACCGCCTTTAGATTCTGAAATTCCAGTAACATAAGGTGTTACTTCATGAACAGTATCCATATCTTCGGTTCTCATACCAACATCTTCTGCGGTGATATATTTTCCGCCAAGCGAGTTTACAAATTCACCAAACTTTCTCATTAGTTCGGGAGTTTTATCGGTTTTTGCATCACCGATAATAACAGCTTTACCGCCACCAAGATCCAAACCGGCTACTGCTGATTTGAATGTCATTCCGCGAGATAATCGCAATACATCGTTAAGAGCTTCCCACTCATTATTATATTTCCACATTCTGGTACCACCCAAAGCAGGACCTAAAACTGTATTGTGAATTCCTATTATTGCTTTTAATCCTGTATCTTTGTCATGACAGAAAACAACCTGCTCGTGGTTATCAAATGAAATTTGCCCGAATACAGGGTCTATTTTGTAAAGATTGGTTGGTGTTGTTACTTCTGTTATCATATAAAAATAATGTTGAAAATTATCAATTTGTCAATAATGACTAAACAAAAATAACCCTTTAATTAAAATAACCCAATTATAATGGCTTTTTTTAGCAATATGTTAATAAAAAAGCGAGTTTAAAAAATAAAAAACACTTTCTCTTAATATAGATTTTTAACACAATAAAATATTTTTACGATTCCTTATCTTTTTTTTTATGAAAGAACTTCAATATTTGAATAAATATTTCATCAAATACAAATATTATTTTTTAATCGGAATTACAGTCACAATTGTTGCACAAATATTCTCACTTTTCACACCAAAGCTGATTAGCAAATCTCTAAACCTTATTCAGGGATATATTAATGAATCCGGTGAAATTGAAATTGTAAAATATGAATTATTAAAAAATTTAGGACTCATTATAGGCACAACCATTATTTCTGGTTTTTTCTATTTCTTGATGAGGCAATCCTTAATAGTAATGTCAAGATATGTAGAATTTGATTTAAAAAACGAAATATTCAAACATTACGAACGATTATCTCAAAATTTCTACAAACAAAATCGAACAGGAGATTTGATGAATCGCATTTCCGAAGATGTCGGAAAAGTAAGAATGTATGTAGGACCGGCAATCATGTACACAATCAACACTTTTATCAGATTTACCATTGTCATTATTTATATGTATAATGTTTCGCCTGAACTCACCTTTTACAGCTTACTGCCACTCCCTCTACTTTCTTATTTCATTTACAAACTGAGTACAGAAATTAATATCCGAAGTGGTATTTTTCAACAGAATTTATCTCAACTTTCAAGCTATACACAAGAGTTTTTTTCGGGCGTCAGAGTTGTAAAAGCCTATGCTCTTGAAGATGAACAAAATAAAATGTTTGAAGACCTTTCTCAAAAAAGCAGAGACAAAAACCTGAGCCTTGCTACTGTAAATGCTTTTTTTGGTCCTTTGATGATATTGCTGATTGGCTTGAGCAATCTTATTGTCATTTATGCCGGAGGAATCATGTATATAAACGGAAAGATAGAGAGCATTGGAATCATTGCAGAATTTATTTTATATATAAATATGCTTACTTGGCCCGTAGCCTCTGTTGGTTGGGTCTCTTCTCTAATACAAGAAGCCGAAGCATCTCAGCAAAGAATTAATGAATTTCTAAAAGTTGAACCAGAAATAAAAAACAACAATCCAGAAAAAACTCCCATAGAAGGAAATATTGAATTCAAGAATGTCAGTTTCGTTTATCAAGACACAAAAATTAAGGCGTTAAACAATATTTCATTCAAACTCGAAAAAGGCAAAACACTTGCAATTCTTGGAAAAACAGGTTCCGGAAAATCTACAATACTGTCACTAATAAGCCGTCTTTATGATGTAGATGAAGGAGAGATTTTAATAGATGGAAAAAACATTACCCAACTTAATCTTGAAAATCTGCGAAAAGAAACCGGTATTATACCGCAAGATGCTTTTCTGTTTTCCGATACAATTAAAAATAATATAAAATTCGGAAAAGAAAATGCCACAGATAACGAAGTTATTGATGCAGCTAAAATAGCTGAAGTACATCAAACCATTATAAAATTTGGAAAAGGTTATGACACCATGTTGGGCGAACGGGGCGTAACATTATCGGGCGGTCAAAAACAGCGGGTTTCAATAGCAAGAGCTATCATTAAAGATCCTGTAATCTATTTGTTTGACGATTGCCTGTCTGCTGTTGATACAGAAACCGAAGAAAAAATTCTAAACAACCTATATGAAATCAGTCAAAACAAAACCACTATTATTGTAAGTCATAGGATATCATCTGCAAAAAAAGCTGATTCTATAATTATACTCGACAACGGTCAAATAATTCAACAAGGCAGTCATAATCAACTAATAAATAAGGAAGGTTATTATAAAGAACTTTATTTAAAACAGCTTACAGAAAAAGAAATAGAATAATTTTTTTGTAAATTAATTTATTTTTTCGATTTTTGATTGCATTAATTTAATTGACAGAAAGAAAATGAGCGAAAAAGAAATGTTAGAAAAAGACGAAATTTTTTCTAAAGTGTTACGTGCAGGAAGAAGAACCTACTTCTTCGATGTGAGATCTACCAAGGCTGATGATTATTACATCACAATTACAGAAAGTAAAAAGTTTACCGAAGATGACGGCTCTTTTCACTTTAAAAAACACAAAATTTATCTATATAAAGAAGATTTTGTCGCCTTTAGAGAAATTTTAGACGAAATGACAGCGTACGTTATCAATAACAAAGGAGAAGAAGTTATTTCTGAAAGACATCAAAAAGATTTTAAAAGAGAATATAGTTCTAATGACCTAAACGGAGAAACAGCACAAACAAACTTTACAGATATAAATTTTGATGATATTTAGTCATAGAAGTGATTTAAAAAAAGTCGTCTCTACATAAAAAATAGAGACGGTTTTTTTATTAGCACATGTTTCAGATGTTCAGATATTTACAGTTTCTACTTTACAAATTTTGAATAAATTTTGTTTCTTAACTCCGACAGAGTTTTGAACTCTGTCGGAGTTGTGTAATAGATTAACTCTGGAAAAGTTGGCTCAGATTCAAAACTTGGGGAGTATTTGCTACTTTTGTTTTCTATGCAAACAGAAGATTTATTAAAATTATTGCTTCCTGAATATTTGGTAGAGCATCTTGAGATAATTAAGGCTTACGAAAACCCTGAAGAACAGTTACATATTGAGTTTGAAGAAAAGAACATCATTCCAGTGGAATATTCTCATAGACAATATGTTTCTAAGGGATTTTTACCCTCTATTACCATTGAGGATTTTCCATTGAGAGGCAAATCGGTTAAACTTCATATCAGGCGAAGAAGGTGGACAGATAAAACTACCGGTGAAATCCTGCAAAGAAACTGGAATATCATCGCTAAAGGCACTCGTATGACTAATGAGTTTGCCTCTTTTTTAAAAGAAATCAGCCGCTACTAAACCTTTAGATTGTAAAACTATAGCCGAAATGTACGGGATAAAAGGGAAGAAATTCCAGCGTCAGTACAGAAACAAAATCAGTGAGTTCAAAATCTGGATAGACAGACCTCACGCAGAACAGTGGCTCATCTATCCTGAAAACATCACAGAAACACTATCCATAGACGAGGTGGCTTTATCAGGCGGAGAGCTTTATACGGTAGTAACTTCCAAAAAAGCCAAAGGCAAAAAAGGTTGTTTGGTTGCTATTATCAAAGAAACACAATCGGATACGGTTATTGAACACCTTTTGAAAATGGATAAAAACCTTCGTTTAAAAGTAAAGGAAATCACTTTGGATATGGCTGGTTCTATGAAACTTATCACTAAAAGATGCTTTCCTAATGCCATTCAGGTAATAGATCGTTTCCACGTACAGAAATTAGCCTCAGAAGCTTTACAGGAAATCAGAATAAAACACCGTTGGGAAGCCATTGAACAAGAAAAAGAAGCTCTTTTACAAGCTAAAAAATCAAATCAAACCCACCAGGCTGAAATCTATTCAAACGGAGATACCCTGAAACAACTTTTAGCCCGAAGCAGGCATTTACTCTACAAAAGTCCTAATAACTGGACAGAAAGCCAAAAACAAAGAGCCTCTATTTTATTTAAAATATATCCCGATATAGAAAATGCTTATAAACTAACAAACGGACTTAGAGCTATTTACAATCTGAAAACACAAAAGCCAATAGCTACGACAAAATTAGCCCATTGGTTTAAAGAAGTGGAAGAATCAGGTTTTAAATCTTTCAATACCTTATTGAAAACAATAACTATCCATTATAACGATATTCTGAATTACTTCAATCAAAGAAGCACAAACGCCTCTGCCGAATCTTTCAATGCCAAAATAAAAAAGTTCAGAAGCAACTTTAGAGGAGTAACAGATAAAACATTTTTCCTATTCAGATTACAAAATATTTTTGCCTAATCCCCAAGTTTTGTACTTGTTCCGCGAACTGTGCCGCACCCATGAAAAAAGAAAACCCAATCTTTTCAGATTGGGTTTCACTAAAAGAAAGGCGGCGACA
>JAVEUZ010000056.1:0-4932 GCA_034005285.1 Flavobacteriaceae bacterium
TTGAGTCGATTATTCAAGAACAAGCTCAAAATCAAAAAGTCATTTTGCCACTTTCAGGGGGTTTGGACAGCAGGACTCAATCTGCCGCAATACATCAACTGAAAAAAAACGAATATTCTTATAGTTACGAATTAAGAAACGGACATCCCGAAACCTCATACAGCAAAAAAATAGCAGAAGTTTGCCAATTTCCTTTTAAAAAAATGGTTATTCCCGAAAATTATTTGTGGAATCACATAGAAGAAGCTGCTCAACTAAACGGGTGTTATTCAGAGTTTACACATCCCCGACAAATTGCCGTGATGTCTGAATGGCAAAATATGGGCGATGTGTTTAGTTTGGGACATTGGGGCGATGTGTTGTTTGACGATATGCGTGTGCCGGAAAACCTGCCGTTTCAGGAGCAAGTGGATATGTTGTATAAAAAAGTGCTGAAAAAAAACGGTATGTATTTGGCTGAGCTTTTATGGAAAGGATGGCAGATAGAAGGCAATTTTGGCGATTATCTACGTGATAGAATCGAAACACTATTACGTAAAATAGACATACCGCACAGTGCCAATGCACAAATCAGAGCCTTCAAAAGTTTGTATTGGGCAACTCGGTGGACGGCGGTAAATTTGATTTATTTTGAAAAAATAAAACCCATCACATTACCATACTTCGACAATAGAATGTGTGAGTTTGTTTGCCGTATTCCCGAAGAACATCTCGCTGGACGACAAATACAAATCGAGTATTTAAAAATGCGAAATCCGAATCTGGCAAAAATTACTTGGGAAGATAAAAGACCTTTTGACCTATATAACTATCACCTTAATAAGTTTCCGTACAATTTTCCTTTTCGGGTATATCAAAAAATTAAAAACGAGGTGTTTACGAGAAAAGTAGTGCGTAACAATTATGAAAATCAGTTCTTAGGAAAAGAAAACGACCTGAATTTAAAACATTGGCTGTTCGAAAATCCTGATTTTGCTAATTTTGTAGGTAAAAATATTACAAAAGAAGTTTATCATAAATTTACCCAAGAAAATCATTTGATGTATTCACATACAATTAGTACATTGCTGACACTTTCGTTATTTACCTCTATATGCCAAAAACCAAAATAGCCATATATACAGGAGAATTGCCACCACCGGTTTTTATAAACAGACTGATTAACGGATTGGCAAGAGAAGGTTGTGCTGTCTATCTGTTTGGAGCAAAAAAAAGAAAAGTATCTTATGGGAAAAATGTGTTTGTAAAAGCTTATTCCGAGAACCGTTTCTTAAAATTGTTGTTTCTTGTTAAATATACTTTATTGCTCACATTATTTAAAAGTTCGGAAAAGAAGAAGTTAGACCAATATATTAATCGGAATTCTTCCAACAAACTAATGTCAAAACTCAGGTATTATCCTGTGTTGTGGCATAAACCAGATGTGTTTCATTTGCAATGGGCAAAAAGTATTACCACTTGGGATTGGGTGCAAGATTTCGGAATCAAATTGGTGCTGAGTTTACGCGGAGCTCATATTAACTATTCACCACATACCATATCCGGTTTGGCAGAGAATTATTGTCAAAGTTTCCCGAAAATTGACGGATTTCACGCAGTTTCAAAAGCTATTGCAGCAGAAGCTCAAAAATACGGAGCAAATCCCGATAAAATAAAAGTGGTTTATAGCGGTTTACCTGAAAGTGATTTTTCATCATATTCAAAACCTCAAAATAAAACATTTCGGATTTTATCTATCGGAAGAAATCATTGGATAAAAGGTTACAATTATGCTTTGGACACAATGAAAATCCTTTCTGGCAAAGGAGTTAATTTCAAATACACAATAATCGGAGCAAAAGATTATGAAGAATTGGAATTTCAAAAAGCTGATTTAGGATTAGAAAAATCAGTAGAATTTACAGGAAATATTCCTTTTCAGGAAGTCCAAAAAATGATGTATGAATCTGATTTGGTTTTACTTCCAAGTGTAGAAGAAGGCATTGCCAATGTCGTTTTGGAAGCGATGCAAATCGGAACTTTGGTTCTTTCAACCAATTGCGGCGGTATGAACGAAGTAATCGAAAACAGAAAAAACGGATTTATTATTCCGGTTAGAAATCCGCAAAAAATGGCAGAAGCTATTCAAAAAATAATTTTGCTTCCAGAAGAAGAAAAACAAAACATCATTCAAAAAGCCAAAGCAACCATAAAACAGAATCATACGGAAGCCAAAATGGTTTCAGATATGATTTCGTTGTATAATAAGGTATTATGAATTTAAGTAAAAGGCAAAATAGTAAAACATCGCTGAGTTCCCCCTCTCCAAAGGAGAGGGGGTTAGGGGGTGAGGATATCGGACTTGTTTTGCCAAATATTCCTGCTTATTCCGAAACATTTTTCAGGAATAAAATTCTTGGCTTGCAAGAAAACGGACACGAGGTTATTCTGTTTGTAAATAATTCAAAAGCGAAAAACAACTATCTGAATTGCAAAGTTGTAAAAGCCCCAAAATTAGACGGGTACAGAGTTAATGTATTAATTGTCAGTTTTGTACAACTTATAAAGGCTGTTTTTATAAATCCAAAAAAGAGCTTAAAGCTGTATAATCTCAACAAAAAAGACGGAATTTCATTTCCTAAAAACATAAAGCAAATCATCGCAAATCAGTTTCTGTTATCCGAAAAATTGGATTGGCTACATTTCGGATTTGGGACAATGGCTTTGGAAAGAGAAAATACAGCACAGGCAATCGGAGCTAAAATGGCTGTGAGCTTTAGAGGGTTTGATTATTATGTCTATCCGATAAAAAACAAACATTGTTATGATATGTTGTTTGCTAAAAACGTTAAATACCACGTGCTCTCCGAAGGGATGAGAAAAGGTTTGGAGCAACAAGGTGTTCCGGCTGAAAAGATTACGAAAATTACTCCGGCTATTGATTTAAACCTCTATAGGGAAAGCAATGAGCAACAAGGACAGATAGTGCGAATTATTACGGTAGCCCGTTTGCATTGGGTTAAAGGAATTGAATATACATTAGAAGCTTTAGCAGAATTAAAAAAGCAAGGATTTGATTTTCAATATACCATTATTGGTGAGGGAATAGAAAAAGAACGATTGAAGTTTTCAGTACAACAGTTAAATTTACATGAAAACATTACATTTGCCGGAAAATTGTCCCCTGAAGAAGTAAGACAACGCCTGAATACAGCAGATATTTATCTGCAATACAGTATTCAGGAAGGATTTTGCAATGCAGTTTTGGAAGCACAAGCTATGGGATTGTTGTGTATTGTTTCCAATGCAGAAGGACTTTCTGAAAATGTTTTGGATAATCAGACAGGTTGGGTTGTTCCGAAAAGAAATCCTGAGCTTTTAGCTGAAAAAATAAAAGAAGTTATTAGTTTAGATGTTTCCAAAAAAGAAAAGATAAAAGTTAATGCGGTTCTGAGAGTGCAACAAGAATTTAATTTAGAAAATCAAAATCAAGAGTTTTTAATATTTTATGAAAAATAAACAACCATATAAGACATTTAATAAAATCATTGATGAAAAAACTTACATTAACTTATATGGCTTAAATGGTTAAATGATATGAAAATTTTCATTCCGAAAATTGATTTTAAGAGTACAAATAGAAAAAGAAAGAACAGACAGAAATTTAATTTAGAAAATCAAAATCAATATTTTTTAATATTTTATGAATAATAAACAACGATATAAGACATTTAATAAAATCATTGATGAAAAAACTCACATTAACTTATATGGCTTAAATGGTTAAATGATATGAAAATTTTCATTCCGAAAATTGATTTTAAGAGTACAAATAGAAAAAGAAAGAACAGACAGAAATTTAATTTAGAAAATCAAAATCAAGAGTTTTTAATATTTTATGAAAAATAAACAACCATATAAGACATTTAATAAAATCATTGATGAAAAAACTCACATTAACTTAAATGTCTTAAATGGTTAAATAATATGAAAATTTTCATTCCGAAAATTGATTTTAAGAGTACAAATAGAAAAAGAAAGAACAGACAGAAATTTAATTTAGAAAATCAAAATCAATATTTTTCAATATTTTATGAATAATAAACAAGCATATAAGACATTTAATAAAAGTATTGAAGAAAACTCACATTAACTTATATGTCTTAAATGGTTAACTTATATGAGAATTTTCATTCCGAAAATTGATTTTAAGAGTACAAATAGAAAAAGAAAGAACGGACAGAAATTTAATTTAGAAAATCAAAATCAATATTTTTTAATATTTTATGAAAAATAAACAAGCATATAAGACATTTAATAAAATCATTGATGAAAAAACTCACATTAACTTAAATGTCTTAAATGGTTAAATAATATGAAAATCTTCATTCCGAAAATTGATTTTAAGAGTACAAATAGAAAAAGAAAGAACAGACAGAAATTTAATTTAGAAAATCAAAATCAATATTTTTTAATATTTTATGAAAAATAAACAAGCATATAAGACATTTAATAAAAGTATTGAAGAAAACTTATATTAACTTAAATGTCTTAAATGGTTAAATAATATGAAAATTTTCATTCCGAAAATTGATTTTAAGAGTACAAATAGAAAAAGAAAGAACAGACAGAAATTTAATTTAGAAAAGCAAAAACAAGAGTTTTTAATATTTTATGAAAAATAAACAACGATATAAGACATTTAATAAAAGTATTGAAGAAAACTCACATTAACTTAAATGTCTTAAATGGTTAAATAATATGAAAATCTTCATTCCGAAAATTGATTTTAAGAGTACAAATAGAAAAAGAAAGAACGGACAGAAATTTAATTTAGAAAATCAAAAACAAGATTTTTTAATATTTTATGAATAATAAACAACCATATAAGACATTTAATAAAATCATTGATAAAAAAACTTACATTAACTTATATGGCTTAAATGGTTAAAT
>JAVEUZ010000056.1:4942-6549 GCA_034005285.1 Flavobacteriaceae bacterium
ATTTAATTTAGAAAATCAAAAACAAGATTTTTTAATATTTTATGAATAATAAACAACCATATAAGACATTTAATAAAATCATTGATAAAAAAACTTACATTAACTTATATGGCTTAAATGGTTAAATAATATGAAAATTTTCATTCCGAAAATTGATTTTAAGAGTACAAATAGAAAAAGAAAGAACGGACAGAAATTTAATTTAGAAAATCAAAAACAAGATTTTTTAATATTTTATGAATAATAAACAACCATATAAGACATTTAATAAAATCATTGATAAAAAAACTTACATTAACTTATATGGCTTAAATGGTTAAATGATATGAAAATTTTCATTCCGAAAATTGATTTTAAAAACACAAATAGAAAAAGAAAGAACAGACAGAAATTTAATTTAGAAAATCAAAATCAATATTTTTCAATATTTTATGAATAATAAACAACTATATAAGACATTTAATAAAAGTATTGAAGAAAACTTACATTAACTTATATGGCTTAAATGGTTAAATAATATGAAAATCTTCATTCCAAATATTGATTTTAAGAATACAAATAGAAAAAGTTTGTTTATACTGACACGCCCATTTTATTCAGAAACAGGTTGGGTCAATAATCAGGAAGCAAGAGGTAGATGGGGCGTTTCTGAAGAATTTGTATATACTGATGAATTATCCGAGGCTGCTGTTTTTTTTATTCCAAAACCTGTTAATAACTATTCCAAAAGTGAATTAAGTAAAATAAACGCTCAATGTCAAAAATTTAACATCAAAGCTTTTGGCTATATCTCGGGAGATTTAGGTGAAGATTTAGGTCATTGGGAGAACATTGTGTTTCTGAGAGTGGGAGGTTTTAAATCACAGCTTTCGGAAAACAACAAAGCACTTCCTCTTTCACTATCAGATCATTTTCTTAAGATTTATAATAGATCAGAAATATTTATTAGAGAAAAAACAGAATTTCCGGTAGTTGGTTTCTGTGGTCATGCCAACCTTTCATTTATTAAAAAGATAAAAGAAAAATTTAAATTTTTACGAGAAAATACTAAGCGTTTTTTCAAAAAACCGTTTCGCAAAGATTATGAACCCTGTTTTGCATCTGCGTTTGAGAGGGCAAAATTGTTGCAGAATTTTGAAAAATCGAATACAGTAAAAACTAATTTCATTTACAGAAAACATTACAGAGCAGGAGCTACAACTGAACAAGAAAGAGAAAAAACTACATTAGAATATTATGATAATATAAAAGACTCTGATTATGTGCTTTGCGTGAGAGGTGTAGGAAATTTTTCCGTACGTTTGTACGAGACTTTGATGATGGGAAGAATACCGGTTTTTGTAAATACCGATTGTTTACTGCCGTTTGAAGATATTATAGACTGGAAAAACCATGTAGTTTGGGTCGAGTGGAAAGACAGAAATAAAATTGCAGAAATTTTGTCTGAATTTCATCAAAAAATTGGTGTAGAAGATTTCAAAAAAATACAGCTTGAAAATCGAAAACTGTGGAAAGAAACACTATCTGTAAGCAATATGCTTGATATGATAACAAATAGAGAAAAACCTAAATAAACTTATCTGTTTTATTGGTATATAAATAAAAAT
>JAVEUZ010000056.1:6649-11008 GCA_034005285.1 Flavobacteriaceae bacterium
GTGTTGGGGCGTAGTAAGTATGGTGTGCCACTTTCGTTAATACCTTTGGGTAAAGATTTTAAAAATAATACAATACAAAAAATGATAGACAAAGACTGGAACATCAAAAAGGAAGAAGATATTTATTCCTGTATGCACGTAACAATGCTGTTGAAGAATAAATAAAATGATGTAAAAACTCATTTACACATGGGCTAAATACTGAAATACTCGTAAACAGCATGATATTCGATTTCATAAAATATATAAAGCCAATATGGTATTTTAATTTAAAACCCGAAACGGATTACACGTACTTTCCAACAGAAAAAATCCTGAAAGAAAACAGAATTTCATTAGAAAACGACACACAATACAAAAGTCAGGAAGCTCAGAATAGAGATTTGGCATGGCGGGCTTTTCAATTAGGATTTATTTCAGACCAAGCCTCAAAAGGCATCGATATCTGGACAAAAGCCAAATTGCCTGTTCAGGATGAATATCGTTTTATCCGAAAAAATTATCACAAAATTTGGAGTGTTTATGTTTTATTTTTTAGGATTATTACTTTTAAAAATCCTATTAAAGAAATTTCAGGGTTCTTGAAATCACGTAATGCTAAACGAGAAGATTATTCTAAGGGTTTTATTCAATATTCTGAATACGAATCTTTTGAGAGTAATTTGATAAAAGAGAACCCTTTGGTTTCGGTGGTGATTCCTACACTAAACAGATACGAATATTTGAAAGATGTTTTCAAAGACTTGGAAAATCAGACTTATAAAAATTTTGAAGTTATCGTAGTTGACCAAACCGATGATTTCAGAGAAGATTTTTACAAAGGCTGGAATTTAGATTTAAAATATTGGTATCAGGAAGAAAAAGCCCTTTGGAAAGCAAGAAATGAAGCCATTAAATCAGCAAAAGGAGATTTTATTTTGCTGTATGACGATGATTCGTTGGTTGAAAATAATTGGATTGAACAACACTTAAAAACACTCGATTATTTTAAGGCCGATTTGTCGAGCGGTGTTTCAATAAGTATGACGGGAGCCGAAGTGCCGATACATTACAGTTTTTTTAGATGGAGCAGTCAACTCGATACTGGCAATGTGTTGTTGAAGAAAAATATTTTTAAAGCCATAGGACTGTTTGACCGTCAGTTTGAAAAACAGCGAATGGGAGACGGAGAATTCGGACTTAGAGCCTATTTGGCAGGGTATAAAAACATTTCGAACCCGAGAGCAAAACGCATACATTTAAAAGTAGGTCAGGGAGGTTTAAGGCAAATGGGGAGTTGGGATGGCTGGCGACCTAAAAAATGGAACGCCCCCCGACCTGTGCCGAGTGTTCTGTATTTATCAAGAAAATACTTTGGAAATAAAGCCAGTGTTTTGATGATTTTGACGAATGTTTTTCCTTCATACATACCCTATAGATTCAAAAGGAACAACCGCATAAAATTACTCTCAGTGTTGTTTTTTCCGTTTTTGCTACCTTTGATGAGCTATCAGGTCATTAAGTCATGGTGGCAAGCCGGAAAAAAACTATCGGAAGGAGACAAAATACAGATATTAAATTAGTATGAATGAAACAAAAATGTTTTTTCCTTGCCTATTCTCTCAACAATAGTTCGCTTGCCGACTATTTTGTTGATTTGTCAAATCAATTTTACCAATCCGGATATAAGGTAGTGGTAGTTTCAGATAAAAGAGGTTATCAAACTCAGTTGCATGGGTCTGTTATTGTGAGATATTGGCCTTCAAAGAGACCTACTGGTATAAAAGATTTTTTGTTTTTACTTCGCTTAATCAATGAATTTAAACCCCAAGTGATGATTTCAATTTTTGGAGCGGTTAATGTTTTTTTGTTGACCGGAGTTATTAAAAGAGTTCCACATAGAGTGGCTTGGATTCGAAGTGTGAGTTCTCATTTTGGTCTCAATAAATTTTTAGCGTATAGAAAATCGTTGTTCTATAAGTTAAGTACATGTATAATATGTAATTCACAGGCAACGAAAGAGGATGCAATTACAACATTTAAAGTCCGAGAAAGCAAAATACAAATATTGCCTAATTCTATTAGAGGTAATTTTACGGGTGTTGTAAAGAAAAATTACAATCAAGTTGTCTATGTTGGAAGATTATATCGAGCTAAAGGCATCGAAGATTTGATTAGAGCTTTCCAATTGGTGAATGATAAATATAAAGAATCGAAATTATATATAATAGGCCAAGGACCTCATGAAGAATTTCTGAAAAATCTGAAAAATCAATTGGGGCTACAGAATGATGTGGAATTTTTAGGTTTTCTGTCAAAACAAGAGGTTTTACAATGGTTTGCCAATTCAGCAATAGCGGTGGTTCCAAGTCATTCTGAAGCTTTCGGATATACGGTTATCGAAGCCATGAGTGTCAAAACTTGTGTTATCGGTGCCAATAATACCGGAATTAAAGAAATTATTGTTCATAATGAAACCGGATTTTTGTTTGAAACAAAAAATAGTGAAGATCTGGCACAAAAAATTATTTCTGTTATTGAGAACAGAGAACTTTGTGATAAATTGGCCATGAAAGGATATGAACGTTTTAAAGAACATTACGAATCAAAAAAAGCCATTATCCGAGATTATAACTTTTTTAATAAACTAATAGAAGAATGTTAAATATATATAAACTAGTATGCAACATGTGTAGATTTCTACCACCTATAGTGGCTCAGAAAACACGAAACTTTTTTATCAATACTAAGGACGCTGAAAAGTTAAACCTAAATTTTAAAAGAAAAACCTTTACAGGAAGTTATTTTGAGGGTAACACCTCAGATTTTCATGCGTTTAAATTAAGTGTTCACGGATATTTTGAGTGGAGAAATGTGTTAATCGCCAATGAGGCTTTAAGAAAAAAGACGGGTCATATTGTTGAGGTAGGAGCTAATATAGGTACGGAAACAATTTCGTTCTGCGATATTGCAAAAAAATACAATTGCAGTGTTATTGCTTTTGAACCTGTTCCTTCAAATTTTGAAATTATCATTCATAATCAAAAACTGAATCAAATCGACAACCTTATCTTGCACCCTTGTTTGGTAGCAGAGCAAGAAGGTAAAGCTTACTTCAATTTTCCCTCGGGAAATAACTCTGGGTCGGGGTTTATAGACAGGCAACAAAAAGAGACTAATGGCAGGGAATATGATGTGGTTACTCTCGATAATACTGTAAACGGAGAGGAGGTTTCTTTTATGTCTATTGATGTTGAGGGATTTGAGTATCAGGTTTTGTTAGGAGCTCGGCAAATTTTGTCTCAATCAAAACCTGTATTTATTTTGGAAGTAAATAAAAAATACCTGAAAACCAGAGGTAATACTTCGGTTAACGAATTATATAAATTTTTGGAAAGTATGCATTATAATTGCTATTATATCAATACTTTCGGGTTGGAAAAAGTTGAGGGCGTTAACTTTTTGGATAAATCCAATAAAAACTGGCTGTGCATTCACTCAGACAGCAAAGTGAACGAGAAAGAATTAAATCGTAAACTGATTTCATTTTTGTTTGGTTTTGGTAAAGCTTGCTAAAAAAATATTGTTGATTACCTCCGAATTCCCTCCACTTCCCGGAGGGATTGGCAATCACGCTTTTTTGTTGTCAAAGTATTTACAGAAAAATAGTTTTGAAGTTTCGGTTTTATGTGATTTTCGTTCGGAAAAAGAAGATTTGGAGTTTGATGCAAAACAGAATTTTACGATTTACAGAACAAAGCGAAACAAACTTACCCAACTCAACCGAATCAAAAAATCTTTTTTACTGGTTAAGAAAAATGAAACCATAATTTGTTCGGGAAAGTTTTCGTTATGGTTGGGAGGATTTTTGAAAACATTTTTTTGTGCTAAAAAAATTATTGCCGTTTTACACGGCTCGGAACTGAAAGCCGGAGGAAATTTTTCTCAATTGATGACAAAATGGAGTTTGAAAAAATTTGACAAATTGATTGCTGTTTCTAATTTTACTAAAAATTATGCTTTACAAATAAATCCTAAATTAGAAATCGAGGTTATCAATAACGGAATCGAAAAAAATAAAAGATTTGAAAAAACCGAAAAGTTTGAAACCATTAATTTAGTAACCGTTGGAAACCTGACTTTTAGAAAAGGGCAACAAAATGTTATCAAGGCACTTCCTTTACTCAAAGAAAAATTCCCGGAAATTCACTATCATTGTATCGGAATTCCGACTGAAAAAGAAAAGTTTACAGAAATTGCAAAATCTCTGAATGTTCTGGATAATATTTCATTTTACGGAACTTTATCCGACTCGGAAAGAAATAAAATAGTTCAAAAAAGTTCAATTTTTATGATGTTGAGCCAAATGATAAATAATGA
>JAVEUZ010000057.1:0-5472 GCA_034005285.1 Flavobacteriaceae bacterium
CTTTGCCCATTTCTTTGGGGGACAGCTCGTTTCCGACTTTGCCTAAAGCCTATCATCTCCGATAAAGTTGTGTTACCATTTCAAAGAACTTTTATATCTTAGTACCCTGTGGTAACGCAGGACACACAACTATCGTACAACTGGCAGTTTTGCAAAAGAGTGAACTTTTCGGTTAGATTTAGAGGTAGTAATTACTTGTCGCAAAAACCGATTTCTTCTTGCTTTTTTGTAATTTAGCAGTCAAAATCGGTTTTGCTTACGTTGGGGATAAATCTAAAGTTCCGTATTTATCTTCACTCCTTCGCAAAGCTGCCGGGCGTTGCAAGAAATTTTATTACTAACTTAACAACGTAAATGTATGAAAAGAACAAAATTTTTAAAACGGAAACTCTTAATGATTTTGGGATTTATGGCAGTATTTTTGCATAGTTGTCAAAATGATGATTTTAAGGAAAACAATCATAATCATCAAAACAAGCTAAATGTAAAAATTGAGGACAAAACATTTGAAAACCTAATGAATGACCAAAAATTCTCATCGGCATTCGGTAAAATAACCAAACAGAAGTATAAACTTCCAAATTCTATTGTTGCCAAAACAGTTATGGAAGAAGATTATGACTTTATAATTTCTGATGACATTCCTGCTAAAGTTATCACTACCGAAAGCCTTACATCCTATACTTTTCATATAAGCAGAGAAAATGATAGTCTTGAAAACTCAAACTCTTTTGAAAACTTGATTGTTTTGATCGATTCTCTTGACACAACTACAGCTTATATCCTAAAATACAATCTTTTGTCAGAACCTATTTATTATGATGAACACGATTCTTACATATTGAATGCAGAAACAGAACTCATTCCAATAACATTTAATGCAAGTAATGCAAAAGCAATAAGTTTTCTTGCCAATGACGGTTGTACTGTGGTAACACTAATGTGCCCTCACAATCATCCTCATCCTGCAGGTGCGGATTGTATTGCACAAGACAGAGGAGATTTGTATTGGGAATCTGACAGCAGTAATTGTGGAGACGGGGGGTTTTCGGGTAGTGGTAATAGTGGAAGTACAGGCACGACACCTGGAAACGGAAATCAAAACGGCGGTGGAGGTAATAACAACGAAGGCACAGGAAGCGTTTCTCCTATTGTTACAACTCCTGTTGGAATGGACGGAAGAAACCAGAATAGTACTTCTAACGACGAAAACAATTGTATTACTCTTAATGAACTAACCCAAACCGATTCTTTGAGTGCAAATATTAAACCTATTGTTGGTGATTTGAGGGAAAAGGTTACTCTTGACAAGGAGTGGTCTGCCTGCTTTAAGAGATCTGTTGCTTATAGCGGAGACTATGCAATCCAGATGGATGATGTGGGTATAACAGAAGGACCTTCACGAACAAGGTCAAGATTAATGTATGGATGGCCATATGTAGGACAAATACATACGCATCCTGTTGGAACTTATGCAATGTTTTCTTGGCTCGACTTGGCTCGTTTAAGAGATATTTACAAAGATGCACCCAATATTTATACCAATACAACAGATAACCAATCTCACGTATTTATAATGATAGTCTGCCATAACGGAGCGGTATATTCATTAAAGGTTGATGATTATGAAAAATTAAACTCAAAAATAAATAATGACTTGGCAAGAGCTAAATCAACGAGCCTAAACCAAGAGGAAAAAACGAGAGAAAAAGAAGACTATATAGAAGAAGGACTCGAAAAATATTATCGAAAAAACAAAAATAATCTTGAAAAATCTTTTTTACAAAAATATGGCAATTATGGAATATCGCTTTATAAAGCCACTGATGAGAATTTGACCAGCTGGGAAAAATTAGAGTTAGACAATCCTAATTCAGACAATCCTGTTGTAGTACCAAAACCTTGTAATTAATAAAAAAAATAAAATTATGAAAAATATACTTATAACTTTTGCATTTATCTTTAGCACACCTATTTATGCACAATACCCTGTATTATCTATAGAGAATCAAGACCCTTATGATATAATAGAAGGGGCTTATTATAAGGATTTAGCTAATGTATTAACTACTTTTGAAGGAACTTGGCTTTATACCGATATTAACACTAACACTTCATTAAAAATAGTATTAGTAAAAAAGACAATGTTTTTTGAGGGAAAATTCTATGAAGATTTAATGATTGGTGAACTTCAATATATAGAAAACGGTGTTGAGAAAATAAATACACTTTCTAACTTAAATCAAAATCTTGGTAGAGGACATCGTATAAAAGGGAATCTTATCTATAGGGATTGTGATATAATGACAAATGGGGATTGTATAGAAGGAGAAGCAAGATTAAGACTTGGTTTTATAGATATAACAGGAAAACATTGGGCAGCAATATATCTTAAAAAAAGAAGAATAAATGAGCAACACGCTTTAAAGGCTTATATTGTTTTTAATTATAGCGGGTATGATGACCCACCACCAAGCCCTACGCTACCTTGGCAACAAGAATATGTGATGTTTAAGCAACCTTAGGTTTGTTTTTTAGTTACACGGTTTTGGTAATTATGGTAAAGCCACTGATGAGAATTTGACCAACTGGGAAAAATTAGAGTTAGACAATCCTAATTCAGACAATCCTGTTGTAGCACCAAAACCTTGTAATTAATAAAAAAATAAAAATATGAAAAATATACTTATAACTTTTGCTTTTATATTTAGCATACCTATTTATGCACAACAACCTGTATTATCTTTAGAAGACCGAGACCCTTATGACACCCAACAAGGTGCTTATTATAAAGATTTAGCCAACGTATTAACTACTTTTGAGGGAACCTGGCTTTATACCGATGGTAATACTTCGCTTAAGATTGTATTGGTAAAAAAAGAAGCTCATCATAGAACAAACAGAGGTTATTATGAGGACCTGATGATTGGTGAGTATCAATATATTGAAAACGGAGTAGAAAAAATAAATACGCTTTCTGATTTAAATCAAAATCTTGGAAGAGGACATAAGATAAGAGGAAATGATATTCATAGAAGTTGTTATTTTATGCCTAATGGAGATTGTACAGAAGGAGAAGTTCGATTAAATCTTGGTTTAAGTGACGTTACAGGAAAACATTGGGCAACAATGGTTATTAAAAAAAGAAGAATAAATGGGCAACACGCTTTAAAGGCTTATATTGTTTTTAATTATAGCGGGTATGATGACCCACCACCAAGCCCTACGCTACCTTGGCAACAGGAGTATATAATGTTTAAGCAGCCTTAGGTTTGTTTTTTAGTTACACGGTTTTGGTAATTATGGTAAAGCCTCTGATGAGAACTTAACCAACTGGGACAAACTGGAGCTTGGAAACAATAACCAAACCGTAAATAAAGTATCGTGTAACTAAAAACTAAAAAAGATGAAAAATATAATTTTAACAGCTATTGCAATAATATTTAACTTTAGCATTTATGCGCAATATCCGATAATGCCTTTGGAAAGCAAAAACCCTCTTGAAATTCAACCGGGTGAATATTACAAAGATACGGATAATGTGCTAAACCAATTTGAAGGAACTTGGCTTTATACAGACGGAACTACTTCGCTTAAAATAGTCTTGGTTAAGCAACCTCAAGTTTTTGGCAGTAATTATGGAGGCTTTTACGAAGACTTAATAATCGGGGAATACCAATATATAGAAAATGGAGTAGAAAAAATAAATACGCTTTCTAACATAGGATTAAATCTTGGCTATGGGCATAAAATATACGGAAATAGTATTGACAGAGATTGTAATTATATGACTTGGGACGATTGTACAGAAGGTGAGGCAAGATTGATACTTGGTTTAACAGATGCTATTACTCCACATTATGCAATAATGGCAATAAAAAAAAGAAGAATAAATGGACTACACGCCTTAAAGGTCTTTATATCTTTTAAATATGTAGGCACTTATCAGGAAAATGTTCCTACACCAAGCCCTACGCTACCTTGGCAACAGGAGTATATAATGTTTAAGCAGCCTTAGGTTTGTTTTTTAGTTACACGGTTTTGGTAATTATGGTAAAGCCTCTGATGAGAACTTAACCAACTGGGACAAACTGGAGCTTGGAAACAATAACCAAACCGTAAATAAAGTATCGTGTAACTAAAAACTAAAAACTATGAAAAATATAATTTTAACAGCTATTGCAATAATATTTAACTTTAGCATATATGCACAATATCCGATAATGCCTTTGGAAAGCAAAGTCCCTTTTGAAGTTCAACCGGGTGCATATTACAAAGACACAGGGAATGTGCTAAACCAATTCGAGGGGACTTGGCTTTATACAGACGGAACTACTTCGCTTAAAATAGTCTTGGTTAAGCAACCTCAAGTTTTTGGCAGTAATTATGGAGGCTTTTACGAAGATTTAATAATCGGGGAATACCAATATATTGAAAACGGAGTAGAAAAAATAAATACGCTTTCCAACATAGGGTTAAATCTTGGCTATAGACATAAAATAAAAGGAAATAGCATTTACAGAGATTGTAATTATATGACTTGGGACGATTGTACAGAAGGTGAGGCAAGATTAATCCTTGGTTTAATAGACATAACAGGGTATCATTATGCAACAGTGGCTATTAAAAAAAGAAGAATAAACGGGCAACACGCTTTAAAGGTCTTCATAGCTTTTAAATATGTAGGCACTTATCAGGAAAATGTTCCTACACCAAGCCCTACCCTACCTTGGCAACAGGAGTACGTGATGTTTAAACAACCTTAGGTTTGTTTTTTAGTTACACGGTTTTGGTAATTATGGTAAAGCCTCTGATGAGAATTTGACCAACTGGGAAAAATTAGAGTTAGACAATCCTAATTCAGACAATCCTGTTGTAGCACCAAAACCTTGTAATTAATAAAAAAAATAAAATTATGAAAAATATACTTATAACTTTTGCATTTATCTTTAGCACACCTATTTATGCACAATACCCTGTATTATCTATAGAGAATCAAGACCCTTATGATATAATAGAAGGGGCTTATTATAAGGATTTAGCTAATGTATTAACTACTTTTGAAGGAACTTGGCTTTATACCGATATTAACACTAACACTTCATTAAAAATAGTATTAGTAAAAAAGACAATGTTTTTTGAGGGAAAATTCTATGAAGATTTAATGATTGGTGAACTTCAATATATAGAAAACGGTGTTGAGAAAATAAATACACTTTCTAACTTAAATCAAAATCTTGGTAGAGGACATCGTATAAAAGGGAATCTTATCTATAGGGATTGTGATATAATGACAAATGGGGATTGTATAGAAGGAGAAGCAAGATTAAGACTTGGTTTTATAGATATAACAGGAAAACATTGGGCAGCAATATATCTTAAAAAAAGAAGAATAAATGAGCAACACGCTTTAAAGGCTTATATTGTTTTTAATTATAGCGGGTATGATGACCCACCACCAAGCCCTACGCT
>JAVEUZ010000057.1:5482-10910 GCA_034005285.1 Flavobacteriaceae bacterium
ATATAACAGGAAAACATTGGGCAGCAATATATCTTAAAAAAAGAAGAATAAATGAGCAACACGCTTTAAAGGCTTATATTGTTTTTAATTATAGCGGGTATGATGACCCACCACCAAGCCCTACGCTGCCTTGGCAGCAAGAATATGTGATGTTTAAACAATAATGTAAAAGAAAAACTTCTTGCAACAAGGTATTTATGCAATAGCGGCTTTAAGGCTCACGTATTTATAATGATAGTCTGCCATAACGGAGCGGTATATTCATTAAAGGTTGATGATTATGCAAAATTAAATGTTAAAATAGAAAATGACTTGGCAACGGCTAAAGGTAGTAATGATGAAGAAAAAGAAGATTTTATAGAAAAAAGACTTGCAAGAGAATACAGAAAAGACAAAAATAATCTTGAACGTGCTTTTTTGAAAGAATTTGGCAACTATGGGATATCTATATATAAAGCCACTGATGAGAATTTGACCAACTGGAAAAAATTAAAATTAAAGAATAATACTGTAGAAGAAACAATTTGTAACTAAAAACAAATAATTATGAAAAATATATTTTTAAAACTGATTATGTTTATTGTTTTAAGTGCCAACGCACAAAATTTATCTTTAGAATTAAGAGACCCTCTTAATCTTCAGGCAGGAGCTTATTACAAAGACACTAACAATGTGTTTGATAATTTTGTTGGTACGTGGCTTTATACTAACGGAAACACTTCATTTAAAATAGTATTGGCAAAACAGCCTGACGTTTACGTTTCTAATGGAGGATATTATGAAGATTTGATAATTGGGGAATATCAATATATTGAAAACGGAGTGGAAAAAATAAATACGCTTTCTAATATAGGTTTAAATCTTGGAAGAGGACATAAAATTAAGGGAAATAATATTCATAGAGATTGTTATTTTATGCCAGTAGGAGATTGTACAGAAGGGGAAACAAGATTAGTACTTGGTTTAAAAGATATTACAGGAAAACACTTTGCAACAGTAGTTCTTAAGAGAAGAAAAATAAACGGGCAACACACTTTAAAGGCTTGGGTAGTTTTCGATTATAGCGGGTACGATGACCCACCACCAAGCCCTACGCTGCCATGGCAACAGGAATATGTGATGTTTAAGCAACCGTAAGTGTTTTAGTTATGCAATCCAAATAAAAAGCTATGAAAAAGGTTTTTTTGATATTGGTTTTAATATTGAGTGTACAGATATATGGGCAAAAAGAAGGTCTTTCGGAAGACTTTGTAAAGGGAATATTGACAAATCAAGAAAAGGGTTTAAAAAAGGCAGAAAAGCTATTAAAAAAATCTAATGAAATAGGAGCAATCTACGAATTTCACTTAATATATGTTTTTAGGTTTGATAATGAATACGAAAGAATTGCAAAAAAGAGAATTGATTCCCTTTTCCCGATACTTCAAAAAAAGCTAATAAAAAAAGCTAAAGGAAAATGGAAGTTAAAATTCTTAACTAATGAGTTATTAGGCTATAAACCTACATACGAATATATAGAGATAACCGATGATAAAATTATTTTTTTTGAAACAAATCCTGATATTCCCTCAAGAATTGAGAACATCAATTTTTCTTCCTATGACTATCGGGAATTCTCTATTCCAAGTTTAGATTTTGAAAATGGTGAGATATGGGAATTTTTAACAGGAGAAAAGAAAAAAGAAAAACGGCTCTATCCCAGCATTAAAAGATTTTCGGACGGAACAAGGGAGAAATGGATAGATGAAATAGGAATTATAATTGACCGTAAAGAAAGAAAAAAAGCATATGCTGAAGAAAGAAGAACTTATTACACATTGATTGAGTAATATTAAGCAAATAAATAATTGTAACAAAAGCTCTTGATTTTTCAAGAGCTTTTTTTTGTTTTAGAGGATTTAACTATCTTGCAGGGTTTAAATTTTGCAGATGAAGTCTTGTTTTTTCAGAATAGCAGTCTTGTTTTTTGCTTTTTCGGCAGGAAAAATTTCGGCTCAACGACCGTCTGAAAAATCGGAATCGCTTTATCCGAAAAAAGATACCGAAAAATCAGGATTCTATAATTTTTTGTGGGGAAAACATTACCGAGAACTATATGCTTTGGATATTTCAGCTCCCGAAATCTCTGATGAAAATTCCAAAAAACTGATTCCCGTAACCGAAGGTTATCCGTATTTCAGATTTTTTTCGGAGTTTGAAAAGCTGTACAAAAAAGAACAATTTGAAGAAACTTATACGGATAAATTCGTAGCAGATGCTTACACGCTTATACACCCGTTGTCGTTTGTGATTACGGACGGACTTTCCAAAAACATTGGGCTGATTCCTGAAAACAATCAGCTTTTTTACCAAAGCGGAAAACTTTATAAATCCGTTAAAACGGACAATTCACTCATTACAACCGATGAGGTTATAAACCGTTTGGGAAAAAACTCCAAAATAGACGAAAAAATCTTTGTTCGTTCCCGTCTGTTGGATATGATTGTCGGGAATTCATTGAACATAAACGATTCGTATTTGTGGAAAAAATCCGATAAAAATGAGAATGTTTATTATCCGTATTTAGTGGACAGAGGGTTTTCGTTTCCTAAAAAAGACGGATTGTGCTACGGAACTTTGCTCAATTCTTTGGGGGACAGCTCGTTTCCGACTTTGCCTAAAGCCTATCATCTCCGATAAAGTTGTGTTACCATTTCAAAGAACTTTTATATCTTAGTACCCTGTGGTAACGCAGGACACACAACTTCTTGCAACAAGGTATTTATGCAATAGCGGCTTTAAGGCTTTCCTTAAAGTCGTTTTTGTATTTGTAAGTTTTGGTGTTTAATCTAAACTTCTGTACTTTTATTCCGCTACTGCATAAATACCCGAAACGTTGCAAGAAATTTTATTGAAAACCTAACCTTTAAAAACAATGTAAACGTATGAAAAGAACAAAATTTTTAAAGCGGAAACTCTTAATGATTTTGGGAATTATGGCAGTATTTCTGCAGAGCTGCCATAATGATGATTTCAATGATAACGAACATAATCATCAAAACAAACCCAACGTAAAAATCGAACAGAAAACTTTTGAACAACTAATGCAAGATGAAAACTTTGTCAATGCTTTTGACAAAGTTCCTAAACAGAAAATAAAATCACTAAATTCAGTTGCGGCCAGAACCGTAATGGAATAGGATTATGATTTCATCATTTCGGATGATATTCCTGCAAAGGTGGTCACCACAGAAGATGTTGTTTCATATACCTTCCATATAAGCAGAGATAGTCTTTTAATTGATGATTCTTTTGAAAACCTTGTTATCTTGACCGATTCCATCAATACCGTACGGGCTTATATTATAAAGTACAATTTACTATCAGAACCTGTTTATTTAAATGAACACGATTCTTACATTGTAGATACCGAAAAAGAAGTTACCCCTATAATCTTTAACAGCACCCAGGCAAGAATAAGTGTTATTGGTAACGATGGCTGTACTGTGTTGACCCTGATGTGTCCTTATGAACACCCTCATCCTGCAGGCGGGGGCTGTATTGCTGAAGACCGTGGAGATTTATATTGGGTGGCTGACAGCAGTGGCTGCGGAGGTGGCGGAGGTGGCTCATCAAACGGAAATACGGGTACGTCTCCGGGAAATGGCAATTCTAGCGGAAACCAAAATGGAGGTGGTAGCGGAAATGGAGGAACAAGAAGCGTCTCTCCTATTGTTACAACTCCTGTGGGATTAGATGGAATAACAATTAATGACCCTTGTATAAATGCCGCACAAGGAAATCAAAAGTCAAAAAATATCTTCAACGAACCAAACTTTCAGCTTAAACTAAACCAAATCAATACTACTCTTGCTACGGATACTGTAGAAAAAGGATTTGCTTTCGGTATCAAAACAGATGACAATAGTTTTACAACTTCAGAAATTATAACAGGAACTACAACAACAAGTGTTGTCCTGCCTGTAACAGCTGCAAATTATAATGTAACAGGAAATGTGCATACACATCCTGTAGATGGTTTTGACAGTTTTTCTCCTATGGATTTCTATGGATTTCATACGTCCCATACAGCTAACTCAAATTTTAGCACGATGTTTGTGCTGGGTGCAAACGGAGAAGTATATAGTTTGACCATTACAGACCCTGTGAAATTTACTAACTTTGCAGGACTTTTCCCAGTAGCTGACCATTTTGACCCAGTCACACAAGGCTGGAAAGTGGGAAGTCCTATTGAAAAAGCGTTTATGGATGCTTTAAGAAATTTTAGGGATAAAGGAAAAAGCTGGGACGAAGCCTATGCTCTTGCAAATGCGTATGTTTTGAGAAAATATAATGCAGGAATGTCCATCAGCAAAAAAGACTCAAATGGAGACTTTAAAACACTTTTTGTGGAAGAAAAGAAAGACCCAAATGACGATACTAAAACGATTTATGAACAAACTTCAACCTGTAACTTAAAAAAGAAAATATAACGACTATGAAAAATATAATTAAAACAACAGTACTTTTTGTAATTTTTACATTTACAAATACAATGAATGCACAAATGGATACTTTAACTTACATAAAGACATTTGAAATCAATAAAGCAAACTATATAGGACAGCCATTATCCGTTTTGCTAAATGATATGACTTTAATCCAACCTAAAACTGTTTGGGCTGTCCCTATTACAAACAAAAAAACAATGATTAAAGAGTCTATTTTTAACTTTTGCGAAAAGGATTATAGCTTTAAAAATGCAATAACGTTAAGAATTACTTGGCAAGATTATATACCATATTCACAAGTTAGTGTGTATGAAAATGACAATAATTTTTATTTCACTAATGACGAAAGATTGTTTTATGGAAGTAAAATTATAGCAGATATTAGAGTGTATCGTTAGATGAAAAATATAATTAAAATAACAGCACTTTTTGTAATTTTTACATTTACAAATAAAATGAATGCACAAATGGATACTTTAACTTACGTAAAGACATTTGAAATCAATAAAGCAAACTATATAGGACAGCCATTATCCGTCCTGCTAAATGATATGACTTTAATTCAACCCAAAACAATTTGGTTTGTACCTATTACTAATAAAAAAACAATGGTTAAAGAATCTTTATTTAAATTTTGTGAAGTACGTCACAGCTATAAAAACGCAATAACGTTAAGAATTACTTGGCAAGATTATATACCATTTTCTCAAGTTGATTATTACCAAAATTTAAATGATTTTTTCTTCACTAATGATGAGAGATTGTTTTATGGAAATAAGATTATAGAAGATATAATGGTGTATAGATAATAAAGAAAGTCGAGTAGGCAAAGGGGAATTTCACCCCTAAGCCTCTCACAGAACCGTACGTGAACCTCTCGATTCATACGGCTCTTCATAGTGCAATCTTGCGATTGTGTTTGACAAGCAAAATCATCG
>JAVEUZ010000016.1:0-49069 GCA_034005285.1 Flavobacteriaceae bacterium
ATTATCTGAACGGCACACCCGATACAGGTGGTGTTTGGACACCAACATTACCAACAGACGGAATCTTTGACCCGGCTACAGATTCCGGAGGCGTTTATACTTATACGATAGAAGATTCCGTTTGTGGAGACCAAAGTTCAGTACTAACGGTTACGGTAAGTTCTGATTCTTCTGCGGGAGAGTTTACAGGAACGCAGGATATATGTAATACATTACCTGAGTTTGACTTAACGACTTTGTTGGATGGTTCACAGCAAGCAGGTGGTGTTTGGACAGACAATAATGGGGAAGAAGTAAGCAATCCTATTCAGGTAAGTACATTACCTTTAGGCGTACATTTTTATACTTATACTGTTGCGAATGGTTGCGGAACAGATTCTGAAACGGTATATTTTACATTGATAGAAGGTTCTTCATTAGATATAGAGGATATTGATGTTACGACTCCGGTTTGTCAGGGGCAACCGGTTGTTATTACGATTTATAATCTTAATGACGGAGATTATACTCTTGTATATTCTTTATCAGGAGCTAATACTGTCAATAATCAGAGTATTTCTTTTACAGTTGTTGATGCAGAGGTGTCATTCGAAATAGATGCTGCACTTTTGACTAATGCAGGAACTACCATTATTACAATGGAAACCATAACAAACTTATCGACAAATTGTACTACAAATTTAGACATAACATTAGAAATAGAAATTATTGCTGCTCCTGAAATTAATAAAGTAAATATTTCTATAGAAGATGTCTGTTTGGGTTCTGATGTTTTGGTAGAAATTAATGATGCTTCTGATTTACCTGACGGAGATTATATTTTTAGTTATCATATTCCGAATGGGAATCCGCCGAATTTGAGTTCTGCAGTTTCTATCGTTTCAGGTAACGGTTCATTTACCGTTCCGGCGGCAGTATTTGAGGAAGCCGGAACATACAGTTTGACGATTAACGGCATTACCAATCAGGATACCAGTTGTATCAATATGGAAGAAAATGCCACAGCTTATTTTGAAGTATTGGATGTGCCCGAAAATCAATTAGCCGGGTTATCTGTCAATCCGGGATGTTTTGGAGATGATGTTGTTGTTAATATCAGTGAAGTTTCGGCGTTGAGTGACGGTGCATACGAATTGATTTATGAGCTTAGCGGAGCGAATACAGCTTTGGAAACAGTAACGGTTAATATTACATCAGGAGAAGGAAATTTTATAATTCCGGCAGGTTTATTAATCAATCAGGGAACAACTACCTTGAGTATCCAGCCGATAGTTTTGACGGGTAATATCTGTGGAACAGCAGAGCTTACTTTCCCTGTTTTGGATTTTTCGCAGGAAATTGTTTCAACGCCCGAATTAATTCAGAGTGGTAATGAATTCTGTGAAGAAGATAATCCTACAATAGCCAATTTAAACAATAATATTAACGGACAAGAAAATATTATATGGTATGATGCTCCAGAAAACGGAAATATACTTTCAGACAACGAATCTTTGGTTGACGGACAAACCTATTATGCTTCGTTAATCAACGAGAATCTTTGTGAAAGCAATGTAAGGCTCGAAGTAACCGTTGTAATAGAAATTTGCGAAGAATTAGATGTTATTATTCCTGACGGATTTTCTCCTAATAACGATGGTATAAACGATTATTTTGTGATTAAAAACATCAGGGAATTGTATCCCAATTTTACTATAGAAATATATAACCGTTACGGAAATATCTTATTTGAAGGAGATGCTCAGTTACCCGATTGGGATGGGTCAACTAAAAACGGTGTTCAGATAGGTGGAAACAGAGTTCCGACAGGAGTATACTTTTATATTTTGAATTTTAACGATGGTATTCGTAAACCGGTTCAGGGAAGATTATACCTGAGCCGATAAGATATAAATATGAATAAATTTTTTAATAAATACGCATTATTTTTCTTGCTACTCAGCGGATGGTTTTCGTTCGGGCAGCAAGATCCGCAATATACACAGTATATGTATAATATGAGCGTTATTAACCCGGGTTATGCGACAGATAATTCTGAAATGATTAACCTTGGCGGATTGTATCGTGCCCAATGGGTAGGTTCTGTTGGCGGACCGACTACCGGAACATTTTTTGCACACACAGCTTTAGGTAAAAAAGTAGAAGGAGGCGTTTCTGTGGTTCATGACCAAATTGGAGATGTCGTAAAAGAAACTTCACTTTTTGCAGACTTTGCCTATGTATTACAGTTAAACGAATCTTCAAAATTATCGTTGGGTGTTAAAGCAGGAGTATCGTTTTTTAGTACAAATTTTGACGGATTTGTTTACACAGATGATTTGCCCGACCCTGCGTTTGGAAATAATCTAAGCAAAACTTTTCCAAATGTCGGAGTAGGAGCTTTTTATTTCGGGGAAAATTATTATCTGGGATTATCTACACCAAATCTTTTAAGAACAAGACATCTTGAAAGAATGGACGGAATGGTGGTTAACGGAGTAGAGGAGATTCATTATTTTTTTACCGGAGGTTATGTTTTTCAGATAAACGATAATTTGAAATATAAGCCTGCATTTATGGCAAAAACAGCTCCCGGAATCCCAACTTCTTTTGATATAACCAATAATGTTTTGATTAATGATGTATTCGAAATCGGAGTTGGGTATCGTTGGGATGATTCAGTAAGCGGATTGGTAAATTTCAGGGTAACGCCTGCTTTACGGATAGGATATGCCTATGATTATACGCTTACGAATCTCGGAAGATTCAATTCCGGTTCGCATGAAGTGATGATATTGTTTGATATTAATAAGAAAGGAGCTTCGAAAGGTTATGACAAATCTCCCCGATTCTTCTAATAAAAATTACATGAAAAGAATTGTTTACATACTGCTGATAATGCCTTTTATTCTTTGGTCGCAAAAAGCATCAAAGAAAAAGGCAGATGAACTTTTTGCCAACCGTACTTATGTCGAAGCGGCAAAAATGTATGAGCAATTAAAAAATCCTTCCCGGGAGATTTTGCAGAATCTCGGAGACAGTTATTATTACAACAGTCAGATGGTTTTTGCTTCAAAAGCCTACGGAAATCTATTTTTTACATATAAAGACAGTATTAATCCCGAATATTATTTCAGATATGCTCACGCTCTGATGGGAACAGAAGATTATGACCGTGCCAACAAAATTATGAGCCAATATCTGAAATATACGGTTGATACGCCAAAATTCAGAGAACATTTGAATTCTATCGTTCCATATAATTATGTAGTCAAACCAATGACAAGAAGCACTAATACCGGAGATTTCGGGATTAGCTATTATGGGGAAAAAGTAGTTTTTTCTTCGGTAAGAGATGAAAAGAAACCCAAATACCACTGGAACGACAAACCGTATCTCGATTTGTTTGAAGCTACGGTTTCAGAAGATAAACAATTACAGAACATCAAACCTTTTCCCGAAGTTATCAATAGCAAAACGCACGAAAGTTCGGCTGTTTTCAGTCAGGATGGTACGATGATGTATTTTAATCGTACTAATGAAGAACGGGTTTTGGTGGGAGAAGAAATGATAGCGACCGTAAAAATGTTTCAGGCAGAATTTATCGACGGCGAATGGACAAATATAGAAGAACTGCCTTTTTCGAGCGATCAGTATTCTACCGTACATCCGGCACTAAGCCCCGATGAAAAAAGACTGTATTTTTCGAGTGACCGTCCCGGAGGATTCGGTTCGTTTGATTTGTATTATGTAGATATTGCTGAAGACGGTTCGTACAGCGAGCCGGTAAACCTTGGCAATTCCATTAATACCAAACACCGCGAGCAGTTTCCTTTTATATCGGAAGACGGGACTTTGTATTTTGCTTCCGACGGTCATGAAGGTTTGGGCGGACTCGATATTTTCATGTCCCGGAATTATGATGATAAATTTGCCAAACCAATCAACTTGGGCGAAACCATCAATACCGGAATGGACGATTTTGGTTTTATCGTAAAAGAAGAACTGCATACCGGCTATTTTGCTTCAAACAGGAAAGGTACAGACAATCTGTATGCGTTTGTAAGAACTGAAAACGAGCGGCGTTTTGTGGTAGAAGGCGATGTTCGGGATATCCATACCAAAAACCTACTTCCAGGTTCTATTGTAACATTGTATGATGAAAATGATATATTGATTGGTCAATTGGTTGTGGGCGAAAATGCAGATTACGTTTTTAATACCGAACCCAATAAAAAGTATAAGATAATTGCCGAACGTGATTTTTATGCTTCTAAAGAAATGTTTATCAAAACTTTGGATGATGGTCGGGTAAGGTTTAATATTGAACTCGAAATAGAATCTTATGATGATGCCGAAGAAATTATTGTAACCAAAGATGACGGATTGGTATATATTCAGTTAGAAAATATTTATTTTGACTTGGATAAATGGGATATAAAACCCGATGCAGCAAGAACACTGAATGTATTGGTAGATATTATGAAAAAATATCCGCGTATGGAAGTCGAACTCGGGGCACACACAGATTCGCGTGCTTCAGATGCGTATAATCTGAGATTGTCGCATAATCGTGCGGCATCTACTTTGGAATATTTGGTTGAAAACGGAATTGCACGTCGTCGTTTACGTTCTAAAGGTTATGGAGAAAGGGTTCAATTAATTCCCTGTGGAGACAATTGTACCGAAACAGAACACGCTATCAACAGGAGAGTAGAGTTTATAATTCTGAAGTAAAATTTTGCATTAGCAATCACGTCATAAAAAAATAATCGCAAATTATATACTCTAAATCATTATTTTGTCATTATATTTTATAGCTTTATAATTATTTTAAAACATTCAAATTATGAAATGGGAAGGTCGTCGTCAAAGTTCTAACATGGAAGATCGTCGCGGAATGGGAACAACAGGAAAAGTTGTTGCCGGAGGCGGTTTAATCGGAATAATTGTTCTTCTTTTAAATATTTTTGGAGGTGAGAGTACTCAAAACCTAACACCTATTTTAGAGCAACTGCAACAGCAATCAGCAAGTAGCACTTCTGTTCAACCTCTTAGTGAAGAGGATGAAAAAATGGGGGAGTTCGTTGCCACAGTTCTGGCAGACACTGAAGATGTTTGGCATAAAATATTTAATGAAAACGGAATCACTTATAAAGAACCTAAAATGGTTTTGTTTAGAGGTTCTGTACAGTCAGCATGTGGTGGAGCAACCTCTGCTTCGGGACCTTTTTATTGTCCGGCAGACCAAAAGATTTATATGGATTTAGATTTTTTTGACGAATTAAAAACTCGTTTTGGAGCACAAGGAGGTGATTATGCCATTGCTTATGTCATTGCTCACGAAGTTGGACATCATATCCAAACACTTTTGGGAACCTCAGGAAAGGTACGCCAACTCCAACAAAAAATGAGTCAGACCGAAGGAAACAAACTCTCTGTTTGTCTTGAACTTCAAGCCGATTTCTATGCCGGATTATGGACACACTATAACAAAAAATATTTGGAAGAAGGAGATATTGAAGAAGCTCTTAGTGCTGCCAATGCTGTGGGTGATGATGCAATCCAAAAGAAAATGCAAGGACATATAGTGCCCGATGCTTTTACGCACGGAACGTCTGAACAAAGAATGTATTGGTTTAAGAAAGGCTTTTTAACCGGAGATATCAACAAAGGAGATACTTTTGCCGAATTATCGAATTAAACTCAGATAATATTAAGATAAACTTATCCTAACCACCCATCACGATCTAAGCTTCTATATTGTATAGCTTCAGAAATATGTGATGGTAAAATGTTTTCTACCCCTTCCAAATCGGCAATGGTTCTTGACACTTTGAGTATTCTGTCATAGGCACGTGCCGAAAGATTTAATCGCTCCATAGCGGTTTTAAGAAGTTGTAGCGAAGTGTCGTCCAATATACAAAATGCTCTGATTTGCTTTGTACTCATCTGAGCATTATAATGGATAGAATCAATATCTGCGAATCGTTTCTCTTGAATTTCTCTGGCTTTTGTTACTCTTTCCCTTATTGCAGAACTACTTTCGGATTTTTGAGTATCTGAAAGTTTTTCAAAAGGTACTGGGGTAACTTCTATGTGAATATCGATTCGGTCTAAAAGAGGTCCGGATATTTTTCCTAAATAACGTTGCATTTCTGCTTGCGATGTCTGAACCGGAGCATCGGGGTCATTAAAATATCCGCCCGGACTCGGATTCATACTGGCTACAAGCATAAAAGATGAAGGATAGGTAATGGTAAATTTGGCTCGCGAAATGGTAACTTCCCTATCTTCAAGCGGTTGACGCATTACTTCGAGAACCTCTCTTTTAAATTCCGGAAGTTCATCCAAAAACAAAACACCGTTATGAGCAAGAGAGATTTCACCCGGCTGCGGATAACTGCCACCGCCTACAAGCGACACGCTCGAAGCCGTATGATGCGGACTCCTGAACGGTCTTTGCGTTAACAGTCCAACATCTTTAACCTTTCCGGCAACGGAATGAATTTTGGTTGTTTCGAGAGCTTCTTGCATAGTCATAGGTGGTAAAATACTTGGCAATCGTTTGGCTAACATCGTTTTTCCAGAACCCGGAGGTCCAATCAGGATGATATTATGACCACCTGCTGCGGCAATTTCCATACACCTTTTTATAGATTCCTGTCCTTTGACATCAGAAAAATCGAACTCTGGAAAATCAAGGTTTTTACGAAATTCTTCTTGTGTATTAATCACTGTAGGTTTTAGATTCCCTCTTCCTTCAAAAAATTCGATTATCTGTAAGACATTTTCAACACCATATACTTCCAGATTGTCAACAATTGCAGCTTCTCTCACATTCTGAATAGGTAGTAAAATCCCTTTAAAACCTTCTTCTTTTGCTTTGATAGCAATGGGTAAAGCTCCTTTTATTGGTTGAAGTCCACCGTCTAAAGAAAGTTCGCCCATAATGATATAATCACTCAGATTTTCTGCCTTTATTTGTCCGGTAGCAACTAAGATACCTGTTGCAATAGTCAGGTCATAAGCAGAACCTTCTTTTCGCATATCGGCAGGAGCCATATTGATGGTGATTTTCTTTACAGGTAATTGATATCCGTTGTTTTTTAGAGCGGCAGCTATGCGATAACTACTTTCTTTCACAGCATTGTCAGGCAATCCGACCAAATGATAGCCTACGCCGTTATCGATATTTACTTCGACTGTGATAGTTGTTGCTTCGACGCCAAAAACAGCACTGCCATAAACTTTTACAAGCATAATTCAGATTATCAATTTACTTAGAACTTCAAATATAAGAAAATATCTAATAAATCATGCTTATTTTAGACTATGCAACTTTTTGAGAAGATTCGATATATTCCCTGATTTTGTAAAGCAGGATAATCTGTGATATCAAAACAAAAGCCCAAACGAATAAACAAATAACAGCAAGAATAACCGTAAGCATCATGGCATAAAGGATTATTGTAAATATCCCGGTTAGCGAAGCAAATTCCCCGAGTGAATTTTTCAGCCTGAAAAGAGCAACCCCGAAAAGAACACCGGCACAACCGTATAAAATAAGTATTGAAATTCCGTAAAATGTTAATGTATAATCATTTGCATCAAACAAAAAAGCCGCTACCGTAAAAGATGAAATTTCAACAATCATCATCAATATAGCCGTAGATTTCAACAAATAATTGTTGAGTGCTTTCCCCGATGTATAAAATCCCAAATAAAAGAAAAAAGCACAGATTATTGACAGAATCTGAACCGTTACATATAACGGCTGCGTAATTTCAAAGCTCAATGAGTTTTTTAAATCAAGCTGACGAGTCAAGCTTATGAAAATATTGAACGAATCAACAATAATCAATCCGATACCAAATCCAAAAGCCAGTTTGAGCATCAGCGAAAAATTTTTAGAAACACTAATAGTATTTTGCTCTGCCCAATCAAATTCTTCTTTGACACTTTCCCAATCATAACCCAAAGCAGACAAAATACTTTTTACCGTATAACTTCTGGGTGTTACTTCTCCGGCTTCTATACGCTGAATGGTTCTGACATTGATATTGCATTTTTCTACCAATTCCTCTTGTGTAAGTCCTTTTGCTTTTCTGAGGTCGGAAATCTTTTTTCCTAATTCGGGCTGTTTCATGACTGATGATTTTAAAATTCGGAGCAATACTACAATGCGATAAATTTCATTGCAATTATTTCAATGAATTTAAACCCGACATTTGCCCGACATTAAACAAAAAACCCTGTGTTTGTTGAGGAGGTGGCGTTATTTAAACTCAGAAATACCCTCTCTTAACCATTGTTCGAACTTTTCAATATCAGGGTCATACGATGCTGACTCTTTTGATAAAGTATTGCCTTCAGTGTCCAAAATGAGATAATAGGGCTGAGCGTTTGCTTTGTAATTTGTAATTTGAAAGTCACTCCATTTATTTCCGATTGTTCTAATTTTTTTTCCGGTAGTAGGTGAGACATATTTTTCGTTTTCCGGCAATTCCTTTTTATCATCCACATACAGAGAAATCAATACGACTTCATTTTTCAGTATCGATAGAATTTTAGAATCCGACCACACATAGTCTTCCATCTTCCTGCAGTTTTCACAACCATAACCGGTAAAATCTAAAAACACAGGCTTATTGACACTTTTTGCATATTTAAGTCCTGTTTCATAGTCAGTAAATGCTTGTAAACCATGAGAAATAACTTTAGTGTTTTCCAAAATATTTTCTTCGGAAGGTTTGGAAGCTCCTACACCGTATGGACTTTCACTATAATATAATGGTGGTGGAAAACCTGATAATATTTTAAGCGGAGCTCCCCACAAACCAGGAACTAAATATATGGTAAAACTCAATACCAACAATCCCATCAGCAATCGTCCTACCGAAATGGGTTGTCCGGGCGTATCATGAGGTAACAGAATTTTTCCTAAAAGATATAATGCCCAAGCTCCAAAAACGGCAATCCAGATAGCCAAAAACACTTCTCTTTCGAGTAAATGAGATTGAGTAACCAAATCTGCTTTTGACAAAAATTTAAAGGCAAGAGCCAACTCTAAGAAACCTAACGAAACTTTCACGGTGTTGAGCCACCCGCCAGAACGAGGCAATGAGTTTAGCCAGCCGGGAAATAACGCAAATAACATAAACGGCAAGGCTATGGCGAGAGAAAATCCTAACATTCCCATTACTGGAGCCATACCACCGATAGAAGCCGCTTCGACTATCAACGTGCCGACAATTGGTCCGGTACATGAAAAAGACACGATTGCCAATGCTAATGCCATGAAAAATATTCCGATAAGCCCACCTTTATCTGCCTGCTTATCTACCGCATTTGCCCATGAATTGGGTAATACTATTTCAAAAGCTCCCAAAAACGAAATGGCAAAAAACATCAGCAAAGCAAAGAAAATAAGATTGAATGTAACACTTGTTGAAAGTTCGTTTAGAGAATCTGCCCCAAAAACAGCCGTAACCACAGTGCCTAATGCGACATAAATGACGATAATAGAAATTCCGAAAATGACAGCATTTTTAATACCTTTTGCACGGTCTTTACTTTGTTTTGTAAAAAAACTTACCGTCATGGGAATCATCGGAAAAACACAAGGTGTGAGCAATGCTGCAAAACCCGAAAAGAATGAAATGACAAAAATAGTCCACAAACCTCTTTGAGATGATTTATCAGACGATTTGGAGGACGAATCTGTTGAAACAACAGCATCTTTTATTTCTTTACCCGGAATGACGAATTCAAAATCTTCCGAAAGCTGGATACACTGTTCTTTACAAGCCTGATAATCTAATTGTACATTCACAATACTGAGATTTGGGTCTGTAACTCTGATAAGTTGTGTAAACTGTGCCGTTTTTTCAAACATATATTCATCAACACCAAAAATTTCGCTATACACTTTTTTATACTCACTTTCGGTTGTTTGCCCTACAAGTTCATATTTTATCCGGGCATCCGGAAAGATAAATTCGCTTGGCAACGAGCCACCATCAGGGGTAAACTGTGAAAAAATATGCCATTCGTTTTCTATTTCTGCATCAAATGTCAGAAGATAATCGGTGTCAGATTTTTGTTCTATAGATATTTTCCACTTTACGGGGTCAAGAATCTGAGAATTTGTCGTTATGACAAATAAAAAGGCGAATAGAGTTAATAAATTTTTCTTCATTATAATAGTGTAATTTTTGTAATATTTTTTGTGCTTCCGGAAACTCTAAATCGATTATCGGGGCGTTTTCCGACAATCCATACTATTTGATTATCAAAACATAATAACCAAATATTTTCTTTTTCGGAAAGCGATAATTTTTCGTCTTTAAAAAACTTACTCAATTTCTTTCTACTGTCCATTCCGAAAGGGTAAAAATAATCACCTTCCTGCCAACGGCGAAGTTTTAAAGGAAATTTTAACGTATCTCTGTCAACATAAATTAAATTTAAACCCGTTTCTGTAATTTTGGTAACTTTTTCAAATTTCAAAATCAAAGGATTTTGGATATTTTCCTGCGATTCTTCAATAAAAAATACTTCTTCTGTAATTTCAGGTTTAGGTTCCAGAATCAAAGTATCACGGTCTTTAAACAGCCTGAAATTCGCAGAATAAATTATTTTTCCCGATTGTGCATGTACTAAACCATAAATATCGTCCCAAGCGGTAAAACCAAAGTGTGAGAGCCAATCATATAGATAGGCTTCGTAATTTTTTAGCTGTAAAAGTTCCCTGAGATTTATTTTTTTCTGATGAGTATCTTCCGTAATTACTTTTTTATACACAATATGCGAAGCATCTTCAGCGAGAGATTGCGACTGTTTCAGGTGTTTCTGCGTTTTTTGAAATGATTGCAAAAATCCCGGATTCAGGTCTTTCAAAACAGGAATAACCTGATGCCGGATTTTGTTCCGCATATATTTATCCGAAATGTTGCTGCTGTCTTCACGCCACGGTACATTATTTTCCCAGGCATATTTTTCAATTTCTTCTCTCGAAAAAATCAAAAGCGGACGCAATACTTTTTCATGCTGCTGTGGAATCCCGGTTAAACCTTCCAAACCCGTTCCTCGGATAAAATTTATCAGAAAAGTTTCGATATCGTCATCGAGATGGTGAGCCGTCAGAATAAAATCGAAACCTTCTTTTTTGAGCAATTCGTAAAACCAATCGTAACGCAACTTTCTGGCTGTCAATTGTATGGATAATTTTGTGTCTTGGGCAGATTTTTGCGTGTCAAATTTTTGAAAAAAACCTTCGATGTCATGGGCTTGACAAAAATCTTTAACAAACCTTTCATCTTCGTCGCTTTCCTTTTCGCGAAGCTGAAAATTGCAATGAGCTATCGAAAATTTTAAATTGGATTTAAAAAATAAATGAGCCAGAACCATACTGTCCAATCCGCCACTTACAGCCAGCAACGATTTTTTATCCTTTAAAAAAGAAAAATGTGTATTAATATGATTCTGAAATTTTTTAAGCATTTTCAAAGATAATTAGAATCTACTTTAAAACCTCAAACATCGCTTTGGCTTTCAGCAGGCACTCTTCATATTCTTTTTCGGGTAGAGACTCGGCAGTAACGGCACTTCCGACCGAAAACGAAAGGTATTTGTTCTGTTCATTATACAAAATACTCCTGATTACTACATTGAAATCAAAATCGCCATCGGGTGTAAAATAACCAACCGCTCCGCTGTATAAGCCACGTTTGGTTTCTTCGGCTTCTTCGATAATTTCCATCGCCGAAATTTTAGGAGCTCCGGTCATACTTCCCATCGGGAAAGTGGTTTTGATGATTTCAACGGGCGAAGTTGTATGTTCTACTTCCGATGTAATCGTAGAAATAAGCTGATGAACCTGTTTAAACGAATAAACTCCGCACAATTCCTCGACCGTAACGCTGCCTTTTGATGCCGTTCTCGACAAGTCATTGCGAACCAAATCTACTATCATAATATTTTCCGAACGTTCTTTGGCATTCAATGCTAATTCTTCCCGGGAAATTATATCCTGCTTTTCATCTTCAACTCTTTTTGACGTTCCTTTTATGGGTTGCGAAATGACTTTGATTCCCGATTTTTTCAAATATCGCTCAGGCGAAGCCGAACACAAATAATGCCTGTTATTTTTCAGGAAAACGGCAAAAGGCGGTTCTGAAATCCGATTGAGTTTTATATAAGTGTCTAACGGATTTATAGTTGCGTTTTCGGCATAAAATTCCATACAGAAATTCATTTCATAAATATCTCCGTTTAAAATATACTGACGAATTTTATCAAATTTCTGAAAATAGTCATTTTTCGAAATACGTTGCTGTAACAAAATCGGATTTTTAGAAAAATATACTGGAATTTCAAGGTTTATATTCAGGATTTCTTCAAAATCTGAATCTATTTCATCATCACAAAATTGCAGATATAAAATTTCTACCTCTAAATTCTTTAGTAAAAACAATTTCTTCGGCTGAAAGAAAATCAACTCAGGAAACTGTAATCCGTCAAAATTTGCGGAAGATAATTTTTCGGTATCATTTTTCAAATCATACGTGAGATAACCAAAAAGCCAATCCTGCGTTTTGCTCTGATATTGGTGTAAATCCTCGAAAGCATTATAGGAATCGGTTTGTATTGAAGTAAATGCTTCGACCGCCAAAACAGCATCATATTCGGCGTACAAATGTGGATATTGGTTGCTGTCCAGAAACACAATTTCCCGGAATTGCTGCGACCATTTGAGCAACCTGCATTTAAAATCACCCGCATTTTCAACAATGTGCTTTTTGGTCGTTCTAATCATAGATATTCCTGAACCTCTTTAGTAAAACTGTCTAATTTGCTTAACAGTTCTGACTTTAAACCGGTATTGGTAAACTCAAAATCCCTTTCGGAAAAATTTTCTTTAAAAGTTGGAACAGGAAAAGCATCCACTATTTCTCCTCCAAACCTCGGAAGCATATTTTTGATAACTTCAAGCGAACCCAATCCGCCTCTGGCACCATTGGAAGTACTTAGCAATAATATTTTTTTGCCTTCGAGAAATTTGCGATCCATTCGAGACAACCAATCAAGTATGTTTTTGAAAAAAGCACTCGGATTGCCATTATGTTCATTGACCGAAATCAACAAACCATCAGTATTTTTAATCTGATTGTATAAATATTCGATTTCTTCGGGAAAGCCATATTCACGCTGTTCGTCTTCGCTATACATCACAGGATTTAACTCTGAAAGCCGTAATAATTTAACATCGACATCTTTAATCTGTTCTGCAAGATAACTTATCAATTTATGGTTTATCGAAGTTGACGAATTGCTTCCTGCAAATGCTAATATGGTTGCCATAGTTTTTTGTTTAAAGTTTAATGTTGTTTAAAGTTCCGATGCTTCGGGATAAAGTTGTTTGAAAAACAACATCTATCTATCATCTCACCTCCATCATCCATCTTCTAGATGTGCAATGCTCTGTTATCAGTAGCGGCTAATGCAGCTTCTTTGATAGCTTCGGAAAACGTTGGATGTGCATGGCTCATTCTGGTTAAATCTTCTGCGGAAGCTCTAAATTCCATAGCAACAACAGCTTCGGCGATCAAATCGGCACAACGTGGACCAATCATGTGAACACCTAGAATTTCATCGGTTTTGGCATCTGCCAATATTTTGATAAACCCATCCGTGTCGCCACTTGCTCTTGCACGTCCTAACGCTCTAAACGGAAAACTTCCGGCTTTATATGCTGTTTCGGCTTCTTTAAGTTGCTCTTCAGTTTTGCCCACAGCTGCTACTTCCGGCCATGTGTAAACCACTCCGGGAATCAAATTGTAATCAATATGAGGCTTTTGTCCTGCCAGATATTCGGCTACTAAAACGCCTTCTTCTTCAGCTTTGTGAGCCAGCATCGCTCCGCGAACCACATCGCCAATAGCATAAATATTTGAAGCCGATGTTTGTAAATGGGTGTTTACATCTATCTGACCTCTGTCGGTAATTTTTACTCCGGCTTTTTCGGCGTTCAAACCATCGGTATAAGGACGACGACCTACAGAAACCAAGCAGTAATCACCTTCCAGAGTAAGTGTTTCACCTTTGGGTGTTTCGGCTTTTACGGTTACGTTTTTGCCTTTCCGTTCTACAGACTGTACTTTGTGTGACGTATAAAACTTCATACCCTGTTTTTTCAAAACTTTGGTCAATTCTTTAGATAAACCGGCATCCATTCCGGGGATAATTCTGTCAAGATATTCTACCACAGAAACCTGAGCTCCTAATCTAAGATAAACCTGACCCAATTCGATACCAATCACACCACCGCCGATAATTACTAAATGTTTTGGAACTTCGGGTAATTTAAGAGCTTCAGTAGAAGTAATCACTCTTTCTTTATCTAAAGAGATAAAAGGCAATGAAGAAGGTTTTGAACCGGTAGCGATAATCGTATATTTTGATTCAATCACTTCTGACGAACCGTCATTTTTACTTACTTTAATATGTGTGGCATCTTCAAACGAACCCACACCTTCATAAACCGTGATTTTGTTTTTATCCATCAGATATTTGATACCGCCTGTGGTCTGGTCAACAACCGATTGTTTGCGGGCAATCATTTTTTCGAGGTTTACTTTTACGTCCTTTACTTCGATGCCGTGCTCTTCAAAGTGAGCCACCGCATCGTGATAATGATGAGAAGAAGACAACAAGGCTTTTGAAGGAATACACCCCACATTTAAACAAGTACCACCCAAAACAGGGTATTTTTCGATAATAGCAGTTTTAAAACCTAATTGAGCAGCACGAATGGCTGCCACATATCCGCCCGGACCTGAACCTATAACGGTAATATCATATTGACTCATAGTTGAAGTATTTTATAAAACGTTTGCTAAATTACGAATGTTTTTTGGTTTTTGGAATAATGTTTTTTAAGGTATGTTTTTTTGCATAATGAATCCTGCTGTCTAATAAGGTTTAAAGTAAAATTACCATTAAAAAATAAGCTACCATAAGATAATGAAAGTAGGAGAACTAAAACAATAATTCTGAATTTATTGTGATAAAAATCATACAAACGTAGAAAAATAACAGATTAAGTTTACAAATAAAAACAACAACAAATAATATTTATGTGAATCAAAATTTTAAAAATTGTAAACTTTTTTGAACAATAAAATTATTATATTGTTGAAATACAATAAATTAACAATTAGTTTTTGATAACTTTTTATAAATTTATTATAAAGCAATAATACTTTTATATACATTTACACCGCTATTAAAAACCAAACTAATTATGAAACATAATACCATAACAAAGCTCAAAACTTATTCAAATGAAGTGGCATTTGAAGCAGCATTAAACTACTTTAAGGGCGATGATCTTGCCGCCCGTGTATGGCTTAACAAATATGCCTTAAAAGATTCTGAAGGTAATATTTATGAAAAATCTCCGGAAGATATGCACCACCGTATTGCTGATGAGATTTCTCGTATTGAAGCAAAATATAAAAATCCGCTTTCTAAAGAAGAGGTTTATGATTTAATTAAAGACTTTAAATATATTGTTCCGCAAGGTAGCCCGATGACAGGAATTGGAAATCCGTTTCAGATTGCTTCATTGTCAAATTGTTTTGTGATTGGCAATAACGGCGAAAGTGATTCATACGGCGGAATAATGAAGACAGACCAAGAGCAAGTTCAACTTATGAAACGACGTGGTGGTGTGGGACACGACCTCTCTCATATTCGTCCAAAAGGTTCGGCAGTAAAAAATTCGGCTCTTACTTCAACCGGACTCGTACCGTTTATGGAGCGTTTTTCGAACTCAACTCGCGAAGTAGCTCAGGATGGGCGTAGAGGAGCTTTGATGCTTTCGGTTTCTATAAATCACCCGGATGCTGAAGATTTTATTGATGCTAAATTAGAACAGGGCAAAATTACCGGAGCCAATGTTTCTGTACGTATTGATGACGGTTTTATGAAAGCCGTAAAGGAAAACACTCAATACACACAAAAATATCCAATTTTCAGCAGTAACCCCAAAGTGAGTAAAGATATTAATGCCAATGAGTTGTGGAAAAAAATAGTGCATAACGCATGGAAATCGGCAGAACCTGGCATACTCTTTTGGGACACCATCATCAAAGAATCGTTGCCAGATTGTTATGCCGACTTAGGATACAAAACTGTTTCAACCAATCCGTGTGGTGAAATTCCGTTATGTCCATACGATTCATGCCGTCTTTTGGCTATAAATCTTTTTTCTTATGTTGTAAATCCGTTTACCAAAGAAGCTTATTTCGATTTCGAACTTTTCAAACAACATGTGGGTTATGCCCAAAGAATGATGGATGATATCATAGATCTTGAGCTCGAAAAAGTAGATGATATTTTAGAAAAAATTGATGCCGACCCGGAAGATGAAGAAGTAAAAAGAGTAGAGAAAAATTTATGGTTAGAAATCAGAAATAAAGCCCGTGAAGGACGTAGAACCGGTGTTGGAATTACTGCCGAAGGCGATATGTTGGCAGCTTTGGGTATAAGATACGGAAGCGAAGAGGGTAATTCTTTTTCAGAGAAAATTCACCAAACACTTGCTTTGGCAGCATACCGTTCTTCTGTAGAAATGGCAAAAGAAAGAGGTGCATTTGCCATATATGACAGCAAACGTGAAGCCAAAAATCCATTTTTACTCCGCATGAAAGAAATTGACCCTGCACTATATAACGATATGCAGGAATATGGAAGGAGAAATATTGCTTTGCTTACAATTGCACCCACAGGTAGTACTTCTTTAATGACCCAGACTACATCGGGAATTGAACCTGTTTTTATGCCGGTTTATAAACGTAGAAGAAAAGTGAACCCGAACGATAAAGATGTTCGTGTTGATTTTGTTGATGAAGTTGGCGACTCATGGGAAGAATATGTTGTGTTTCATCATAAATTTAGACAATGGATGGATGTAAACGGAATAGACACAACCATAAACTATTCTAACGACGAAATTGATGAACTGATTGAAAAATCACCATATTACAAAGCAACATCCAATGATGTAGATTGGTTAAGCAAAGTAAAAATGCAAGGAGCTATTCAAAAATGGGTCGATCATTCTATTTCTGTTACGATAAATATTCCAAATGAAGCCTCCGAAGAATTGGTTGACAAATTGTATATGACTGCATGGGAAGAAGGTTGCAAAGGTGTAACCGTGTATCGTGATGGTTCACGCTCGGGAGTTTTGATTTCTAACGATGACAATAAGAAAAAAGAAGCCGAACAAATAGACGTTGAATACAAACAAATCTTTCCGACCAAACGTCCGCAAGTTTTGCAAGCCGACGTAGTTCGTTTTCAAAACAATCGTGAAAAATGGATTGCGTTTATCGGAAAAATAGATGAGCATCCGTATGAAATTTTTACCGGATTGGCAGACGATGATGACGGAATCTTAATGCCTCGTTGGGTAGAAGATGGTTTTATTATAAAAAATAAAGACGAAAAAGGCAATACTCGTTACGATTTTCAATATGTAAACCAACGCGGATATAAAACCACCATTGAGGGACTTTCTTATCGCTTTAACCCTGAATTCTGGAATTATGCTAAATTGATTTCCGGCACTCTAAGACACGGAATGGAGATTGAAAATGTTGTAGAGCTTATTAATAAGTTGCAATTAGATAACGAATCAATCAATACTTGGAAAAACGGTGTTGCCCGTGCTCTGAAACGATATGTCCCTGATGGTACGGCAGCCAAAGGAAAATGTTCTAACTGCGACTCTACCAACCTGATGTATCAAGAAGGATGTTTAACTTGTAAAGACTGTGGCTCATCTAAGTGCGGTTAATTGTCTAAACAAACAATATCTTATCAAAAACCTTTGCCAAAAGAGACTATTCGGCAAAGGTTTTTTTATTGAAGCATTGTTTCATAATATTTTAACCCAAATTACGCATTAGAAATCTATTGCGAAAAAATACTGCTTTAAATCTGGAAATGTACTCAAATTTACGTCCTCAAGATAGAATAACTATCTCTGCGGAATAAATTTTCCGTGCATTTACACCTTTTTTGTATTCTTTTTTCTCATAACGAATCCTAATGCGTAATTTGGGTTTAATTTTCATGTGAAGATAAAGCTCAACAACTTCAAATTGAGTCGTTTGTAGAATAATTTACTTAAAATCATCTAACCAATCTTTAGTAACAATAGAAGTAGCCTGATTATTTTCATTCACCGTAACACGCATTTCTTTGATGCGGTATTTTTTTTCATAGTCGCATTTATAGCGGTATATGGTTTGTTTGTTTTTTTTGTCATAATAAATTTGCTCCAGAGTCATGTCATTGAATTTACCAAAACCTCTTAGAACCTGGTGGCAGGTCATTGAGATTCTGTCGCGGTTTACGTTTTTAATAACTTCTGCCGTAGCTTCTTCGATAGTGAATGGTTTAAATTGAGAAGTGTTGCAGGTCATCAGAACCCTTTTGCCTAAATCATAAGCACGTTTTTTTTGAGTCGTATTTACTTCGGATGGCTTTAACATGGTGTATTTTCCGGAAGGTGTTTCTTCTTTAGATTTTGCCGAAGAATTTTTTTGAAACACAGAACAACCCGTAACGGTAAAAGCCGCTATTAATAAAAATATTTTTTTCATAGTTTTAAAATGTTTATTGTTTGACTTTCGGCTTGAAATAAAACTCTTTTTGTAGTAGTTAATTACTCTTTTAAATGTTTATTTTGCAAGCATCTTTAAATGTTGATGATTCAATTTTTATGGTATATGTCTTGTCCAAATGGCTGAATTGGTATTCTTTTTTTTGAACAGGAAAAACTTCATTTCTTTTTTTGTCAATAAGTTTTTGTTAAGAATCACTTCTTGTTTTTGAAATTATTTCCCCTGAATTAATATCATAAACATTAACCCCGTTCCAAGCTACAGTTGTTACTAATAATGTTGAATTGATTGTGTCCACCCAATGATTGTGATACGGATGTCCGAACTTAGCTGTCCAAATTTCTTTTCCATTCGTATCAAAAGTAGAAATCTCGGTCAAGTATAAGCGTAGTGCGGGATTTCGGAGCGATTCACTCTCCTATTACCACAAAGTTTATTAGGAACAAAAATGCTCAATTTCAGCCGTTCAGCCCGTATTACGCTTATACAATGTTGGTGGCTGGTTTTCATTCGGTCTTTCCTTTTTCTTTGGAAAGTTCCTTAAGACAAAAATTTATTTGCTTAAAACAGGATAGCTACTTTCAATTGTTAAGGTTCTATCTCCATCCACTTGCGAATCTCCTGGGATTGCTTTGGCTGGATTGTCAAAACCTACACTCGAATATCTTACTTTATCTCCATGTTGCCACACATAAATAACTTTGTTGCTTTTGGTGTACCTGATAACTATGGTTTTTTTGTCAAAGTCTTGTTGATTCACAACCCAAGGAATCCAAATTTCTTCATATATCATTGAATTTGGAAGTATTGAAACAGAATCATTAGCATCTTCTCTTTTGGAGATTTCAATTAGTTCATCTGTTTTGTTTATTATAGTTTTAATTGCTGTAATTCCCATTTTTATAATGTTTAATTGTTTATTTTTACTTCTTTGCCTGTTTTGTCGATATAAAATTTTCTACCGTCTTTGGTTACCTTGGCTTTACCACTTATAAACACAGGAGCGATAAAAATCCTGAAACTGTATCATTGGTAGTATTGCATCAATACATTATTTTATCGATTTGAGTTTCATATCGAGACTTTGCTTGAAACGTTGCATTTCAGCTCTTGCTTCCGATTCACGCTTGGCTCGTTCTGCTCTTGATGTTGTTTCAGCTGTGTATGTAAACCCTCCCCAGGAAGACGTATTGGATTTTGCTACTCGCTGTTCTGCTACTCGCTGTGCATCTGCTTGGCGGTCTTCCGCTTTTATCTTTTCTATTTCAGCGGCCAATTTACGTTGGTAATTGTCATAATCTGCCACCCTTTCCTTGGCAAGTTTATAGCCTGCATTTGCAGATTTTCTTACCCAACTCCATGCTTGTTCCGTACTGGCCGTAGTTCCCCAACCATTTTGGATAAATAAGCCCACCATATACATGGCTAGTGCATCACCTTTTTCGGCAGCTTTTTTATAGTGTAGATAGGCTTTGTCGTACTGCTGGTTATCATAATGGATATACCCTGCCAACATCATGGCATCAATATTCCCTCCATTGGCTGCTTTTTCAAACCAATATAAGGCTTGTTGGTTATTTACGGGTACGCCTAAACCTTTGAAATATATATCCCCTAACAATCCCATACTAAAAACATCATTTTTTTCGGCCCCTTTCTTTGCCCATATAAAAGCTTCGTTCAAATTTTTTGAAATGCCATAGCGGTCATCAATATAAAGTAAGGCCAAGTTAGACATAGCTGTTGGTTCTCCTTCTGAAGCGGCTTGCTTGTACCATTTTAAAGCTTCCTGAGTATTCTTGGTTGTGCCTTTTCCGACTAGATATTTATTCCCTAAATTTGTCATCTCGATGATATTTCCATTTTCGGCAGCCTTTTTCCCCCATTTAAAAGCCTCCATATCATTTTTTTGAACACCCAACCCATCCTCATAATACTGGCTTAACATCCCCATTGAGGTTACATCTCCATTTTCTGCTGCTTTTTTCAACCAGTGAAAGGCTTCTTTGTAATTTTGGGGTACGCCCGCACCGGTGCCATACATAAATGCAAGACGGTACATGGAAATAGTATTGTTTTTCTCTGCTGCTTTTTTGTACCAGGCAATTGCTTGATTGGGGTTTTTTGCTATACCTTCTCCTGCTTCATAAAAATAGGCCAGTATAGACATGCTTTCTACATCACCTATCTCTGCTGCTTTTTTGTACCATACAATCGCTTCATTTAGATTTTTCTGAACACCACCAATACCTTTATAATAAAAATCACCAAGTTGAAACATAGCGTTTACACTATTCTTTGCAGCAGCTTTTTTTAACCATTCAAGAGCTTTGCCCTCATTTCTTTGAACATGATAACCGCCATCATAAAGCAATGCCATTCCATACATCGCATCACTATGTTCAAATTCAGCAGCTTTTGACCAGTATTGAAAAGCGTCGGCATATTTTTCTTGTTTGTAGGCAGTCACTCCTTTAAGGTAATCTTCTTCACCTTCTTCTACGCTGGTTGGAAGTTGGGTATTCACTTCGCTTTCTGTGGGGTTTGATTGCACAACGGTTGATGGTGCAGACTGTTTGGTAGTAACATTTTCAGAGGCGTAAGTTACTTCATTTCCGCCTGTGGTTACATAAGAATATTTGCCGTTTCGTTTTGCCCAAAACTGGTTGGGATTGCTGGTTGTATTAAGACTTTCATACTCAATTGGTATTACAAGTTTTCCTTTGAGGTCGTAAGCTCCGTATTTATCACCTTTTTTGACAACGATATATCCACTTTTGGGCGTCATTATTATATCGTATTCGGCAGGGATTACTATTTTTCCGCTTGGGTTTCTCATACCCGTTTTGCCATTAGCGCCTAAAAATGTCCTTAACTCCTGTGCCTGCAAAACCATTGTTACCAAAAGCAATAGGCAGGTTGTAATGATTTTTTTTGTGTTCATATTGTTCTATTTTTAAGTTTATTTTTTTATGTACAAATAATGTTTTTTAGCTAATGCAGTCAATACGCAATATGTCGTATTTTTTGCCGCTGCGTTTTTTCAAACTTGCCACCAACTCCTAAATATGAACAATAAACTACTCTGTCATTATAAACAGTAATAGGAAATGGTGCATAAGATTGAACATTAGAACGCCATTCTACAAGTCCATTAGTTGGATTCAAACAATATAGGAAGTTTACTCTATCTCCTCCTAAATTAATTGTGTTACAATATATCTTGTCAGAATAAACTATTGCATTTTGTAATCCTCTCTGGTCAAACTTATCTGGCCAAAAATCGCCAGGGTTTAAAATGGGATAAGGTATTCCCGGATTATGTACAAAGCCGGACTCTTTTTCTTGGCACGAAGTCAAAAAAATCAGAATTACAATTATTATGATAGATAGATGTTTCATAAATTATTGCAATATTATACAGAATCCGCAATATGATAAATCTTAATACAATCCCGGATATTCATCAGGTTTCACTTCGCTTATCATTTCATACACCTTTTCAAAAATATCTTCGGCAGAAGGTTTTGAAAAATAATCACCGTCTGTGCCATAAGCCGGACGATGCGGTTTTGCCGTAAGTGTCTGCGGTTTGCTGTCCAGATATTCATAACCGTTCTGTTCTTCTAAGATTTGTTGCAGGATAAAAGCCGAAGCTCCACCCGGGACATCTTCGTCAACAATGAGCAAACGGTTCGTTTTTTCCAAGCTTTTTACGATATTGTGATTGATGTCAAAAGGCAGTAAAGACTGTATATCGATAATTTCACAATCGATTCCCTGAATTTGCAACTCTTTGGCGGCTTGTTCTATCAAACGCAAAGTCGAGCCATAAGAAACAATGGTAATATCCTGACCTTCTTTGATAGTTTCGGTTACACCAATCGGTGTTTTGAAAACACCTAAGTTTGAAGGCATTTTTTCCTTTAAACGATAGCCGTTCAGACATTCAACGATAAGAGCCGGTTCGTCGGTTTCCATCAAAGTGTTATAAAAACCTGCTGCTTTGACCATATTTCTCGGAACCAAAATATGAATACCTCTTAACGCATGAATTATCATTCCCATGGGCGAACCGGAATGCCAGATGCCTTCTAACCTGTGTCCGCGTGTTCTTACAATCAGCGGTGCTTTTTGGCGACCGTGTGTTCTGTATTGTAGTGTTGCCAAATCATCGCTCATAATTTGCAAAGCATACAATAAATAATCTAAATACTGAATTTCTGCAATAGGGCGTAAGCCTCGCATCGCCATCCCGATTCCTTGTCCTAAAATAGTAGCTTCACGAATTCCGGTATCGGCAATTCGTAATTCGCCATATTTTTCCTGTAATCCTTCTAATCCTTGATTTACATCGCCAATATTTCCGGAGTCTTCTCCAAATATCAACGCTTCAGGATATTTGGCAAAAATGGCATCAAAATTATCTCTAATAATCAATCTTCCGTCGGCTTCTTCGGCATCAGAGGCATATTCCGGTTTTATTTCTTTTGCATTTAAAACATTTTCGGATGACTCTGAAAACAGGTACGAACTGTATTTTGGCTGAATTTTTTCGGTATATTGCTTTATCCACGTTGCCAAGTTTTTTTGAATAGGTTCGCCAATCGTCAGGCGAAGAACTTTTCTCGCTGTAATCATTAAATCTTTCCGAATAGGCTCTTTGATGGCTTTTAAATCATCAATATGTTTTTGGATAAAAACTTTGTTTATGCTGTTTTGAGCCAATTGTTCCAACAAAGCAATCAGTTCGTTTTGTTCATTTTTCAAAGGCTCAACAAAAGCACTCCAGGCAGCTTTTTTTCCTTCGTTTACTTCTTTTTTAATGGCAGATTCAAGTTCGTCCAATTCTTCCGGTAAGGCAATCTGGTTGGCAATCATCCATTTTCTCATTTGGGCAATGCAATCAAATTCGGCTTCCCATTCAAGGCGTTCTTTGCTTTTATATCTTTCGTGTGAACCCGAAGTAGAATGTCCTTGTGGTTGTGTAAGATCATAAACATGAATCAATACAGGAACGTGTTCTGTTCTGGCAATTTCGGCTGCTTGTTGATAAGTACTTACTAAAGAAGCATAATCCCAACCACAAACTTTTAGAATTTCGTATCCTCTGTTATCTTTGTCACGTTGAAATCCTTTCAATATCTCAGAAATATTTTCTTTGGTGGTTTGGTGACGTGCATGAACCGAAATTCCGTATTCATCATCCCACACGCTAATCACCATCGGAACTTGCAACACCCCGGCGGCATTGATGGTTTCAAAAAATAGACCTTCGGATGTACTTGCGTTTCCGATAGTGCCCCAAGCAATTTCATTTCCATTATCAGAAAAATTATTTTTTTTGGAAAGCACATCGACATTTCTATATATTTTGGATGCTTGAGCCAAACCTAATAAACGTGGCATTTGTCCGGCAGTAGGAGAGATATCGGCACTTGAATTTTTTTGTTGCGTCAGGTCTTTCCATTTGCCATTTTTATCTAATGAATGTGTAGCAAAATGTCCGCCCATTTGTCTTCCGGCACTCATTGGGTCTTGGGATAAATCCGGATGACCATATAAACCGGCAAAAAACTGCTGGATGGTTAATTGTTCGATAGCCATCATAAACGTTTGATCGCGGTAATATCCGGAACGAAAATCACCATTTTTGAAAGCCTTTGCCATGGCAAGTTGTGGCACTTCTTTTCCGTCGCCAAATATTCCAAATTTAGCTTTTCCTGTAAGAACTTCGCGTCTTCCCAACAAACTGCATTCACGGCTTGTTACCGCCAGTTTATAGTCGTTGAGTACCTCTGTTTTAAAATCTTCAAAAGAGATGGTTTTTGCGTTTTCCTGTGTTCTCATGGCTAAATATTCGTTTGGAAACAAAAATAGTCAAAAGCTGTTACAAATACAAAGTGATAAAAACTCTTATTTTGATTTTTATTAAAAAGATACTGTAAATGTCTGGTTTCGATGCGTAATCTTAGGGCCTGTTTAAATTTGAATTGTAAAAATGATTTTAGGTTATTTTTGAGTTAGAACAAGGCAAATTTTTAAAGGATATCAGAGCTATCATTTCAAAATTTAACATTCCTGCCGAGTAGGTAGGAGCGACCCAAAAGAAGCATAAACAAATTATTAGATAAATTTTAAACAGGCTCTTAATCAAAATAGTTTATGACAGCATTTTTTTTAAAATCTCCATCCCTTCTGAGCTTCCTTTTGAAATCACTTCGAGCGGGTTTGCCAAATCATAAATATTGGCTGGTTTCGGGTCTATATAATAAACAGGTACGTGGGGTTTTGCATAATGTAAAAGTCCGGCAGCGGGATATACTTGCAATGAAGTTCCGATGATGAGTAAAATATCAGCTTGAGAAACAATACGAGCAGCTTCTTCAATTTTTTGTACGGCTTCACCAAACCAAACAATATCCGGACGGAGTTGCTCACCCTTTTCATTTTTTTGTCCGATAGATAAATCGTCTTCCCAATGAATACTTTCATCAGAACTGAATTCGCCTCTCACTTTTGTTAGTTCGCCATGAAGATGAATAATATCTGAACTTCCGGCTTTTTCGTGTAAATTATCAACATTTTGTGTAACGATGGTTATATTATATTCCTTTTCTAATTCTGCGAGAATCAGATGCCCTTTGTTGGGTTTTACTTCTTTGAGTTGAGCTCTTCTTTTGTTGTAAAAATCTAAAACCAAAGAAGGGTTTTTGTGCCAACCTTCGATAGAAGCGACTTCCATAACATCGTGATTTTCCCAAAGTCCGTCCGAATCTCTGAATGTGCTGATGCTACTCTCAGCACTCATTCCGGCTCCGGTTAATACAACCAGTTTTTTCATTTCTAAACTTATTAAATGTTATTGGATTTCTGCACTCAAACCTGCTTCTAATAAAGCACTGCATTGCGGTTCTAATTCGTTGTAACTTCCGGTTTTGACGGTGCATTTTCCGGTATAATGTACCAAAATAGCACATTGTTCGGCTTGCAGGGGTTCGTGATTACAAACTCGAATTAATGTTTCTATGACGTGGTCAAAAGTGTTTATGTCGTCATTGAAAAGGATAATTTCGTTGCTGTTGTTCAACAATTCGTCAATTAATACTTCTTCTCTTGTTTTTTCAATAGTACTCATAATCAATCATTTATTCTTTTACATATTTTAATGAAGCCCAATTGTTTTTTTCAAGTTTTTTAGCAAATTTTATACCATTTTTCATACAATTTTCATCTATAATGGGGATGTCTTCGGTATAAAATCCACTCAAAAATAGCAATCCATTCTGATTAAGGCAAGTTGTATAAGTTTGTATGTCTTGCAATAAAATATTCCGGTTGATATTGGCTATGATAACATCATATTTGTGTCCTGACAAAAGTGAGGCATCGCCTTCATAAACCTTGATGTGTTGGCAGTTGTTTCGTTCTGAATTTTCAATAGAATTCAGGTAGCACCAATTGTCTATATCGATGGCATCTATAGGTTTTGCTCCTTTCATTTCTGCAAGAATGGCAAGAATGGCAGTTCCGCACCCCATATCTAAAGTTTTTTTGTCTTGCAAATCGGTTTCTAATAAATGTTGAATCATCATGTGGGTGGTTTCGTGATGTCCAGTTCCAAAACTCATCTTAGGTTCTATAACAATGTCATATTTGGCAACTGTTTTTGGATGAAAAGGAGCTCTTATATAACAAATTCCATCTACGTTGATTGGTTCAAAATTCTTCTCCCACTCTTCATTCCAGTTTACGGGTTCAATCTCTTCTTTGGTATAACTGAGTTTGAATTCGGGCGATTGGAGAATAAAAAGGTCGTTGAACATGTCATCTTTCCAAAATTCTTTCTGAATATATGCCGAAATGCCAAATTCTGTTTCACTAAAACTTTCAAACGGCTTTTCTGCCAACTCTGCTATGAGTATTTCCGAACCTGTTTCTTTTGGCTCTATCGTAAAATGAAATCCTAAATAAATATTTGACATGCGTGTAATTTTTTACAAAAGTAAGAACCTGAGTTCGATTATTCAAACTTTGTTAAACAGCTCTTTATTAGCGACGAAATAATTGTTAGCTATTATAGAGCCATCCGCATACTGTATTGAATTTTTATACGTTTGCACACTGTCTCGTGAAAATATATTTTAATTAAATCCTTTTGTTATTTTTGTTCCGATAGTTGTCGGAATTGTTTTAATAACCAAATTCAGGTTAATATGAATTAAGTTCAATATGAAAAATAACAGTAAATTTGCTTTTACTAACAGACAAGTTTTAATTACTTCAATATTACGATTTCTATGATGAATAAACATTACATTGTTTTTTTTCTCCTTATGTTGTTTGGTTTTCAAGGGTTTTCTCAAAGAGAAAATAGGGTAGATCCCGATAAGGATTTGCGTATGTCAGTTTTACCATATTATAATTTCGGAAAAGGGTTGGGACTTACTTCGCCCGACAGTATTTTTCAGTTGAATATTCGTTTCAGGATGCAGAACAGAGCCACTTATTTTGATGAAGAAGGGATTGAAGGAAAAATAAATGCAGAAGTACGGCGTTTGCGTTTGCGTTTTGACGGATATGTAGGAAATCCGAAGTTTATGTATGCCATACAGCTTTCTTTTTCTCCCGGAGATACGGGTGGAACCATCGAAAATGGGGAGAATATGCAAATTATAAGAGATGCGGTTATTTTTTATCAGCCAACAGATAGTTGGACTTTTAGTTTTGGACAAACCAAACTTCCGGGGAATCGTCAGCGTATGAACTCGTCGGGAGCTTTACAGTTTACCGACCGTTCTATTAATAATTCTAAATTTTCGATAGATAGAGATTTCGGAATTCAGGCTCACAATTTGAATGAGTTTAAAGATAGGTTTTCATATAATTTTAAAACGGCAATTTCAACCGGCGAAGGTCGCAATGAAACCGGAAATTCAGATACCGGATTGGCTTATACGGGAAAGATTGAACTTTTTCCTTTTGGACCTTTCAAAAATAACGGAAGCCTTTTTGAAGGAGATATAATTAGAGAAGAAAAGCCAAAACTCATGGTTTCCGGAGCTTATTCTTATAATAATAAAGCAACCAAATCACAAGGACAGTTGGGCGATAAATTATTTGAAAAACGAGATATGAGTTCGTTATTTTTTGATGCTATGGTCAAATATAACGGTTGGACTTTTATGACCGCATACATGAATAGGGTAGCAGATAATCCGTTAACGGTAAATCCGCAAGACAATTCGGATTTTTCATTTGTTTATGTAGGAAGCGGAATGGATTATCAGTTAAGTTATCTGTTTCCAAACAACTTTGAACTCTTAGGAAGATACTCTTATCAAAAAATGCACAAAGATGTGGAGACTTTTGTCCCAAATCAAAATCAGTATAGTTTTGGAGTAACCAAATATATCTGGGAACATGCTTTTAAAATGCAGGCAGAAGTTTCTTTTGATGAGCTAAACTACATTAATAATGATACTAAAAATAACTGGTATATCCGTTTTCAGGTTGAAATCGGGATTTAGTTAGTAGTTAATAATCTTTTATTTTTCTTGTTGGTTATTAAATCTGCAATCATATCCCGATAACTCGGGACGTTAATCATCAATCTCCAATCACAATTTTCCCATATTCTGAGTCAAAACTTCAATAAATTTAGAAATAGGACCTTTTACCATCATTGCCATCATCGGGTTAAATTCACCTGTAAATAGGAGTTGAATTTCTGAAGAGTTGTCAGAAAGAGCATTAATATTTCCAGTTAATGTGAAAGGAAGTTTGTTGGAAGCTGCTCCCAAAACCACTTTAGACACCGGTGTTTGCTCTTTTAATCGCAACTTTATTTCAGGCATTCCTTTTAATCCGAATACAAAAGAAGTGTCATCGGTTACTTCAAATTTGGCAATGTTTTCAGGCATTAGTTTTTCAAAATTTCTAACATCTGTAAGGGCATTAAAAATATACTCGGCAGATTTTTCTACGGTTACTTTTTGACTTTCTAAATTCATTTTTTATTAGTTTTTTAATTATTCAGTCTCAACATCCCACGTTTCAGGGCTTACACGCCATTCTTGCAAGGTGTGGTATTCATTTTCGGAAATATAATTTTTGGCAGCCGCCAGTTCGAGCAGGTTGTCATAATTACTCAGGGTGTACAAATCTACATTGGCTTTTTTGAAATTTTCGACAGAAATATTAAATCCATAAGTAAATATGGCGAGCATGCCTTTTACGATGGCTCCTTCGGCTTTTAGAGCATCAACAGCCATCAGGCTACTTGTCCCGGTGCTAATCAAATCTTCAATTACAACAACACTTTGCCCTTTTTGCAAGAACCCCTCAACCTGATTTTTGCGACCATGCTTTTTGGGTTCGGGTCGCACATAAACAAATGGTAAACCCATATATTCTGCAACAAGCACGCCAATTCCAATGGCTCCCGTAGCCACTCCGGCAATCACATCGGGTTTTCCGTATTTGTTTTCAATCTGCTTGGCAAACTCTTCCCGAATATAATTTCTGATAGGCGGAAATGAAAGCGTAATCCTATTGTCGCAATAAATTGGAGATTTCCATCCGGAAGCCCATGTAAAAGGATTTTTAGGATTTAATTTAATTGCGTTTATTTGTAACAGCAATTCGGCAGTTTTTTTGGCAGTGTCTTTATTAATAATCATAGTTGCAAATGTATAAAGTTTTTGTGAACGATAAACCTCTTTTTCTGACAAATGAAATTCAGAAAGAAACCGATTTTCAGTTGTTTTTGTTGGATAGTATAGATATTAAGGAACTTATTGTAAAAATATATAAAAATAAAATAAACAAAGCATTTTTATATCATCCTAACGAAAAAGAAATGATGAAAAAACTCAAGTCTAAAATTCCTGTAGAAAAAGCCGGGGGTGGTTTGGTTTATAACGATAAAGGTGAAGTTTTGTTTATTTTCAGGAACAAAAAGTGGGATTTGCCCAAAGGCGGTAACGAGAAAGGTGAAACGATTGAAGAAACGGCTGTGAGAGAAGTTGAGGAAGAAACCGGAATAGGGGAGCTGATGATTGTGAAAAAACTTGCCAAGACCTATCATGTTTTTAAAAGAAACGGCAGGTATAAGCTTAAAATTACGCATTGGTTTGAAATGAAAACAAATTACAAGGGCGATTTTAAATTACAGGCAGAAGAAGGTATCGAATCTGCCGAATGGAAAAAACCGGAACAGATTGCCGAAGCTCTTAAAAATTCTTATGAAAATATCAAGCTATTGTTTGAAGTTTAGCAGAGATAAAAACACATAAACTAACACCATTTTTGTCATTTACTCCTCATTTTCATAAATTTACACTACAAAAATCTATCAATTGAAAACCCTACATAAGCAACTCACAATTCTACTCACTTTCTTTTTAGGGACAACTTTACTGTTCTCACAAACCAATGCCGAAAAAGAGTTGAAAGAAAAACTAAGCAAAATTCATAAAATCCTTTATTCCGAACCTGAAAAAGCATTTGAGGAAGCCAAAGCGATTGAAAAAGAAGCAAAAAAAATAAACGCAAAACAACAGGAATTAGAAGCTATAGAACTACAGTGCTATTACTATGGTGCCACCAAAGATTTTGAAAAAATGCTGATAACAGGACAAGCGTTATACCAAAAAGCAGAAAAACACAAAATACCGATTTATCAGGTCAGGGCAAAAAGACAGACGTTTGAGGCATACATTTTTACAGATTTACCTGACAAAGCCTTTTCTGAACTGGAACAGGGAAGCAAAATCATTAGTAAATTAGACAACAACGACCCTGTTGTGATTAATGAAAAAATTAGACTTTTTAGTTCTTACGGCAACTACTATTGGACTAAAGGTGATTTCCAAAATCAACTCAAATACAGTCAATTAGCAGGAGAAGAAATGAAAAAACTACCCAATGAAGCGTATAGAGAACAATCATTATCTTATCATTACTCGAATATGGCAGGATTTTATGCTGACTTGCGTCAAATGGATTCTGCAAAGGTTTATGCCGAATTATCCCAATCGAAATACAAAGAAGAATATAACCGTAACGATGTTGTTTCTCAAAACTTTTGGACTTTGGGCAAAGTAGCAGAACACCAAAAAGACTATCCAAAAGCACTTTCGTATTTTAAAAAAGCAGAAAAAAAAGAAGGCTATAAAAACCACGAAAACCTTGAGATTCTCTATGACGATATCATTACTACTTACCAACATTTGCAACAGAAAGACTCTGTTAAGGTCTATCAAGCAAAGCGAGATTCTTTAAAATTGAGCATTGCAGAAAGTCAAAAAAAATCACTCACAACGTTATTAAATGAAAAAGAAGAATTTACATCTTATAGCGGGCAAACTAGAAAAAATATTGCTCGTATAAACACAGACGGAACACTCGACACTTCTTTTACTGTGGGGACAGGATTTAGTGGTAGTAGTAATGATTATGCTTATAGTATAAGTGCAATTTGTATTCAGCCTGACGGAAAAATGTTAGTTGGAGGAGCTTTTTCATCGTATAACGGACAATCCCGAAATCGAATTGCCCGCCTGAATATAGACGGAACTATAGACACTACATTCGGCATTGGAACAGGATTTAAAATTGGTGCCGAACTGGGGCAGATTCAAACAATTTCATTGCAACCTGACGGAAAAATTTTGGTTGGAGGTTGGTTTACACACTATAACGGACAATCCGCAAACAGTATTATACGTCTGAATACAGACGGAACTATGGATAATACTTTTTCTATCGGGACAGGTTTTGGTGGAGATGCCCCTTTTGTTGATACAGTTACTATACACCCTGACGGAAAAATTTTAGTAGGAGGTTGGTTTGAAACTTATAACGGACAGACCCGAAACAGAATTATACGTTTGAACACAGACGGAACCGTAGATACTTCATTTACTATTGGAACAGGGTTTGATAATCGTGTTTACTCGATTGCTGTACAGCCTGACGGAAAAATGTTAGTTGGAGGAGCTTTTTCATCGTATAACGGACAATCCCGAAATCGAATTGCCCGCCTGAATATAGACGGAAGCATAGATACTTCTTTTACTATTGGAACAGGGTTTAATTCCTTTGTTTTTGATATTTCGATGCAACCTGACGGAAAAATTCTTGCAGGAGGTTGGTTTACATCATACAACGGACAAACCACAAACAGTATTATACGTCTGAATACAGACGGAACACTTGATACCTCTTTTGACATTGGAACAGGATTTAGTGGTGGTGCTTTTACAATTGCCATACAATCTGATGGAAAAATTCTGGCTGGAGGAGAATTTACAACCTATAACGGTCAAAGCCAAAATCGAATTGTACGACTGCATAATAACGCAGGTTTAGGCATTGACGACAATACAATAAATGGAATAAAAATATATCCCAATCCTGTAAAAGAAATGTTATATTTCAGTGAGGAAGTCAATAAAATAACTGTAACTGACCTCACTGGGAAAGTGTTTAAAACTCAAAGTAACAGTAATCAAGTTGATCTGTCAAACTTTCAAACCGGAGTTTATTTTGTTGTTATAGATCAGGAAAATGGTGCGAAAGAAACGAAAAAAGTCGTGAAAAAGTAACTCTATATTGTAGAGGCCTAATAAATAATTAAAAAAACTGTCTAAAATATCGGTTTATCTCATTTTTTTATTTGCTTTTCTGTTTGGGTGGTTGCTCTGCAATATACATAATGGCGAGTTAATTGTTAACATTCAACTTTGGCAATGTAGATGACAAAAATCCCAAACATATAAAGAAATTTACAGAGGAACTTTTCGGCAGATTATTTACCGATAAATGTTATCTCTCAAGAGCATTGTGGGAAATGTTGTTTACCGATGGTATCCAACTCTTTACTAAATTAAGAAAAAATATGAAATGACATATTTATGGATATGAAAGATAAAATATTATTGAGAAAAAGAGCAATTATTGACCATAAATGATGAACTAAAAAAACATCGCCGAATTTGGAAAATATTAATTCTAATCAATTAACTTTATGGGTTGCTTAAACCGAACTCACGTTATTATAAATTTTAAAATTTATTTTTTCACTACTTTTTGGGTAACCGTTCTTGTGCCGTTAGTGAATTTTAAGAGATAAACGCCCGTTGCCAGATCGTTTACATTAACTGTATCTGTACCGTTAACTACAAAAGATTTTATTTTTTGCCCTGTTAGATTGTACAATTCAACATTTGTTTTTTCGGGTGTGCTAAAAGTAACTTCCCTGTTCCAAACAGTTGTAGAAACAACAGGTTGTGTTTCTGCTTCATTAACAGACAAATTTCCTGTAAAAACCCTTACATTGTCAAACCGTACCGTTCCGCCTGTACCATAACCACTTCCAGCGGTTGCCGCATAACTGTTTGTTCCCGGTGCAAAAACCGTTACTACTTTTATGTATAATTGCTCTGCGTCACTGCCGTTAGGTAGCAAATATGGTCCACCGTAAGCCGCATAATCAGTAGTAGTGTTGCTTTCGACAGCTACTTCTTCCCAGTCGGTGCCATTGGTAGATGAGTAAACCGCAAAATAGGTTGAACCCGTACTTGACCTACGCAGGTTGAAAATAAAACTAACATCAAAATGACCTATGGTAGAAGTTACAAATTGGATTCCTGCTGTTCCGGAAGCTGTTCCTTGTGCAGAATAACTTGTGGTATTGTAAGCCCAGTTCCCGGTAGCTAAACCGTCTTCAAGTTGTAAAGTTTCAGGATTGCAACCCGATGAAAAACCTGCAGGAATGCCATCTGACGGGCTATCCCATTCTGTAATTCCGCCCAAAAGCGAAACACCGCCACTTCCTGTTTGCGGATTAGTAGTTTGGTCGTTAAAGTTCCATTCTGTGATAATGTTTGCCTGTGCGTTTACTGCCGTTGCTGTAATGATGCTTAATAAAAAAGTGTAAAGTTTTTTCATGACGATATTTATTTGCCATAAAATTACTGTACAAACCGGTTAGAAAAACGAACTTGAATAAAGATAATGTTTTCGTAACAAACAGGAGATTCCCTATGTAACAGCATGAAAAGGATTCAACAGTTAAAAGCTACACTTTTGTCGTCCACCCGAAAGTATCAGGTTCTGTTTTATACTGTATGTTGGTCAGCTTTTCTTTCAGCATCAAGGCATAAGAATTATCTAATTTTGGCAGTTCATAATAAACGTCCTGATAAGAAAAACCTGCAATCGGATTTACCACGGCAGCCGTTCCGGCACCAAACATTTCTTTGAGCGAACCGTCTTTGGTGGCATCAACAATTTCAGATACCAAAACCGGGCGAACATCAATAACTATCCCTTCTCTTTTTGCAAGTTCAATCAGGCTTTTTCTGGTTACTCCATCCAGTATTCTTTCGCTTGTAGGAGCTGTAATCAAGGTGTCATTGATTCTGAAGAATACGTTCATCGTTCCGGCTTCTTCCAGTTTGGTATGCGTGGCATCGTCTGTCCAGACAATCTGTTGAAAACCTTTTTCGTTTGCAAGTTTGGTAGGGTAGAATTGTGCAGAATAGTTACCGGCAGCTTTGGCAGCTCCGATTCCTCCGTTTGCCGCACGGCTATAATGTTCGGCTATAATTACTTTTACTTCGCCCGTATAATATGATTTTGCCGGCGAAAGAATAATCATAAACCGATATTGTGTAGAAGGTTGTGCAATAACACCCGGACCGATAGCAATCATAAAAGGTCTAATATATAAAGAATTTCCGTAGCCTTTTTTAACCCAATCTTTTTCAAGTTGTAAGAGTTGTTTTAGTCCGTTGATGAAAATATCATAGGTTACTTCGGGCATCGCAAGTCTTTTGGCGGAATGATTAAAGCGTGTAAAGTTTTGGTCAGGTCTAAAAAGCCATACATCATCATGTTCGTCTTTAAAAGCTTTCATACCTTCAAAAATGGCCTGTCCGTAATGAAAAACTTTTGCCGACGGGTCAATCAAAAAAGGCTCATAGGGTTTTATAATGGGCTTTTGCCAACTTCCGTCCATAAAATCACAAACGAGCATGTGATCTGTGAAGATACTACCAAAAGTGATGTTTTCAAAATCTACAGATTTAATTCTGGATGAGTTAGCTTTAATAATTTCGGCAGGTTCAGATGTATAGATGCTCATTTTTTTTTTAGATTAATATTTAATAATTTAATATTGATGTTACCGGACATCTTTGAATGAGGCTAAATTATAAAAAAAATAATCCCTTCGGATGCCAATTGAAAAAACTTTGAAAACTTTACCAATTTCAGGGTTATTCTGCTTACTTTTGCTGTATTAAAATATGATTTATTATGAGAAAAATAGTTTTGTTATCTTCGTTATTTGCTTTTATGATTTCCTGTAAAAATGAAAACAAGTCCAATTTACAAGCAGAAATTGTAGATGAAGCGACATACGCTTCGTTTGGAGATAGTATTACCGCTTCGGGTTATCTTACTAAAGAAGAACTCTTACAAAAATATGAGTCTATGAGCGAAGGAGATACACTCGATATAAAATTTTTATCAACTATTAAAGGCGTTTGCCAAAAGAAAGGCTGTTGGATGAATGTTGAATTGGATTCTACCGAAAAGGCTTTCGTAAGATTTAAAGATTATGCTTTTTTTATGCCTTTGAATGCTGCTGAAAGTGAAGCTATTGTTGACGGCAAAGCATATATTTCTGTAGAAAGTGTAAACGATTTGAAACACTATGCAAAAGATGCCGGAAAAACTCAAGAAGAAATTGATGCTATTACAGAACCAAGAATTACTTATGCTTTTATGGCTGATGGCGTCTTAATTAAAGAATAATGAAAATACTATTGACATCATTAATAGTTGTGTTACTTTTTGTTTCTTGTGGAAAGAAAGAGGAAACAGAAAAAGAAATTACTCTGGAAACTGAAGATAAGAAAGACTTTGAAATGTATGAGTTTTCTGAAATGGCTCTTTTGATGGAACAGATGTATGTTGATAATGAAAGGTTAAAAGAAAAAATTATAAACGGTGAAGATTTAGGCGATTTTCCATCACATTTTGTGAAGATTCATACAGCAGATATGACAGATTCGTCAGATAATGATGATTTTTATCAGAAACATGCAGAGATTTTTCTGAAAGCCCAACAAATGATTTACAAAGAACCTGAAAATGCTAAACAACATTATAACAATGCCGTAAATGCTTGTATTCAGTGTCACGAAGTGAAATGCACCGGACCAATTGTGAGAATTAAAAAACTGTATATACAACAGTAAAACATGAAAAAAGAAGTGATTGTTACTTCAGACGGTTCTACCTCATTTTTTCTGCCCGATTGGAACGAAAGTTATCATTCTAAGCACGGAGCCGTTCAGGAAGCTTATCACGTATTCATAAAAAACGGCTTGTCCTTGTTCAAAGGACAAGCCGTTTCTGTTTTAGAAATAGGTTTCGGCACAGGACTTAACGCACTAATTACTTTTCTGGAATCTCAACAGAATTATAAAAAAATTGAATATACCGGTGTTGAGGCTTATCCGGTCGAAGCATACGAAGTAAAGAAGATGAATTATCCCGTTGTTATGAATGTAGTGGGTTTAGAAGAGGTTTTTTACAAAATTCACGACTGTAAATGGGAAATACCCATAAAAATTTCTGACAATTTTACTTTAACAAAACAGCAAAAGTTCTTTCACGAAATAGCCGATGAAAATATATTTGATATAATATATTTTGACGCATTTGGTTATAGAGTTCAACCGGAATTGTGGAGAGAAGAAATCTTTACGAAGATGTTTAATGCTCTGAAAATCAAAGGAGTATTGGTTACTTATGCTTGTCGTTCTCCAATTAAAAAAGCTATGTTGGCGAGTGGTTTCTCTGTCGAGAAAGTACCGGGACCGCCCGGAAAAAGAGAAATGTTAATAGCTTTCAAATCTTAAATAAAAACTAAAAAATCCATAATTAACATTTGGTGTTTTTGAATATTATTTATTTTTTTATACATTTGCTTCAAGTTCATTTAAAATAACAACCTACCACTTATTAAAACCACGTGCTTATGACAAGACCAATGTTTGCTTACACAAAGAAGATTCTTGAAAGTGTTAGTTTCGACCCCAAATTGTTTTGTAAAGAATTGGAAAAAGCTGTAAAGTCGTTGTTACCTTATGAAATTGAACAATTAAGAGACTGGCTTTTAAGTTTTACAGACCAAAAACCCGAATTAAGGTATTGTTTGAAAGTTATTAATTCATAAAGAAAAAGGAGCTTAAACGGCTCCTTTTTTTGTGATTAAAACATACGTTTTTTTCTTTTTAATATAATATTGATATACAATATTTTTTATCAAAAAATAATCTCCATTAGATTGCTTATTTCTTTTTTTGTAACACTTTTTCAAATTGCCATAGAACGCAAAATGTGCTTTTATAATAGCAAAACAAAGACTGATTTTTCCTTGTGTTATAAACCTGATTCCTGCAAGACCGTCTAAACATAATCTGATAAATATGGTTGAGAATAAATGCTTTTTAGGAAGGTTTTTCAGAAGCATAAAAAGCGAGTTTCTGAAATTCAGAAATGTCTTTTTTGAAGAACCTGTTTTGAGCGTAGCTCCGCCTATGTGATAAACGACAGAATCTGCACAATAGTAGCATTTATAACCTTTATTAAAAGCTCTCCAACACAAGTCGATTTCTTCCTGATGGGCAAAAAAATCATCGTCAAAACCACTTAACTCCCGGAAGACATCTTTCCTGATAAAAAAACACGCTCCCGAAGCCCAGAAAATTTTTCCGTTTTCATCATATTGACCGAAGTCTTTTTCTATAGTATCAAAAATACGACCTCTGCAAAACGGAAAACCATATTTGTCAATAAAACCTCCGGCTGCACCGGCATATTCAAAAAATTCTTTGTTTTTATAATCAAGAATTTTGGGCTGTACAATCGCAGTTTCGGGTTGGTTTTCAAAAATATTCAAAATTGGAGCAATCCAGTTTTGAGTTACTTCAACATCAGAATTAAGCAGAATATAAATATCTTCTTCAACTTGTTTTAAAACTTCGTTATAGCCTTTGGCAAAACCGAAATTTTCTTTATTTTGTATGATTTTTACTTGTGGAAAGTCCTTCTGCAAAACAGTAACGGAATTGTCTGTCGATGCATTGTCAGCAATATAGACTGTGGCTTCAGGCGAATGTAGAATCACATCCGACAGAAATTTTTGCAGTAATGCTACTCCATTCCAATTTAATATGACAACCGCTGCTTTTTTCAAAATTCAGAAAATTTAGGTATATCTGGCAAAAAAATATATTTTTCGTTGACAGAATCTATTTGACAAAAATAGTGTTTCAATCCGTTTGTTACCATTAAAAAAGAAGCATTTAATGCTATGTTATATCGGGCAATTTGGTCAAAAGTACTTTGATTTATGTCAATTTCTGGTGCTTTACATTCCACGACTAAAAAAACATTTCCTTTTGTATTGAAAACAACAATGTCAAACCGTTTGATTAATCCGTTGATTTTAATTTGTTTTTCAACTGCAATCAAAGATTTGGGATAATTGTATTGGTTGTGAAGAAACTGAAGAATATGCTGCCTAACCCATTCTTCGGGAGTTAGCACAACAAATTTTTTACGAAACCCATCAAAGATATGGCGTTTATTTTCGCTACTTTTGAAACGAAATGTATAATCGGGTAAATTCAGTTCCTGCATACTGCAAATGTATGGCACGAAATACAATTTTTAAACTATGAAGCACATTCTTTTCATCTTACTTATATTTTGTTTTCATGTGGTGGCTCAAGTTCCCATTCAACGGGAACGCTCTTATGATATGATGTTAGATTCTGACCTGCATATAGCTGTTAAGCCGAACCACGATGAACCGGCAAAAGCCGGATATTATAAACACGAGGGAAAATACGGTTTTGTTTATCCAAAAGACGTTAAACAAGACGCTGTTTATGATGAAATTCGCTCAATTCTAAACGGATTTATCATTAAAAAAGGTAATTTTTATGGCATTGCTGATGCAAATGGAAAGGAAATTGGGAAAATAGATTTTGACAGTATCGGATTTCAACGAAATGTTTGTATTATAAAGAAAAAAGGAAAATATGGCACGATGACCACAGACGGAATACCTTTACTCTCATTAAAATATGATAAAATTTTGTTTAGTGATGCGGTAAATCCTGTTTCGTTTGTAAAAAATAAAAACGGAGATTTGCAGTTGATTTTCAATACTAACGAAAAACCTTTTCCACACAAAATAGATTACAGCGAATTGTATTCTAATCTGGTTATTATAAAGTCAAACGGAAAGTTTGGTGTCGTAAAAAATCAGACTGTTATACCTTTTGAATATGACAGCATATATGTGCCTTCTACTGCAAGTAATTATAATAATACAAACATAAAAAAACATAAAAAAAAGAGTCCTTTTACATTTAATTACGGAATGTACAGTAAGAAAGTCAATGGTCTTGCCTTACAAAAAAATGATAAATACGGTTTGGCAGATAGTGACGGAAATATTATTTATCCGCCAGAAAATGATGCGGTAAATAATGTAGAACTCAAACAATATTATACTGTTAGAAAAGAAAAATTGTACGGTATATATTTTGTGGGAAGCAGAAAAAAAACCGAAATAGAGTTTGACAAAGTTTATTCTGACGGAGTCGGCTATGTAATGGCAGTCAAAAATAAAAAAGCAGGAGTTTTTAATCTTCAGGGCGAACAGATTATCCCGTTTGAATATGACGATGAATTTATTTCACAATACACCGGCATTGGTTTGAGAGTTTCTAAAAATAAAAAGCGAGGTATTATTGATACCAAAGGAAATATAATTATTCCTACAGCTTATGATGATATCAGCACATTTTATCAGACCGGATTTTCAGGATTTTTCAAAGTAAAATCAGGCGAAAAATATGGGGTTATTAACCTGAATGGTGAAACGGTCATTCCTATAGAGTTTGATGGAGTATATGTTGAAAAAGAATTTTTTAATGTAGTAACTTCAAAACCCGACAGAAAATTTGGTTTATTTGATAGACAAGGCAATGTTGTTGTTCCTGCCGAATATAATTGGATAACAGACAGCGACACTCAATACAGCAGAATCATGATTCTGAAAAAAGACGATGTTTCCTATAACTTTTTAGACCATAATCATGAAATTATTTTTACTGAAGACATAGCAGGATATGGTTATGTGCTAAATCAAGATAGGTTGCTCAATCCGTTTAGTTCAACAGAACATCATTTGCTGTTTGTAAAAGATAAAAAAGGGAAAATAGGAATGTTGAATGAAATGACCGGAACGTTGGCTATTCCTATGGTTTATGACGAAATCATACAGCGTTTTGATAGTAGAGAACATATTTATTATAGTGTTAGAAAAGGTAAAAAGCATGGATTGATAAATGAGAAAAACGAACAGGTCATACCGATAGAATATGATGCAATCAGCATAGATTTGGTACAAACCGATTATAATGATGAAATCGATGAAACATATACTGTAGTGGTTGCAAAAGGTAAAAAGTTTGGAGCGGTAAACCTAAAAAACGAAGTGCAAATTCCGTTTCAATATGATGATTTACAAAGAATTTCTAACAGCGAATTATACAAAGCAAAAACAGGTAAGTATTACAAAATTATCAATTCAAAAAATGAAATTATACACAAAGGACCGTTTGACGAAGTAGCAAACTTTGAACAAACCGGTGGTTTTGAATATGGCGAAGAAGAAAGTTATAAAGCTCTTACTTTTTATAATGGAAAAATGAAAGTCATTAACCATAAAGGAATATTTATTTCTTCCGAAACCGATATGATTCCACATAATGGTTATAAAACTTTTGACGAATTGAAATTTGCACTCATTGAGGTTTTAGACAGTCCGGACGATAATATGCTGAAAATTTTTATAGAAAAGATAGCTCCTTCACAACACATTCTGTATTATCTGAAAAACAATCTGTTTAACAATTCTCCGTTGTCATACATTAATATTGATTCTATAAAGGAAAATTATTATTATCAAGATTTGCTGAAATTCAAATACCAGTATTGGGATAAAAGTTCAGGGTATGGTTATAACCGCCATTCGTTAACAGATGTTACAGATTATACTGTTCATCAGAATGATGGTTATGTGACCAACAGAAGAAATACTGACCATGCTTTTGGCGATGTACGCTTTATGGAAAAATTATTACGTAATGCCATTAAAATAAATGGTTATTGGATAAGCACTTATTTTATGAGACAGACTTATTAAAATCGGATAATGTAAAACAAAAAGATTTTTTTTCATGGATGAAGTTACAAGAATAATTAATGATGTAAAATCGGGAAACATAAAACCGATATATTTTTTAATGGGTGAGGAACCTTATTATATTGATAAGATTACCGAATTTCTTGAAAATAATATTTTGACCGAGGACGAAAAAGGTTTCAATCAAACGGTTGTTTATGGTCGTGATACCACGATAGAAGATATTGTTTTAAATGCCAAACGCTATCCGATGATGGCAGAAAGACAGGTTTTGATTGTAAAAGAAGCACAAGAACTTTCAAAATATATTGATAATCTCACTAAGTATGCCGAAAACTTTCAGCCTACAACGGTTTTAGTTTTTGCATACAAATATAAAACGCTTGATAATAGGAAGAAGTTAAGCAAACTGATTAAAGAAAACGGAGTGCTTTTTGAAAGTTCCAAACTTTATGACAATCAGATTGCAACATGGATAACAAGAGTTCTGAAAGGAAGTAACTATTCAATAGAGCCCAAAGCGGCTATCATACTTTCAGAATTTTTAGGTACAGATTTGAGCAGAATAAGCAATGAACTCGAAAAATTAAAAATAATATTACCATCGGGAACAACAATCACCCCACAGCATATAGAAGAAAATATTGGTTTCAGCAAAGATTATAATGTGTTTGAGCTTAGAAATGCCATAGGAGCAAGAGATGAATTAAAAGCATATAGAATTGCATATTATTTTGCATCAAATCCAAAAGAACATCCTATTATACTTACAAACGGTTTGCTGTTCAGTTTCTTTTCACAGTTGTTACAGTATCACGGACTCAAAGACAAATCACAAGCAAATGTGATAAAAGTATTGAAAATTAGACCATTCTTTTTTAAAGATTTTGAATTGGCTGTTAAAAACTTTTCGATGAAGAAAGTCAGTTATATCGTCGGAATACTCAGAGATATAGATATGAAGAGCAAAGGGGTAGGGGCAACTCAGATGCATGATTCTGATTTACTTAAAGAGTTATTGATAAAGATTTTTAAACCGTGATTTTTTAATCGTTGATTAAAGTCCGATATTTGCCTTAAAACAAATTTAAAAACAATGGGACTAAATAAAAACACAATCTTAGGGTGGGCTACCTTAATTATGATAGTAATGGGATTATTGCTAATAGGTTTAGGAATCTTCAGATATAATGAAGTTGCTGGGTGGGGTTTTGGAGCTACCGGAGCCGGATTTTTGGCAATTGCATGGGTTTTTGATGCGTTAAAAGGCAGAGTATAAATTTAAAATTTTAAAAAATGTCAGACGATAAAAAAGTAATATTTTCAATGTCCCGCGTAAGTAAAACTTATCCAGGGGCAAACAAACAAGTATTAAAAGATATTTATTTAAGCTTCTTCTATGGAGCCAAAATTGGAATTTTAGGGCTTAACGGTTCTGGAAAATCTTCTTTATTAAAAATTATTGCCGGAGTAGATAAAAACTATCAAGGCGATGTGGTTTTTGCACCCGGTTATAAAGTCGGATACCTTGAACAAGAACCACAATTAGACGAAAACAAAACAGTAATCGAAATTGTACGAGAAGGAGCTACTGAAACGATTGCTTTACTTGACGAATTTAACAAACTCAACGATATGTTTGGTCTGCCTGAAGTATATGAAGATGCAGATAAGATGCAGAAACTCATGGACAGACAAGCTGAATTGCAGGATAAAATAGATGCTGCAGGAGCGTGGGAATTAGACACAAAATTAGAAATTGCCATGGACGCTTTACGAACACCCGAAGGAGATACGCCCATCAAAGTACTTTCCGGAGGTGAAAAAAGACGTGTGGCATTATGCCGTTTATTATTGCAACAACCCGATGTGTTATTGTTAGACGAGCCAACTAACCACTTAGATGCAGAATCTGTATTGTGGTTAGAGCAACATTTACAGCAATATCCCGGAACAGTCATTGCAGTTACGCACGACCGTTATTTCCTTGATAATGTTGCCGGATGGATTCTTGAACTTGACAGGGGAGAAGGTATCCCGTGGAAAGGAAATTATTCTTCATGGTTAGAACAAAAAGCCAAACGTTTGGAACAAGAAGAAAAAACAGCTTCCAAGAGAAGGAAAATTTTAGAACGTGAGCTAGACTGGGTTCGTCAAGGTACTAAAGGAAGACAAACAAAACAAAAAGCACGTTTACAGAACTATGATAAACTACTTAACGAAGACCAAAAACAATTAGAAGAAAAACTTGAGTTATATATTCCTAACGGTCCTCGATTAGGAACACATGTAATTGAAGCAAAAGGTGTCGCCAAAGCTTATGGAGACAAACTCTTATATGAAGATTTGAACTTTACGTTACCTCAAGCTGGAATTGTAGGAATCATTGGTCCGAATGGTGCCGGTAAAACTACTATTTTTAAAATGATTATGGGTGAGGAAAAGCCGGATAAAGGTGAGTTTGCCATTGGTGATACCGTAAAAATAGCCTATGTTGACCAATCACATATCAATATTGACCCCGAAAAATCTATTTGGGAAAACTTCTGCGACAGTCAGGAGTTGATTATGATGGGAGGGAGGCAAGTAAATTCAAGAGCTTACCTGAGTCGTTTTAATTTCAGCGGAAGCGAACAAAATAAGAAAGTTTCTGCTCTTTCGGGTGGTGAACGTAACCGTTTGCATCTGGCTATGACACTCAAAGAAGAAGGGAATGTATTGTTGTTGGATGAGCCAACCAACGATTTGGATGTCAATACACTTCGTGCCCTTGAAGAAGGTCTTGAAAACTTTGCAGGCTGTGCCGTAGTGATTTCACACGACCGTTGGTTTTTAGATAGGATTTGTACGCATATTTTAGCTTTTGAAGGTGACTCGCAGGTATATTTCTTTGAAGGTGGTTTTTCTGATTATGAAGAAAACAAAAAGAAACGCCTTGGAGTTGATTTAACACCTAAGCGAATCAAATATAAAAAACTGGTTAGATAATATAAAAAGTTTAAATCACTTCTTTAATTAATATAGAGCCTGTTTAAAAATAATTTTATCAGGATTACGCATTATGATTTGCAAAAAAAAAATCTAATGCGTAATTCAGATTTAAACAGATTCTCAGTCTTTTGATGTAATTTTTTGGATATTATTTGCATTTTAAGAAAAAAATATTCTACATTTGGTTTTTAATTCTTTTATAAAAACACAGCCTATTGTATAAAAATACTTTTTAGATTAAAATAAAACAGATTTAGTAACACTAAAAAGTAATTTTATGGCTGCTGTAAATACCCCCGATGCTGTACTGGTAAATAATTATATAGCAGGTGATGAAACTGCTCTAGCTCTCCTTATTGAAAGACATCAATCTAAAATTTTCGGATTTATTTATTCCAAAATTGGTAATAGAGATGTAGCTGATGATGTTTTTCAGGATACATTTATTAAAGTAATTAAAACACTTAAATCTAATTCTTATAATGAGGAGGGAAAGTTTTTGCCTTGGGTTATGCGAATTGCACATAATCTTGTGATTGATTATTTCCGGAAAATAAAAAAAATGCCTGTATTGAGAGAAACCGAAGAATATTCTATTTTTTCGTTTATGCAGGACAATACTCCTAATATAGAAAAAATTCTTATCACACAGCAGGTTGAGAATGATTTGCAGAAACTGATAGAAGGACTTCCAGCTGATCAAAAAGAAGTCTTAGTGATGAGGATGTATCAGGATTTAAGTTTTAAAGAAATTGCAGATTTAACTGGTGTAAGTATCAATACAGCATTAGGTCGAATGCGTTATGCTTTAATGAATCTGAGAAAAGTAATTGAGAAAAATAATGTTATTTTGACCAATTAGTACAATATTGAGTGTATGGTTTTCGTTAATGTAGAAACATAAAACTTACCTTAATATGGCAAAACTTTACTCTCAGAAAAGATTAGCATCAGTCAAGATGTTACCTAAAAAAGAAACGGTTAATTTTTTACTCAATTACTCAAAAGTGTTGAGTATCATCAAAATAGATAACATGTCTTTTGAAACTATTGCTAATTAAAAAAACATCCCGAATATTTCGGGATGTTTTTTTGTATAATGTCTGACTTTTTATAAATCGGTGATGATAAATTCACTTCTACGGTTAAGTTGGTGTTCATCTTCGGTACATTCTACGCCATCGGCACATTTGTTTACCAATTGTGTTTCGCCATAACCTCTACCGGTTAATCTAGATTTATCGATACCTTTAGAAATTAACCAATTCATAGTAGATTTAGCTCTTCTCTCAGACAGTACTTCATTGTATCTGTGAGTCTGACGGCTATCGGTATGCGAACGAACATCAATTTTCATATTCGGATGTTCTCTCATTACGTCAAGAATTTTTGCCAATTCAACAGATGCGTCAGGACGGATGTTCCATTTATCCAAATCGAAGTATATGATTTTTATACCAAAGGCTTTTGCCAAATCATCACCAACTTGCACAGGTTTAATAGCTTTTTCAAGTTCGATGGGTAATTCAGTTTCACCTGATTCTTTACCTATAATTACAGGCATTTCTTTAGTAACATATTCTTCTTTTTCAGCTCTTACATAATATTTCTTTTCACATTCTACTTCACCAAAGTCATATTTACCTTCGCTGTCACTAACTGTTTCTTTTATTTTGTTGAATTTTTCATCAAATAAAGTCAGTTTTGTGTTTGCCAATACTTCTCCGGTTTCTTCATCGGTAACAATTCCGAATAAGATTTGTTCACAAGTGAATTGTAGTTCTTTTGTTTCAAGGAATTTGTAAATATCATCATTTCCGTCTCCGTTCGGGCGGTTTGAAGAAAGAAATCCTCTTTTTGATCCTGAGTTGATAATATATGCAAAATCATCATAAGAACTATTTGCAGGCTCTCCAAGATTATGAATGTCTTTGATTGTACCATCTTCTTTAATTTGGGCTGCAAAAATATCCAAACCTCCTAAGCCGGGATGACCGTCTGATGCAAAATAAATTTCGTTATTTGCAGAGATAAAAGGGAAAGTTTCTCTTCCTTCTGTATTGATAACCGAACCTAAGTTTTCCGGAGTTCCAAAACTTCCATCATCATTTATTGATACTTTGAAAATATCTGATAAACCTAGTGTACCAGGCATGTCTGAAGCAAAATATAATGTTTTTTCGTCCGGACTCAATGCTGGATGTGCAGTTTGATAATCGTCGCTGTTAAAAGGAAGTGCAGTTATCTTTTCCCATTTTCCATCATCGTTAAGAGTCGCTTTGTATATTTTCAAATAAGTGTTTCCCAAATCGTCTTTACCTCGTTTTCCTTTATCAAAGTTATTTCGAGTAAAGTAAACTGTTTTTCCGTCTTTTGTAAAAACAGGAGTAGATTCGTTAACACGTGTTCTCAACTCATTTGCAAACTTCTTAGGTTCAGATAATGAACCGTCTTCACTCATATCAGCAACATATAATCTTGTAAAGTATTCGCCTGTCCAAGAATGTTTTCTTTTTGCAAAATTACCGGTATCTCTGGCAGAAGTAAACACAACTTTTTCGCCAAGGAAAGCCGATCCGTAATCTGAGTACTCAGAATTGATTCCGGCATTGTCAATGTTATAGCGACCTGAGTTTTTAGCAATCTCATTGAGATAATTCTTTTGTTCTTTAGCCAAAATTCCTCTTGAGTCGTTACCACTTTTTTCATTGAATTTCTTCATCATTTCATCAGCTTTTTGGTATTGACCAACAGCTTTCAGTGATTGTGCATATCTAAAGAAATACTCAGGTTCGACATCTTCGCTCAAGGCAAAAAGTTCACCAAACCATTTGGCAGATTCTTCCAATTTACCATTGAAATAATAAGTGTTTCCTAATTTTTGTAATGTTTCAACAGACTTATAACCGTCGTTTGCCATTCTTTCATAAGTTTTTGCCGCATCTATATAGGCTAACTTATCATAATTTTTACCTGCACGATTGACAGTTCTTTCTTGAGCCAAAAGACCCACAGTAAAGAAACTAAGTGCAATTACATATAAATATTTAATTTTCATAACTTTGGGGTATTAGAAGAATCTTGGTGAAACAATTCGGTTATGTTTTTGGAATAATTCAAAACGTAGGAATACTTCGTGCGATCCAGAATTATATTTTCTTAAACGGGTAGTCTCCATATCATATCCATATCCGATGAAGAGTCCGTCAGTAATCTGAAACCCTGCCAAGGCACTTACAGCGGCATCCCATCTCCATGCAGCTCCCAAAACAAACTTTTCATTAAATAAAAAGTTACCGGAAACATCTATTTGAAGCGGAGCTCCTTCTACAGCTTTAGTTAATAAAGCAGGTTTGAATTTTAAGTTATAAGTTAAATCAAAAACGTGACCAGCAATGAAGTAAAAGTTCATTCTTTCTTTATTGATAGACACATCATTATCATCATAACGAGTAATCTCAAAGAAGTTAGGAACAGATAACCCGAAATATGTTTTATCTGAGTGGAAATAAACTCCTGCACCAAAATTTGGTGTAAAGTTGTTTCTCAGATTCTGAAACTGTGCATCTGTTTGGTCATAAATGCTTAGTTTATTGACATCCAGATTAAACAAATTAGCTGTGGCTTTAACACCAAAAGACAATTTGAAAGTTTCTGAAGTTTGGATGGTATAAGAAACATCTGCTGAGATTGTATTTTCATCAGTTGGTCCAATTCGGTCATTGACAAACGATAAACCTACTCCCAAATTACTATTGTTAATAGGAGAGTTTAATGAAAATGCATTTGTAACCGGAGCTCCGTCTAAACCTACCCATTGAGTGCGGTGAAGACCAAATATGCTCATGGCACCTCTTGATCCTGCGTATGCAGGGTTTACGTTGATTGTGTTATACATATACTGTGTATATTGAGCATCTTGCTGGGCAATACTACAGAAACCTGTAAACAGTAAAGCGATAAATAAAATTTTTGTTTTCATAATGAATTTATTTTTTTAGTATTTCCGGGAGGAGGTTATCCTCCCGGGTTATACAATTTTATCTTGTTAGGTATAGGTATCCGTCTTTACTAATTGTCTCACCAGTAGATGTTGATATCTGAATGATGTAATAGTACGTACCTGTTGGTAGTTCTGCCGACTTATTTAAAGTAGCTCTACCTTCTGAAATTCCACGGAAAGCTCTTGAATTATTGTCATAATTTCTAGCCTCATACACTAACACGCCCCAACGGTTATAAATTTCTACGGTGTTATTTGTGTAACACTCATCTTCTAAGTTCTCTATGAAGAAAAAGTCATTTTTACCGTCGTCATTTGGAGATACAGCATTCCAAATTTGAATATCTCTACATGGTAAAACAACACAATCATCATTTATATTGATTCTTATTTCGATTGCTCTTGGACAAACTCCATCAGAAATCACATATTGAATTACATATTCTCCTAATTCAGAAACAAGTGTCGGATCAAAGTTGTTTCCATCAAGAGCTCCTGAATTACTAACATCAACCCAAGTTCCTCCTTGTTCAATTTCAGAATTCAAGAGAGTAAATAAATCAATTGCTTCATCCTCAATACACAGTTCGCTCTCTATTAGACTACCTTCATTAGAAATAGTTACATAGATAGTTTGTGTAAAGGTTGCATCATTTCCACAAGAATCAGATACATACCAGTTTCTTATCACTACATAAGAGTCAACAGTTTGGTCAACTATTTCTTCAGTAAATATAGGTTCAGTAACAGAAGAACAAATGTCGATAAATTCTAGCGTAGGAATTTCCGGTATATTATCGCAGAATACATTGATTACTTCATCATAAGGAGTTAATACCTCCGGAGCCGTTGTATCCTGAACGTTTATAGTCTGAACGTGCGATACTTCGTTTCCGCAAGCGTCAACGGCTGTCCAAGTTCTTGTGATGGTATAGCTTCCTTCGCAGTCACCTTGTTCTGTTGTTTCATTGAAGTTTACAGTCGTATCGCCACAGTTATCAGTTGCAGTTAATACAACCGCATCAGCCACCTCAGAACATTCTACCGTTACATCAGCAGGTAATTCTTCAACGAATACCGGAGCCGTTG
>JAVEUZ010000058.1:0-10532 GCA_034005285.1 Flavobacteriaceae bacterium
TTATCACTAAGCTCAGAAAATTATGATAAATTTAAAACAATATTTTTTAAAGACCCTATCATTGAGAGATTTGAATCTGAAAATATTGATGAAAATTTTGAACTTTTTCTTGAAAAATTTAGCCAAAATTATCCATTTCAAATTAGCAGAGTAGGTTTTCCATTATCAATAGTTGAATTTGATGAAAATTTAGATCCATATAATGATGATCCTATTCATAAAAAAATTAATGAAAACGAATATAAATCTAAATTTGATTTTAGATATGAAGATTATCATTCCAGTTTAAAACATAGTGCTTTTACTCAGGAAATTAAACTAAATAAGGATAAGGCTAAGATTGAAATACGAGGAGTTAATAATGGAATTTTTTCTGATGCTTATTTTGAAAAACAAAATGGTAAATGGATGTTTGTTCGTTTTGAGGATTTTTCAAACTAAATCATTTATAATCAGCATATAAATTGAAATTTACTTTAGTTTCTGATTATAAAAATTTCTCTGTTATAAATTAGTGGACAAATAAAATCCTTTATATTGAAGTCTATTTATCAAAACCCCTGTCAAAGTTATAACCTTGACAGGGGTTTTATTTATTCCTCTAAATCATTAAAGCTCGGTTACAGGAAAGTATTTAAAAGAAAAATTGATTTAATCTAAAAAATAAAAATTATGTGTACACATCATAAATTTATGTTAGACGCCATTGAGCAGTCAAGAACCGGGATGAAAAACAATGAGGGCGGGCCTTTTGGAGCGGTGATTGTAAAAGATGGAAAAATTGTAGGAACAGGTAATAATCAGGTTACTTCAAGTAATGATCCTACGGCTCATGCTGAAGTTACGGCCATACGCGATGCTTGTAAAAATCTAAATTCTTTTCAGCTTGACGGATGCATCATGTACACCTCCTGCGAACCCTGTCCCATGTGTTTGGGAGCAATTTACTGGGCAAGACCTGATAAGGTTTTTTATGCCAACACACGAGAAGATGCTGCCAACATTGGCTTTGATGACGACTTTATTTATACCGAAATCAACGTCGAGATGAGTGAACGAAAAATTCCTTTTGAACAAATAAGTAGAGATGAAGCCCTTAAAGTTTTTAATGAGTGGGCTCAAAAATCTGATAAGACAGAATATTAATCCGAGTTAAGAGCCTGTTTAAATTTATGTTGTAAAAATGTATATAGCTTATTTTTAAGCGAAATGCAAAGCATTCAGTGAATACCTTTGAAAAATAAACGCTTTATGAACTATACAAGGCAAATTTTTTAAGGATAGCAGAGCTATCGTTTAAAAATTTAACGAAGTTGCAGCCAAAAAGAAGCATAAACAAATTATTAGATAAATTTTAAACAGGCTCTCCTGACTTTCGCACATTTTTTTCTAAAAACATAAATCACTGACAGGCAGCTATTTTGGTTGATGTCATTATCAATTTTGGGTGTTAATTTTGGTTATGTCTTTGGTTTATGTGCATAATATTTTAAATCCAAACTTTCGTTTTTAAATTCTATTCTGCTTCCCGAAGTTTTGCCTTTGTTTCCGTTTCAAATCTGAAATGATTAAACAACCGCACCAATTCGTCAAAAGTAAAATCTTTCGGAGTGGCTAAAAACCTATCTATTAACTTGTCTTTTTTTGTCAAAATCTTTTTGCTTTTACAAATGCAACTATTTTTAGTTACAAATAAAAAACTTTTTAGAAATATTTTAGCAGTCAAAAAAACCTCACAGGTTATATAACCTGTGAGGTTTAGAGTATCCTCAAAAATTCCCTTATTTTTTGTATCTCTTTTTCCAAGGTGTAGCTATTGGATTTCACTCCAAAGGTGTTGCCATTAGGTTATATGCATATTTCCCTTTCAGGGAAAACCTGTTTGGTTTTGTGCTACCAAAAGCCGAAAGTCTTACTCCCTGTTTTACGAGGTTTCAGACTTTCGACTTTTTAAATTTAAGGGCAACCTAATTGTAATTTTCAGAGTAGAAAACTAACCTCCGAAAGCTCTTTACCTATTTGCTGTACTCCTTTCAGAATGCGTTTTGTTTGTGTTTGTGAGGGTTTTTTACTTCCTTTGATGTATTGAGCTAATAAACTTTGATTCATTCCTATACGTTCGGATAAGGCTTTTGCATTGATTACTCTGTAAAAATCAAAAAAGCTCTCTAAATCATATTCAAACTGAATATCGTCAATGGTATAAACAATACCCTCTTCCTCAAAAGTAAGATTCACGGCTTCTAAAATCATTTCTTTAAGCTCCTCAAAGGTTTCAGCCTCCGTTCCGATAAGGTTGTTGTCCACTTTTCCGAAAGCACTATACCCTGTATCTTCTTTTGTAACTGTAATTTTAATTTTTTGCTTTTTCATAATATTATCTTTTTGAGGTTGTTATCCCTGCCTGTTTTAAAATAGCTGTTAATAATCCTTTTTTTACTTCTTTACCCGAATGATTAGGAACTGTAAGCTGTTCTGTTTTCGTAGGGTGTTGCATAATTACGTGGCTTCCTTTCTGTCTGACTTCAAACCAGCCGTCTTTTTTCAGCAACCTAAATAATTCGTTGTATTTCATAATTCAAAAGTAATAAATTTATTACTATGATTCAAAAAATATTTAAACATTTCTTTTGCTAAATCTTTGTTTGACTTTCCGATATTGTGTACATTTTATGAAATGTGGAAAGTAACACACAATCAAGAAAATTAAAAAGTAAAAAAAAACCAAGTATAAGAGAGAAGGGAGGGGATACCAAAAGCCGAAAGTCTTACTCCTTAGTTTTACGAGGTTTCTGACTTTCGACTTTTTAAATTTAAGGGCAACCTAATTGTAATTTACTTACGTGTAAAATAGTATTTCAACTCTTTTTCTGTCACTAAATACAGTAAGTCGTGAGCTGTATCTTTTAGAATTTGTAATCTAATAGGATAATCTGTATTATCACGATTTTCAATAATTTCACAATCTCCAATTAACACTAATTCTCTACTCCCAAAGCCATCAAGCATATTGTTAATATATATACTTTGTTCAAAAAGCGTGAATCTTGTTGCTTTTAATTCAGTTCCGTCTGTTAAAATGGCTAACAATGTTTTTTTAGCTGTATTACTTTGGTATCGTATTGCAATTTTCATTTTTTATAGTTTTTAAGTTAGTTTAATTACTGCTTCAAGTTCAGCCTCTTGAAATTCTTCGTCGATAACAATATTATCAATAGCTTTTAATTTATAGAGAAATCCATATTTCCCTTTGGTTACTTCTATAACTTTGTAAACTTCTCTGGTTTCAACGTGTTTTACATTGTCATTTACTTTAAATTTCGATTCCATATTTATTATATTTTAGAGTTAATAATTTAAAATTTTATTTTCTTGATAGTTTTTGTAGCATTTCGAGTTGCTTTTCAGTTTCTATATAAAGCAGAGTTGTTATGATTTCTCCACTATGCTCCGCACAGAATAGCCAAACATTATTCATTCGCTTAAGGATAAATCCATCTTGGTCGTAATATTTTTCACCTTTACGTTCTTTTTCTATAAAAGAAAGTCCTTTTAATTTTTGGGCAGTTAATACAGTTGTTTTAGACATAGCTTTTATTTTTTAGTAAATTAATTTTTAAAATAAGATATTTATTCTTTAATAATCTTTCTTGTTTCTTTGCCTTTATCTGTTGTAATGGTTAGTAAATAAACCGCTTTAGGCAAATGGAAAACATCAATTTTCACATCTTCATTATCATAGTTATTTGTAAGGATTATACGTCCCGACATATCAGTAATGACAACGTTACGGATAGTTACATTTCCAGACAAATTGATAAAATCCTGTGTAGGATTTGGGTAGAGCTTAATATCTGAACGTTGCATATCTTCTATACTTAACGTACTACTATCATTTAGACGTACAATATGATTTGTGGTTGTCCCATTATACGATGTAAAATGACCTCCTACAAGAATTTTTCCGTCGGGCTGTAAAGCAATTGTATGAACTATACCGTGACTAACCCCATTACCAAAATCTCTAATAAACCCTGTTCCGATATTAAATGAAGTATCCTGACCTGCGTTTGTATTTAACCGTGCAATTCCTCTTCGGGTTGTTCCATTAAACGAAGAAACAAAATTACCTCCTACAAGAATTTTTCCGTCAGGTTGCAGGGTAGTTGTTTTAACGTTATAGCCTTGATTGTTTCCTCCAACTCCTGTAAAACCTTCCAAAGTTCCGTCTGCATTTAGTCTTGCAACGCCTGGATAATTATACGAATTAAACTGACCTCCTGCAAGAATTTTCCCATCAGGTTGCACAGAAATTGTATTGATAGACTCATAACCATTAAACATTCCTGTAGTAGGGGGGCTAAACGAAGAATCCCAAGTTCCGTCTGTATTAAACCGTAAAATTGAGTATGTTAATGAATTATGATATGGTTTCAAACTTCCTGCTACAAGAATTTTTCCATTAGGCTGTATGGCAATTACACCAGTCGATGGTGCACTATAAACAACAAGCGTAAACGAAGTATCCAGAGTTCCGTCTGTGTTTAACCGTACAAATCCAGGTATAGTGCTTCCGTTATATTTTGCAAAATATAAACCTCCTACAAGAATTTTTCCGTCAGGTTGAAGAGTAATTGCCCCAACTTTAGGCTGATTGGAACTATCTGCATAATAACTTTCAAGCCCTGTACCTGTATTAAACGAAGTATCCAGAGTTCCATCAGAGTTCAATCGTGCAATTCTATTTTGAGTTGTTCCGTTATATGATGTAAAATTACCTCCTACAAGAATTTTTCCATCAGGTTGCAGGGTAATTATATTAACTACATCATTAAACCCTGTTCCTATATTAAACGAAGTATCCAAAGTTCCGTCTTCATTTAGCCTTACAATTCCCCTTCGGTTTCCTTCATTATACGATTTAAAATTACCCCCTGCAAGAATCTTTCCGTCAGGCTGTAGGGCAATCGTAGCAATACTAGCACTTGTAGTCGAATTAAAACCCGAACCACTGCTAAACGAAGTATCCAGAGTTCCATCAGAGTTCAACCGTGCAATTTTATTTTGAGTTGTCCCGTTATACGATGTAAACTGACCTCCTACAAGAATTTTTCCATCGGATTGTAGGGAAATTGAAAGTGCCCAATCATCAAAGAGATATGAATTAAACCCTGAATCTATATAAAACCCTGTTCCTACTGTATTAAAGGAAGTGTCCAGAGTTCCATCAGCATTCAATCGTGCAATTCTATTTCGAGTTGTTCCGTTATACGATGTAAAATAACCTGTTACAAGAATTTTTCCGTCAGGCTGTAAGACAATTCCAGAAACATTGTCTCCAGGAACAACGCCATTAAACTCTGTCCCTACTGTATTAAAGGAAGTATCCAAAGTTCCATTAGCATTCAACCGTGCAATCCTATCTCGAGTTGTCCCGTTATACGGTGTAAAACGACCTGTTACAAGAATTTTTCCGTCAGCCTGTAAGAAAACCATAGCAACAGCGAAAATACCATCATTATAAAGTCCTGTTCCTACTGTATTAAAGGAAGTATCCAGAGTTCCATCAGCATTCAATCGTACAATTCTACTTTGAGTCGTCCCGATATGCGTTGTAAATCGACCATTTACAAGAATTTTTCCGTCAGGCTGTAGAGCAATTGTTCTACCAACAGAGATAAACCCTGCCTCTACTGTATTAAAGGAAGTATCCAGAGTTCCATCAGTATTCAATCGTGCAATATGTCTTATGGCTGTCAAGTTATATGCTGAAAACAAGCCTGTTACAAGAATTTTTCCGTCAGGTTGCAGGGAGATTGATGAAATCCTTACACCATTAGGTGTACCATTATTAGTAAATCCCATTCCAATATCAAAGGAAGTGTCCAAAGTTCCGTCTGCGTTAAGTCGTAAAATATTGTTTCTGCTTGTTCCGTTATATTCTGTAAATCGACCTCCTACAAGAATTTTTCCGTCAGATTGTACAGCAATTGAATGATTGTGACCAAGAATATTGTTAAACCCTGTCCCTACTATATTAAAGGAAGTGTCCAAAGTTCCATCTTCATTTAGTCGTACAATCTGACTTCCTTCTGTTCCATTATACGATGTAAAGTAACTTCCTTCTGCAAGAATTTTTCCGTCAGGTTGCAGAGTAGTTCTAATATCTCCTGCACTTTTATTAAATCCTACTCCTGTATTAAAGGAAGTATCTAATTCTATTGTGTTTTGTGCAGAAAGTATTACACTAAAAAGCAAGATAAAACTTGCTGCTATCTGTTTTAATAAAGCTGTTGTCATAATTATTTTATTTAAGAACATCAATAAACACTCTATAACTTCCGACAAAAGGCTTTAAATCATCGTCATAGTTTGATTTTAAATTTCCCTCAATATTTCCCTCAATTTTGTAGGTTTTCCAATCAGATTCATCACGAAACAAAGAAACACTTGTTATTTCGTGATTACTTCCACTCACCACTTTATGGATACCATAATCATCATATTCCAATGACAATTCAAAATTTCTTTTACAGCCCATAGTAGGAACGATATAAGCTATATCTGAAGTACGATTGTCAAATTCTTCAACTGTTTCATAATGATATAAAATAGCTTGGATAACAGAATTACCAATAGTTAAGCCACTTCTGTTAAGACTAACACCACTAACCTCATTGTTCCCACCACATTGTTGTTCATAAAATCCCGTCAAGTTTTCTCCAAAAGAAAAATCGTAACGATAATTTTGCCCGTCAATGGTTATTTCAAAAAAAGTTTCTCTTGAAGATAATAAATCTCCCAAATTATCATCAGAGCCACAACCAAAAAGCAACACAGCTGTTGCAATACATAAAAGTTTTTTCATTTTTATTAAATTTTAAATGTTAATACGACAAATATAATAAAAAATGATATATACATCACGATTTTTAAATCATTGAATATTAGCAGGTATGATTTTACCTTTATCCTATGCGAAAAAGGAAGTCAGACATACCCGATAGTATAAAAACTATAGCAATTAATATCAAGCGGATTATCAAGGAAAAAGAATTGAAAACGACCGAAGTAGCTATAGAATCTCAAATAGATATAGAAACTTTCAGACGTTATATCGGAGGTTCAAATCCGTCTATTGTTATGGGAACAGATAAATTAGTTCGTATAGCCAAAGCCTTGAAAATTGAAGATTATAACGAACTTTTTAAAGGAGTTTAAAACTAATAAACCTCCGATTATTTAACTCATCAACAAATATTTTAGTTTTGATTTTAATAACCTGAACATTTAATCCAATACATCTACTTGAGGCAAAGTATAATGTCTGTCATCATAATCCTCCACTAATAAAATAAGCAAAGAAAGTTCGTCATATTTGGGTGTGTCAGGTTCAGCGTGAAATATATCTATTAAACACTCACTTGCTCTGTTATAATCTTTTTCTGTTTTTAAAACTGTCCAGCTCATAAGCATTTATCTTTTCTAAAGTTGTTGATATTACGGCTCTGTTTTTTTGCTAATGTATTACTTCCTGCTCGAAAAACATACCCAATCAGAACAAATGTGATTTCTGATAGTTGAAAGTGTTGGGTGTAGGAAACAAGATAAAGCGTATTTATTAAAGAAAAAATCTTAAAGTCAGGTACGTTGCTTACGATTCTGATTTAGATATTGATGCCCTATGAAAATATATGGCAGGTAAGCAAATAATGGGAATCGACAAGATTATAGCTTTAGTTTTATCAAAAAAAGTCAAGATAAATTCAATAAAAAAAACGACTAAGCAATGTACTTAATCGTTTTTTCTTTAGAACAAAGGTTGGACTTTCATCTATTTCTTAACAACTTTAAAAGCTCTTGTGTTGTTGTTTATATCAAAAACATTCACGACATAAGTCCCTGCAGCAAAATTTGAAAAATTAATTTCCGCAGAAAGAGCATTAACTTCTGTGTTTGTATAAACTGCTTGTCCTGTAAGGTTATATATATTTACAGTACTAATATCATTACTGTTAGACAATAAATTTAATATATTGTTAGAAAAAGTATATTCAAAAGACAACATATTAAAATCGTCAGTTGATAGTACGGCAGATACAGCCAAGTCGTCAATGTTTAAAACAAATTGGTCAGAAACTCCGTGGTGTCTTAGAGCAACATATATTGTTTGTCCTGCAAAAGAAGAAATGTCAATACTTCTAGGAACAAAAGTATGCCCTGCTCCACCATTATCACCTATAATTTCGTTGAAGTTAACAGAAGAAGCTAAAAAGTCTGTTTGCGTATTGCCTGTAGATACATAAACCGAATAGTTTTCTAAGGCATAATTTGCATCAATACCTCTTGCTAACCAATTCAAATCTATTTCATAGTTAGAGTCAAATCCTGTCAAATCGATGGGTAACGTAATTATCCAGTTATCAGGAAACAAAACACTTCCATTCCAAGAGGCTGATGACAAACAAGGATTACCATCCGGAATATCATCATCATTTAAATCGTAATCGGCAATATACCAGCCGTTTCCGTCACCATCTGCATCGATATGATTCCAACATACCAAAATATTGTTTTGATCTGTAAAGTTCTCTATAAACGGTGCTGTTATTGAGTCCTCACATTCTACAACAATTTCTGTAAGTTCAAATTGAAAAGCTTCATCATTCCAGTCATCTGCCCACTCAAAATAATAGGTTTGTCCGGCAGTTGCAATAAATGTAACCGAAGATAAATAATTTCCGTTCGAAAAATCTACGTCATCGTTTGAACCTATACATACCAACGCTCCACAGGTTCCTGAATACACATTCAGATAGGTATCATCACTATAAGTGATGCCATTATTTTGTGGCAAATTTGATGAAACGGTAATAACAGCATCAATTGTAGCTGTATATACATACCACTCGGCAGAAAAACCCCAAGAGTTTCCACACACATCTAATAAAGTACCGTCAATAACACCAACGGTGTTGATTCCTATTACAGCAGTCGCAGCTGAACTACAGGTATTTTGGGCGTTTATCGAAAAAAAAATACCAAATGAACATAAAAATGCAAAAAATAGTTTTCTTTTCATAATAATTTAGTTTATGTTTAATACGCCAAAATATAACTATTTAAAATAAAATAAAATTATTTTGTCATTTAAGTTTTAATATAACCCAAAATTTGTAGTTGAAATCTCTATAGTGTAATCTGGCTTAAAAGATAATAATCTGCCAAAACCAAAGCTGCCATTGCTTCAACAATTGGAACGGCTCTTGGCACAACACACGGATCATGCCGACCTTTGCCCTGCATTTTCACAACATCTCCTCTGTTATCTATGGTTTCTTGAATTTGCATGATTGTTGCAACCGGTTTAAATGCTACACGAAAATAAATATCCATTCCGTTCGAGATTCCTCCTTGAATTCCACCGGACAAATTAGACTTTGTTGAACCGTCGGGATTAAATAGATCATTGTGTTCACTGCCTTTCATACGAGAACCACAAAATCCGCTTCCATATTCAAAACCTTTTACTGCATTGATAGACAACATGGCTTTTCCTAATTCGGCATGAAGCTTGTCAAAAACAGGTTCGCCAAGTCCAACAGGTACATTCTGAATGACACAGGTTATTGTACCACCAACGGTATCGCCTTGCTTTTTGATTTCTTTTATACATTCAATCATTTTGTCGGCTGTAGCTTCATCTGGACAACGAACCGGATTACTTTCTATTTTAGAAAAATCTAACGCCTGATATGGTTTGTCGATAAAAATATCTCCGACAGAAGAAACAAAAGCATTGATTTTAATGTCTTTTAAAATTTGTTTTGCAATAGCTCCTGCTACTACCCTACAAGCTGTTTCTCTGGCAGAACTACGCCCGCCACCTCTATAATCTCTGACGCCATATTTTTTTTCATATACATAATCAGCATGACTGGGACGATAAATGTCTTTGATATGCAAATAATCTTCCGATTTCTGGTTTGTGTTCGGGATTATAAAACCTATTGGTGTCCCGGTTGTTTTTCCTTCAAAAATTCCGGATAAGAATTCTACTTCATCAGATTCTTTACGCTGTGTAACTATTTTAGATTGTCCCGGCTTTCTTCTTTCCATTTCATATTGAATGGCTTTGAAGTCAAGTTCTATACCGGACGGACAACCGTCAATAATACCGCCCAAAGCCTTTCCATGCGATTCGCCAAAAGTTGTAAGTCTGAAAATTGTTCCGAAGCTGTTTCCTGCCATTTGAAAAAATAAATTTAAACAAATGTACTATTTTAACCTGAGTTTGATTATTCAAACTCAGGTTATTTTAAAGCAAAAAATCTTCTAATCATTGAGTTGATAACGACGTGTGAATATATTTAAGCCTAATGCATATTTTACTTTGATATAAAGTATCATAAGTGTTTCGTTAAAACAAGTTGATTTTCAATTGATTATAATTTAGTTCATTGACATTATTGTAATTATATTTATTAAACAACTGATTTACAGGTGTTTTGTCCAGTAGCGAGATTCCTAAA
>JAVEUZ010000059.1:0-10464 GCA_034005285.1 Flavobacteriaceae bacterium
TTAAAATATTTAATTATTAATTAATATTAATTAAATAAAATGCCCTACTCTTCTTAAATATATGCTGTCAATCCAATATGTATATGAACGTATCTCTGAAATATATAACCACTTCCCTATCAAAGCGAGTGCAAAAGTAATTAATAAAAAATAAAAAGCAAAAAAAAATAACAAAGTTTTTACCTTTAAATTTAAAACTTATTGTAAACACCTCAACCCCAGCGAAATTCACACAACTTAAACCCTTCCGAATCTGTTCGCAACAACTTCCCCTCTATCTCTTCGCTTTATTTTGAATGACAGAGGTAAGAATAATCTCCAAACAGTACGTCGAGAAGCTTTAAAAAAACAATAAATTATAATATGAACTTTTTAAATAAACGGGAAGCAAATATAATGGGTTTATTTTTAATTTTCATGATTTTAAATGATTTTTTATCAACAAAAAAAGATTTATTGAAAGTTCATTTCTTTATGGTCTTAGGAGGTGTCTATATAGAATTCTTCTAATCTCTTAAATATATTAAATTTATACTTAGACATTTTCATAAACCCAAAAAACACAATAGAAATCTATTCCAAAAAAGACTACTTTTGCCCTCGCAAAAAAACGAGGAATGAATCTCAAGACATACACAAAAGAATTTTCGTATAATCTACGACTGGCGTATCCTATTATATTGGGTATGGTTGGACATACTTTGGTAGGTATTGTAGATAACATCATGGTTGGACAACTGGGACCGACAGAGCTGGCGGCAGTTTCATTGGGTAACAGCTTTATTTTTATTGCCATCTCTCTGGGTGTAGGTTTCTCTACTGCCATCACACCGCTGGTTGCAGAATCTGACGGATCCGGCTCTTTAAAAAGAGGTAAAAGCGTTTTTCATAACGGTTTATTTCTGTGTTCACTCATAGGTGTCTTGTTGTTCCTTCTTATTTTCTTTGCCAAACCCATTATTACCTATATGGGACAGCCGGAACAGGTAGTTGAACTTGCTAAACCTTATCTGGATATAGTAGCTTTTTCGCTTATTCCTATGATGATGTTTCAGGCGTATAAGCAATTTGCAGATGGCAAAAGCCAGACTCGATACTCTATGTGGGCTACTATATTAGGAAATGTTTTGAATGTAATTTTAAATTATTTCCTAATTTTTGGTAATTGGTTTTTTCCAGAATTAGGTATTGTGGGCTGTGCCATAGGTAGTGTAATTGCTCGTTTTTCGATGCTGATATTCATGCACTTTATCATGAAGAACAAGCCCGTTTTTCATCCGTATTTGACAGGATTCAGTTTCAGTATGTTGCAACGGTCATTACTAAAAAAAATAGCTAGTTTAGGAACACCTTCTGCAATGCAGATGTTTTTTGAAGTTGCCTTATTTACTGGAGCTATTTGGCTTTCGGGCAGATTGGGCGTTACCAATCAGGCAGCAAACCAGATTGCGTTAAGCCTTGCCTCGCTTACCTTTATGTTTGCTATGGGATTGAGCGTAACTGCCATGATTCGCGTTGGTAATCAAAAAGGATTGGGGGATTACCAGAAATTGCGTATAGTTGCAATCTCTATATTTCTCCTTACCATTATATTGCAAGTCATTTTTGCACTTTTATTTGTGATATTCCATAAAGATTTACCGTATTTGTTCTTGAATATAGAAAACTCGGCTACAGTGACAGAAAGCCTTGAAGTAGTTTCTGTAGCATCGACCTTATTACTGATTGCTGCAGTATTTCAGATTTCAGATGGTATTCAGGCTACGGTTTTGGGTGCTTTACGCGGGTTGCAGGATGCCAAAGTTCCGGCAATCATTTCTTTTATTTCGTATTGGGTTATAGGTTTCCCAATTTGCATTTATTTAGGGTTGTTTACAGAATTAAAGGCTTCCGGAATTTGGATAGGTCTTCTCTCAGGACTTACAGTAGCAGCTATATTACTATTTTACAGATTCAATTATCTTACCAAGAAAATGATTGGGTAAGAAGTTATGGTTTGAACTGTCATTTCAGTGAAGATTAAGTCTCATTTATTACTTCTACAGAACGACAAACTGTTAGGTTAAAAACCTTAAACAATTTAAATCACTTCAAATATAAAATAATACCTTTGCCGTTCAATTTTATCAAATGAGATTACACAGAAATTTAGTTTATACTACCATAGATTCACTTAATGCAATTTTCAACGAAAAGGAATATGCGGACAAAGTCGTTCAACGGGCTTTAAAAAAAGATAAGCGTTGGGGAAGCAACGATCGTAAATTTGTGGCCGAAACCATTTATGAGATTGTACGTTGGAAACGTTTGTATGGCGAAATTGCCGAAGTAAAAGAACCTTACAGCCGTGAAGATTTATGGCGGATGTTTGCTGTTTGGGCTGTTTTACGAGGTTATACAATTCCGGATTGGAGGCAACTTGAAGGAACACCACAACGTAAAATTAAAGGTCGTTTTGATGAATTATCAAAAATCAGAAAATTTAGAGAATCTATTCCAGATTGGATGGACGAACTGGGCGTAAAAGAGCTTGGAGAAGCCTTATGGACAAAGGAACTTGCTTCCCAAAACCAACAAGCACAGGTTATTTTAAGAGTCAATACTATAAAAACAACAAAGCAGCGACTGCGTGGTTTACTGATGGATTTAAACATCGAAACCGAATACTTAAAAAATCAGCCTGAAGCTTTAGTTTTGACAGAACGGACCAATGTTTTCCTGACAGATGCTTTCAAAGAAGGTCTGTTTGAAGTTCAGGATGCTAGTTCGCAGTTGGTAGCACCATTCCTTGATGTGCAACCAGGTATGCGTGTAGTTGATGCTTGTGCGGGTGCGGGAGGAAAAACCCTTCATCTAGCAAATATTATGGAAAACAAAGGTCAGCTTATCGCATTAGATTTATATGAAAGTAAGTTAAAGCAATTAAAATTAAGAGCCAAACGAAACGGTATTTTTAATATAGAACCCCGTGTGATAGATTCTACCAAAGTAATCAAAAAACTTCACGAAAAGGCAGACCGAGTTTTGATTGATGCTCCGTGCAGTGGTTTAGGAGTTTTAAAAAGAAATCCTGACAGCAAATGGAAGTTACAGCCTGAGTTTATTGAAAACATCAAAAAAGTACAAGCTGAAGTTTTAGAAAATTATTCCAAAATGGTAAAACCCGGCGGAAAATTAGTTTATGCTACTTGTTCGATATTGCCTTCTGAAAATCAAGAACAGGTTAAGCGTTTCTTAACAACCGAAATCGGAAAAAACTTTACCTTTGTAGAAGATAAAAAGATATTGGCTTCAGAATCAGGTTTTGACGGATTTTATATGGCATTATTAGAAAGAAAAAAATAAAAAAACTATGAAAAAAACTTTTACTTTCCTTTTGAGTATTACAACATTTTTGTCATTTGCACAACCACCGGCAGGATATTATAATGCTGCACAAGGCTTAACGGGATTTGAGCTAAAAACAGCTCTATATACGATTATTTCAACTTCCCATAACCCACAAACATACAGTTCGCACTGGGCATTTTTTGAAACCGCAGACATGAAACCCAACGGACAAGTTTGGGATATATATTCAAATTGTCCTTTTGAATTCGGAGTTCCGTCAGATGGTGGAAATCAGGATATTGGTTTAGGTGGAAACATAGAATGTGAATATTTTAACCGAGAACATTCGTTTCCTACAAGTTGGTTTGGTGGAAATATTGAACCTATGCGTACGGACGTTGTGCATATTTATCCTGTAGATAAAAAGGTAAACGGGGAAAGAGGCAATCTGGCATTTGCCAATGTAGGTTCGGCGACATTCACCAGCACCAACGGTAGTAAAAGAGGTTCTAGTATTACTTCGGGGATCTCAGGAAATGTTTTTGAGATTGTCGATGAATATAAAGGTGACATAGCCCGTACTATATTTTATATGGCAACACGTTACGAAAATTTAATCGCAAGTTGGGAATCCAATAACGCAGACGGAAATAAAATGCTCGATGGTTCTTCGAATAGAGTTTTTGAACAATGGGCTTTAGATTTATTATATTCTTGGCATATTCTTGACCCTGTAAGTGCCAAAGAGCAAGCCCGAAATAATGCAATTTATAATTTTCAAAACAACAGGAATCCTTATGTAGATAATCCGCAATGGGTTCAGGATATTTGGGCAAATCATTTATCAATAAATGTTGCTTCAGATTTGTCTTATGTATCCATTTATCCGAATCCTTCAAAAGGAGATATTATTATAGAAGGTATTGAAAACGTTGAAGAAATTGAATTAATAACCATCAACGGTCAGATTATGCAGGTTATTAGAAAAAATGAAATTCAGAATGATGTTATAGAACTAAAAAATTTACCGAAAGGATTCTTTTTGGTAAAACTTAAAAACGGTTCTGATACAACTGTGAAAAAAGTAATTATAAACTAAAACACTGAATTCTCTTTTTAAAGTAATGAAGAAATTGAGAAGTTTGTAAAGCTATTATAAAAGAATCTGCTTACTTTTGTCCGACACAGCTAAAAACTATGACGGCACAACAACTCATTAATCAAATCAGACAGAAAGAATCGTTTTTATGTATTGGTCTTGATGTCGATTTAAACAAGATTCCGAAACATTTACTTGAAACCGAAGACCCTATTTTTGAATTCAACAAAGCCATTATAGACGCTACTTATGACTTGTGTGTAGCATATAAACTCAACACTGCTTTTTATGAAGCTTATAGTATAAAAGGATGGAAATCTTTGAAAAAAACCATTGATTATCTTAACAAAGAACACTCTGAAATCTTTACCATTGCCGATGCCAAACGAGGTGATATTGGCAATACTTCTGCCATGTATGCTAAAGCATTTTTTGAAGATTTTAACTTTGACAGCATAACTGTAGCACCCTATATGGGGAAAGACTCTGTAGAACCTTTTCTAAATTTTGACAATAAATTTACGATTCTGTTGGCACTCACATCAAATGAAGGTGCTTTTGATTTTCAGACAAAAATGACAGGGGGGCAAGAGTTATATAAAAAAGTATTGCAAACTTCTAAATTATGGAATAATTCGGAGCGACTAATGTATGTAGTCGGAGCGACGAAAGCGGAGTATTTTTCTGAAATCAGAAAAATTGTCCCAAATAGTTTTTTATTGGTTCCTGGTGTGGGTGCACAAGGAGGCAATTTACAGGAAGTGTGCAAATATGGTATAAATAAGGATATCGGTTTGCTAATCAACTCATCGAGAGGCGTTATTTATGCTTCTAATAATACAGATTTTGCAGAAGCAGCTAGAAATGAAGCATTAAACATTCAATTGGAGATGTCTGCAATTATCAGAAGTACATCAACGGTTAAATAATTTTGTGATGATTCAGATTTCAGACCAATATGGCAACACACATTCGTTTGATTCATCGCCTAAAAGAATCGTTTCGTTGGTTCCATCTCAAACCGAATTACTATATGACTTGGGCTTGGAAGAAAAAATTGTCGGAATCACAAAATTCTGTATTCACCCGTTTCATTTTAAAAATTCAAAGAAAATTATAGGAGGAACAAAAAAAGTCCACACAGAAAAAATCAGACTTCTCAACCCCGATATTATTATTGCAAACAAAGAAGAAAACACACTGGAAATTGTAGAAACATTGTCAAAAATATGTCCGGTTTGGGTTACAGACATTATAACTATTTCTGATAATCAAAAAATGATTGAAGATTTTGGGGTAATTTTCAACAAAAGAACCGAAGCCCATAAACTGATTGATAAAATCAATTATTCTCTCGCAGATTTTCAAAGTTTTATCAAAGATAAAAAGACCAAAAAAGCAACTTATTTTATTTGGGCTAATCCATATTTGGTTGCTGGTAGTGATACTTTTATTAATGAGTTGCTTAAACTTAATAAATTTGAAAATATGTACGAAAACAATCCGGAATATACAGGAAGATATCCGGAAATCGACATTCAAAAAATGAGAATTCATGGTGAACCCGAAATTATTTTACTTTCATCAGAGCCTTTTCCTTTCAATGATGAACATGCTTTTGAAATAGGAAGATATACGCATCACGCTAAAACTCTTTTTGTTGATGGAGAAATGTTTTCTTGGTATGGAAGTCGATTGATAAAAGCTTTTCAGTATTTTAAACAGATACATCTCAAGATGTAAGGAATTGAATTTTATTTTGAAGATTGCTGATTGCAGAAGTAAAACATCACTCCTCTTTTGATTTTTTCGATTGAAGTTTAAAATTGAAGTGATCTAACATTATCATTGAAAATTTTAGAATATTGTGTAATAATTAAAAACTCCGCTAATTCAATAACGGAGTTTTTTCTTTTAACTAACCCTAACCAAAACAAATTTATAATTTGTATGCGACAAATATAAGCATGATTTTCGAGCTATTGTGTTAAGAATGTGTTATTTATATGTTACAGTTTTATGAACTTAATAATCCCACATACGTTGTTTATTCAGTTCTTCTTGCTCTTTAAGCACTTCAGCCGGAATAACTTTAAGCAATGACGGGTGCTGTTCTATGGCAAACTCAATTTTTTCAACAATTTCTTCAATCGTTTCATTATCATAATCAATCTGCAATGGTTCTTTAATAATCATAGATTGCAAAATGCCTTTTTTCTTAATTCTAATTCCCTTTTTATCAAACGATCTTCTAAAACCATCAATTACAATAGGAATCACGACCGGTTTATGCTGTTTAATAATATGTGCCGTACCTTTTCTTACAGGTTTGAAAGAGCGTGTTGTTCCTTGCGGAAAAGTAATAACCCAACCATCATCTAATGCAAGTTTGATATTTTCTGTATCGTTCGTATTAACATCACGCTTTATATCTTCTCCGTTAGAACGCCACGTTCGCTCGACGGTAATTGCTCCTGCATAAGACAAAATCCTTGGTAAAAACCCCTTTTTCATGGTTTCGCTGGCAGCTACATAATAGATATTCAGCTTTGGATTCCACAGATAGCCTATATTTTTTATACTGTCTATACGTCCGTGCAAACTGGCATTGAACACGTGAAACATCGCTACGACATCCGCAAAATAAGTCTGGTGATTCGATATAAAAAGTACATTTGAATCCGGAAGATTCCTAAATATTTCGGAACCTTCTATTTTCAACTCATTAAAACCGCTATATCTGCGGTGTGTAACAGCTCCAAATACCCTTATGAGCCATTTTTTCAGAAAAAGTATATGTCCAAAAGGATTTCTTTTAAATAATCCCATGTTTCAATCAAAATTATTTCTTTAAAAGAATCTTTAATTTTTATAAATTGATTTTCAAAAACAAAAAAGAAAGGTTCTATAATAAAAAAGAGTTAACGACAAAATCTAATAAATCAAAAGCCGACAAAAGTAGGATTTCTTATTAAAACACAAAAGAAAATGTTTTCAAATGTATGTTATTTGATGCTGTTGAGCAAAGTTTCTTTTAATTCATTTATCATCATAGCTGTAGCACCCCAGACAATATGATTGTTAACCAAGAAAGCAGGAACATCAATTTCCGAAGCATAGGATGTCTTTAATTTTCTGTTTACCAAAATGTTATTATTAAAAAGGAGATTTAACGGAATTTCTACAATTCCTGCTACTTCTTCTTCCTGCAAAATAAAATTCGGCTGTTTGTCTGTTATCCCCAAAAAAGGAGTTACCAAAAAATTACTTGGCGGAATATAAACCTCTGTAAACTTACGAATAACTTCAATATTTTTTGTTTGTACACCGATTTCTTCTTCTGTTTCCCGTAAAGCTGTTCTTACAAGTGAGTTATCTTCAGGTTCCTCTTTTCCACCCGGAAATGCAATCTGAGAAGAATGAACACCTGTATGAGAAGCTCTGATTATAAGGACAATAGTTGTCTCATTATGCTTAGGATAAAACAACATCATAACTGCTGCATTTTTAGGATTACAATTCTTGATGTCAATATTTCTAAGCTCTTCCCTCCTATTTATAGGCATCATTTTGACATGAGCTTCTTCTGCCGGAAGAGAAACTTTTGTTATATTTGGAATATGTTTTAAAAAATCTTTAAATTCCATAAATTTAAATATAATTGTCAAATTATACAGTCAGAAAATTAAAGGTACGTCAGAAAAATTTAATGACCAAATAGATAAATTAAAATGTACAGCAAAGAAGAAGCACAAAAAATAAAAAAAGATTTCTGGATAGCTTTTGCAGAATACAATCCGAGAAAATGGCTTTTGTATAATACAAAAATTAAGGAATTCTCTTTTAAGTTTTATGTCGATAACAGAAAAGCAGCTGTCATGCTGGATATTGAGACGAAAGACGAAGAAAAACGAAAGATTTATTTTGAAAAAATAGAATCTCTGAAACAAATCCTTATAGATGATTATCTCCCTGATGCTATTTTTGAACGCAGATATTTTTTGGAAAACGGAAAAGAAATAAGTAGAATTTGGGTAGAAATTTCAGACATTAGTATCAATAATAAAAACTCATGGGAAACTATTTTTAATTTCTTTTCAGAAAAAATGAAAGCTTTTGAATATTTTTTTTACGAATATGAAAACTATATTAAAGACTTAGAAATAAACACCTAAACAGTAAAACTATTTTCTTGCCACAACAACAAAATTATCAATCCATGCAGGTTTCCGAGTTAGCACAATATACTGTAAATTTTATCAATCAGACCAATCGAAATGTTTTTCTGACCGGAAAAGCAGGAACTGGAAAAACTACGCTACTCAAAGAAATTATCGAAACCACACACAAAAATACAGTTGTGGTTGCTCCAACGGGAATCGCAGCTCTCAATGCAGGAGGAGTTACGATTCATTCGCTTTTTCAACTTCCGTTTGCCGGATTTTTGCCTACTCATAACCAACCTCCTCAAATTGGAGAGAATGTTCGTTTTGAAAATAGAAATACCTTGCGAAGACATTTCAAAATGGGAAAAGTCAAACAAGATGTAATTCGGAATATAGAGCTTTTGATTATTGATGAAGTGAGTATGCTTCGGGCTGACGTGCTTGATGCAATGGATTTTATGTTACAATCCGTTCGTAGGAATGACGAGCCTTTCGGAGGAGTTCAGGTCTTGTTTATCGGAGATTTATTGCAACTTCCTCCTGTTGTCCGTCAGGAAGATTGGAATGTGCTGAAAAACTATTATTCGGGAATGTTCTTTTTCCATTCACACGTAATTCAACAAAATCCGCTTTTGTATATCGAACTCGATAAAATCTATCGTCAGACAGAACAAAAATTTATCAATGTTTTGAATAATCTTCGGAATAACCGCATTTCAAACGAAGATGTTCAGTTGTTAAACCAATACGTAAAACCCGATTTCGACATTAAAAAGAATCAGGGTTATATCACACTTACGACCCATAACGCAAAAGCAGATAATATTAATAATCAGGCTTTGAAGGATTTAAAAGGTGATTCGTTTAAATATTATGCTGATATAGTTGATGATTTTCCCGAGAAAATTTATCCGATTGAAGAAGAATTAGAACTCAAAGTCGGAGCTCAGATTATCTTTATCAAAAACGATTTGAGTTATGAAAAACGCTATTTCAACGGAAAAATGGGTATCATTCACTCCCTTTCGGAAAAAGAAATTGTGGTGCATTTTCCGGAAGAAAATAAATTTATCGAAGTCGAAAAATACGAATGGGAAAATATCAAATATTCGGTTAACGAAAATTCAAAAGACATAAAAGAGGAAGTTTTGGGGACTTTCACACATTATCCGATAAAATTAGCTTGGGCAATTACGGTTCACAAAAGTCAGGGGCTTACCTTTGACAAGGCTGTACTTGATGTTTCACAGGTTTTTGTGTCGGGTCAAGCCTATGTGGCTCTTTCGAGATTGCGTTCGCTTGACGGATTGGTTTTGCTCAAACCGATGCAGCTCAACGGAATCACAAATGATGCTTCGGTTATGGATTATTCAAAGAATAAATCCGAAAAAGAAACTCTGAAACAAGAACTTGATATTCAGACTAAAAAGTATATTCATCATTGTATTACCAAGGCTTTTTCGTGGAGAATAATGCAAAGTGTTTGGAAAAACCACTTGCAGACTTACGCTTCCGAACTTCCGAAAAGCAAGAAAAACGAATTTAGAAAATGGGCAGAAGAACAATACGGAAAAATTGAGGAACTACTCGTTCATTCGGAGAAATTTATAGCTCAACTCAACCGACTTTTTTATTCCGAACCCTACAATTTCGGATATATTCACGAACGATTTAACAAGGCTTATGACTACTTTTTTCCGAAATTAGACGATTTGGTTTTTGAGGTTTTATACACTTCCGAGTGGGTAAAACGCATCAAAAAGATGAAAGGTTTTTTTGAGGAAATTTCCGAACTCGAAGAATTGCAACTCAAAACCGTTCTGAATCTGAAAAAAACCAAACTGTTGGTTGAGGCAATTTCGGAAGGAA
>JAVEUZ010000017.1:0-47185 GCA_034005285.1 Flavobacteriaceae bacterium
GGAGTTACGAAAGATGTAGTATTTGACCTTGATTTTGGTGGTATTTCCAAATCGGATAAAGGAGATAAAATTGGTTTTAAAGCAAAAACAGTCATCAATCGTTTTGATTATAACGTTAATTATGACCCAGGAGCTTTGGGTATAGGTCAGGATGTACATATAGTAGTCCATTTACAATTTGGCAATAAATAATTTCATTTAAAAACAATTTAAAAAATTTAAAATGGAAAAATTTAAAATTGCAGCTTTGGTAGGCTCACTTCGCAAAGGTTCGTTAAACAGAAAAGTAGCTGAAAACCTAATTCGTTTAGCACCTGAAAATTTGGAAATGGAAATTGTTGAAATCGGTCAGCTACCACATTACAACGAAGATTTGGACACTGATAATCCACCAAAAGAATGGGTTGATTTTAGAAATAAAATCAAAACTTTTGATGGTGTATTTTTGTTTACACCGGAATATAACCGTTCCGTTTCAGGTGTATTAAAAAATGCTTTAGATGTAGCTTCTCGTCCTTATGGCAAAAGCGTTTGGAATGGTAAACCTGCTGCTGTGGCAAGTGTTTCTATGAGTCCGCTTGCAGGTAGTCTGGCAAATCATACTTTACGTCAATCGTTGGTGTTTTTGAATATGCCGACAATGCAACAGCCCGAAATTTACATCGGCAGTGCACACGAATTGTTTGATGAAAACGGCAAAGCAGTAGAAAGTTGTGCTACTTTCTTAAAGCAGGTTATTAATGCTTATGCGGATTGGACAGAGAAAATTTTGAGAACTGAATAATTTCAGAGAGTTAACAATAAATCATTAAAAACGTATTTAATATGAAACAGTTAGAAAACAAAGTAACCATCATTACCGGAGCGGCAATGGGTATGGGACGTGCAACAGCAGAATTATTTGCCGAAGCAGGAGCAAAAGTAGTTGTTGCGGATTTTAATGCCGAAGCAGGCAATGAAGTCGTAGAATATATAAAATCAAAAGGTGGTACAGCAGCCTTTGTAAAAGTAGATATTTCAGATGCAAAGCAAGTAGAAGCGATGATAAAATTTACGGTAGATACTTTCGGTCGCCTTGATTGTGCCGTAAATAATGCAGCATTGAAACCGGACAATAATTCCTTTCAAGACCTTGACGAGGAATATTGGGACAGATTGCAAGCGGTTGACCTCAAAGGAACAGCATTGTGTATGAAATACGAATTGCGTCAGTTCGTAAAGCAAGGCAACGGAGGTTCTATTGTAAACATTTCATCTATCAATGCCTTTAAACCTACCACAGGAAATCCTGCATATCAGGCGTTTAAACACGGTGTGGAAGGATTGACCAAAGCTGCGGCTTATGAATATGGTGTGCAAGGAATTCGTATCAATTCGGTAGCTCCGGGAGCAATCCGTACACCTATGCTTACTGCTGCTATGGAAAGTTTAGGAATTACCGAAGCCGATATTATCCCGACTATGAGTTTGGTAGGTCGCTTGGGTGAACCTCGTGAAGTGGCTCAAGGTTCACTTTTCTTGAGTTCAGATGCTGCCAGCTACGTTCACGGAACGGTGCTTCACGTAGGTGGAGGCTTTGAATTGTTGTAATTGGATCTTTCTAAACGATAAATGATGGAAACACACAAATATTCAAATGGAGAAATTACCATACTATGGAAACCCAAACTTTGTATTCATTCAGGAATCTGTGTAAAAACATTGCCTAAAGTTTATAACCCCCAAGAAAGACCTTGGATAAAACCCGAAAATGCTGCCACAGAAGAATTAAGAAATCAGGTTGCCCAATGTCCTTCTGGTGCTTTGAGCATTTTGGAACCCCAAAAAGAGGTAGATATGACTTTTGAAAAGTATGAAAATGCACCTACTCTATCGGTTACAATGGCGAAATTAAAAGCCGAAGGATATACTGAAGATTTTAACTTGGATGCCGAATGTATTCATTGTCAAAACGGACTGTTCAAACTTTATCCGTCCGATTTTAAGATTGACAAATATTTTCGTTTTGAAGGAGAATCCGACCCTGGAGATGCTTCAATTCTTTACGCTATTTCTTCAAAGAAACACGGATTGAAAGGTGTGCTGGTAAATGGCTATGGAATCTATTCTGAACCACTCACAAATGAAATGCTTGAAAAATTAAATACAAACTAAAAAGGAATGTTATGGCAAAAATCACATCAAGTATAAAAAATGAACATTACAAAATCGAAATCAAGTCACCTTCGGGAAATACAATCATAGCAGACGAACCTGTAGAAATGGGTGGTAAAGATTTAGGATTTTCGCCTAAGGAATTATTAGCTTCTTCTTTGGCTGCCTGCACGAGTGCAACAGTTAGAATGTATGCAGACCGAAAAGAATGGGATTTGCAGGAAGTAAAAATTGATATTGAACTGGATTTTGTCAAAGAAGAAAACAAAACGGTAATCAACAGGAAAATAGAATTTATCGGCAATCTTGATGAGGAACAGAAAAAACGTTTATTGGCAATTGCCAATGCTTGTCCGGTTCATAAGATGCTGAGTAATAAAGTGGAAATCAGTTCGGAAGTGGTGTGAAAGTTAGCAGCTGGTCATACCAAAAATTCAGATGTGCATAAGAAGCAAAAAACAATGAAAAAAATAGTCACTTTTATAGCAAACAGCCAGTCACAGTTTATCAACTTAACAAGAATAGCCATATTTATCGTAATGGCTTGGATTGGCGGATTGAAAGCCTATCAATACGAAGCAGACGGTATCGTTCCATTTGTTATTAATAGTCCGTTTATGAGTTTTTTCTATAATAATTCAGGAAAAACCGTTGTAAACGAAGAGGGGAAAGAAATAGCTGAATACACCCTGTACAAAAACCCCGAAGGTAAAACCGTTCAGAAAAACATTGATTGGCACAAAACAAACGCTACCTATTTATTTTCTTATGGATTAGGAGTAGTTATTGTGATAATCGGTTTAACGGTATTTTTAGGGATGTGGTTTCCAAAAATTGGCTTTGCCGGAGGTTTGCTGACCTTTGGAATGTCTGTTGTAACCCTCTCTTTCCTAATTACCACACCCGAAGTGTATGTACCGAATTTAGGTGGAGATTTCCCTACACCTCAATATGGTTTCCCCTATCTATCAGGTGCAGGAAGATTGGTAATAAAAGATGTTATTATGCTTGCAGCCGGGTTGGTGGTAGCTTCTGATAGTGCAAAAAAAATTGTGAAAAAATGATAAATTATACAATTTGAGCACAAGCACGCATTGGCAGTTCATTTAAACCCAAATTACGCATTAGAATGTTATGAGAAAAATGAATACAAAAAAGGTGGAAATGCACGGAAAATTTATTCCACAGAGATAGTTATTCTATCTTGAGGACGTAAATTTGAGTACATTTCCAGATTTAAAGCAGTATTTTTTCGCAATAGATTTCTAATGCGTAATTTGGGTTAAAAATAGTTTAGAAATTATTTTGTTTTGTTAGGACAACTAACTATATTTGTAATGACAATTTTGTCAAACAACTATTAAAATTTTACAACTATGAGTAAATCAGTTTTTTATCACGCAGGATGTCCTGTATGTGTAAGTGCAGAGCATGACATTATCGGTTTGATCGGTTCAAACAACATAGAAGTTGTTCATATTGGAGAAAACCGTAGTCGAATAGCTGAAGCAGAAAAAGCAGGTGTTAAATCTGTACCAGCATTGGTTACACCAAACGGAAATGTATTACACATTAATTTTGGTGCTTCTATAGAAGATGTAAAAGGTTAAATAAAGAGTCTTGCAAAAATTAGTAATACAGTTTTTGTGAGACTTTTCAAATCACTTCAATTAAAAAAAAATGAAAAAGCATTATGTAATTCTAATTTCTTTTGTTTTTTTATTTTTTCTTGCGTTTAAACTAGAAAAGAAAGTTGCACATCAGAAATTTCAAAATCGGACAAAAATGAAAATAGCAGTTTGGGACACTTATGTAACACGAAAAGACGGCAAAATAATGCACTTTGACATTATTGCACCCGAAACAGAAAAAGACACAGCGGTGATTTACGGTTACGGCAGAGAATATCTTAAAACCAAAGGACAAGAAGGGCAACCACTTAGCTCTGAGGAATGTAGATTTTGTCACGTAAGACAGATTTCTCCACAGTGGGAATCAGATATAAAAAACAAGGGATATTTTATTCTTGAAATGGAAAATTGCAATTAATGAACCTTTCAGATTTTAATTTAGACAACCAAAACCAAAATACGGAAAGTAAAATTGTTGCTACTCTCGAGCGGATTTCACAAGCTTTTCGTGTTCTGTTATGGCAACAAAGTAAAGAATATTCTTTAAGTCCGATTCAGGTGCAAATTCTGGTTTTTCTTCTTCATCACAGTAATGAAAAAAGAAAAATCAGCTATCTGGCAGACGAATTTAATATGACCAAAGCCACCATAAGCGACACCGTAAAAACACTTGAGCAAAAGGAACTTATTTTGAAAGAATTTGAACCGCATGACAACCGCAGTTACGTCATAAACCTGACAGAAAAAGGTGAAGATATAGCCTCAAAAACATCGCTTTTTACGAAAGAAATTAGAACCCCTATAGATAAAATGCAAACAGATGACAAAGAAAATTTACTACTGAGTCTTATGGAAATCATCAAGTATTTAAACCAGTCAGGTATTATCACTATTCAGAGAATGTGCATGACCTGTTCTTATTATAGGGCATCAAATAACGGAAAAACGCATTTTTGTAATTTACTGAATCAGGAGCTAAACATCAAAGATTTGCGGATTGATTGTCCGGAACATTTACAAGCTGTTTAATATATTCCTCCATATCGCACAAAACTTCCTAAAACAAGCATCGCCACTCCAATAGTTGTAACAGTGATTATAAAAATTGCAGCTCTGTAAATATTTCTTTCTGTTAAATTCGGAAAAATATAGCGGTCGGCTGTTATTGCCATCACAAAAGTGATTATCAACAAAATCAGTTTTATAGAAACTACCCTTTCAATTCCGTTGGAAAACGAAAACCAAGTGCTGAAAGTTACGTTAAAATCATAAGCCATCCATATCCCGGTGATAACGAGAATGATAAGCGACGGCATACCAAATGGTTCATAGATGTTTTTGAAATTATGAAGCATTTCAACATCTTTTTGTTTAATGGCTTTAGGAAGAATTCGCACAGACAAAAATAGATGTCCACCCACCCAAATGGTAGCACAAATCAAATGAAGCAACAGTAGGATGTGATGCAAACTCATAATATTATCTCTGATTATATCAAGACAAAACTTTAAACATCATAGTGTGGGCAATATTTGAAGCACTGTATTTTATGTCTTCTGCATTCTTGCCTTCATACAAATCATCTACCGTATTTTGGAATAAATCGAACCAATGAGCAAAATGTTCAGGGCTTAACGGACTTTTGTGGTGCAATTCTTTATGAACCAACATTGGATTTCCTTTAAAACTACCCGTTCCGAACAAAATCACTTCCCAAAAATCATACATTTTAGGCAAGTGATGACTCCAATCTGTTTTGGCAACATCATTGAATAAATATCCTATAACCTCGTCTTCACGAACCCTCTCATAGAATTTATCTACCAAAATCTTAATATCTTCTCTGTTTTCAATATCGTTCTTCATAATTATTGCCAAATCTGTCAAACAAAGTTAAGTAGTTTATTTTAAAAAGTTTATGATTGAAGTCATAAACAAAAATAGACAGTTTAAGATATTTAGTTTATCCGAATCTTTGGGTCGAGCCACGCATAGATTAAATCAACTAAAATATTGATAATAACAAAAGTTGTAGCAACAACCAAAACCGAACCCATAATTACCGGTAAATCAAGATTATTGAGAGCATCTACGATTTCCTTTCCAAGTCCGTTCCAACCAAAAATATATTCCACAAAAACTGCACCTGCAAGCATCGAAGCAAACCATCCTGAAACAGCCGTAACAACAGGATTAAGCGAGTTTTTGAGAGCATGAGTTTTGATGATTTTGTAAATTCCAAGACCTTTGGAATGGGCTGTTCTTATATAATCTTGGCTGATAGTTTCTAACAAAGAATTTCGCATCAATTGGGTAACAACACCCAACGGGCGAATACCTAAAACGATTGCGGGCAGGATAATATTTTTCCATTGGATATAACTACCTTCCCCAAAGTCATCAACTTCATAAAGGCTTCCGGTCATGTTAAGTCCGGTATATTTGTGCCAGACAAAACCAAACAGCCACGCAAACAGTATCGCACTGAAAAACGACGGAATACTCATGCCAAGCGTACTCACAAGAGCGGTAATCCTGTCGATCCAAGTATCTTTATATAAAGCCGAAAGTATGCCGAGAAAAATTCCGATGACAATGGCAATGGCAATAGCAAACAGTGCCAAAATCATGGTATTGGGTAATGTATTCCCAATAACTTCGGTTACTTTTTTACCGCTTTTCTGGAAGCTTTCCCGTAGATAAGGCGTTTTGATAACGACATTGGTTTTGCCGACAGCAAATAGTATGGCGGCATTATATTTTCCTTCGCTCAAATAGGTATAATCGGGTTCGTTTGTGCTGTGAAAGGAAACAGGCGAGAGGTCATTCAGATAATACAAATATTGTGTAAAAACAGGTTTGTCAAAGCCGTATTTCTTTTTGACCAATGCCAGTTGCTCCGAATTTTCGTTCTGGTCGAGCATCATTCTTGCCGGGTCGCCGGGCAAAACGGTAAATAAAAAGAAAATAACCGTTACGACTCCGAAAAGCGTAAGCAAAGCATAACCCGTTTTATGAAGCAGATACCGTATCAATTCCCGTTTTTAGATTTTGCAGCGTTAATAATTCTGGCAATCACACCTCCAATAGCAATAAAGAGAATAAAAATACCCAAGCCTATTGTAACGTATTTGGGCAGCCAATCGCTTTTTTCATGAATAAAAAGCAGGCTGTAACCTATATAAATCATAAAAGCCGATGCGATGATATTGCCGAGAGTAAAGACTTTTTTCATGGTGTATTTTTTTAATATTAAAATTATTTCAAATTCAATATTGTATTATTAATTGTCTAATTGACAGTGATTTTTATATTCATAGCCATGATTACTTATGTAATAATTTTCATTATTCATATTAGTAACATTGATAACCCTTTTAATTTTATCGCTCATAGCTGAAAAGTTTACATAGTGTTGGGAAAGCTTGCGGTAGTTTGTCTTCATCCCATTGTTTTCCTGTTAACTTACTTACCTTAATTCTTATTGGTGGCATTAAGTCAGAAGTTTTTTCTTCATAAACTTGCTCAGCTAAATAATATAATTCTTCGAGTTGTGGGTCTTCGTCAAAGATTTGCAAAAGTTGATTTTCGTCCAATCCTTTTATTGCTTCAAATGCTTTTTGTCCTTTAGAAACAGCCCAAACTCTGAAGTAATCAAATTCATCGTCTCCACAACCACCTCTAACAATATAAGCCAATGCCCAATGTTCCCAAGTGTTTAATTCGTTGGCTTTTGTAATCAATAGCTTGTCAAAGTTTCTCAATTCTTTTGGATGAAATGTTTCTAAAATTGATTTTAAATTGTCAAGGAAATTGAATTGATCGGTTGATATTTGGCGTGTTTCGTCAATCAATTGCCAAAATAGACTTTCATCAATTTTTCTTTTGTCAGTAGTAGGTTTGGGTTTTGGCTTTTCAAGATTTGAAACTATTTTGAGCAAAGAGATTTGTTTTTCTATTTCTTCATTGTCTTTTAGAATTTCAAGTCCTTTAATAAATTCGTTAATACCTTCAATAATATACAATTGCCTCCACGCAACACATCTCTCAATGCTTTCTTCTGATGAAAACTGATTAAAACCTCTTATGTCAACATTTTTTATTTTATCAACTGTAAATTGCGGAAGCTCTTGTCTTAGATAATCATAATCATTCCATAGTTTATCAAGTCGGTTTCTGATTATTCCTTTCCATAAACGTTTAAACAGATTGAGTTCTTGATTTTCTATTAATATCTTAAAAAATGGCTCACAAAAATCTTCGCAATTTCCTGATTCCCAATTTTCAAGAATACAACTAATAAGTTCTTTATATCGTTTATTTTCAATCCAAATATCCCTAACATCACACCATTCTTCATCCAATGATTTGTAAGGCAAATTGTTTTTGTCTCTCTGTCTGCCGTATGCTATCCATTCTGCCTTAAATTTACTATAACTCATTGTTGTCTGTTTGGGTATTACTCTAAAATGGCTTCAGGCAAATTATGTTGTTAATCAGGAATCTATTAAAAAATCACTTCAATTCAACTTTATCAATATCGTTATAATGTTTTTTGTCTGTAATGGTTCCGTTTTCGAGAACTACAATGCTTGGGTTGGCACGTTCTATGGTTTTTAAAGTGGTCGCATCACAAAAATAGTAATCAAACGTCTGGTTGTATTTCTCTTTTACTCTTTCGATAACAGGCTTATCCGAAGCTGTCATGGCAATCACTTTATACCCTTTTTCGGCAGCTTTTTGATGAAAATCTTCTAATTTTTCCAATCCTTTTTCACAGGCTTTGTCCAGATTATAGGCAACAAAAATGACTAATTTGGGTTCGTTGAGCATGTCTTCGGTATAATCGCTTCCGTCGAGTTCGATAGTAAAATCGTGAATAGGCGGTACATAACCCTGTTTGATGAGCTTGTCTTTGCGGTCAACAAATTCGGCATCTTCAGGAACATTTCCAGCCATTACTTCGTCATAACCAATTTCGGTATCAACGCCGTTTATTTTGTAGATAAAAACCATTTCGTATTCAGATTTTTCGGCATTTTCAGGTATTGCCATGCCTTCCTGAATATTTGTCCCGACCTTATAAGCCCTGAAATCCTTAAACGGCAGATGATTCAGAACCGAATAAGCCATCCATCCGCAGAAAACGAGCGAAGCCGCTACAGTAAAGGCTTGTAATTTATTGGTAAAAACCGGTTTGATATATTTTTGTCCGAAAAACAGAATCAGGATAAATACCAGTAACACCACATCTTTGGTAAACGATTCCCACGGGGTTAATTTCAGGGCATCGCCAAAACACCCGCAGTCGGTTACTTTGTTGAAATAGGCAGAGTAGAAGGTAAGGAAAGTAAAAAATACAATCATTAGCAAAAGGCTCCAGACCGTAAATTTCGGTTTGTATCCCACGAGCAGCATTACACCCAAAACGACTTCAAAAATCACAACAAAGACCGCAATCGCTAATGCTGCCGGAATCAAAAACGGAATATTCAGAACATTTTCTGCAAAATACTCTTCCAGTTTAAATGAAAAACCTACCGGGTCGTTAAGTTTTATTAAACCTGATATAATAAATAAAACACCTACAATTAATCTTGAAAAATGGGTTAAAATCTTCATAGTTTAGTTTTTTAAAATATTAATTTTCAGCTTTTCCCAAATGAATCAAAGCAAATATGGCATAATTGAGCATATCCTGATAATTGGCTTCTCTACCTTCGGAAACTTCTAATTTATCGTTGCTGTCCTCCATTGATTTCAAGCGAAATATTTTCATTAAAATTAAATCTGTAATAGAACTTACACGCATATCACGCCATACTTCGCCGTAATCGTGATTTTTATTTTCCATTAATTTTTTGGTTATAAGTACTTTCTGGTCATAATAACGCACAGCCTCTTCATAAGAAAAATCGGGATATTTGCCTACGCCTTTGTCAAGTTGGATAAGTGCCATAATGCAATAATTAATGATTCCTATAAATTCCGAAGTTTCGTCTTCATCAACTTTACGGACTTCATTTTCCTGTAAACTTCTGATGCGTTGTGCTTTGATAAAAATCTGGTCTGTTAATGACGGAAGCCTTAAAATCCTCCAAGCTGTCCCGTAATCTTTGGTTTTATTGGCAAACAAATCACGACAAACAGCTATAACTTTATCGTATTCCTGAGAAGTCTTACTCATTATTTTGATTTATATTTGTATGAATTTTTCAAAAATACAATTTTCGGAACAAGTAAAATAGTCTTTGACACTTCTTTTTTAAAAACCAAATGTTAATAAATATTAAAGGACAATTAACCGATTTTTCCCGTCCGAAAGTCATGGGAATATTAAACCTTACTCCCGATTCTTTTTTTGATGGTGGAAAGTATGATTCGGACTTACACTATCTGACTCAGACCGAAAAAATGTTACATGACGGTGCAGACATTTTAGACATCGGAGCTTTTTCTACACGTCCGGGTGGCGAATGGGTTAGCGAGGATGAAGAGTTAAAAAGATTGCTTGTTCCATTGGAACAAATTTTGAAAAAATTTCCTGAAACCATCATTTCTGTCGATACTTTTCGGAGTAAGGTTGCACAAAAAACTATTGAAACCGGAGCCGCAATGATAAACGATATTTCTGCTGGAAATTTGGATAACGATATGTTTAACACCGTAGCGGCTTTGCAGGTTCCGTATATTATGATGCATATACGTGGTAATCACACCAGTATGCACAAAAAAACTATATATGATGATGTGGTAAAAGATGTTTTGCATGAACTGTCTAAAAGATTTTTTGAAGCCCGAAATGCCGGAATTAACGATATTATTATAGACCCCGGTTTTGGTTTTTCAAAAACAATTGAACAGAATTACGAAATCATGCAAAAACTGGAATTATTTCATATTTTTGAAAAACCTTTATTAGTCGGAATCTCAAGAAAATCAATGATTTACAAACTTTTGGATGGCAATCCTGAATCTTCTTTAAACGGTACAACAGCTCTAAACATGTATGCATTGACAAAAGGTACTCATATTTTGAGAGTTCACGATGTAAAAGAAACTGTAGAATGTGTCAAACTATACACTCAAATTTCAAATTAATATGCAACGAATTCTATATTGGTCAGTTTTGGGTCTTTTGACATTAGCTTCTTGCAACAAAAAAGAGGTTTTATTAACAAAATCTTCTACAACTATTGATTCTATTGTGGTTGATTACACACCGATATATTTTTTCTTTGAAAAAAAAGGAAATGACACCCTAATAAATGTAAATAGAAAAAACACGATTAGCACAACCAACTGGGTTTTTCATGTCGATAAAAGACTGCCTCTAATTACAGCGGTCAACGAAATCATTCGTTTGCAAGAAAAGAGAGAAAATGCTGTATTTCACAAAAATGAAAATGCCATAAATTTCTTTTCTTATACCGATACTACATCAAAAAAACTGGCTTTTATACCATTTAAAAACATTCGGTATAAGGTAGAAAAACCCGATACAACCACCACAGTAAAACAATTATATTTTGACAAAAAAGGAAATGGTTTTTTAAACGGTTTAAATTTAAACCATAACGATTTAAAAAAACATTTTGCTCACAAAAACGATAGCATCCATACTGTATTGTCTTTTCAGAAAGAAATATCTTTTGGCGACTATTTGGCAAAATGGATTGAAATTTCTACATTAAATATCAATAAAAGTAAAAATTTGGAAACTCATTATCTAGTTGAGTAATTCAAAATTATATATCAAACTTTTCTTTATAAGGAATAGCCTATCTTTGTAATCCACAATTTAAACTCGAAATGAACTACCTTTCAGTAGAAAATATATCCAAGTCGTATGGAGAAAGGGTTTTGTTTGAAGACCTTTCGTTCGGAATCAACAAAGACCAAAAAATTGCTTTCGTAGCCAAAAACGGAACCGGAAAAACCTCCATTCTCAAAATCATTACAGGCGAAGATATGCCTGATTCGGGTCAGGTAATTATGAGAAAAGAAATCAAAATGGCTTTCTTATCTCAAGAACCAAAGTTAAATCCGGAACTTACGATTGAAGAAAGCATCTTCGCTTCAGATAATGTGGTTCTGAAAGTTATCGAGCAATACGAAAAAGCACTCGAAAATCCTGAAGATGAAGAAGCCTACCAAAAGGCTTTCGATAAAATGGATTTGCACAATGCTTGGGATTTTGAAACACAATACAAGCAAATCCTTTTCAAACTTAAATTAGAAGACTTAAAACTTAAAGTCAAAAGCCTTTCGGGAGGACAGAAAAAACGTTTGGCATTAGCTACTATTCTTTTGAACAAACCCGATTTATTGATTTTGGATGAACCTACCAACCATTTGGATTTAGAAATGATTGAATGGCTGGAAAATTATTTTGCCAAAGAACCGATTACGCTATTTATGGTTACTCACGACCGTTATTTTTTGGAGCGGGTTTGTAACGAAATTATCGAGCTTGACAACGGAAAACTCTATCAATACAAAGGAAACTATTCCTATTACCTGACCAAAAAAGAAGAGCGAATTGCTGCTGAAAATGCTTCGATTGACAAAGCCAAAAACCTTTTCGTAAAGGAGTTGGATTGGATGCGAAGACAGCCCAAAGCAAGAACGACCAAGTCAAAATCCCGTCAGGACGATTTTTATGTAATCAAAGAAAAAGCACATTCCAGACGAAAAGAACATCAGGTAGAACTTGAGATTAATATGGAACGTATGGGAAGCAAAATTATCGAGCTTCACAAAGTTTCTAAAAAGTTTAACGACAAAGTAATCCTCAACGGATTTGATTATACCTTCAACAAAGGCGAACGCATCGGGATTATCGGAAAAAATGGAACAGGGAAATCGACTTTCTTGAATATTCTGACCCAAACTATTCCACCTGATTCTGGTAAAGTAGTGATCGGAGAAACCATAAAAGTAGGTTATTACACCCAAAGCGGAATCAACCCGAAACCCGAACAAAAAGTAATAGATATCATCAAAGAATTTGGTGAATATATTCCGCTTACAAAAGGTCGAACCATTTCGGCAGGGCAACTTTTGGAACGCTTTTTATTTGATAGAAAAAAGCAACACGATTATGTTGAAAAATTAAGTGGAGGAGAATTAAAACGATTGTATTTATGTACGGTTTTGATTCAAAACCCTAACTTTTTGATTCTCGATGAGCCGACCAATGATTTGGATATTGTAACGCTAAATGTTTTAGAAAACTTCCTTTTGGATTATCCGGGTTGTCTTTTGGTAGTTTCGCACGACCGTTATTTTATGGATAAAATCGTGGATCATTTGTTCATTTTTAGAGGAGAAGGAGAAATTGAAGATTTCCCTGGAAATTACTCTGATTTCAGAATTTATGAAGATTCAGCCGAACCTGTAAAAGAAGAAAAATCAGAAGGTTCAACTTCTAAAAATAACTGGAAAGAACAACAATCCAAAAAATCTCTTTCGTTTAACGAACAGAAAGAATTTCAGAAAATAGAACGTGAAATCAAAGATTTGGAATACCAAAAAAAGCAAATTGAAACCGAATTTTCTGACGGAAAAGTAACAGACGATAAAATCGAAACCAAAGCCAACGAACTCCAAAAAATCATCAAATCGTTGGAAGAAAAAGAAGAACGTTGGTTTGAGCTTTCTGCTAAAATGGAATGATTATAATCTGAAAAAAAATAAAAAAACACCCTATGATAAAAACCGTTATTTTTGATATGGACGGCGTTTTAGTCGATTCCGAACCGGTGCATCTGAAAGCCTATGTACAACATTTCAAAGAGTTGAATATCGAATTTTCAGAAGATTTTTACCATAGTTTCATCGGTAGTTCAACCAAAAACATCTATAATCGCATCAAAGAACGATATCAGTTACCTCAATCGGCAGAAGCACTCATCATAAGAAAATGGGAGCTTTTTTATATGGCTTTTGATGAATCAACTTCATTAAAACTTATGGAGGGAGTTATGAATTTGATTCAGGAATTACACCAAAACAATATTCAACTAATTGTTGCTTCGTCTTCTTCTTATGAAAACATCAATATGGTTTTCAATAAATTCGATTTGGATAAATATTTTTCACACAAAGTAAGTGGCGAAGATTTTCCGGAATCAAAACCAAACCCTGCTATTTTCAATAAAGCAGTTGAATTGTCCGGACATCTAAAAAATGAATGTATCATTATTGAGGACTCAACCAATGGAATCAAGGCCGCAAACCGTGCAGGAGTTTTCGTCATCGGATACAAATCGGAAGAATCCGTTCAAAACTACGAAACAGCCGATTTAGTTATTTCGGACTATAAAGAGATTAGTGCTGATATTATTCAGAACATTGGAATATAGAGAATAGAATATAGATAAAAACCTCCGAAACACCAAATTTCGGAGGTTTTTTTATCCATACGAAAGGATTGATATCAAATTAGTCCCATTTGTGATTGGTTGAAACGGAATATTTTCCACCTCCGGTAAACATCAGACCCAGACCTCCAAACAAGAATAAAGCAATTCCTTCGTGAGCCCAGGCTCCTGATTTTCCAAACTCAAAAAAATTTTGGGTATGTGCCATAAGGAAAGCAACAACCATCACAAAAGTATAAACAAACGATGCTAATTTGGTTCTGAAACCTACAATCATCATAACTGCTGCGACGGTTTCGCCCAGATGCACACCATACGCTAAAAATTCAGGGATACCGTAATTTGCCAACATTCCTTTGATACCGTCCACTCCGTTTATCAGTTTGTATATTCCGTGAAAAAGCATCAAAATCCCTAAGGTTAACCGAAAAATCAATAAACCAATGCCTAAACTATTTTCTTTATTCATCTCTATCAAAAATTAAATGATTAATAAGCTGCTGTAAAATGCTCTTGATGATGTTTTGGTTGTTGCACTTCGTCAACAATCACAACGGCTAAATCTTCTACCGACAATCTACAAACCTGATTTTCATCAAATACTGGTTGATTTCCACCTAACCTATATTTACCCGTTCTACCATCAGTTACACCCGGATGCATCTCGATTGCCGGACTGAAAAATGCCCAATCCAATTCTTTTTCTCCTTTCAAAATGTTTAAAAAATCACGAGCTGCTGTTGCTCCCGGTTTTATGTTTTTCGGGAAATCGGCACCATCTACGATTTGAGTTCCATCGTTGTTGTACAAGCTTCCTGCACCACCAATGACGATAAATCTTTTTACACCTGAATTTTTTACCGCTTGCTGAATAGCTTTGGAACCCGAAATAAAATCATCGTAAAGGTTCGGATTCGTCCAACCTGCATTAAAAGCACTGATGACCATGTCCTGTCCTTTTAGAATTTCGGTCAAACCCTCGATGTTATTCACGTCTAACGATTTTTTGCTCACATTTTCTTCTGTGATTTTATCTACATTTCGGGCAATTGCTGTTACCGATAAACCTCTCGAAACTGCCTCTTTCACTAAATTTGAGCCTACAAAACCTGTTGCTCCGATAATTGCTACTTTCATTTTTTTTTTGAGTTTTTAATTTGTAATGATTTTTGTTACATTTATGTTTAAAAAAATTTTAATTGAACTGTTCGACAAAAGATTTCAATGATTTCTTTTCCAAGGCATTGATTACGATTTCGTCTGTTTCATCAAATAATTTTTCCAAAGCTAAATTGATTTCTTTTCCGACTGTACATTTTGTGCCATCACAAGCATTCTTTTTGCCTAAAACATTAGAATTTTTAACGGCTTTAAAAATATCTGCCATCGTAATTTCACAACTCGAAATACTTAGCATTGTCCCACCTTCTTTTCCCTTTTTACTCACCACCCAGCCCAGTTTATGCAATACTGCTAACTCTTTTCGCACGATAACAGGATTGATACTAATGCTTTCTGCAATCCATTCCGAACTCAGCCATTGGTCAGGAAACTTGGCCAAAAGTGTCAAAATATGAATGATGGTTGCAAATCGTGTATTATTCATAATTGGGGCAAAGATAAGACAATTTTTTAATGTAACAAATTTTATTACATTTTAATTTTGGCTAAGAAAAAACCTCCGAAGTATGGTACTTTGGAGGTTCAGATTTTTCTGTTTAAAAGAATCACACCAATTCAAACCTGTCAATCTGCCTAAAATCATCTGGATTGGTACGGAATTCATTTTCAAGGTCATAATCGTCTTGTAATCCTAACCAGAATTTGGCAGAATTCCCGAAATATCTGCTTAATCTCAAAGCTGTATCAGCTGTGATTCTGCGATTTCCTTTGACAATTTCTGAAATTCGGGTTTGAGGAATCCCTAAATCTTTCGACAAACGATATTGTGAAATATTGAGTGGAATCAAAAACTCCTCTAATAATATCTCTCCGGGTGTTATGTTTTTTAGTGTTTCCATTTTTTTAATTTTTAATGATAATCAATAATTTCAACCTCAAAAGCATTTGAATTTTCCCATTTAAAAATAATTCTCCATTGGTTGTTTATCCTGATACTGTAAAAATCTTTTAAATTTCCTTTTAGCTTTTCCAAATGATTGGAAGGCGGAATCCTTAAATCTGAAACATCAACAGAGTTGTTTAACATTCTTAATTTCCTCCTTGCAACTTCCTGAATTTCTCCTGGTAATTTTTTGGAAACTTCTCCGTTCCAAATCTTCTCTGTTTCTTTATTTCCAAATGAAATTATCATTACGTCATTCGTTACTAACGTCAAAGGTAAGTAAAATTATTTGGAAAACAAACAAACTTTTTGTTAGGCAATAAAAAAACCTCCGAAGTACGATACTTTGGAGATTTTAATGAATTACGTGATTTGGAATATTATTGTGAGAGTTTTATACTTATAAAATGCTCTGTATATTCATTAAACTCTCCCATATTGATAGAAACATTCAACATTTTTTGATTTTGTACAAACTGAAGCTTTGCAAGTTTTTGATTTGGTATTATGTACATTTCTAGAGCCATCAAACCATATATCAAGTTTTCAAAAACAATAAAATACAGTTGGTCATCAACATCTTCTAACTTTTTTATTTTTTCAACATCTCTAGATATCCATCTTCCGTCAAGCAGTTTTCTAATATTGGAATTTTTGGCTTTTATTGATTCTATATGATTTTTCTCAAATATTGGAATATGAGCATATTTGTTTCTAATCTCTCTAATATATTTTAATAAATCAAAAATTTCCTTAGATATATAATCTTGTGCATAAAGAAATGTTGAAGTTAAACTAAATGTTAACTCCTTGTTATGATTGTCTAAATATTTTTTTCTCCCCTCATTTGTCATTGTCTCAAAAAAACAACTCTTACATAATTCTTCTAAATATGCACACCCTAAAATTACTAATGCACGCCCACTCTGCTTAGATAATTCATCCAATACAGATTCCACCTTTTTTTCATATTTATCAATATGCTTTTTTAAGTGTTGTTTATTTATTTTATCATAAATTTTTTCTTTCTCTGAAGTATCCATATAAAAATAATTATACATCAATTACATATTCCTTCTATACTGCCCTCCTACTTCAAACAAAGCCGAAGTAATCTGTCCTAACGAACAAACCTTGGTTGCTTCCATCAGTTGTTCAAATGTATAAAAAAATCCTGATAAACTTTAACATTTATCAGGATTGAAAATTAAATATCATTAAGCCAATTCGTATTCTTGTTCTCTTAAATTTCGAATTGCTTCATCTGCTAAAAAGTTGGTTAAACCAACTGTTGCACTTGTCTGAATCAGTCTGTTCTTTAAAAGGTCAGGCAATGAGTTTAATGATTTGTCATCATCTATGATTATAAAATTTTCATTGATATTATTAGCATTAAACCAATTCAAAATTTCATCTTTTCTGTTTAGATGATTTGCGTTTTTCGGGAGCTTATCAATTTTACCAACCTTAATATTTCTCTTTTCAAAGATGTCTTTCCATTGATTTAAGGTAAAATTGTCTTTGTGAGAAGTAGTCAATAGAATATCGGCACTTGTAGAAGATATAATCTTTTCAAGTGCTTTGGTTGCCTGTAAACTGAAATTCATAAAGTTGTCTTCAAGAATTTCAGGTCGTTTCCAAGGGCTTGCAGGAACCATTACTCCGTCTATGTCTAACAAAATTAACATAAGGCAAAGTTACAAATTATCTTTTCAAGTTCCCCTCCTTCGGAGGGGTTAGGGGAGGATTTTACATATTCCTTCTATACTGCCCACCAACTTCGAACAGTGCAGCAGTAATCTGTCCTAAAGAACAAACTTTGATTGCTTCCATAAGTTGTTCAAAGATATTCTGGTTTTGGATAGCGGGTTTCCTGAACTTTATACTATTTAGCCTTTGTACATACAACATTCAGAATATAAACAATTCCCTGTTTTTCTTTATAAAGAATTTTATAATCTCTCACAATTATTCTTCTGTATTCGGGAAAAATATCATCTTTCTGATATTGCTCGGAAAAAGTAATGTTTTTTGAGGCATCTATAATGTCTTTTTTTACAATTTTGTAAGCTGCCGGAATTTCCGAATAGCGATATTCCAAAATGGCTGAAAGAGCCTCTCTTGCCTGTCTAACCCAGACAATTTTTGTGATTTTCGCCGACATTTTCTTTTATTCCAAATTTTCAACATCAACAAAATCTCCCTCTGAAACCTGTTGTTCAGCAATCATAAGAGCATCTTCGTACTCCTGCCTTGTCATTGGTTTTCCGTTAGGGTGAAAAGCAACAATATCCTGATTGTAATAATTTTCAAAAACACTGTTCACAATAGACAAAACTCGTTCATCTGCCTTTTCAACAAAGGTATGAATCCTATTTTTTAAAATGGTTGTGTCCATAAATTTTCAAATTTGTTTAGAAACAAATTTACATTAAATTTCTGAATTAACTATAAGCAGATAAAATTGTATTTCAAAATTTATAAAGGAAAGATAGCGATTTTTATAACATAACAAAACCTTGTTTTCTTTCTAAATCACTTAATTTCCCTCCTTCGGAGGGGTTAGGGGAGTATTTTACATATTCCTCCTATACTGCCCTCCTACTTCAAACAGAGCCGAAGTAATTTGCCCCAGCGAACAAACCTTGGTTGCTTCCATAAGCTGTTCAAAGATATTTTGGTTCTGAACAGCTACTTCCTGAATTTTATCAAGTTCAGTTTTTACTTTTTCTTCATTGGCTTTGTTCAGAGTTTCTTTGGTTTTGATTTGGAATAATTTTTCTTCTTCCGTTGCTCTGATTACTTCAGCAGGAACAACAGTCGGAGAACCTTTACTGCTCAAAAACGTATTTACTCCGATAATCGGGAATTCTCCTGTGTGTTTCAGCGTTTCGTAATACAAACTTTCCTCCTGAATTTTAGAGCGTTGATACATTGTTTCCATTGCTCCAAGCACTCCTCCACGTTCTGTAATTCGGTCAAATTCTGTTAACACTGCTTCTTCAACTAAATCAGTCAATTCTTCGATGATAAACGAACCTTGAATTGGGTTTTCGTTTTTCGCCAATCCTAATTCTCTGTTGATAATAAGTTGAATTGCCATTGCTCTACGAACTGATTCTTCGGTCGGAGTCGTAATCGCCTCATCATACGCATTGGTATGCAATGAGTTACAGTTATCATAAATCGCATACAAAGCCTGTAAAGTTGTACGAATATCGTTAAAATCAATTTCCTGTGCGTGTAATGAACGACCTGAAGTCTGAATGTGGTATTTGAGCATTTGAGCTCTTTCATTAGCTCCGTATTTTAATTTTAAGGCTTTTGCCCAAATTTTTCGAGCTACACGACCAATTACAGCATATTCCGGATCGATTCCGTTGGAGAAAAAGAACGATAAGTTTGGCCCGAAATCATTAATGTTCATTCCTCTGGACAAATAATATTCCACGTAAGTGAAACCATTAGCCAGGGTAAAAGCCAATTGCGTAATCGGATTCGCTCCAGCCTCCGCAATATGATATCCTGAAATTGAAACCGAATAGAAGTTACGTACGTTTTTCTCGATAAAATACTGCTGAACATCTCCCATCAATCGCAAAGCAAATTCAGTAGAGAAAATACAGGTATTTTGTGCTTGGTCTTCTTTTAAAATATCTGCCTGAACCGTTCCACGAACTTGTGAAAGCGTTTTGGTTTTGATTTCGTTATAGATTTCCAAAGGTAAAACCTGATCTCCGGTAACTCCCAACAACATCAACCCTAATCCGTCATTTCCTTCCGGAAGTTCACCGTTATAACGTGGTCTTTCGACACCTTTTTCTTTATAAATCGCATTGATTTTTACTTCAACCTCCGCTTCTAAACCATTTTCTTTGATGTATTTTTCGCAGTTTTGGTCGATAGCCGCATTCATAAAGAATCCTAACAACATCGGAGCAGGACCGTTGATGGTCATCGAAACCGAAGTAGCAGGATGCGACAAATCAAAACCTGAATACAGTTTTTTCGCATCGTCCAGACAACAGATAGAAACTCCCGCATTTCCGATTTTTCCGTAAATATCAGGTCGGTAATCAGGGTCGTTTCCGTATAAAGTTACACTGTCAAAAGCGGTTGAAAGTCGTTTGGCAGGCATTCCCAAACTCACGTAGTGGAAACGTCTGTTGGTTCTTTCCGGACCTCCTTCACCAGCAAACATACGGGTCGGGTCTTCTCCTTCACGTTTGAACGGGTACAATCCTGATGCAAAAGGGAACTCTCCCGGAACATTTTCCTGTAAATTCCATTTCAAGATGTCTCCCCAAGCCTGATATTTCGGTAGTGCAATTTTCGGAATCTGTGAATGAGAAAGTGATTCTGTATGCGTTTGAATTTTTATTTCTTTATCTCTAACCTTAAACGAATACACAGGATTTTTGTATTTATTTACTTTTTCATTCCAAGTGAAAATGATTTCCCAGTTGTATGGGTCAAGATTCATTTTTACTCGGTCGAATTCTTTTTTCAAAAGCTCAACAAATTGCCTGTTTCCGTCAGTCTGAGCTTGTCGAAGACTATCTTCATCAATTCCAAACTTCGACAAGCTCAGTTTGACATCCGTAACCGATTCAATCGTTTTATAGATTCCGTATAATTTTTGAGCTACTTCAACTTGAGTTAAAACCGTTTCGTCGTATTTGCGGTTGTTTTCGGCAATTTCAGATAAATATCTGGTTCTACTTGGTGGAATCACGAATATTTTCTCGCTCATTTCACGAGTAATTTCGAAAGTAGATTTTAAGTCCGAACTTGTCTTTTCGACTATTTTATCCATAATCGCTTTGTAGAGCGAATTCATTCCCGGATCGTTAAACTGCGAAGCAATCGTTCCGAAAACAGGCATTGTATCAGGATTTTCGTGCCATAGGTTATGGTTTCTCTGATACTGCTTTTTTACATCACGGATAGCGTCCAAAGCTCCTCTTTTATCGAATTTGTTGATTGCTACCAAATCAGCAAAATCAAGCATATCAATTTTCTCTAATTGAGTAGCTGCTCCAAATTCGGGTGTCATCACATACAAAGCCACATCAGAATGATCCATAATTTCGGTATCCGATTGACCAATACCCGAAGTTTCTAGAACAATCAAATCGTATTTTGCAGCTTTGAGCACTTGAATGGCTTCTGCTACGTATTTCGACAGAGCCAAATTCGACTGACGAGTAGCCAGCGAACGCATATAAACTCTCGGATTGTTAATCGCATTCATACGGATTCTGTCCCCTAATAATGCTCCTCCTGTTTTGCGTTTTGACGGGTCAACCGAAATCAGTCCGATAGTTTTATCAGGAAAATCCATTAAAAATCTTCTGACTAATTCATCAACCAAAGACGATTTTCCTGCTCCTCCCGTTCCGGTAATTCCCAAAACGGGAATTTTCGAATCTTTATTTAAATCGTGAATTTTATCGAAAACACCCTTTGCTACTTCAGGGAAATTTTCGGCAGACGAAATCAATCGGGCAATCGTTTTCGGGTTTTTTTCTTCCAAATGGTCAATTTCTCCGTTTAATTCATTCCCGACAGGAAAGTCAGATTTTTCAATCAAATCATTTATCATTCCCTGTAATCCCAAAGCACGTCCGTTATCGGGAGAATAAATTCTCGTGATTCCGTAGTCTTCTAATTCTTTGATTTCTTCGGGAAGAATCACTCCTCCTCCACCACCGAAAATCTTGATATGACCTGCTCCTTTTTCGTTGAGCAAATCACACATATATTTAAAGTATTCGTTGTGTCCTCCCTGATACGAAGTCATCGCAATGGCATTGGCATCTTCCTGAATGGCAGTATTTACTACCTCCTCCACACTTCGGTCGTGACCTAAATGAATGACCTCACAACCGGTAGCCTGAATCACTCTTCGCATAATATTTATTGAAGCATCGTGTCCGTCAAAAAGTGAGGCTGCAGTTACAATTCTTACTTTATTTTTTGGGGTATAAGGCTTTTGTTGTTCCATTATTTTATTAATAAATCAATTTTGAGGGTGCAATTTACGGAATTATGTGTAGTTTTTACAATCAAAAATTCAGCTGCAATCGAAGTCAGAAAACATGAATAAGATTAAGAGCACTTTTTTGACAGATATTTTTACCACAACGATATTATAGTTGTTATTGTAATTAAAGAGGTAATACTTTATATTTGCAGTCTGAAAATTTTTAGCATGATTGAGATTACTTTACCGGATGGTTCGGTTCGTTCGTATGAATCGGGCGTTACACCAACAGATATAGCACTAAGTATAAGTGAAGGGCTGGCAAGAAATGTTATATCGGCATCTTTCAACAGTACAACTGTTGAAACCACAACACCTTTAACGACAAATGGTTCACTTGTTCTTTATACATGGAATAACCCCGAAGGCAAAAAAGCATTTTGGCATTCGACCTCGCATGTTATGGCACAAGCTTTACTGGAAATGTATCCCGAGATAAAACTCACCATTGGACCGGCTGTCGAAAATGGTTTTTATTATGACATTGATTTTGGAGAAAGCACCTTTGGCGAAAAAGACTTCAAAACTGTCGAAGATCGTGTTCTGGAAATTTCTCGTGGCAAACACGAATTTAAGATGCGTTCAGTGTCCAAAACCGATGCTTTGGCAATGTATGTGAAAGAAGAAAATCCATACAAAATTGAACTAATTGAAAACTTAGAAGATGGCAGCATCACATTCTGCGACCATGACACATTTACAGATTTATGCCGAGGCGGACACATTCCGAATACAGGCATTATCAAAGCGATGAAAATTATGAGTGTTGCCGGAGCATATTGGCGTGGTGATGAAAAGAACAAGCAACTTACGCGAGTTTATGGTATTTCATTTCCAAAACAAAAAGACTTAACCGAATATCTGGAACTATTAGAAGAAGCCAAAAAACGTGACCATCGTAAATTAGGAAAAGAATTAGAATTGTTTGCCTTTTCACAAAAAGTAGGTCAGGGTTTGCCTTTATGGCTACCCAAAGGAGCTGCACTTCGTGAACGTTTAGAACAATTTTTGAAAAAAGCCCAGAAAAAAGCCGGTTACGAACAAGTGGTTACACCTCATATTGGTCATAAAGAACTATATGTAACTTCTGGTCATTATGCAAAATATGGAGCCGATAGTTTTCAGCCGATTCATACACCTGTTGAAGGTGAGGAGTTTTTATTAAAACCCATGAACTGTCCGCATCACTGTGAAATCTATAAGGCTAAACCTTGGAGTTATAAAGAACTTCCAAAAAGATACGCAGAATTTGGCACTGTTTATCGTTATGAACAAAGTGGCGAATTACACGGCTTGACTCGTGTTAGAGGTTTTACTCAGGACGATGCTCACATTTTCTGCACACCCGAACAGCTGGACGAAGAATTCAAAAAAGTAATCGATTTGGTGTTATATGTTTTTGGTTCTTTAGGATTTGAAAACTTTACGGCTCAAGTATCTGTACGAGATTTGGACAATCCTGATAAATATATTGGTTCTGTAGAAAATTGGGAAAAAGCTGAAAACGCCATCATTAGTGCAGCTAAAGACAAAGGATTAAATTTCGTTATAGAAAGTGGTGAAGCAGCTTTTTATGGTCCGAAACTTGATTTTATGGTAAAAGATGCTCTGGGAAGACAATGGCAATTAGGCACCATTCAGGTGGATTACAATCTTCCCGAACGTTTTGACCTTACTTACAAAGGAGCAGATGACAAACTGCACCAACCTGTAATGATACATAGAGCTCCTTTTGGTTCTATGGAACGGTTTGTAGCAATTTTGCTTGAGCATACTGCCGGAAACTTTCCTTTATGGCTTATTCCTGAACAAGTTATTATACTGTCTTTAAGCGAAAAATATGAAAATTATGCTGAAAAAGTTTTGAGTTTGATGGAAAATCACGAAATTCGCAGCCTGATTGACAATAGGAACGAAACAATCGGCAAAAAAATTAGAGATGCCGAAGTCAAAAAGATACCGTTTATGCTTATTGTCGGAGAAGAGGAAGAAAAAAACGGCACGGTTTCTGTGAGAAGACACGGTCAAGAAGGAAAAGGAAATATTACTGTAACTATTGAAGAATTTTCTAAAATAGTACAAGAAGAAATAAACAAAACATTAAAACCATTTTAAGTCTAACTTTTAATTTATAACACTATAGCAGTCAGAAACAATAGGGGTAGTTATAGACCCCGTGAGGAAAAAAAAGATGCACATCGCATAAATACTAATATTCGTGTGCCAGAAATTCGCTTGGTAGGCGACAATATAGAACCTGGAATATACAAAACATCTGCAGCTCTTCAATTAGCTGAAGAACAGGAGTTAGATTTGGTTGAAATTTCTCCTAATGCAGTTCCGCCGGTTTGTAAAATTATCGACTATGGAAAATTTCTATATGAGCAAAAAAAACGAGAAAAAATGCTCAAAGCCAAATCTTCGCAGATTGTGGTAAAAGAAATTCGTTTCGGTCCTCAAACAGATGAGCACGATTATGAGTTTAAAAAGAAAAATGCCATTAAGTTTTTACAAGAGGGAGCAAAATTAAAAGCATTTGTATTTTTCAAAGGACGTTCTATAATCTATAAAGAACAAGGGCAAATTTTGCTTCTAAAATTGGCAACAGACTTGGAAGAATATGGCAAAGTTGAATCTATGCCGGTTTTGGAAGGTAAGCGTATGACTATGTTTATCGCTCCAAAAAAGAAATCGTAAGTAAGTTAAATCTATTATATACTGGTAATTATGCCTAAAATGAAAACAAAATCCGGAGCCAAAAAACGCTTTAAAATAACGGGAACCGGTAAAATCAAAAGGAAACACGCTTATAAAAGCCACATCCTGACTAAAAAGTCAAAAAAACGTAAATTAGCGTTGACTCACACTACTTTGGTACACGAAAGTGATGAAAGAAGTGTGAAAGAACAATTAAGATTAGTATAATTAGTTTCGGTCAAAAGTTTCAAGTTAACAAACTTGAAACAAAAAGAACTTGAAACGTGAAACAAATCTATTGTTAGGTTAAAATTATTTAATAACCCTGAAGTGGGCGATTTAAAATCGAAAGTGCCAAAAGGCCGCCTTACTCCAAAAAAAGAAAAAAAATATGCCAAGATCAGTAAACTCAGTTGCTAAAAGAGCACGCAGAAAAAAAATAATGAAACAGGCCAAAGGTTTCTTTGGTCGTCGTAAAAACGTTTGGACAGTTGCCAAAAATGCGGTAGAAAAAGCTATGCAATATGCTTACCGTGACAGAAAGCAAAAGAAAAGAAACTTCCGTTCGCTTTGGATTATGCGTATAAACGCAGGTGCAAGACAGGAAGGATTGTCATATTCACAATTCATGGGATTGGTTAAGAAAAACGGTATCGAATTGAACCGTAAAGTATTGGCCGACCTTGCCATGAATCACCCCGAAGCTTTTAAAGCTATCGTGAATAAAGTGAAATAAAAACGTTTGTACAACCTGATTTAACTTACTTATTTATAGAAAATCCCTGCCTTTTGGCAGGGATTTTTTGTTAGTATGCATTGTTTTACACAGATTCACACGATAGCGAAAACCCTCAATCACCTTAGAGATTCAATCATTTTTGAAACCTGTTCTTCAGAGTATTCACTTCCTTTAAGTTCAAAGTTTCCTTTTTGATTTATAACCATAACAGCAACACAAAAAGGATATTTGTTGAAAAATTTATTTAACAAAAAGTTATGTCTGTCCTCAAAATAAACTTCATCATCAATAACTTTTTTAGCTGCTATACGGTCTGAGAAAACAAAAACGTTGTGAGCATTTTGTAAATCAATTTTTGAATAGAATTTCTTCCACCATTTTTTTGATTGATTGAAGTTTTGATAATTATCATAATGACAGTTATGCTTTGGCTATTTGAAGTTGATAATCAACAAATTATCATTCCACTTTAATGTTTGTTCTAAAAATTCTAACTCTTTTTCACTTAAAGTCCCTTTTTCAAAATTAATTTGAGACATAGATTTTGACAAACCAAATAAAAACAACGTAATGATAAAGAGTTTTTGCATTATGTTTTATTTATTTCATAATTTATACTAAGCCACCGCTTCCATGATTGGAATATTTTGTGGGCTTAAATTCAATGTAAATATCAACCAAAGACTTCTTCCACAAAACCGTCAAAAGAAGCAAAAACCATCATAGGATGAGAATCCTGATGAAAAATATTACCTTTGTTATCAATAGCAATTGCTCCAGCAAATCCGTCAAAGGGCTTTAATTCATTAAAAGTCTTTTCAAAAGCCTGTTCCAAACTGAAACCGTCAGTAACACGGGTTACTATTTTTGCAGCCACAGCACCGCTTACGATATCTTCGCCAACACCTGTTATACTAACTCCACAAAATTCATTGGAATAATTTCCTGCCACGGTTGCAGAATCAGAGACACGACCCACGATTTCAAAACCTTTTCCACCGGTAGAAGTAGCAACGGCAATTTTTCCATTATCATCAAGTGCCACACAACCTACGGTTCCAATTCCAGTTGCTTTTAATTTTGCTTCATATTCATCTCTTCTTTGCGGAATTTCAGTAGAAAATTTTTCAAAACCATTTTTTCTCGCAAATGCTGTAGCTCCTTCACCACTCAATATTCTATCGTCAACATTCATCAATAGCTCAGCCACCTGAATCGGGTTTTTCACTTCTTCAATATTAATGACACCACTCATTTTTAAGGTAGAACCATCCATCAAAGAAGCACTCATCCTGATTTTTCCGTCACTTTGTATCTGCGAACCAAGACCCGCATTGAATAACGGGTCATCTTCCAATAACGAAACAGCATACACAACAGTTTCGACCGCCGAATGATTTTTTAAATACTCATACGAATCTTTAACAATCTGCAATAAAGCCTTCTGCTTAGCAATTTTGGTTTCTACATTAGTAGATGATTCTGAAAAAAATCCTCCGTGAATTATTATTTTAGACATATTGCGAAGAATAAATGTTCATTTTATAGGTTTCTAAATCAAAAGTATCATGCTTACTCATAACGTGCGTTACCAATCGATTTATAGAAATTGGTTGACCCAATTCTACCCGAGTAAGGTTGGTGTCTTTTATCTCTCTGCCGTCAACCAAAATAACTAAACCAGAACCAATAGCTTCCATTTGGCTATTATTGGTTATCAATAATCCGGTATCTTCACCAAGACCTACACCTAATATTTTAGGGTTGCTCACGACCGACTGAAACAATCTACCTATTCTTCCTCTCCTTACAAAGTGAGTGTCAATAATCAATTTGTCGATTAAACCTAAACCACTCGTGATTTTTATCTCTCCTTTCAAAAGAGCCTCAGAACTACTTCCTTGATAAATCATATTGTTAGAAGCTGCGGCAGCTCCAGCAGAAGTTCCTGCATAAATAAACTCTTCGTTTTTATATTTATCCAAAAGAATTTCGTGAAATTTTGTCCCACCCAAAATAGAAGAAAGTCTCAATTGATCGCCTCCCGTAAACATTACGACATCTGCCTCAATAAGTCTGTTTAGAAATTCTCTGTCAGAAGCTTGCTCTCTGTTTTCAATATCCAAGACATCTGCATTGGATGCATTCAAAAACCGAAAAGCCTTCACATATTCGAGACCTACTTCTCTCGGAATCTTTGAAGCAGTGGTAATAATTTCTATTCTAGAATTTTGTTTTCTTTTAGATTCATCTATAATACGTTTCAATATACCGGTTTCAAAAAAGTTCAGATTTTTAGAAACATCCTGGTCAAAACCAGATTCGGTAAAACTGCCCTTGTCAACAGCCCCACCTATTATAATTAATTTTCCTTTTACATTCATGCCGCAAAAGTAATAATTTAGTGATAAATTAATATTATTCGGAAGGTGAATCTGTAATTTTTATTTTGTAAGTAGCATTACTGCTATATTTAAAAAGATAAAAGCCAATTTAAAATATTAAAATAACGCAGTAGCAATTATATAACAATTCATTGAAAAATTTTAAATTTACTTACTATTTAAGAATTTGTTTATATTTATTTTTATTATTTCAATTTTTTATTATTTTTAGCATTGTGATAAACTAAAAACTAACCTAACTTTTACTACCCATGAAAATTTTAAAAATTCAGGCTCTTCGCGGACCGAACATTTGGAGTGTTCGCCGCAAAAAATTAATCCAAATGCGTTTGGATTTGGAGGAAATGGAGCAATATCCTACCAATAAAATTGATGGTTTTCGGGAACGCATTGAAGCTATGTTTCCTTCAATGATAGAGCATCGATGTTCTGAAGGCGTAAGAGGAGGTTTTTTTATCCGAGTAGAAAAAGGTACTTGGATGGGACATGTTATTGAACACATTGCTTTAGAGATTCAAACACTTGCCGGCATGGAAACCGGATTCGGAAGAACCCGAGAAACCAGAAATCCCGGCATTTATAATGTAGTGTTTAGTTATGTAGAAGAGAGTGTGGGGATTTTTGCCGCCGAAAGTGCTGTAAGAATTGCCGAAGCTCTTACTACCGGTGCTCCCTATAATCTGGATTCAGATATTCAAAAAATGAGAGAAATCAGAGAAGATGTTCGGCTTGGACCTTCTACGGGAAGCATCGTAGAGGAAGCCGTTTCAAGAGACATTCCTTGGATTCGATTAGGTACAAACTCTCTGGTACAATTAGGATATGGTGTAAATCAAATGAGATTTCAGGCAACTATTACCTGCAAAACCAGTAATATAGCCGTAGATATTGCCTGCGACAAAGAGGAAACAAAACGAATGCTCGAAATGAATTCTATTCCTGTGGCAAAAGGCTCTATTTGTGTTGACGAAGAAGATTTGGAATACACAGTAAAAAAAATAGGATACCCTATAGTAATCAAGCCATTGGATGGAAATCACGGAAAAGGAGCTTCTATTAATGTAACAGATTGGGAAAATGCCAAAGAAGGTCTGGCACATGCCAAAAGATACAGCCGACGGGTTATTGTAGAAAAGTTTATTACCGGATTTGATTTTAGGGTTTTGGTAATTGACCATAAAATGGTAGCCGCTGCAAAAAGAGTTCCGGCACATATTGTAGGAAACGGAAAGAACAACATCGAAGAGCTCATTGAAATTGAAAATCAAGATCCTCGAAGAGGATACGGTCACGAAAATGTACTGACAGAAATAACCGTTGACCGCGACACACTCGATTTGATAGAGAAAAATGGATATACCCTGACTTCAATCCCTCAATCGGGTGAAATTATTTATCTGAAATCAACTGCAAATTTAAGTACCGGAGGTACCTCGGTAGATGTTACCGATATGGTTCACCCTGAAAATATTTTTCTGGCAGAACGTATTTCAAGAATTATAGGATTGGATGTCTGTGGTATCGACATTATGGCTGGTAACCTTACGCAACCTCTATTGGAAAACGGTGGTGTAGTTCTTGAAGTAAATGCCGCTCCTGGATTCAGAATGCACTTGGCTCCTTCTGAAGGATTACCCAGAAATGTGGCTGCTCCTGTAATCGATATGCTTTACCCTCCAGGGAAACCAAGTCGCATTCCTATTATTGCTGTTACAGGAACCAACGGAAAAACCACCACTACCCGATTGCTTGCTCATATTGTAAAAAACAACGGGTACAGAGTAGGTTTTACTACTTCAGATGGTATTTATATTCAAAATCACATGCTTGAAAAAGGTGACACAACTGGACCTATTTCTGCTGAATATATTTTGAAAGACCCAACCGTAGAATTTGCCGTTCTCGAAACAGCACGAGGCGGAATACTCAGAGCCGGACTCGGATTTAGCCGATGTGACATTGCCATCGTTACCAACATTTGCGAAGACCATTTGGGTCTAAACGATATTGACACATTAGATGATTTAGCTCGTGTAAAAAGCGTTGTGGTACAAAGCGTTAAAAAAGAAGGATGGGCTGTTTTGAATGCAGACGACCCTCAGTGTATAAAAATAGCTCAGAGTTTGGATTGCAACGTCGCATATTTTGCAATGGACGAAGACACCAGCCATATTCGCAGATTATCTAAAGAAGGTAAGATAGTTGCTGTTTACGAAAACGGTTTTATAACTGTTAAAAAAGGTGATTGGAAAATCAGAGTTGACAGAGCTACGCTCATACCTCTGACGTTAGGTGGCAAAGCTAAATTTATGATTCAAAATGTTTTGGCAGCTACTTTAGCAAGTTATCTGTGGGGATTCAGAACAGAAGACATCAGTTTATCATTACAAACATTCATACCCAGCGTTGCCCAAACTCCGGGACGTATGAATATTTTTGAGTTTAAAAAATTCAAAGTAATGATAGATTTTGCTCACAACCCTGCTGGATATACTGCGATAGAAGATTTGCTGAGCAATATTGAAGCCACTCGCAAAATAGGAATTATAGCTGGTGTAGGTGACCGTAGAGATGAAGACATACGGGAATGTGCCATTATTGCTGCCAGAATGTTTGACCATATCATCATCAGACAAGAAAAGCATTTAAGGGGTAGAACCGCAGAAGAGATTATAGATTTAATCCTTGAAGGCATTCAAATGTCCGGTAAAACCGTAACACACGAAATTATTCCTAAAGAAATTGAAGCCATCAAACATGCAATCAATATTGCAGACGAAGGCACCTTTATCACGGCATTGAGTGATGTAGTTACCAATGCTATCGAAATTGTACAATCGTACTTGGATAAAGAAAACGAGGAAAGTTTAGTATAGCTTTAAAAAAAATCCTGACTTTTTAGTCAGGATTTTTTTTATCCCAAATTATGAAGTAGGATTCGTTATGAGAAAAAAGGATACAAAAAAGGTGTAAATGCCCAGAAAACTTATTCAGTAGAGATAGTTTTTACTAACTTGTTGACAGAAATTTAAGTGCTTTTCAGATTTAGAGTTGTGCAATTATTAATAGATTTCTACTGCGTAATTTGGTTTTATGTCTTTTGTTTTTTCTTCTGAGCGGCAGGAAACAAAACGTTATTTAAAATAAGTCGGTATCCAGGTGAATTGGGATGCAAATCTAAAACCGTAGGTGCGTCGCCTACAAGATGCTGATAATCTTCTGGGTCATGTCCGCCGAAGAACGTAAACATCCCTTTTCCTTTTGTTCCGTGAATATAACGAGCTTCTCCATTCAGATGGTTTTCACCCATAACCAATACATTCGATTTTATCAGATTGCCATCAAACGAAGTGGTTTGTCCCATAAACCCTTTTACAAGTTGTGTATGGTTCTGACAAAGCATCGTTGGAATCGGATCCCATTTGGCAGAGTATTCCATTAAGGTAAAATAATCTTTTTCCATAGGAATTCTGCGTTTGGTAGTCATATCAATATCCGAAAATTCATAAACCGTCGGACTTCTTTCCAGAATATAATCTTTAAAGGCAAAAGTTCTTGAATAATCTATTTTTGACTGATAATTGGGTTCACTGGCATCTCCGTCAAACATAGGTTCGCAAATATCAACACCCTCAGACGAAAGAGCAATGTCAAAACTATCTGTTGCTGAACACATTGCAAACATGAACCCGCCTCCGATAACAAAATCTCGAATCTTTTTGGCTACAGCCAATTTAGCATCAGACACTTTAGAAAAACCTAATTTTGTAGCCAAAGCTTCGGCATCTTTCTTTTGTTCAATATACCAAGGTGCGTTTCTGTAAGCACCAAAAAACTTTCCATATTGCCCTGTAAAATCTTCATGATGCAAATGTAACCAATCGTATAGCAATAGTTCATCTGCCATGACTTCTTCGTCATAAACCGCTTTGTATGGAATTTCAGCATACGTAAGAACCAAAGTTACCGCATCGTCCCACGGCTGTTTACCCGTTGGAGTATAAACTGCAATTCTGGGAGCTTTCTCCAAAACCACCGCTTCCATATTCTGCGACGGACTGCTGATTTCTTCCAGAATATTATTTGCCTGAGCATCGGATAAGATTTCAAAACTAACGCCTCTTATCTGACATTCTTTCCTGATTTCTGCAACATCGGGTAACAGAAAAGAACCGCCGCGGTAATTGAGTAGCCAGCTTGCTTTATAATCCTGTTCCAAAGCCCAATAGGTTATTCCATAAGCTTTCAGATGGTTTTGCTGGGTGCTTTCGTCCATAGGCATTAGGATGAATGTCGCTTTTACATTCATAAAAACCAATAAGAAGAAAAACAAAACTATTTGCCTCATATCTAAAAAGTAAAACGTTTTATCAAAGGTAACTTTTTAAAATTAAGAATCTGTTTAAAATTTATTAAAACGGCACATCACTGTCGTCTTCTGCACTACTGCCAAAAGCATCTTCTGCCGAAGGAAGATTTTTGGTCACAAAGGCTGCTTCATCCAAATTCATTTTGGAAGGTAAATCGCTGAATGAAGTTGAAAAATCGTCGAGATTATCAAATTTACCCAGACTGCCGATAAATTTCAATCGGATATTTTCAAGACTTCCGTTTCGGTGCTTGGCAATGATAAATTCAGCTTGTCCTTGTGTGGGCGTCTGATCATTGTCGTCCCATTCATTAATAGAATAATATTCGGGTCGGTAAATAAACGACACAATATCTGCATCTTGCTCAATGGCACCGGACTCTCTCAAATCTGAAAGTAACGGACGTTTGCTCGAACCACGGGTTTCTACAGCACGCGACAATTGTGATAATGCAATTACCGGAACATCAAGTTCTTTTGCCAAAGCCTTCAGGTTTCGAGAAATGGTCGAAATTTCTTGTTCACGGTTTCCGCCACCTTTTCCACCGCCACCGGCAGTCATAAGTTGCAAATAATCTATAATAATTAACTTAACTCCATATTGTGATGCCAAACGACGTGCTTTTGCTCTTAAATCAAAAATAGAAAGCGATGGTGTATCATCTATATATAACGGGGCTTTCTCTAAGTCTTTTACCTTCACGCTGAGTTGCTCCCACTCGTGTTTTTCGAGTTTACCGGTACGCAATTTCTCGGAAGACAGACCTGTTTCGGAGGATATTAAACGGGTTATGAGCTGTACTGAGGACATTTCTAGAGAAAAAATGGCTACCGGAAAATTAAATTGAATGGCTACATTTCTAGCCATAGAAAGCACGAAAGCTGTTTTTCCCATCCCCGGTCTTGCGGCAATAATGACTAAATCACTTGGTTGCCAGCCCGAAGTTACTTTGTCTAATTTGTCAAAACCAGTAGGAATTCCGCTCATTCCTTCTTTTTGGGAAATTTCTTCAATGCGTTGTTTTGCTTTTCGAACTAAACTTTCGGCAGTTTCTGAGCTTCTTTTTATGTTTCCTTGCGTAATATCATAAAGTTTCGATTCGGCTTTATCTAGCAAATCAAATACATCTGTAGTTTCATCATAGGAGTCTTCAATAATTTCAGAAGAGACTTTAATTAGGCTTCTCTGAATGTATTTCTGAAGAATAATTCTCGAATGATATTCTATGTGTGCCGATGATGTTATTTTTTGCGTTAGCTGAATTAGATAAAAATCTCCTCCGGCTAAATCGAGCTTGGCATCTTTCTTTAACTGAGCAGAAACTGTTAGTAAATCTATCGGTTGTGAATCGTTGAACAATTTGAGGATTGCTTCAAAAATATGACGATGAGCTTCTTTGTAAAAAGCTTCTGGTTTTAGAATATCAACGGCATCGTCAATCCCTTTTCTGTCTATCAACATCGCACCCAAAACTGCCTCTTCTAAATCTAAAGCTTGTGGTGGTAGTTTACCTTTTTCGAGGTTAATGATGGTTGTTTTATCTACTTTTATTGGGTTTATGCTTTTCAAATTTTCCATACTGCGAATGTAACCAAAAAATAAGCTTTTCTCGAAATTGATTTGTTAAAACACCTCTGTTAACAACCAACTAAAAACTTGTTGATAACACAAAAAAAATCCGAAAACTTGCGACTTCGGATTTTAATTTTGAGTAGTGTAGGAATTATTCCTTGTATTCTCCCATCTTGCTGTATTTATCCATTCTTTGGGTTACTAAATCTTCTGTTGATAAGTCTTTTAGTTCATTAAAACCTTTTAGGATATATTTTTCTGTTGTTTTAAAAGTTATTTCTCTGTCATAGTGGGCTCCTCCGAGCGGTTCAGGAACGATTTCGTCTATGAGGTTTTGTTTTTTCATATCATACGAAGTTAGTTTCAAAGCATCGGCTGCTTTTTCTTTATATTCCCAACTTCTCCATAAAATTGAAGAACAAGACTCCGGAGAAATTACCGAATACCAAGTATTTTCGAGCATATATACTTTGTCTCCGACACCTATTCCTAAGGCTCCACCTGAGGCCCCTTCACCTACGATTACCGTAATAATTGGGGTTTTAAGCCTAATCATTTCAAGAATATTACGAGCTATGGCTTCACCTTGCCCTCTTTCTTCGGCTTCAAGACCTGGATATGCTCCGGGAGTATCGATTAAAGTAAGAACCGGAATTCCGAATTTTTCAGCCATTTTCATCAATCTGAGTGCTTTTCGATAACCCTCGGGATTTGCCATTCCAAAATTACGATACTGACGAGTCTTGGTATTATAACCTTTTTGCTGACCAATAATCATAAATGACTGTCCGCCAATTTTGCCTAAGCCACCAATCATGGCTTTGTCGTCTTTAAAGTTTCTGTCACCAAAGAGTTCCAAAAAAGTATCACCGCACAAAGCTTTGACATATTCCATTGTGTAAGGTCTGCTTGGATGTCTTGACAACTGAACCCTTTGCCATGCTGTCAGATTTTTGTATATTTTTTTCTTGGTATCTTCTAATTTTTTTTCAATTTGCTTACAAGTAGCAGTAACATCTACATTAGATTCCTGACCAATAATTTGACATTTATCTAATTGGTCTTCTAATTCCTTAATCGGAAGTTCAAAATCGAGGTATTCCATAAAATTTGATTTTGCGTTTAGTTAGTTTGCAAATGTACAAGTTTAACGTTTTCGACACTCAAAATTAACACTTTCAAAGTTGTTTTTGTCTGTTTGAACACTTTTTAACAATGAATTTACCTTGTGTGTCATAATTATTGAGTGGTTTTTATCTTTTTCTTATCAAAATATTTTACAAATCCATTTAAAACAACTGTGCTAAGAATAATTAGTGTACCTATATAGAATCCTGTACTCATTTGTTCTTTTTCTCCAAACACGATTAGAGCCAAAATAATTCCGTAAACAGGTTCCATATTAATAGTAAGCATTACCGTATATGGGCTTATGTGACGCATAACATGGACTGAGGCAATAAAGGCATAAGCGGTGCAAACAGAGCTCAGGATTATCAAATAAATCCAATCACTATTACTTACGTGAAAAAAGGCTAAATCAAAACCTCCTGAGAACAGCAGATAGATTGAAAAGAACAATACACCACCTATCAGTTCATAAAACGTAATAATGGTAGAATCATATTTTGTTGCAAGTTTTCCGTTAAATACAGAAAACAAAGCTGATAAAAATGCAGAAATCAATGCCAAAATTATTCCGTAAAGATAGTTTCCTTCAAAATTGAAGATAAAAAAAAGTCCGACAACAACAATGAGTCCGAATAATACTTCGTACCAAATAATTCTCCTACGGTAAAAGACGGGTTCCAGAAAAGAAGCAAAGAAAGCTCCGGTAGAGAGGCAGGCAAGTGTTACAGAAACATTAGACACTTTTATTGCTTTAAAGAAAGTAAACCAATGTAATGCTATTATCAGTCCCATAACAAAAAAGATTCGCAACAAGTTGAACGAAACTTTAATACTTTTTTTGGTAAACCATAGGTATAATGCTACAAATCCTACGGCAAGCAACATTCTGTACCAAACCAATGGCAGAGCGTCGAGTGTAATGAGTTCGCCCAAAACAGCCGTAAAACCCCAAATAAAAACAATTAGATGGAGGTGAAGATAACTTTTTATACTATCGTTTCGCATTCCTAATAAGATAGAGAGCTAATATACCAAAAATTATATTGGGTAACCAAACTGCAACCAATGGCGGAATACTTGATTTTTCTGCGAGTGTAATAAAAACTTTATCAAAAAAAACAAAAGTAAACCCGACTACAATCCCAATTGCGAGATTGATACCCATTCCGCCTCTTCTTTTTACTGAAGATACAGCAACTGCTATCATGGTAAGTATAAAAGCCGAAGCAGGCAAGCTGTATTTTTTATACAACTGAACCACATAGACATTGACATTTGCGTTACCTCTGGCTTTTTCTTTTTCAATAAATTTTGACAATTCGCCAAGCGTAAGCGTTTCTGCAACATAAATCAATGGGGTTAAATCTTCTAATTCAAAATTAAAAACAGTATCTCGCTTGGGAACACTTTCTAAAATATCTTCAACAGCACCGACTTTTCGTTTTTGATAATTAAACATTGTATAAGTGCTATCGTCCGGATTCCATTTTAGACGATTTGCTGTAATTTTATATTCAAGTTTGTTTGTAGGGTCAAATTTTTCCAGTACAAAGTTATAAGCCATATTTGTACTACTATTCATATTGCTTACATAGATAAATTCTCCTTCGTTTATTTCTCTAAAAACATTAGAATTTTCTCTTACCTCGGCATTATTCTTCAAATAGGTATATCTAAAATCATTAAATCCCTTACTGGCTTTTGGCACTAAAAAGAAACCCATAATCAGATATAAAACAGAAACCATTGTTGCTCCTATTAAATATGGACGTAAAAATCTGGCAAACGAAATTCCAGAACTCAGGATTGCTATAATTTCTGTATTGTTTGCTAATTTTGAAGTAAACCAGATTACGGAAAGAAATAAAAAGATTGGAAATAAAAGATTGGCAAAATAAATCGTAAAATCAAAATAATACATTGCTACAGCCTTAAAAGGAACTTCACTTTCTAAGATTTTATTTATTTTTTCGGCTACATCTATCACGATTCCGATAGGAATAAACAACAATAGCATGACCGAAAAGGTTGCCAGATATCTCTTTAATATGTACCAATCTATTATCTTCATAACTGACAACTACAATCTTGCACTTACTTGTTTTACCATTTTATCTTTCCACTCCCTAAAATCTCCCGCCAAAATATGCTTTCTGGCTTCACGCACCAACCAAAGATAGAAACCTAAATTGTGTATTGTGGCTATTTGTTTCCCCAAATATTCATTGGCAGCAAACAAATGTCTAAGATACGCTTTTGTATATTCGGTATCAACAAAGGTAATCCCCATTTCGTCAATTGGCGAAAAATCGTCTTCCCACTTTTTATTTTTGATGTTGATAATACCGTTTGCCGTAAATAACATTCCGTTTCTTGCATTTCTTGTTGGCATTACACAATCGAACATATCTATACCTAAAGCTATATTTTCCAGAATATTTGCTGGAGTTCCCACCCCCATAAGATAGCGAGGTTTGTCTTTTGGAAGAATTGCTGTAACAACTTCGGTCATGGCATACATTTCTTCGGCTGGTTCGCCAACGGATAGCCCACCAATAGCATTTCCTTCTGCACCGACATTTGCAATATATTCTGCTGATTCTTGCCGTAAATCTTTATATGTACTTCCTTGAACTATAGGAAATAAGGTCTGGGAATATCCATATTTTTCAGGTACTTTTTCAAGATGCGACACACATCTGTCTAACCAGCGGTGTGTCATGTGCATCGAACGTTTTGCATAGCGATAATCGCACGGGTATGGCGTACATTCATCAAATGCCATAATAATATCGGCTCCTATTGAACGTTGAATTTCCATCACATTTTCTGGTGAAAAAAAGTGATACGAACCGTCAATATGGCTTTTAAACTTTACACCTTCTTCTTTTATTTTTCGGTTAGCAGAAAGAGAGTAAACTTGATATCCGCCACTATCGGTCAGGATATTTCTGTCCCAATTCATAAACTTATGCAAACCACCTGCTTTTTCAAGTATATCAATTTGCGGACGCAAATATAAATGATAGGTATTCCCTAAAATAATATCGGGATTTATTTCTTCTTTCAATTCTCGCTGATGTACACCTTTAACAGAAGCTACTGTGCCAACAGGCATAAAAATAGGTGTTTCTATCGCTCCGTGGTCGGTTGTGATAATTCCAGCACGAGCTTGCGATTGTGAATCTGTTGTTAATAAATCAAATTTCATAGGCGGCAAAGATAGGAGTTTTCGATTTTCTCAGTTTCAATTTAGGATTTATTTATAGAAGGACTATCCACAATTGAGCTGCAAATTCTTAAAAACTTTATAAAAAATACCCAAAACACATTTTTTTAAAACGGTATAATCTCGTTACCTTTGCCATGTTTAACTTTTTTACAAACCCATGAATTATAACATACAACAACTACAAGACCTTACGGTTCAGGTAAGGAGAGATATTTTAAGAATGGTTCACGCTGTAAATTCAGGACACCCGGGAGGTTCGCTTGGTTGTGCGGAATTTTTCGTAGCACTATATCAAAACCTGATGAAACGCAACGAAACATTCGATATGGACGGAAAAGAAGAAGATTTATTTTTCCTTTCTAACGGACATATTTCGCCTGTTTTTTATTCCGTTTTAGCAAGAAGTGGGTATTTTCCTGTTTCGGAACTTAAAACTTTTAGACTTATCAACTCAAGGCTACAAGGACACCCAACCACTCACGACCATCTTCCCGGAATTCGCATTGCCTCGGGTTCGCTCGGACAAGGAATGTCGGTTGCTATCGGAGCCGCTTTGACCAAAAAGCTAAACAACGACAATCATTTGGTTTACAGTCTTCACGGAGATGGAGAATTGCAGGAAGGACAAATTTGGGAAGCCGCTATGTATGCTGCTGCCAAAAAAGTGGATAACCTGATTTCGACTATTGACCTTAACGGAAAACAAATTGACGGACCAACCGATGAAGTGCTCCCGATGGGAAACCTAAAAGCTAAATTTGAAGCTTTTGGTTGGGATGTTTTAGAGATTAAAGAAGGAAACAATATCGAAGCTATCATTAACGGAATGACAGAGGCAAAAAATAGAACAGGAAAAGGAAAGCCTGTTTGTGTTTTGCTTTATACCGAAATGGGTAACGGAGTAGATTTTATGATGCACACCCACGCTTGGCACGGAAAAGCTCCAAACGACGAACAATTAGAAAAAGCATTAGCTCAAAATCCTGTAACTTTAGGAGATTATTAGTAGTAGTCAGTATTCAGTTAATAGTGTTCAGTTTTTGATGAAAAAACTAATTATATACATTCTTATTTTGTTTTGTGTGAATGTTTTTGCACAAAAAACATATACGTTTGATTATTATACGGTTTATGAATTTAAACAGAACGAAGAAGATATAAATCCTGATTTAGAATATTCGTTTTCTAATTCCAAAAACAATAATTATCAATTACGATTTAGAATTTCTGATAATTTTGTAAGAACTATAATTTTAGCAGACTTTGACAAAATGATTTCTCGTGCTTATCGTCCTTATTCCAATTTTAAAGACATAAATAGTTTGTCTTCTCTGCTTGTTAATGACACTATCTTTAATCTGAATACAGGCTATAGAGAGTGTCCCGAATCACTAGAAGAAACTGTATGGAATATAGATTATTTTCAAAACTATTTTACAATTAAAAACTTTACAAATGAACAGGAAAAAGAACTTATATCAACAACTTATTATATTACGAAACCTAACGATATAACAAAAAATCAGATATACAGTAATAGTTGGCTTGGAATGTGTTTTTTACGTTTTGGTAAATACAAAATAGAAAGTAATGAAGTGATTGTTTATGCTTATCAGATAAAAGAGAAAATAGAAGAAGGCGAAGTTAATAAAGATAGAAAACGATATATTCGAGAATTAAAAGAAATACAAAAAATTGATTTAACAATAAACACTACGAACTAAATAACAATGAAAAAATACGAAAACACCGGAAATAAAGACACCCGTTCGGGTTTTGGAGCAGGACTTACAGAACTCGGAAAAACCAACGAAAATGTAGTAGCACTTTGTGCTGACCTTATCGGGTCATTAAAAATGGACGATTTCAAGAAAAACCACCCTGAACGCTTTTTCCAAATCGGAATTGCAGAGGCCAATATGATAGGTATCGCAGCAGGAATGACAATCGGAGGGAAGATTCCGTTTACGGGAACTTTTGCTAACTTCTCGACAGGACGGGTTTATGACCAGATTCGTCAGTCGGTTGCTTATTCGGAAAAAAACGTGAAAATTTGTGCCTCACACGCAGGACTTACCCTTGGAGAAGACGGAGCAACACACCAAATTTTAGAAGACATCGGACTGATGAAAATGCTTCCCGGAATGGTAGTTATCAATCCGTGTGATTATAACCAAACCAAAGCTGCAACGATTGCCATTGCAGATTACGAAGGTCCTGTTTATCTTCGTTTCGGAAGGCCGTCTGTAGCAAATTTCACTCCCGAAAATCAAAAATTTGAAATCGGAAAAGCTCTGATGCTTTCCGAAGGAACAGATGTTACCATTTTGGCAACAGGTCATTTGGTTTGGGAAGCTCTGATTGCTTGTGAAGAACTCGAAAAACAAGGAATTTCGGCTGAAGTAATCAACATTCATACGATAAAGCCTCTTGATGATGAAGCTATCTTAAAATCGGTTTCAAAAACAGGTTGTGTAGTAACAGCAGAAGAACATAACTTTTTGGGAGGATTGGGAGAAAGTGTTTCGAGGGTTCTTGCTTTGAATAACCCTGCTCCACAGGAATTTGTAGCAGTAAACGATACGTTCGGAGAAAGCGGAACTCCTGACCAGCTTATGGACAAATACGGACTAAACAGCGAGGCGATTATTAAAGCAACTCAGAAAGTTATTAAAAGAAAAAAATAATCAAAAGCGACAGGTCTTTATCTGTCGTTTTTTAGTTTAAGCAGATTATGTGTTAGAATTCTAATGTGTAATTTTAATTTAAGCCTTTTGATTCTAAAAATTGTTTATTTTAGAACAAAAAATACACATTAATACCATAATCAATTATTTCGATTCTATTTCTTCGGTTCTCCGTGGCTTGATTTTAGCCGGAGGCATTGCTATTTTTTGGATTATTGAAGGAGCTTTTCCTCTTTTCAAAATGAAATACAACAAATGGCAACATGCCGGAATAAACATATTCTTTACTTTAACCACCATTATAGTAAATTTTGCTATGGCATTTATTTTACTAATGGCAGCAGAATTTACCGTTCAACACAACTTTGGCATCCTTAATTGGTTGCCCGAAATGAATATTTGGATTTATACCCTCATCGGTTTGTTACTTTTAGATTTTATAGGTGCCTATTTGGTTCATCTGATTGAACATAAAGTAAAATTTCTGTGGCGTTTTCACCTCATCCACCACACAGATACTTGGATAGACACCACAAGTGCAAACAGGCATCATCCGGGCGAAAGCGTCATACGATTTATTTTCACCACAATTGGTGTACTCATTGTGGGAAGTCCGATGTGGATGGTGTTTTTATACCAGTCATTATCGGTTGTGTTTTCACAATTTAATCACGCCAACATTCCTTTGCCAAAAAAAATTGACAAATACCTGAGCTACATCATCGTATCTCCTGATATGCACAAAGTACATCATCACTACAAACTGCCTTATACAGATAGTAATTACGGAAATATTTTTTCTGTTTGGGACAGGATTTTCGGCACTTACACATATTTAGACAGAAAAAAAATTGTGTACGGAGTAGATACGCACATGAACCCAAATGAACACAATAAATTGAAAAATCTACTAAAAATCCCTTTTCAAAAATACCGTTCACCCGAACAGTAAGTGCTTGTTTAAAATTATTTTAACCGGCTCTAATATTTCTTGCTCTACCTATTTCCAATAAATAAAATTCATTTTCCCAGAATTTCGGGATTTTTTTATTCATTATGTAACAAAAAAACTACTTTTATGTCTTATAGTTTTAAACTTATGTATTAAATCTTCAAAATGGCTCAATCTCTTATAAAAATTAAAGACATAACTCGCGACTTCCCGTTAGGAAATGAGATTGTTCACGTATTAAAAGGTATTGACCTTGAAATTTTCAAAGGAGAATATGTGGCACTCATGGGACCATCGGGTTCCGGCAAATCTACTTTAATGAATATTTTGGGTTGCTTAGACACCCCAACGTCCGGAACTTATATTCTAAACGGTAAGGATGTAAGCCAAATGAACGATGATGAACTTGCAGACATCAGAAATAAAGAAATTGGCTTTGTGTTCCAGACTTTTAACCTAATGCCTCGCACAACTGCTTTAGATAATGTAGCACTTCCGATGATTTATGCAGGTTACTCAAAAAACGAAAGAAATAAAAGAGCCGCAGAAGTACTCACCCAAGTAGGCTTGTCCGATCGTATGGATCACAAACCCAACCAACTTTCGGGAGGGCAAAGACAGCGTGTTGCCGTTGCCAGAGCATTGATAAACAAGCCTTCGATAATTTTGGCAGACGAACCTACTGGAAACCTCGACAGTAAAACTTCTTTAGAAATCATGAATCTTTTTAATGAAATTTATGCTAATGGCAATACTGTAATCTTAGTTACACACGAAGAAGAAATTGCAGCTTATGCACACCGCATAATTCGCTTGCGTGACGGGATGGTCGAAAAAGACGAAAAAACAAAGTGATAACTTTGTATAATTCATTATTTTTGTAGTCAAACGTGTTTTTTTGTTAAAAAAACAAATTGCTCATCCAATAATAGCAAAAATATATTGCATGAAAATTTACACCAAAACCGGAGATAAAGGCACTACAGCCTTATTTGGCGGAACACGTGTTCCTAAACACCACATCAGAATAGAGAGTTACGGAACTATTGATGAACTCAATTCTTATATCGGTTTGATTCGTGACCAGGATATTAACCCTGAGTATAAATCTGTTTTAATTGAAATACAAGATCGTCTTTTTACTGTCGGAGCTATTTTAGCAACACCTCCGGAAAAAGTAATTTTAAAAAGTGGCGAAAAAAGACTTCAAAATTTAGGTATAACTGAAGAAGACATTCAGTTTTTAGAAAAACAAATAGACCAAATGGAGCAAACCCTCCCTCCTATGACTCATTTTGTTCTGCCAGGCGGTCACACAACCGTGTCATATTGTCACATTGCCCGTTGTGTTTGTCGCAGAGCCGAACGTTTGGCTGTACAATTACACGAAACAGAACCCACAGAGGAACTTGTTTTAAAATATCTGAACCGTCTGTCTGACTATCTTTTTATGCTGGCACGAAAATTGTCTCAGGATTTACATGCCGACGAAGTAAAATGGATTCCAAAGAAATAAGAAAAAATAACCATTTTATTTTTATCAATAATTTTATAATAATATTGTAAAAATGCATCCGCCATAGCAAAATATTTGTAAAAAAGTTCTGTTACTGTAGCAGAATCAATCACAAAAACTACGTTCTTAAACATTTACAGTAAAATAAACGAACTTTTACTTGACTATATCACTTTAAAATTTATTTTTGCAAAAAATTTAAATCGATAGAAGATGTATTGGACATTAGAATTGGCATCTTACCTGAGTGATGCACCTTGGCCTGCTACTAAAGATGAGCTTATCGACTATGCCATCAGAACGGGAGCACCTTTGGAAGTAGTTGAAAATCTTCAATCTATTGAAGATGAAGGAGAAATATACGAATCTATGGAAGAGATATGGCCGGACTATCCTACCGATGAGGACTATCTCTGGAATGAGGATGAATATTAATAATAACCTGTCAAAGTATATAAAAGTCTCGCAAGAGGCTTTTTTTATGCTTACATTTGTACACTAAAAAAATAAAAATATGAGTCTGTTAAACAGTATTCTTAAAATTTTCATCGGAGACAAATCCGAAAAAGATATTAAAATTATACAACCTCTAATTCAAAAAATCAAAACTTATGAGAGCAGTCTTTCAAACCTGTCTCATGATGAATTAAGAGACAAAACCACTTTTTTCAAAGAAACAATCCAAAATGCGAGAGCCGAAAAAGACTCTAAAATGCTCGCTTTAAAACAAGAAGCCGAACAAACTCAGGATATTGACAAAAGAGAAGACATCTATGCAGAGATTGACAAATTGGAAAAAGAGGCATACGAAATTTCAGAAAAAATACTCAATGATATACTTCCCGAAGCTTTTGCCGTAGTAAAAGAAACCGCCAGACGTTTCAAAGAAAACACTCAGATAAGCGTAAGAGCAACACCAAAAGACATCGAATTATCAGCAACCAAAAGCTATATCTCAATTGAGGGCGACAATGCTGTATGGGCAAATTCATGGAATGCCGCAGGAAAAGAAATCACCTGGGATATGATTCATTATGATGTGCAGCTTATCGGTGGTACGGTTTTGCACCAAGGAAAAATTGCCGAAATGCAAACCGGAGAAGGAAAAACATTAGTAGCGACATTGCCTTTATACTTGAATGCACTTACCGGAAATGGTGTTCATCTTGTTACGGTAAACGACTACTTGGCAAAACGAGACAGTACATGGAAAGCTCCGCTTTTTGAATTTCACGGACTCACAGTTGACTGTATAGACAACCACCAGCCCAATACTCCTGCCAGAAGAAAAGCATACGAAGCAGACATCACCTACGGAACCAATAACGAATTTGGGTTTGACTACTTGCGTGATAACATGGCACACACACCCGAAGATTTGGTACAAAGAAGACACAATTATGCTATTGTGGATGAGGTTGACTCGGTTTTGGTTGACGATGCACGTACGCCACTTATCATTTCAGGACCAGTTCCTCAAGGTGACCGCCATGAGTTTAACGAACTAAAACCAAAAATAGACAACTTAGTTTCGTTACAAAGAAGTCTGGCAACACAATTCCTTACAGAAGCCAAAAAACTTATCAAAGAAGGAAATACGAAAGACGGTGGTTTTTTCCTTTTACGGGCATATAGAGCCTTACCAAAAAACAAGGCTTTAATCAAATTTCTGAGTGAAGAAGGTGTAAAACAAATATTGCAAAAAACCGAAAATCACTATATGCAGGACAACAACCGCGAGATGCCTAAAATTGATGAAGCTCTGTATTTTGTGATTGAAGAAAAAAACAATCAGGTAGAATTAACCGATAACGGAATTAAGTTTCTTTCTCAAGATACCGACGATAATTTCTTTATTCTTCCGGATATTGGAATTGAAATTGCCCGTATTGAAAAAATGAATCTCAAAAAAGACGATGAAGCGGAAGAAAAAGAAAAACTATTTCAGGATTTTTCTGTAAAATCTGAACGTATTCACACGCTAACACAGCTTTTGAAAGCCTATACGCTTTTTGAAAAAGACACTGAATATGTAATCATGGACAACAAGGTCATGATTGTTGACGAGCAGACGGGGCGTATTATGGATGGTCGTCGTTATTCTGACGGATTACACCAAGCCATTGAAGCCAAAGAAAACGTAAAAATCGAAGCGGCAACACAGACTTTTGCGACGATTACTTTACAAAACTATTTCAGAATGTATCGCAAACTTGCCGGTATGACCGGTACAGCGAGTACAGAAGCCGGAGAGTTATGGGAAATATATAAATTGGATGTGGTAGAAATACCAACCAATAAACCCATCGCTAGAAAAGATTACGAAGATTTAATCTACAGAACAACACGCGAGAAGTTCAATGCAGTTATTGAAGATGTTACAAAACTCTCACAAGACGGTCGTCCAGTACTAATTGGTACAACTTCTGTAGAAATTTCAGAACTTTTGAGTCGTATGCTAAAACTGCGAAATATTCCGCACAACGTATTGAATGCCAAACTTCATAAAAAAGAAGCTGACATCGTTGCCGAAGCCGGAAAAGCAGGAGTTGTAACCATTGCCACCAATATGGCGGGTCGTGGTACCGACATTAAACTTTCTGATGAAGTGAAAAAAGCCGGAGGTTTAGCAATCATAGGCACAGAACGTCACGATTCTCGTCGTGTTGACCGTCAGTTGCGTGGTCGTTCAGGTCGTCAAGGAGATCCTGGAAGCTCTCAGTTTTACGTTTCTCTTGAAGATAATTTGATGCGTATTTTTGGTTCGGAAAGGGTTGCCAAAGTTATGGACAGACTCGGAATCAAAGAAGGTGAAGTCATTCAACACTCGATGATGACAAAATCCATCGAAAGAGCACAGAAAAAAGTGGAAGAAAACAACTTCGGAATCAGAAAAAGGCTTCTTGAATATGATGATGTGATGAACTCACAACGTGAAGTGGTTTATAAAAGAAGAAGACACGCCCTGCACGGAGAACGTTTAAAAGTGGATATTGCCAATATGCTATATGACACTTGTGAAACCATTGTCACAAGCAACAAATTAACCGGAGATTTCAAAAACTTTGAATTTGAGCTAATCCGTTATTTCTCTGTTACATCGCCTGTAAGCGAAAGTGAATTTGGAAAACTTAATGAGACGGAACTCGCCGGAAAAGTATATAAAGTAGCAAAGGCATATTATGAGGAAAAAAATGAAAGAGATGCCCGTGAAGCTTTTCCTATCATCAAAAATGTTTTTGAAAATCCGAACAATCACTATGAGCGAATTGTTGTTCCGTTTAGTGATGGTCAAAAAACATTAAACGTAGTAACCGATTTGAAAAAAGCCTACGAAACAGAAGGAAAACAACTCGTAGCCGATTTTGAAAAAAACATCACATTGGCAATCGTGGATGAAGCATGGAAAAAGCATCTTAGAAAAATGGATGAGCTAAAACAGTCGGTACAATTGGCTGTTCACGAACAAAAAGACCCGTTGCTAATTTATAAGTTTGAAGCTTTCAATTTGTTCAAAGACATGTTGGACAAAATCAACAAAGAAGTTATTTCATTCTTATTTAAAGGTGATTTGCCTAATCAAAATGCCAACATTCAGGAAGC
>JAVEUZ010000018.1:0-46630 GCA_034005285.1 Flavobacteriaceae bacterium
TGCCCATTTCTTTGGGGGACAGCTCGTTTCCGACTTTGCCTAAAGCCTATCATCTTCGATAAAGTTGTGTTACCATTTCAAAGAACTTTTATATCTTCGTACCCTGTGGTAACGCAGGACACACAACTATCGTACAACTGGCAGTTTTGCAAAAGAGTGAACTTTTCGGTTAGATTTAGAGGTAGTAATTACTTGTCGCAAAAACCGATTTCTTCTTGCTTTTTTGTAATTTAGCAGTCAAAATCGGTTTTGCTTACGTTGGGGATAAATCTAAAGTTCCGTATTTATCTTCACTCCTTCGCAAAGCTGCCGGGCGTTAGCGGTCAGGCTATAACGTGTATCGTCCTAAAATAGGTTGACCAAAAATTAAATATACAATGATAAAACCTTTAGTTTCCATCATCATCCCTACCTATAACAGAGCCCATTTAATAGGCGAAACACTGGACTCTGGCACAAACCTACCAAAATTGGGAATGTATTATCGTGGACGACAGCAGCACGGATAACACCGATGCAGTATTGGCAGAATATATTGCCAAAGACCCGCGGTTTAAATACTTTCATCGTCCCGATACCCATTTACCAGGCGGTAACGGAGCGAGAAATTACGGCTTTTTACAATGTAAAGGGGAGTGTATCCAATGGTTTGATAGTGATGATTTGATGCATCCGGAGAAGTTGGAGAAAAAAGTACAATCATTTAAAACTCAAAAAGTAGATTTAGTTGTGTCAAAATCTGAATACTTTAATTCAGACAAAGAGTCCTACCCTTATAATTTTACTACAGAGAATATTAACTTCGAAAGTTTTTCTATGGGAAATGTGACATGGATTACAAATGATTTTATGATTAGAAGAGAGATTGCTTTACAGACTACTTTTAATGAAAATCTTCGAGCTGGTCAAGAATACAACTATGTTTGTAAAGCACTTTTATTAACTGATAAAGTGTTTTTTATCAATGATTTTTTGACTAAAAGAAGAAAAGGTGTAGAGTCTATTGGTAATAATAGAGTGAAATCAAAAAAGAAATATCTTGAAACCAGATTTATGTCTTATTGGTTAACGTGCAAGGACGTAAGCACGATGGTTAATCATTCTGAGTATCAAAAGTTTTCTTTGTTAACGTGTGTTTCTTGTTATTTGAGAAGCGGGAATTCGATTGTATTGCCTCAAGGATTTGTGGAAGAATTAAAAAAGGTTTTTTAAAATAAAGTTCTGTACTTTCACTTGGCTAAAATTTCCAACAGATTATTCCGACGCTATCATTTTTTTTATAAAAAATTAAAGCAAAACTAACTTGATTGATAAGCTTTGTTTTTCAACATTTGTATTCGGTTCGTATCAGAAATACATCCCGTATTATATTTACTCAATTGCCAAAACATATCCGAAGGCTCATGTGAAAGTGATAATAGAGGGCGAGTTAGAATCACGATTTAAAAAAAAATAGCCATTTTACTGAGTAATGGGTTCACAAATTTTGAAATTCTTCCATTGAGTTCTGATTCGTATAAAGACTCAAAAAACTATAAAATTTCGGGTGGAAGTAAAAAACTATTGCGGTAGTACAACCCGTAGAACATTTTAACCCAAAAGAAGCATCAACAGATTATTAGATAAACTTTAAACTGGCTCTAAAATTATAAACAAAAAAATCCCTGACAAAATCAGGGATTTTTGCACTTTATTCATTCAGAAATTTATTCTCCGTCTTCTACTTTAATAACTTCTAATTTCTTTTCGCCATCTTTAAAAACCCATTGCACGACATCGCCTTCTTTTCTTCCGATAACTGCTAAAGCAACATCTGACATAACAGAATATTTACCTTTGCTTATTTTGGCTTTGTCCGGTGATACAAAAAGATATTGTTGTTCTTTGTTTGTAGAATGGTCTTTTACGGTTACACGCTTGCCAACCGATACAACATCTGCGGGCAATTCTTTTCTAATAACCTGTTTTGCAGTTTTTAGTTCTTCTGTTAATAAATCTTCAACTTCTTTAGAAACGCGTTTTCTGCGTATTTGATCTTTTATTAAGTCGTAAATTCCTGTTGTTAATGTGATAGTCTCTGACATGATTATTTAATTTAGTTTATAAAAATTTTGATAGATTAATTCAATAGAAATGATTCTCTCCAAAAAGGATTGATTATTTGTGAAATACGTAAACAAAATGTGGTAAAGAATATACCGAAGCCTGTTAAAAGTCCCTGTCTTGAGTCTGACAGGGATTAGAAAATAAACTCTTTAGAGTTTTTGAGATATTTATCATCGTGCAAATACAATAATGACCTTAATATTGTATTCTGACATTTTTTATATAAAACATAATTATCCATTTCATCTTCAAAATTTCACTACGAAATTACTTTTTATATTTTATATTTCCAAAAAAGAGTTAATTCTTTAACCCTAAATTATGTTTTAACAAAAAAACTACATCCATTTGCGATTGCTTTTTTCGGCTTCATAGAGCCATAAATCGATATAGGGTTTGATTTCGTGATACTTTATAAAATCAAAACCGAGATCGCCGGCAGCAGTATGAAGTCTAAGATGTGCCACCCCGGCAGTTTTGTGCCACAGATATTGTTTTACGGTTATGCCCTGAATTTTGTATGGTTCTACCAATTTATATTCAATATCCCAAACATTGCTTTTGAACATAATAAAATCGGGTGAAATATATAATCGATAGTTTTTGAATCTAAGAAATATAATAAGTGCCATTAATGCGGCAACTATCGGAATGATTATAAAAATAGCCTGTGTGGAAAAAGCATCTGAAAAATATAAAAATACACCAAACGGAATCATTATCAAAAATGCAATAAACGAGGCTTTGATTAAGTATCTGTAATCGGGTTTAAACTCTTTTTCAGGCAATTCTTTATTTCCATAAATCATCCTAAACAATTTATTACGTTCATTTTCTGAACATCCAGGTATTTCTATATCCGATTTACCGGATTCTTTGTCATTAAACTCTGTGGAACTTGCCTGTTTTATTTTAAGATTAAACAACTCTAATTTTTTCTGTATGAAATTACGGCTAAAAATTGTTACCTGAACTTTTGATGGCTTTAATAAAGTATTCTTTTTGGCAAACAAACCAAAGTTTAATAGTATAGCACCCTGGTTGTTCTGAATTTTAAAGTCGAAAAATTTTATATAAGTACGCCCCACATTAATAGCCAACAACACAAACAAAACCACTAAGATAAGAATAGAAATTGAAAGCTTTTCAAAATCTTCGCCTATCAGTCCACTGACCTGATCTTGTGTAACCAAAGCTGATTCTGAAAGGTCTTTAAAGGTTTCTATGATATAAAAAAAGAATCCAAAAATAAGAGCTATACTTCGACCGTAGTTTGAAGTAAGTCCTACCTTTAAAAGTGTAAGCGGATTAATTTCGAGGATTGTTTCTACGTAGGTTTCGGTTTCTTCATCTCTGACATTTTGTTTTTCGCCTGCCAAAAGTTTTTCTTTTAGCAATTGTGCCAAATCATGATCGACCGCACGGATGCTCACTTCTTTTTTACTGCTTCCTGCAGTATCAATATCAACACTATAAACACCGGCTATTTTCTGTATAAAAGACTGATTGATATTTACTTGTTGAATACGCTCAAGTTTGACTACAACCTTTCTTTTGGTTATCACCCCCTTTTGAATAACAAATTCTCTATTATGTTCATCCAGAAAAAAAGTAAAATTGCGATATTTTATATAGGCTATTACGACAAACAAAATACAAATAACTGCAAACATCAAGCCTAAAAAGAATAGTTTATTGCTTTCTGCTCGAGAAAAGACCAACAGTATAGGCAACCACAAAGCTCTTACAAAACCTTGTAGATTATCGGCAAACATAATAAGAATACCTTTTACCGATTGCCGCTGCGGGGTATTAAAATCTGTTTTTTTCAATGCTCCGGTTGATTTTCGGGTTTATCAGAAATAAAACCATCTTCTTCTATCGACTCCGTAGGTGAACTTTCATCCGAAAACTCTCGAACATGCTCTTCAGTTTCTTGTATAATCTTATCTAACAAGAAAGTCTTTATCTTTTCGGCTTCATCTTTTGGCAATCCCGGCACACGCAAATCGCTGCCACTACCTCCTGCTGTATAAATTTGTATTTCGCTCAAATCATACATTCTCGAGAACACGCCTTCATGCAATGCAACATGCTGAATTCGATTGAGTGGCACAATCGTAACATTGGTGGCAATAATACCTCTTCTAAAAACAATATCTTTTTCTCTTAAAGCATATCCTTTTTTACGAAAAGAAATGATTGATGTCCAAAAGGCAAGAATCGAAAACAATAATAATCCGCCAAAAATTGCAAGAACATTTTCTCTTGCCCAATCACTCACAATATAGAAAATAAATCCGGCAACAAAAAGCAACAGTACAAATATAGAATTTGACATATATAGTACGTTGAGATAATCTTTTTGTAATGGATTAAATGATACCGACTCGTGAGACGGTAATTTGATTATATCTATAGTTTGATTTGTAAAGTCTTCCAAAATTTGTGCATTGTTTAAGAACCTATTTTAAAATTTATCTAATAATCTGTTGATGCTTATTTTTAGTCGCTCCGAGCTGTGTATTGGCAGTAATGTTAAATTTTGAAGATAGGCTATACTATCTTTAAATATTTGCCTTGTTCTTCATCAAAAACAACCTGTAAACATTTTTCAATACAAATTTAATCAGACTCTAAGGAATCCATTTTTTTTCAAAATTGGGTTTTCTCTTTTCTAAAAATGCATTTCTGCCTTCAATAGCTTCATCTGTCATATAGGCTAAACGCGTGGCTTCACCGGCAAAAACCTGTTGCCCTACCATGCCGTCGTCTGTAAGATTCATGGCAAATTTGAGCATTTTAATAGAAGTTGGCGATTTTGCCAGAATTTCCTGTGCCCATTCATAAGCCGTATTTTCAAGTTCATCGTGTGGAATTACGGCGTTCACCATACCCATTTCAAAAGCTTCTTGAGCCGAATAATTGCGACCAAGGAAAAAGATTTCACGAGCTTTTTTTTGACCGACCATTTTTGCCAAATAGGCTGAACCATATCCGCCGTCAAAACTGGTTACGTCAGCATCGGTTTGTTTAAAAATGGCGTGTTCTTTACTCGCCAAAGTTAAATCACACACAACATGAAGACTGTGCCCGCCTCCTACTGCCCAACCCGGAACTACGGCGATTACGGCTTTTGGCATAAACCTAATAAGTCTTTGTACTTCTAATATATTCAAACGATGATAGCCGTCTTCGCCAACATATCCTTGATGACCTCTTGCTTTTTGGTCACCACCGCTGCAAAAAGACCATATTCCGTCTTTTGACGACGGTCCTTCGGCAGAAAGCAGTACAACCCCGATAGATGTGTCTTCGTTTGCATCATAAAACGCCTGATATAATTCTGAGGTGGTTTTTGGTCTGAAAGCATTCCGAACATCCGGACGATTGAAGGCAATTCTTGCAACTCCATTGCACTTTTTATAAGTGATATCTTCAAATTCTTTTGCTATAACCCAATTTATTTCTGACATAATTTTATTTTTAGGGTAAAAATAGTACTTTTAGTGCGGATTAAGAAACGTTTCTTTTTCTATTATTTATGCAAACTAAAAATTTAAAAATAATGAAAAAATCTTTCTTATTAGTACTTACTTTAATGATTTCTTGTTTGGCATATTCTCAAGAAGAAGAGCCTTCCGTCTTTGTAATGTCTATTCCTTCAGACACTATGTCTGAAAGCAAAACAGTTAATAAAGACAAAAAAAAAGAACAACACAGCTCTTATATTTGGGAAGAAAACGATGTGGTGATTTCGGTTTATGAAATTGTGTTTATGCCCGAATACATTTCATCTTTAGAGAAAGATACTCTTGACGCACTTTTGGAAAAAACTAAAACAGAAGGACAAAAAAAACTGATTGAACTAATCGGTGGTTCTTTTGAAGACGAAAAAACGACAAAATCTCTTTTTAAATCTAAATATGAAAGTATCAAGACCGAATCGTCTATAAACGGATTGGATGTAGAAAATATTACGATTAGAGCTCAAAACTGTTTCCTGAATATTACTCTATATGGAAGCGTAAAATCTAAAGAAGCACGCAATTTTATTGAGCAAATAGAGATTATAGAAGTCGAATGATAGATTTTTTATCGTCATAAAAAGACAAGAGAAATCGGATGCTGTTAAAGTATTTCAAAATAAATGTTAATTCAAAATCTTTCGAAAATTTATTTAGAAAAAAATGTAGCTTTGTTTATCCAAAACAACAAACATCCATTTTAGAATCATGTTTAGAACAAAACTATTGTTCCTTTTATTATTTTCAGTTTTTATTTCGTGCCAGAAAAAAGAAAATTCTTTACTCCTTGCCCATCATATTCCGGAAAAGAAACATTCAGTTGATAGTCTTCTGATGACGATTCCGTTTGATATGAGTCTAACGGCTTTGTCCGAATCCTATTTGGATATTAAAAAAAATACTCTTTCAACATACTACGATAAGATTTTTGGTACAGACCAAGATTTTAGCGGTGCTTTTCTCGTTGCTAAAAACGGAAAAATTCTATATGAAAAATACAGTGGTTTCTCTAATTTTGAAAGAGAAATCGGCATGAACAATAAAACTCCGCTTCATTTGGCTTCTATAAGCAAAGTAATGACTGCAACCGCTATTCTAAAACTGGTTCAGGATGAGAAAATTGAACTCGACGAAAAAGTAAAAACATATTTGCCCGATTTTCCGTATGAAAATACTACTGTGCGAACATTGTTGAATCACAGAAGCGGTTTGCAACACTATTCAAGATTTAGTGAATTGGTAAATGGTTGGAATTCTCGAAAAGTACTTACCAATCAAGACGTTCTTAATTATTTTAAAAAACATCGTTTTGCTCTGCTTTCAAAAAACGACACCCGATTTAACTACTGCAATACCAACTATGCAATGTTGGCACTCATTATCGAGTCGGTTACAGAAAAAAGTTTTTCTGATGCAATGAAAGACATCATTTTTGACCCTTTGAATATGCAGAACACTTTTGTTTTTGATTTTTTTACACAAAAAGATGATGTAAGCCAATCTTATTTGAGTACAAAAAAGAATTATGGTTGGGACGAATTTGATGCCATTTATGGAGATAAAAATATTTATTCTACGCCGAGAGACATGGTTAAATTTGACTTGGCTTTTTACAGTCCCGATTTTTTGAAAAAAGAATTGTGGGATGAAGCCCTGAAAGGATATAGTTATGAAAAAGAAGGTATTAGAAATTACGGATTGGGAGTTCGTATGAATGAATGGAAAACCGGACAAACTATTCACTATCACAACGGATGGTGGCACGGCAACACTTCTTCTTATGTTACACTCAAAAAAGACACAGTAGCCATTATTTCTATTTCAAATAAATATACCAAAAAACCATATCAAATAATGAAACTCTCTGCCTTGTTTGGGGATTATCCTTTTGACCTTGAAAAAGATTTAGCTGACTAAGAGCCTGTTTAAAATTTATCTAATAATTTACATTATTCTTTAGCACTCGACAAAAAAAAACACAAACAGCCAAATAGCAGACATTTGTATTTTGTGGTCTGTAACTCCAGAGTTTTAAAATGATGATATTTCCACAACTGGGGTCGAACAATTGAATTCCGAAATTGTTGCTATAAATATTTGAATCCTCCAGATTTAAAACATCTTATCAAAAAAAAAAAAAAACGAACCGAAAAGGCTCGTTTTTTAGCTAAAAACCTCTACAAAAAGACTACATATTTTTAAATATTGTATGCATCAAACGTTTTTTGTCGTTTATGCTTTCTTCAAGAGAAATCATGGTTTCTGTTCTATAAACTCCCTCAATATCATCAATCATGTAAATAACATCTTTAGCGTGTTTTGTATCTTTTGCACGTATTTTACAGAAGATATTAAACTTACCAGTGGTTACATGTGCTACTGTTACATAAGGAATGTCGTTGATACGTTCCAACACAAATTTAGTTTGTGAAGTATTGTTTAGAAAAACTCCTACATAAGCGATGAAAGAATAGCCTAATTTTTCATAGTCCAAAGTAAGAGATGATCCCATAATAATTCCTGCATCTTCCAATTTTTTTACCCGAACATGAACCGTTCCGGCTGAAATTAAAAGTTTTTTGGCAATATCTGTAAAGGGAACACGCGTATTATCAATCAGCATGTCAAGAATTTGATGATCTATTTCATCTAAACGAAATTTACTCATAGCATATAAAAGTTATCAATTATTAAATATGTTGCAAATAAATGATTTTTTTAGCAAAAAACACATTATTGTTGAAATTTTATCAACCCATTAACATATTTGTTGTTTTTTCCTATAAAAAAATTGGCTTTGTTGTCAATAATAGGAAAGTGATTGTCTTCTTGTTGAAATTTTTGATTTTTTGCATCATACTCAATATGACCAAAATAATCTTTCAATTCGCCAATACATGAAATATAAGCTTCAAACCAAATCTTTTTATTGACAAGAACTTCTTTGTATTGTGCCGCAAAACTCGTAATAATTTCTGAATTTTCACAATCTATATTGACATTTCTATAAACAAAATCAAAAAAACACTGATTGTTCTGAGGAATATTCAAATATAAAGCTGTTTTGTTATCAACTACATCGTTTTCGCTAATTTCTTTCAGAGCAGAAATCAGACTTATAAAAATTAATTTTCGTGTGTCTTCTCTCTCATAATCTCCTGGATAATGCCCGGCTTCAAACAAAATAGTTGGCACTCCCATTGACTGAAAAGTATCTCCCGCACAATTTCTGTTGAACGTATCATCAAAACGTCCCACTTGCCCCGGAATGTGTTTTTGTAAAGCATCATTCATTGCAACAATGATGTTTACGGCTTTTTGTCTTGTTTCATTTATCTCACAAGCTTCATTAAATGCCGGTGCTAAGAATGATATTGTTGCCGGTTTTCCTGTTTTTCCTACCCCAAAAATTGTTCGCTGGTCGTGAAGATTAAAACAGAAATCAGGGTCAATTTCATTAAAAATATTCATCAACAATAAACTTTCGGGTTGTGATAAATCGAGAAAATCACGATTCAAATCTATATCAGCAGCATTTTCTCTTGTATAACTTTCTGCTCCGTCAGGATTTAGCATCGGGATTAGGTGAAGTGTTATTTTTTCGTGCCACATCTGAACCATTTTGTCATCAGTAGCAAGATAATTCAGTAGGTCAAAAACAGCTTTGGTTGTTGTACTTTCGTTGCCGTGCATTTGAGACCATGCCAAAATTTTTGTTTCGCCTCTACCCCATTCTATATGATAAATGGGGCGGTTTTCTACAGAATAACCCGAAATTTCTACCTTAAAAAGTTTTGGTAATTTTTCTATTAACGGTTCAATATGTTCTAAACATATATACCTTCCCGATAATTCACTCACTTTTATTTTGTCGTAAAAACTATAATTCATTTATGATAAAATAGTTTAATGTTGTTTCTTTAATCATTACGATATAATATTAATAATCCGCTGTTGTAAAACCATTTTCAGGTATTTTTCCGGTTACGCCTTTAAAATGTTTTTCCAAAATTTTAATATCAGATTCATGATTTCCGGTAGGATAGAACGGTTCGCCAACTCCTACAGTTTTTTTTCCATAATCAAATGAAACAGGCATGATTGGAACTTTTGCCGCAAGTGAAATGTAATAAAATCCTGTTTTCCATTGTGTTACTTTTTTTCTTGTTCCTTCGGGAGCAATTGCCAAACGGAATTCATCTCTGGTTTTGAAAATTGAAGCAATGGCATCTACTTTATTCAAATTCCCCGAACGGTCAAGCGGAGCTCCGCCCATCCATCTGAAATAATACCCGAAAGGAAATCGAAACAATTCTTTTTTTGCCACAAAGTGCATTTCCAATCCGACAATTCCCCTTGTAAACAAACCAATATAGAAATCGTGCCAACTCGTATGAGGCACAACAATAATGACACATTTTTTAATTTCGGGAGGAAAAACACCTTTTATCTTCCAACCCATAAGTGTAAAAAATATAAAGCGATAGAGCTTTTTTTTCATCTAAAAGTTTTTAACCTGAGTTCGCTTATTAAATAGCTATTGGAACAAATTTAATAAAAGGATTTGATTAAAAGGTGGATTTTCACGGGATAGTGAACCAACATTTAAAAATTAGCCTTGTTCCACCTCAAAAATAAGCTGTAAACCTATTTACAACATAAATTTAACAGGCTCTAAAAATCACTTCTTTGACAAAGTTTGAATAATCGTACTCAGGATTTAGTGAAAAACAATGATTTTAGGCTATTTTTGAAGAAAAAATTGTGGTCAAAAAACTTCTCAGCTATATAATTCCTGTTAATATATTTAAAACACATTCCAATATGAGTAGGTCATTGGAAATAACACTCGTGAACGGAAAACTTGTTTTGGACAGTCAAAACACCAATTATTCTTATGGAAGTTTGCAGCGAGTTTTGCGTAAAGGACTTATATTTATAGGTTTTGACAAAATAAAAAAGATGGAACACATTCTGGTTTTAGGCGTTGCCGGCGGAAGTGTCATCAAAACAATTACAGACGAAATAGAATTTCAAGGAAAAATAACGGGAGTTGAGATTGACGGTGAAATCATCAAAATAGCAGATAAATATTTTAATATCAGTAAAATAAAAAATTTGGAAATTGTGTTGCAAGATGCGTTTGAGTTTGTACTTGAAACAAAATTGCAATACGATTTGATTATAATAGATATATTCCAAGATACGGTTATGCCTAATTTTTTGTTTGAAAGTTTTTTTCAGTTTCGTTTGGGCGAAATACTTAATAAAAACGGATATATATTGTTCAACACCATGCTTTTATCTGATTCTGACAACCAAAGAAACATAGAGTATATTAAAAACATTGACACCCATGTTTTTGAGGTTCAGACCATTCCGAGAATTGAACATCATAATGAATTGATAGTAATAAAAAAAAGGCTTAAATAGGCATAATTCTTGCCTAAAAATAATTTTGGTAAACGACAAACTTACTTAATCTTTAAAAAAATGAAAAAAACAGTTCTCTGCGGTATAACCATTTTATTCACTTTGTTGTTTTCTGTAACCGATGGTTTGGCACAAGACAAAAAGACAAAAACTGCCGGAAAAAAAATGCAGAATTTTATAATCGAAATTTCAGACCATGCCAAAAAAGACAAACCTGATTTTTTGGTCATTCCTCAAAACGCACCGGAACTTGCTTATGACGAATGTCTGCCTTCAAATTCTATGAATCTAAGATTTATGAATGCAATTGACGGATTTGGCATTGAAGAATTGTTTTTTGACGGCGATTCTATTTTTGACAATTATCGTTATAAGATGCTAAAAGAAATTGTAAAAACCAAAGCTGTTTTAGTTTCTGAAGTCATAGACAATCCGAAAAACGTAGAAAATGCTATCCGGAAAAATTCAGAGGAAGGTTTTGTCTGTTTTCCGAGAAGCAAAGAAAATTATCACTATTCTATTATTCCTGAAATCCACAACGAAAACAGTCAAGATATTAGTTCTATAAAGGATGTTCAGAACTATTTGTATTTGATAAATTCTAAAAATTTTGACTCAAAAAAAGATTTTATTGACACAATCAACCAAACAAATTTTGATTTGATTATCATCGATTCATATTATCTGAGTTTTCCTTTTACCGATGCAGAAATAGAATCTCTCAAAGTCAAAAAAAATGGTGGCAAACGTTTGGTTATAGCTTATATGAATATTGGTGCGGCAGAAAACTGGCGTAATTACTGGAAGCCTGAATGGAAATTAGGAAATCCGAAATGGCTAAAAAAACCGTATGAAGGTTATGAAAATGAAATTTTTGTTGAATATTGGAATCCGCAATGGCAAAAAATAATTTTAAAAGACAGCGATTCTTATCTTCAAAAAATTATCAATGCAAATTTTGACGGTATTTATTTAGACAATGTTGAAGCATTTTATACTTTGTATAATTAAAAATGTTAGAGGCATTTTAACCTCATAAATACCATAATTTTTATTACTTTCGCAACACAAAACAAATACATCAGATACAATGAAACATATTCCGTTAAGACACATTCACGAAGCTTTTGGAGCAAAAATGGTTGATTTTGCAGGATTTTATATGCCTGTTCAATACGAAGGCGTCAACATCGAACACGAAACCGTTCGCAACGGAGTCGGCGTATTTGACGTTTCGCACATGGGAGAATTTCTATTGACAGGCGAAAAAGCACTTGATTTGATTCAGAAAGTATGCTCAAATGATGCATCGACTATCGAAATAGGAAAAGCACAATATTCTTGTCTTCCAAATGATGATGGCGGAATCGTTGATGACCTTATTATTTACCGAATGAAAGAAAACCAATATCTTCTAGTTGTAAATGCCTCAAACATAGACAAAGATTGGAATTGGATTTCAAAACATAACGATATGGGCGTTGAAATGCGTAACCTTTCCGACGACTATTCGCTGCTTGCCATTCAGGGACCAAAATCTATCGAAGCCATGCAAAGTTTGACTTCGGTAAACCTATCCGAAATTCCGTATTACAGTTTTGTAGTTGGAGATTTTGCGGGAATCAAAGACGTTATCATTTCGGCTACCGGATATACCGGTTCGGGTGGATTTGAAATCTATTGCAAAAATGACGAAGTAGAGCAAATCTGGAACAGAGTTTTTGAAGCCGGAGCTTCGTTTGGCATCAAACCCATTGGACTGGCTGCCCGTGATACTTTGCGTTTAGAAATGGGATTCTGCTTATACGGAAATGATATTGATGATACGACTTCTCCCCTTGAAGCCGGATTGGGATGGATTACGAAATTCACTAAAGAATTTACAAACTCCGAAAATCTGAAAAAACAAAAAGAAGAAGGTATAAAACGCAAACTTATCGGATTTGAACTAATCGAAAGAGGAATCCCAAGACACGATTACGAGATTGTAGATACAAGCGAAAATGTTATCGGAAAAGTAACTTCCGGAACGATGGCTCCATCTTTAGGCAAAGGAATTGGATTAGGTTATGTTACCATAGAAAACAGTAAAGTTGATTCTGAAATTTTTATCAAAATCAGAAATAATAAAGTAGCCGCCAAAGTAGTTAAAATGCCGTTTTATAAAAAGTAATTCTAATAACCCTTGTGTGATTGCGAGGAGGTATGACGAAATAAATTTAAGATTACATAACTCGCAATGACAGGGGGCTGTTCCTAACTTAAATGAAACATAAACCGTTCAGCACCAACATCAATTCTTCTTTTTTAGGGTAGAAACCTCCACGACAGAATGTCTGATAAGATTATCTCACAATAGCATCATAAATAACCTGCTGAATTTTTTCTCTAATATTATTTCTGGAGAGAGAATTGGGTGCATTAGAATCAGGAAAAGTTCGATTTGAAAGAAACACATATACAATTTCTTCCTCAGGGTCTGCCCAAGCCATTGTTCCGGTAAATCCGGTATGACCAAAACTGGTCATAGAAGCACAGCCGCAAGTTGGTCCGGATTTGCCTAATTGTGGTTTGTCAAATCCAAGTCCTCTACGGTTTCCTTGCGGACAGAAATAGCAGGTATTAAAATCCTCGAAAGTTTTTTTAGTAAAATATTCTCTGTCGCCATAGCTTCCTTTTTGCAAATAGAGTTGCATAATCTTGGCTACATCTATTGAATTAGAGAATATACCTGCATGCCCTCCTACTCCACCTTCCATGGCAGCTCCCATATCATGTACATATCCCTGTATGAGTTGATACCGATAATAATTGTCCTGTTCTGTCGGAGGAATTCTGCTCATATCAAATTGATGCAGCGGATTATAAGTCGTGTTATAAGCACCTAACGAGCGATAAAAATTTTCTTGAACCAACTCGTCCAAGGATTTTCCTGTAGTATCTTCAAGATACTTTTTTAGCAGAATAAAAGTAAGGTCGCTATATTTATATTCTTTTTTAGGCAATAGCTTACTTTCTGCTATAATTTTTATAACCGTATCTTGATAATCTGTTCTGAGATAAAGATTTTCTGAAACTTGAATGGAGAAATCGGCACTGTAAGATTTTCTATAATAAACGTCCGAAGGCTTTTTGTTTTCATTCAGCGTTGCTTTATAAAAAGGTATCCACGCTTGCAGGCGGGCATAATGCGATAAAAAATCTTTAAATGTAATTTTCTCCTTATCGGTTTCTTTCAACACCGGAAGCATTTCGCCTAAGGTCGTGTTCATCGTTAGCTGTTTTTGGTCATACAACTTCATGACATTGGGCAACGTCGCCATGATTTTGGTAAGCGATGCCACATCATAAATATCCGAGTTTTGTACGGGTGTCTTTTGATCATAGGTATGATGTCCGAATGACTTTTGATAAACTACTTTTCCTTTTCTCGCTACCAAAACCTGAATGCCCGGTGTTATTTTTTGAGCAATAGCATCCTCTGCAATACTGTCTATACCTGCAAGAACTTCAGGATTCATCGCAACGTTTTCAGGAAGTGTAAAACCTAATCTGTCTATTTTTTTAATATCTAATCCAAATCCGGAGGTAAAAAAATCATTAATAGAAACGGGTAATTTACCTTGTGCACCAGTGGCACCAAAAATCATTTGAGCAGCTACATTTTGCGACAAAGGATGATTTTGATATGACAGAACTAATCCGTCAATATTTTCAAATGTTGTAATAGGCAATAAACTATAAGGTTTGGCAAACACGTTTAGAATAACGTTATTGTTTCTCGCAATCTCATACAGCCTTACCAACTCCTGTTCTTTAAAATCATGGTTTCTCCACGCTCCGTCAGCTTTGTGATAGCCTACGATTACGGTTGTAAACTCATTTAGTGTTTTGTTTAAATCAACAATATTGGTGTTTTTCACCTCTGTAATATCTGCATATTGGCGTAAGGTATTCAGATATTCGTCATGAGAATCGTCACCCAATTTTATATAGGCTATTTTTTGTTCATCTAAGTTTCTAATGGGTAAAATATTATTGTCATTCTTCAGCAGGGTTGTTGCTTGTTCAAACAATCTAAAATTCAAAGCTTCATATTCAGATTTATTCAAATCTTTTGAAAGATTGTTGAGTTCAATGGGTTTGTAATGATTGAGATTTGCTTTATATTTATAAGTCAATATTTTTTTTACAGATTGTGCAAGGCGTTGTTCTGAAATAGTTTTATTGGTATAAGCATCTGCTATTTTCTTCACAGCCACCGGAACATTTTCAGGGAATAGCAAGATGTCATTTCCTGCCAAAAAAGCCTCCAAATCTATATCACCCGGACTTTTAAAATTACTGGCTCCTTTCATGTTTAAAGCATCGGTAAAAATAAGTCCTTCAAAACCGAGCTCTTTCTGTAAAACATTGGTTACAATATTATAGGAAATAGACGAAGGGAAATTGGTTCTGGTTTCTAATGCCGGAACATTTAAGTGAGCAACCATCACGCTTACCATTCCTTTTTTAATCATTTTTCTGTACGGATATAGCTCTACTTCTTCTATTCTGTTTTTATCAAAAGAAATGGTTGGCAATGTGTGATGCGAATCTTTGTCTGTATCACCATGACCAGGGAAGTGTTTTCCAGTGGCAAAAACACCTTGGCTTTGAAGTCCTTTCATCATAGCCAAGGCTTTTTCTGTTACGTTTTCTTTATTTTCACCAAAAGAGCGATTTCCTATAATAGGGTTTTTCGGATTTGTATTGATGTCGAGAACCGGAGCAAAATTGAAATGCAAGCCAAGTCTCTTACTCTGTTCTCCCATTTGCTCACCCATTTGTTCAATGAGTTTCAAATCTTGGATGGCACCAAGTGTCATATTCCACGGATAACGATAGGTAGAGTCTAAACGCATGCTCAAACCCCATTCTGCATCGATCCCGATAAATAACGGAATTTTAGATTTTGCCTGAAACCGATTGGTTAATTTTGCTTGTCGTACCGGTCCTCCCTGAAAAAAAATGAGTCCGCCAATTTTGTGATTTTCAATCAATCTGTCTATCGAATAAACATGAGCAGAATCTTTATTAGAATAGGCAGCAACCATAAAAAGTTGTCCTATTTTTTCTTCAAGGGTCATTTGATGATAGACACTGTCAACCCATTTTTTTTCGTTTAAATCAATTCTGACTGTATTTTCCTTTTTTGCAGTTACAGTCTTGGATTGATTCTGTTCATAGAGAACATTCGACAAACGCTCGTTTTGTTGTTTATAGGAACTATTATAGTTATATGCCCCCACGAGCAAGGAGGCAGCAGAAAACAAAGCTATAAACACACGGTATTTCATCATAGTTATTTCAAAAGAATCGACTGTGCCAACTTTCTATAGCAGGAACTTCCCAATAGTCGTGCCATTCTCTAATGGTAGTTACGAGATTATTGAAAACAATCGTATTTTCTGAAACCGCTTTATCTTTTGCCATTTTTTTAAAGTCAGTCAATGGTTTATATGTGATATATTCACCTTGTCTATAGGACACATTCATTTTATCTAACAAATCTATCTCATATTTTTGTTCTAAAGACTGAATAAATGTTACTGACGCATCAATAGAACAGCCAGTAGCTTCTTGTTTTTCCTGATTTACTGCGATGATAATAAATCGGTTGTATTTGATTAGAAAAGAGGCTTCAAGTCCGCTACCGTGAGCAGACCATTTATCGATAAATATTTTTAAATATTCTTCTATTTCAGATTCTTCTTGCTCAGAAAATTTCCGATTAGACTGATAAATCCAAATTCTGGATTCTTGGGGTAAACTATCAAAAGGAACAAACATGATTGGTTTAATTTAAAAAATTAGGCATAGATTTTCACAGCATTATAAATCTTGAGCATTTGCAATAAGTTCAGCTATATCCAGCACTTTTACTTTATCTTCTTTTTCTTTGACTTTTACTCCGTCTGTAAGCATGGTGTTGCAAAAAGGGCAACCCGCAGCAATAATATCCGGCGACATATCGAGAGCTTCTTCTGCACGTTCGACATTGATGTCTTTGTCACCGGGTTCGGGTTCTTTAAACATTTGTGCACCTCCGGCTCCACAACATAATCCATTGGCACGAGAGCGTTTCATTTCAATTAATTCTACATCGAGTTTCTGAATCAGGTCGCGAGGTGCTTCATACACATCGTTGGCTCTCCCTAAATAGCATGGGTCATGAAAAGTAATTCGCTTCCCTTTAAACTGTCCGCCTTCTATTGTAATTTTTCCTTCGTCGAGCAATGATTTTAGAAACTGCGTATGATGCAAAACTTCATAATGTCCTCCTAATTCTGGATATTCATTTTTAATGGTATTAAAACAATGCGGACAAGCGGTTACAATCTTTTTTATTTCATAAGCGTCCAAAACCTGAATATTCATCATCGCCTGCATCTGAAACAGAAATTCGTTTCCAGCACGTTTTGCCGGGTCTCCAGTACAACTTTCTTCTGTTCCTAAAACAGCAAATGAAACGTTGGCACGGTTGAGAATTTTCACAAAGGCTTTGGTAATTTTTTTTGCCCTATCGTCAAAACTTCCTGCACAACCCACCCAGAACAAAACATCCGGTTGTTTGCCTTGTGCCAGCATTTCTGCCATAGTTGGGACTGTTAAAACTTCTGCCATAATTAATATTTTTTATTTACAACTATTCGTTTTTTTCATCATCAAATACCTGTATCGTTACTTCTTTTTCTATCAAATCTGTAAATTTCCCTCTGTAACGTGTTGCTTTTACTAAATGGTTGTCTATCCAGTGATAATTACCGCCACGGGGTTTCCCCAGGATTATACCATGATATTTAAATCCATGTTTTTTTAACCAAATTTCGGTATATTCACGATGTTCTTCTGTTCTCGATGTAAAAAAGAAAATAATATGTCCTTCATTATACCATCTGTTCAAAGTTATCAAAGCATCAGGATATACTTTTGCGGTTAACATTCTTTCTGGTTCCTCATTCGGAATATCATCACAAATAGTTCCGTCAATATCAATAAGATAATTTTTGATTCCTTTAGGCAATATCGGGCTTAAACATTGTCCGTCCTGAGTTACACTTTGCAAATTCTTTTCGATATCTTCTATTCTCATCTTTCTTACTATTGTACACGTTTTGATACGACCTCAAACCTTACCTTTCATTAAAATTGATAATTAATCTTCGTCTTTCCAGTTTAGCCTATCCATCTGACTGTATTGCCATGGTGCTCCATTATTTTCAATATTGGTCATCATAGCATTTAGTGGCATGGGTGCGGCACTTTTTTCCATAACCAAATAACGTCTAATATCTATAATTATAGATAACGGACTTATGTTTACCGGACATTCTTCGACGCACGCATTACATGAAGTACATGCCCATATTTCTTCAGGAGTGATATAATTGCCTAACAGTGATTTTCCGTCTTCAACAAAAGTTCCTTTATTTTGGTCAATATTTCTACCTACTTCTTCAAGACGATCTCTTGTATCCATCATGATTTTTCGGGGAGAAAGTTTTTTGCCTGTTTGATTTGCCGGACATGATGAGGTGCATCTACCACATTCTGTACAGGTATAAGCATTTAACAATTGCACCCAGTTTAAATCTGTTATATCACTTGCACCAAATTTTTCCGGAACGGCATCGGGATTTGCCGGTGTGGCAAACGGATCTGCATTTGGGTCAAGCATCAACTTTACTTCGTTTGTAACACTTTCTAAGTTATCAAACTTACCTTTCGGATTCAAATCAGCAAAATACGTGTTCGGAAAAGCAAGCAAGATATGTAGATGCTTTGAGTAATACAGATAATTCATGAATATCAATATTCCAATTATATGCAACCACCACGCCGTTCTTTCTATTAAAATAACCATTCCTTCGGTCATATTTTGAAAAATCGGAGCTATAAATTGAGATACGGGAAAACTTCCTGCCTGAACATAATGAGAATGGGCATCGGGCAAATTTTGTAGATGATAATCGGCTGCGTTCATGGTAAGGAACAACAACATCAAAACTACTTCAAAATACAAAATATAATTTGCATCAGACTTTGGCCAACCTTTTAAGTCAGAGCTGATAAATCTTTTTAATTTTATAATATTACGGCGAATCCAAAAAGTTACGACAGCAACTATAACCAAAAGAGCTAAAATCTCGAAAGATGCTATCAGAAAGTTGTAAAAACCACCCATAAATGCAAAAACACGATGCGTTCCGAGTAGTCCGTCTATAACAATTTCCAACATTTCTATGTTAATAATAACAAATCCGACATACACAATAATATGTAAAATTCCGGCAATCGGACGCTTGACCATTTTGGACTGCCCTAAAGCAATCATTATCATATTCTTCCAGCGTTTTTTGCTATTATCTCTACGATTTATGCTTTTTCCTAAACGGATATTGCGAATGAGTTTTTTTACGTTTCCGGCAAAATACCCAAAACCTAAAACCAGTATGATTGCGAACAGTATGTTATCTAAGTAGCTCATATAAAATATTTTTAATCTCCACCGGTTTCTGTCGGAGCTATGTATGGTTTATTCTTTTTTCCGAAGAGAGAGACATTGATATATCTCGTAGGGTTCAGTCGTAAATCCTTTAAAAGTAATTCTAACTCTTGTGATGTTTTTGCAAAGTTGTCATACAATTTTTCGTCTTTAAATAATTTCCCCATTGTGCCTTTGCCAGATTCTACTTCGACCAATAATTTATCTATATTGGCAATTGTATTTTCAAGGCTTTTAACGGTTTTGCTAAGGTTTGCCGAAGCAAGTGAATCTGAAATTTTTGAAAAATTGGAGGTTGTATTTTCAAGATTTGTTACTACGTTGTCTATTTTGGTTCTATTATCTGCCATAAGAGCATTGACATTTTTAGATACTTCATTGAATCCGGCGAGCGTTTCATTGAGTCTTTCAATGCTATTTTTCAGGTTGAATTTGGTTTTGTCATCCAAAACCTCATTGAGACCAGTCAAGAGAGAATCGGCACTAACGGTGGCACTTTCTATTTTTTCCTGTAATGGTGTTAGCTTTTCAGATACAAGATCTGTTAGTCCCGGCTTAATGCCACCTTGCAGTTTATCTCCTGATTTTGCCAAAACCGAATCTGTCATATCGGGAATTATCTGAATTTGTTTTCCGGCGATTAATCCGGGTTCGTACATTCTGGCAATACTCGATTTTGAAAAAGTATATTTTCTATTGATTTGGATTTCTACTAATGGTTTCCAAGTGTTTTCAACATATCTTATATCAGCAACCTTACCGACAACCAGTCCGTTGATAGTTACCGGAGCCGAAGCGGTAAGTCCTTCAACATCATCGTATTCTATCGTATAAGTATGGTATCCGGTCAGAATATCAGAACCTTTAAGAAAACTATATCCCCATAAAAATAATAATATGGAGACAATAACTAATATGGCGGTTTTAATTTCTCTGGTAATTTTCAAAGCAGATTAAGTTTTTGACAAAAATAAAATAAAAAAATGATTTACTGTGCTTTCAAAGCATCTTGAATACTAATTCTTTTCCCATCTTTAAACGGAATGATAAAAGCTGTGTCAAAACCTTTGTTTTTTGCTTCTTGCAAATAACTTTTAGCGTCTTCGTAACTTGAGGTTTCCTGATAAAAATATTTATAGAGCGAACCTTCTTGTATAACACTTACAGAAGATAATCCGTTAAAGTTTTGCGGAGTGGTTTCCAATTTTCTTCCGCTTGCCGAAATCTGTATTTTAAACAAAACACCTGGGTTTGTTACTTGATTATTATTAACGGTATTTTGTGTTTCTGAAATATTTTTTTGAGGTGTATTATCTGCAATCGAACTTCCGTAATATTCTTTTTTATACATCAGAATCCCGTCTGCAATGGCTTGTGCCAGTTCTGCCCTACCCTTTTCGCTGTTTACATAAGTTCCTTCAGTTTTATTGGACAAAAAGCCAACTTCTACCAAAACTCCGGGCATAACCGTAGCGTCCAAAACCCATATTGGAGCTTGTTTTACCCCTCTATCTTTACGCTTTAAGTTATCGGTAAATTTCTTTTGAATCTCATTTGCCAACATACTGCTTTGGTCTAAATTATTTTCTTGCAATAATCTAAGACCGATTGAAGAAATAGGGTCATTTGGATCAAAGCCGGCATATTTCAGCTTATAATCTGTTTCCAAGAAAATTACACTGTTTTCTTTCTTGGCAACTTCCAAATTCATCGCATTTCTGGTAAGTCCCATTACAAAAGTTTCTGTTCCCGATGGCGTTTGATTGTCAACCCCATTGCAATGAATAGACACAAAAAGATTGGCATCTGCCTTATTGGCAATATGGGCTCTGTCTTTTAAATCTACAAACACATCTGTTTTTCGGGTATAAATCAAATCTATGTCTTTGTGTTTTTCAAGAATCTTACCGACCCTAAGCGTTACGTCCAGAGCAATATTTTTCTCAACAAAACCATGATGTATTGCACCAAAGTCCTTTCCGCCGTGACCTGCGTCCAAGACAATTTTTAATTTTTCCTGAGCAGAAACAGATATAATTCCTGATATAAATATGATGAAAAAAAAGTTTTTAATTTTTGTGATTTGGTGTTTCATAAACATAGTCGTTAATTTTATTACAAAAACAACGTTAGTAATTTTAATATTTACTTATTTTTGACCCTGAAAAGCCCTTATGTGTGCTGAAATCAAATACCGAGCCACATTTTTACAAAAATAGCATTAAAACATTTGCGTACAAATATAATCCATATCGTTTTTTCAGTATTTTTCCTAACAATCGGGCTTGCGACCTACGGTCAGGAACTTGGGCAAAATCCCTTTAAAGCCGAAGCAATTCAGGAAAGTGATACTTTGAGAATTGTACCCCAATTACCTATAATGGAAACAGATTCTGTAAAAACTGATACGGTAGAAACTTTAAAAAAAGCCCTGATAGACGGAAAAATAAAATATAAGGCTGAGGATTATTCCAAAATTGACCAAAAAAACAAAAGTATAACACTATACAATCAGGCTGAATTATATTATACCGATATCGAACTCAAAGCCGGTGTGATTGTTATGAATTATGAAAAAAACGAAGTCTATGCCGGACGAATTAAAGATTCTACAGGAACTTATACGCAACTCCCTTATTTTAAACAAGGAACAAACGTGGTAGAACCGGATTCTATTCGTTTTAATTATAAAACAAAAAAAGCACTTATTTGGAATTCACGTACCGAACAAGGTGAGTTTAAAGTAAAAGGAGAAGTATCTAAACGAGAAAATGATTCTGTTATTTTTATAAAAGGTGCCAGGTTTACTACTTCAGAAGATATTGATAACCCTGAATATTATTTTCTAGCTTCCAAAATAAAATTAGTCCCCAAAAAGAAAGTTGTTACCGGTTTTACCAATATGTATATTGCCGATGTGCCAACGCCTATTGCAGTTCCGTTTGCATTCTTCCCGATGACCGACAAAGCACAGTCTGGAATCTTATTACCTTCTTTTCAAGATACCAGAAATCAAGGTTTTTCTTTACAAAATGGTGGACTTTATCTGGCACTAAGCGATTATTATGACCTGACCGTAACTGGAGATTATTATACAAACGGAAGTTACGGAATGCGTTTTATGTCGAGCTACGGACTCCGATACCGCTTTAGCGGAAACTTGCACGTAAGGTTCGAAAACCTCATCCAAAGCGAAAAAGGTTTTCCTGATTATACGAAAAGTAATATTTACAACATTCAATGGTCACATTCGCAGGATGCAAAAGCAAACCCAAATTCAAGATTTTCGGCATCGGTAAATTTAGGAAGCAGCAGGTATTACCAACAGTCTCTGAATCAAATAAATGCAGGATCATCCTTAAATAATAATTTAAGCTCTTCGGTATCCTATTCAAGAACGTTCAATTCTGTTCCGCAGGTCAATTTCTCTGTAACAGCAACCCACAATCAAAATACGCAAACACAACAAATCAACATGACTTTGCCAACATTTCAGGCAAGTGTTGACAGGGTTTATCCTTTTGCCCCAAAAGACGGCATAAAAAAAGGACTGATTAAAAACATAAACTTTCAATATAATATTCGGGGAGAAAACAGGTTTCAGACTACCGATTCGCTCTTTTTTAAATCTGAAATGTTTCGTGATGCCAAAACAGGTTTTCAGCATAATATTCCGTTATCAACAAACTTTAAAGTTTTTAAATATTTCAGTGTTTCTGCAAGTACAAACTATAATGAAGTATGGCAGTTTAAAACCATCAGAAAAGCGTTTAATGAAGATCTAAACAAGGTTGAAACAACAGAAGCCAAAGGATTTGATGCGTACAGAACCTATAATTTCAGCTCAAGTATCGGTACAACCATATATGGAACTTTTAACTTTGGAGAAGACAAAAAGATTCAAGCAATCAGGCATGTTGTAAGACCTGCCGTTTCATATTCTTATATGCCGAGCTTTGAACAATATTATGACACATACGCAATGGATGCCAGCGGAAGAATGGATGATTATACAAGGTTTGAAGGCGGAATGTATGGAACACCTGGCAAAAGCAATTCCAATTCGCTTGGGTTTACTTTAAGCAATACGTTTGAAGCCAAAGTAACCGACAGAGACTCGACCAATACCGAGCCCAAAAAAGTAATGCTCTTAAACAACCTGAACCTTTCTACAACCTACAATGTTGCCGCAGACTCATTAGCGTGGACACCCGTCAGAGTAAGTGGCGGAACAAATTTATTTGATAATAAACTTGCGGTAAATTTCGGAGCTACATTAGACCCATATGCCATCAACAATGCCGGAAAAAGAATTAATAAATTCAACATAAACAACGGCGGTAGCCTCTTTAGAATGACCAGTGCCAATATGACCATGAACTATAGTCTGAGTAGTGATTCTAAAAAATCGAAAGGTTCAGACAGAAACGAACAAGGAGCCAGAAACGGTGGTCGCGAAGACGATTTATTTGGTGGCAATACAGACTTATCAGACTTGTCAAGAAGTCAATTTGGCAGAAACGGTGGAGATGATGATGATGACGAACCTTCAGAACTTTATCATTCAAAAATACCTTGGAATCTTACGATGGCTTATTCTTTAACCTACGGAAACAACAATCGAGAAAATCAGATTATAGGGAACTCTGTGATGGTTTCCGGAAATATTGATTTAACGCCCCGTTGGCGAGTAGGAGTTTCAACCGGATATGATTTTGTTCAAAAAGGAGTTACTTATACGCAATTCAGGTTTGAACGGGATTTATTGAGTTGGCGAATGGATTTTAGTTGGTCGCCATTTGGACAAAATGCTTATTGGGGGTTCTTTATCGGAATAAAATCTTCGATGTTGAGCGACCTGAAGTATGATACCCGCACATTACCCGACAGGAGTTTGAGATAAATAATCTGTTTACATTTTTATTATAAATAAAAAAAAATCATTTCTTATGATGTTTTCTAAATCAAAATTTACAATACTGTTTTTATTAATTAGTATTCTCTCCTTTTCCCAAGTTACAACTAAAGAAAAACTACAAAAACACGTTACATTTTTGGCTTCGGATTCTTTAGAAGGAAGAGGATTGGGAACAACAGGCAAAGACATTGCTACCGCCTATATACAAGAAGAATTTAATCAGGCAAAACTACTACCGTTTGGAGATAATTATTATTTACAGGAATTTCCGTTAAGAATAGGATTTGCATGGACAAAGGCAGTTAATATTATTGGTATCGTTGAGGGGGCAGACTCTGTTCTAAAAAACGAATACATCGTTTTAGGAGCACACTATGACCATGTAGGATATGAATTAAAGAAAGACAAAAAAATTATTTATCCAGGTGCAGACGACAATGCTTCGGGCGTAGCTACAATTATTGAACTGGCAAAACATTTTAACAAACCTGAAAACAGACCGAAAAGAAGTCTTATGTTTATTGCATTCGATGCAGAAGAATCGGGGCTTTTAGGGTCAAAACATTTTATAAATACCATAGATGAAAATTTGAGAAGAAATATTAAAGCTATGTTTAGTTTTGATATGGTAGGTATGTTAAAAGCAAACAAAGGAGTTAGTCTAAAAGGCATTGGTTCTGTCAAGAATGGTGTTGAAATTGCAGAACAAAATGTAGGGAACGATATTGTTTTACTAAATAAAAGTTCACAGGCAGAAGAAAGAACAGATACCGCACCATTTGCAAGTAAAGGAATACCGGCAATACATGTATTTACAGGCACCAAATCTCCTTATCACAAACCGGAAGACAAAGCAGATTTGTTAGATTATGAAGGTATGAATTCTATTGCAAACTATCTGGCACAAATTATTACCGATATAGGAAATCAACAAGATTTAGAAGCCATTACAAGCTACGAAAAGATACGAGAAAACAAGACTTCCTTAATCAAACGCTTTAGTGTAGGGGTTGTTGTTAACCTTGGTAATGGGAGACATTTATATGAAGACGAATTTTTTAATGCAAAAACTGCATTTAGTTACAGTGCCGGACTGCAATTTAACTATAAACTAACAAGAATCACGCATCTTAATATAGAAGGGCTTTATGATTACAATGCCAGTAAATCAGCTGAAGGAAAATTAAATAGACAATCTGTTACAATTCCGCTTAATATAGAATTTGGCACTCCAACAAATTCAGGAAAAGGTTCCAGATTGTTTATATTTGCAGGACCATACTACCGTTATAGTTTTGACGGTAAAAACGGGACAACAAAACTCGATTTCGACAATGTTTACAGTAAAAACGAATGGGGGTATAATTTCGGAGTTGGAGCAGATTTTAATCAATTACGTATAGCATATACCTATCGACAGGCATTTAGTTCTATACTTGAAAACAACGGAGATATAAGAGCGATTGGAAGTTATTTAACATTAGGTTATCGTTTTTAAAACCAAATGAAACATTTTAATTAAATTTAATATTTATGACAAGTTCTGAACAAATCAAGGATATTGTTGAACGCCTCGGTGCGTTGAGGAGGTATCTTTGACATCGACAAAAAACAAATAGAAATTACAAACGAAGAAGAAAAAACCTTTGCACCCGATTTCTGGAATAACACCCGCGAAGCTCAAATCGTGGTAAAAAATCTTCGTTCCAAAAAGAAATGGGTAGAAGATTATGAAAAAGCTGTTTCTCATTCTGAAGAACTTCAAATCATTTATGAATTTTTTAAAGAAGGCGAAACGACTCAGAAAGATTTGGATGACCAATATGAATTGACTTTAAATCTCATCGAAGACTTAGAGTTTAGAAACATGCTTTCAGACGAAGGCGACAGCATGAGTGCAGTATTGCAAATCACAGCAGGAGCCGGCGGAACAGAAAGTTGCGATTGGGCATCTATGCTGATGCGTATGTATCTGATGTGGGGCGAAAAACAAGGTTATAAAATCAAAGAGTTAAACTTTCAGGAAGGCGAGGTAGCCGGCGTAAAAACCGTAACACTCGAATTTGACGGCGAATTTGCTTTTGGATATTTAAAAGGAGAAAACGGCGTACATCGTTTGGTGAGAATTTCGCCTTTTGACAGTAACGCCAAAAGACACACATCGTTTGTTTCTGTTTATGTTTATCCTTTGGTTGACGAAACGATTGAAATTGACGTAAATCCGGCAGATATTGAAATCACAACGGCTCGTTCAAGTGGTGCCGGCGGACAAAATGTGAACAAAGTAGAAACCAAAGTACAACTTTATCACAAACCCACCGGAATCCAGATTTCTTGTTCAGAGACCCGTTCACAACACGACAACCGTGAACGTGCTATGCAGATGTTAAAATCTCAACTGTATGAGATAGAACTAAAAAAACGTCAAGAACAACGTAATGATATCGAAGCAGGGAAAATGAAAATTGAATGGGGTTCACAAATCCGAAATTATGTTATGCACCCTTATAAATTGGTAAAAGACGTAAGAACCGGTTATGAAACCAGCGACGTAGAAGCTGTAATGAATGGCGAACTCGAACCGTTTCTGAAAGCTTATCTGATGATGACAGGACAAGAATCTGACGAATAATTTATTAAAATATGAAAAAAATAATAGAAACCCCTAATGCTCCCGCTCCCATTGGCCCGTATAACCAAGCTGTTTTATCTGGAAACACACTTTATACATCCGGACAAATTGCAATTGACCCAAAAACAAACGAATTGGTACAAGACTCTATCGAAGCTGAAACCAAACAAGTCATGGAAAATCTAAAAGCGATTTTGACAGCAGCCGAAATGACTTTTGAAAACATCATAAAATCAACTATCTTTATTACCGATATGCACAATTTTTCACGTATCAATGCCGTATATGGAGAATATTTTGACGAAAAAACCGCACCGGCACGAGAAACTGTTCAGGTTGCAGCTCTACCAAAATTTGTAAATGTGGAGATTTCGGTCATTGCAGTTAAATAATATAACGGCTATTTTCCAGAAGTTTTTTATTGATTATTGTTCAGGTTCTTAGTATTTTAGCTCAATGATAAAAGTAGTTGTTTTAGGTTCCGGCAATGTGGCAACGCATTTGATTCGCACTTTTCTGAAAAATGAAAAGGTTAATCTGATACAGGTATATGCACGTAATCCTGAGAATCTGAAACAGATACTTCCTGAAGACAAAATCACTAAGAACATTTCAAATCTTGCCGAAGCAGATGTCTATATCATTGCGGTTTCAGACAATGCCATTAAGGATGTGTCAAACCAGATTCAGTTTAAAAATCGTTTGGTTGTTCATACTTCCGGAAGCATGAACATCAACACCTTAAACCCTAAAAACCGTAGAGGTGTTTTTTATCCTTTACAAACTTTCAGCATCAGCAAAGAAGTAAATTTTAAACAAATACCTATTTGTCTTGAAACTGAAAATGCAACAGATTACAATATTCTGGAACAACTGGCTCACAACATTTCGGAAAACAGCTATAACGTTGATTCAGAAAAAAGAAAAGCCCTTCATGTTGCTGCCGTGTTTGTGTCTAATTTTGTCAATCATTTATATGCTTTGGGCGAAAAAATATGTGTAGAAAATAATTTACCTTTTCAAATCTTAAAACCGCTCATTATTGAAACTGCAAATAAAATAACCTATCTTAATCCGAAAAATGCACAAACCGGTCCGGCAAAAAGAAATGACACCCAAACCACCCAAGAGCATTTGAACTTTATAAAGGACGAAAAACTTAAAAATATTTATCAAATCTTAACAGAATCTATACAGAATCATGTCAAAAAGCTATAAAGAAATAATGAATGACATCACAACATTTGTGTTTGATGTTGATGGCGTTCTCACAGACGGAATGGTGCATATTTCAGAAAACGGGGAATTGTTGCGAAAAATGAACATCAAGGATGGCTATGCTATGAAAGCAGCCGTAGAAAGCGGTTATCATGTCTGCATCATTTCGGGCGGAAGCAATGAAGGTGTTCGTATAAGATTGAGAAACTTAGGCATAACAGACATTCATCTGGCTGCTCATGACAAAGTAGAAACTTTTAAAGAATACTGCGATATATACAACATCAACCCCGAACAAGTTTTGTATATGGGTGATGATATTCCGGATTTTCACGTAATGCAATTAACTGGATTACCAACTTGTCCGCAAGATGCCTCGCCTGAAATCAAAAACATTTCAAAATATATTTCACATAAAAACGGTGGAAAAGGCTGTGTGCGTGATGTGATAGAACAGGTTATGAAAGTGCAAGGAAAATGGCATAATCACTTTAACGCGAAATTTGACTAACATACTATAATCTATAAAATGAATTTTCTCAGACTTATCCGTTTGCCGAATCTGTTGCTTTTAGGAATTATGATGCTGTCATTCCGGTATGGATTTTTAAAACAACACGACATTTATTTAGCATTGGCAGACTGGCAATATATTCTGCTGATATTCGCAACGATTTTTATCGCTGCTGCAGGTTATATCATCAATGATGTTTTTGACAGAGATACCGATATGATAAATAAACCCAAAAAGGTTATCGTAGGAATATACATTTCTGAAAATACAGCCTACAATCTTTATGTCGTTTTTAATGTTATTGGAGTCGGCATAGGTTTCTATTTATCAAATGTTATTAAGAAACCTAGTTTTGCCGCTGTTTTCATTCTCATTGCGGCTTTGCTCTATATTTATGCTTCAAGTTTAAAATATATAACCGTTTTAAAAAACATCATCATCGCTTCGATTCTTGCCATGAGTGTTTTAATCATTGGCATTTTCGATTTGTATCCCGCTACTTATTCAGGCAACCAAAAAGAAATGGCAACCTTATTTAACGTATTGACAGACTATGCCATTTTTGCTTTTATCATCAACTTTATTCGTGAGATTGTAAAAGACCTTCAGGATGTAAAAGGAGATAACAGCGAAGGCATCAAAACCATTCCTGTTGTTTTAGGCATTTCTAAAACAACAAAAATTATCAGCCTCTTCACGATAATTCCGGTATTAATGCTGTCCTGGTATATTCAGTCCTATTTGATGGAAAATAACTTATACTTTATTACCATTTATGCGTTAATATTCATCATAGCACCGTTATTATTTTTTATAGTAAAATGCTGGAATGTAAAATCTGAAAAGGATTTTGCATTTTTATCTAATATCCTGAAAATTATTATCTTTTTCGGAATAATTTCTGTTGTATTATTGACCTATAACATCAAACTAAATGTTGGCGGATAAACTAAAAAAATATCATCTTATTCTGGCATCAGCTTCGCCAAGAAGACAACAGCTTCTGAGAGATCTGGGTTTCGACTTTGAAGTACGCCTTAAAGAAATAGAAGAAATTTATCCAAAAAATCTGAAAGCCGAAGAAATCACAAATTATCTGGCAGAACTGAAGGCTAAAGCCTTTGAAAATGAACTTTCTAATAACGATATTCTTATTACCAGTGATACTATTGTATGGCATGAAGAAAAAGCTTTAGAAAAACCCAAAAACAAAACAGAAGCATTTGAAATGCTGAAATCGCTATCCGGAAAAACCCATAAAATAATCAGTTCTGTTTGTCTGAAAAGGACAGAAGAAACTTTAACCTTTTTTGATGTAACCTATGTAACTTTTCTGCATCTTAATGAAGAAGAAATCGAATATTACATAGAACAGTTCAAACCATTTGACAAAGCCGGTGCATACGGCATACAAGAATGGATTGGTCTGATTGGTGTGTCAAAAATTGAAGGCTCTTATACCAATGTGGTCGGATTGCCCACACATTTAATTTATAAAAATTTAATCTTGAGGTAATTTAAAATCTTGTTTGCTTCGCCGGTTCGAGCAAAACTATCGGATGAAGCGAAAAAGCTTAAATCACTTCCTTAATTCTCAGAGAAAATCATGGAAATTTTAAAAGAATATCTACCCAAAATCCTTGTTAGTGTTATTGTTCTCATCCTCTATGTTATACTAAGAGTGATTACGGCAAAATTGGTACGAAAATCTGCTCTGATAGGCAACATACTCGAACACCGCACCAATTTGATTATCAAATATTTCAATATGCTATATGGAACAATCGTGCTAATCGTTTTGTTTGCTGTTTGGGGCGTGAAAGCTCAGAATATCATGCTTGTAATATCACCCATTTTTGCTGTTATTGGAGTGGCGATGTTTGCTCAATGGTCAATTCTTAGTAATATTACAGCCGGAATTGTTATGTTTTTTTCGGCTCCGTTCAAAATTGGCGATATTATACGCATCCATGACAAAGATTTTCCGATTGAAGGCGAAATTGAAGACATTAAATCTTTTTATACACATCTTAAAACAAACGAAGGAGAAAACATTACTTATCCAAACAATGTGTTATTGCAAAAAGGAGTCTCCGTTTTAAAAAACAATGCCGATAAAGAGAGAAAAGATGATTTTACAGACTAAATTTTAAACTATGAACTGCCGTCTGTTGCCATTATGGATATGCTTGTTGTTTGTATCTTCAAACATTTCCGGTCAGGAGCAAAAAACTGAAAAAGACTCGGTTAAGGCAGTTTATCAGAACATTGAAAAACTATCTAAACGAACAAAATTCGGAAAGTGGACACACAGTCTGCTCTTTAAATCACTTGATAAAAACCCGGCAAAAGAAAAATCGCTTAGAAATACAAAAGATTTGCGATTTGTTAAAAATGAGAACAAAGTAATACGAAAAATCAGTATTACCACTTTAGACCCATTTGGTCATTCTGTCACCGATACACTTAGAAAACCCAAAAGGTTTTTGGAAAAAGCCGGAAACGATTTACATGTAAAAACCAAGCGTTTTGTCATTTCTGACTTACTTTTGTTTGATGTACACGACAAACTCGACTCATTGATAATTCTTGAAAACGAACGTCTGATTCGTAGCCAGAGATATATTAGAAGTGTACGAATAGAAACCATTTCTACAGCAGGTTCAGACAGCATCGACATCAACATAAGAGTCTTGGATTCATGGAGCCTTATTCCCAATCTTACACCTACTACAAGCAAAATGACCTATGAACTTACCGAAAGAAATTTTCTTGGATTTGGGCATGAATGGGACAACACTCTCAGGCAAAATCTAAAAGACAACCGTTTTGCTTTTTCTACAGATTATACTGTTCCGAATATTGCCAAAACTCATATTAGAAGCAACATCAGTTACCAAAAAGATTTGGATGACAATTATATAAAAGGCATTAGATTTGAGCGACCTTTTTATTCTATTCATACCCGTTGGGTTGGCGGCATCATGTATGAAAGAAGGTTTCTGCGTGACAGCATTTCAAATATTTCCGGAATATATGCTTTGCAACCTTTTAAGTATAATGTTTTTGATGTTTGGCTCGGACATTCATTTCCTTTAAAAAACACCCTTTCTCCGCAAGAAAAAAAAGCAAATATGACAACCAATTTGGTAACGGCATTTCGTTTTTTAAACATTCATTTCCAAGAAAAACCTTTGAAAGAATATGATTATGCAAATTTTTTCACGGATGAAAAATTCTGGTTGGGCGGCATCGGAATTTCTTCACGACAATTTGTTCAGGATAAATTTGTCTTCAATTATGACATTATTGAAGATGTTCCTATTGGAAAATACATTGGAATTATTCAAGGATATCAAAGAAAAAATAGTATCGGACGTTTATACTTAGGAGCCAAAGCCACCTATGGAAAATATTTTAATTGGGGCTATTTTAGTTCTAACATTGAATTTGGCAGTTTTTATAGAGACAACAAGACAGAACAAAATGCTTTTGCTACACAACTCAATTATTTTACACCGGTTTTCAATGTCGGGACATGGCGTGTACGTCAGTTTCTTAAAAGCGACCTCATTCTCGGAAACAGAAGAGCAGACAGTATGGGAGATATGATTTCCATTAACGAAAGTAACGGAATTCCGGGTATTAACGACCCAAAGCTGATGGGAACAAAAAAGCTGCTTTTTTCGTGGCAGACACAATCCTATTCTCCGTGGAGCTGGGCAGGCTTCCGTTTCAGCCCGTTTTTTAATTATTCTCTGGCTATGCTTGGCAACAGCTCGGGTGATTTTATACAAAGTAAAGCATTTTCAAAGGTAACTCTGGGTGTCATTATCACAAATGACTATTTAGTGTTTAATTCTTTCCAGATTTCGTTTTCTTACTTTCCGCATATTTCAAACGAAGGCAATAATATCATTAAAACAAACACTTTTCGCACGACCGATTTTGGTTATTTAGATTTCGGAATCGGCAGACCGGAAACGGTGTTGTATGAATAATTTTAAACCGCAAAGTCAGGAGACTTTGCGGAGCGGGGTACACTTATTCAGAATAACAATGTCTTTTGTCCGACTAATTTCTGCAACCATTGGTTTTAGTTTTTCAAGTGACTGATATTCAGTATAAAACTGAACCATAAGCTAACAATTTCGTTCTGAAAAACCACTAACATCTGGAAATTCTTGTTGCAATTCTGCCGAAAGTGTAGGAACAACCGCTCCGCAAAGTGTCCTCACTTTGCGGTATAAATAAAAAATATATCTTTGATAAAATTTGAATTATGAAAGAAGGGTATGTGATAAGAGACCAAGAGAAAATACATTTTATCACGTGTACAGTAGTAGATTGGATAGATGTATTTTCGAGAAAAAACTATCGAGATATAGTCATTAATTGTTTGAGTTACTGCATTGAAAACAAAGGAATGTTGGTTTATGGTTATGTGATTATGAGCAATCACATTCATCTTATTTTACAGTCTAAAGATGGTAAACTTTCAGATTTAGTACGGGATTTTAAAAAATTTACAGCTAAAAATATTTTAGAAGCCATACAAGAAAATCCTGAAAGTCGTAGAGAGTGGATGCTTGAACGATTTTCTAAAGCAACGGAAAGTCATACAAGAAATAAAAACTATCAATTTTGGCAATATGGAAATCACGCAGAAGAAATATACACTTTACGTTTTCTTTGGGATAAGCTGAATTATATTCATCTGAATCCTGTACGTGCGGGTATTGTAGAAAAAGCACAAGATTATTTGTATTCTTCTGCAAACAATTATGTAAACGGAAAAGGACTGATAAAAATAGAATTAGCGGATAACCCTATTATTGAGACAACGAAAACGAATCAATTTTGGAAATATAGTAATTACGATAAAAATGAATGATTTTAAACCGCAAAGTCAGGAGACTTTGCGGAGCGGGGCGGGAAACGCTATATTTTATATGTTTTTAATCTTCTTAATTTAATTCATTCAAAAATTTTATTTGCCGTAAATATAAAATATATTTTGATAATTGTTGCCTTATTTTTCTATGAGTACTTTTGTTAAATAAAATCTAATTTCCGATATTGGGTTCTTTTATTATTATTTTTGATTTTCTGAAAATTATATGAAAAATCCGATTGCAATTCTCTTAGCCTTTTTAATTTCTGCTTTTTGTTGGTCTCAAAAACCGGCGAAACCCACATCGGCAGAGTTATATCATCAAATTCAAAAGCTCAATTTTTTAGGATCGGTTCTATATATTGCGGCTCACCCTGATGACGAAAACACCAAACTGATTTCGTATATGGCAAATCACCAAAACGCCAGAACAGCCTATCTTTCGCTAACTCGCGGAGACGGCGGACAAAACCTCATCGGGACAGAATTGAGAGAACTATTAGGCGTTATCAGAACACAAGAACTCATAGAAGCCCGAAAAATTGATGGTGGCGAACAGTTTTTTACGCGTGCCAATGATTTTGGTTTCTCAAAAATACCTGATGAAACCCTGAAAATTTGGAATAAAAATCAAGTGTTGGAAGATATGGTCTATCTGGTTCGAAAATTCAAACCGGATGTTATCATCAACCGTTTTGACCACCGTTCGCCCGGAACGACACACGGACACCACACTTCGTCGGCATTGCTATCTACAGAAGTCTTTGATATGGCTGCAAATCCAGCCATTTTTCCGGAACAACTTTCGTTGGTTTCTGTCTGGCAACCCAAAAGGCTTTATTTTAACCAAAGTATTTGGTTTTATGGCGGAAAAGATAAATTTGACAAAGCCGATAAAAGTAATCTGACTCACCTCGAAACGGGAGTTTATAGTTCTTTGTCCGGAAAATCAAATCAGGAAATTGCTTCTTTAAGCCGCAGCAAACATCAGTCGCAAGGATTTGGTAGCACACCAAACCGAGGCGAAGACATTGAATATCTTGAATTTGTAAAAGGAAATGCTCCACAGCATAAAAACAACCTTTTTGAAGGGATTGACACTTCGTGGAATCGCATAAAAAACGGAACGGCTATCGCTAAGATTCTACATGATGTAGAAAAAAACTTTGACTTCAAAAATCCTGCTGCCAGCATTCCGAAACTGATTGAAGCATACAAACTCATCAAGAAAATTGAAGACAAGCATTGGAGAACAGTCAAAACTGAAGAAATAGAAAAAATTATTTATGGTTGTGCCGGACTTTTCCTTGAAGGTGTGGCAGAACAGCAAAGCTACACACCCGGAAGTGACATCAATGTCAAAACAGAGGTCATTAATCGCAGTAACACCAATATTGAACTTCTCTCTGTAAGTATGCTTCCAATAAATCAGACAAAGAATATTTCAAAAAAAACAGAAAACAACAAACCCGAATATTTTGACCTGTCATTTACCTTACCCGAAAACACAAATTACACTTCTCCTTACTGGCTTGAAAAAGAGGGAACTAACGGAATGTACCGTGTAGATGAACTTGAAAAAACCGGATTGCCCGATATAATCAGAAGCGTAAAACTGCGATTTGAACTTTTGATTTTGGGAGAAAAAATTGGCTACGAAAAAGATGTTATTTATAAATATAACGACCCTGTAAAAGGCGAAACTTACAAGCCACTTGACATCGTGCCGGAAGTTTCGGTAGCATTTACGGACAGAGTGGTTATTTTTCGGGAAAATACAATGCAAAAAATAGGTGTTAAGGTAAAATCAGGGCAAGAAAACATCAGCGGTTTTGTTCAACTTAAATTGCCAAACAATTGGAAAGTGAGTCCGGAGAAACAACCTTTTAATTTCGATAGAAAAGGGAGTGAGAGTGTTTTTTATTTTGAGGTAACACCCGGCAAAAACGCATCGGAAACTGAGGCTTTAATAACAGCTGTTTCAGACAAAAAGTACTTTGACAAAGAGCAGATTATTATTAACTATGACCACATTTCTCAACAGCAAATCTTGTTGCCAGCTAAAGCAAAATTTATCCCACTTGACATTAAAACCAACGGAGAAAAAATTGCCTATATCATGGGAGCGGGAGATGATATTCCGCAGTATTTGCGACAAATGGGATATGAAGTTAAAATTTTAAATCCAAAAGATATTACTGCCGAGAGCCTGAAATCTTTTCAAACAATCATCATGGGAATAAGGGCGTATAATACTGTGGAAGAACTTGCCTTTAAGCAATCCGTTCTTCTGGAACATGTCAAAAATGGCAATACAATGATTGTCCAATATAATACCAACGGAAAATTAGTTACTCAGGATATGTCGCCTTATACGCTGAAAATTTCAAGAGACCGTGTTACAGAAGAAGATGCCGAAGTGCGTTTTCTTGCTCCTGAACACAAAGTTTTAAACCACCCAAATCTCATTACAAAAACGGATTTCTCCGGGTGGGTGCAAGAACAAGGACTTTATTATCCTAACGAGTGGGGAAAAGAATTTACGCCTATATTATCATCAAACGATACGGGAGAAGAACCCAAAAACGGAGCAATACTTATAGCACCTTATGGCAAAGGTTATTATATTTATACCGGTTTAAGCTTTTTTAGAGAATTGCCTGCCGGAGTTTCTGGTGCTTTCCGACTGTTTGCTAATATGATTTCTATAAACACAGGTCAAGAATAATATGGAAAAAGAACCTAAAAACCTTAAAAATGCATATCTGATGGTGTTACTTGCAAATGCCATTTATATTGTCATTTTTTATTTTATTATGAAACATTTTAATTAGACTATGCAAATCATAGATTGGACAATACTGGTTGTTACTTTGCTTTTCATTGTTGTATATGGAACATGGAAAACCAAAGGTAGTCGTGATGTAAAAGAATATATTCTCGGCAATAACGAAGCCAAATGGTGGACAGTCGGCATTTCGGTTATGGCAACCCAAGCGAGTGCAATAACTTTTCTATCTACACCTGGACAGGCTTTTCACGACGGGATGGGATTTGTGCAATTCTATTTTGGATTGCCCATTGCTATGGTGATTATTTGTGTAACTTTTATTCCTTTATTTCACAAACTCAAAGTATTTACTGCATACGAATTTCTTGAAAAAAGATTTGACGTAAAAACACGTTCTTTAGGAGCTATTTTATTTCTGATTCAGCGAGGATTAGCTGCCGGCATCACCATCTATGCCCCTTCTATCATACTGTCTTCAATTCTGGGTTGGAATTTAAACTGGCTTAATTTTATAATAGGAGTTTTAGTAATTATCTATACCGTAGCCGGAGGTACAAAAGCTGTAAACGTTACACAAAAACAGCAAATGTTTGTCATTATGCTCGGTATGTTTATCGTTTTTTATCTGGTTTTGAAAAAAATGCCTGAGAGCGTTTCTTTCAGCAATGCGTTGCAAATTGCCGGAGTTAACGAAAAAATGAATATTGTCGATTTTTCTTTTAATCCACAAAGTCGTTATACTTTTTGGAGCGGTATCACCGGCGGACTCTTTTTGGCTCTCTCCTATTTTGGTACAGATCAATCTCAAGTACAGCGTTATCTTTCGGGAAAATCGATAAGAGAAAGTCAGCTTGGACTTATTTTTAATGGTTTTCTGAAAGTTCCGATGCAGTTTTTTATCCTGCTTACCGGTGTGATGGTGTATGTGTTTTTTCAATTCTACGAAGTGCCTTTAAATTTTAATCCTACAAGTCAAAAGGCCGTAGAATCGTCTATTTATGCCAATGATTATAAGCTATTAGAAGAAAAGCTCAGACAAATTCAGGAAGAGAAAAAAGAAGTTACACTCGATTATTCCGACCAGTTAAACATAGCCAATGATAATGCAGTACTTAAACAACGTATTCTGGCATTATCCGAAAAAGAAAAAACCATTCGCGAAGAGGCTCAGGATATTATCAAAACAATCAATCAGGAGCCAAATGATAAAGATTATGTATTTATTCATTTTGTGTTGAACTTTCTCCCTACGGGGTTAATCGGACTTTTGCTTGCTGTTATCTTTTCGGCTGCTATGTCATCAACTTCATCAGAACTCAACGCTTTGGCATCGACCACGACGATAGATTTATATAAACGACACTTGAAAAAAGATAAATCTGAAACCCATTTTGTAAAAGCTTCAAAAATTTTCACTTTGTTATGGGGAATCATTGCCATACTTTTTGCTTGTCTTGGCTCGTTGTTTGAAAATTTGATTCAATTGGTAAACATTATCGGCTCTATTTTCTACGGAACTGTTTTGGGTATTTTTCTCGTGGCATTTTATATAAAATATGTCAAAGCCAATGCTATTTTCTACAGTGGTGTTATCAGTCAGCTTACTATTTTTGTCATTTATTATTATGCCATTCACAACCCAAGTGGAAATGAAAAATTAGGTTATTTATGGCTCAATGCCATCGGAGCCGGACTAACGATTTTATTGGCTCTTTTGTTTCAAAAGATTTTAAATCAAAAGAACGGAAGAGGGTAATATAGGGTTGATTCTTTATAGACTTTGAAAAATCAAACTCTAAATTTTGCCTTTTTTCTGAAATTTGAGTTCTTTAATTTTTTCAGGGTCTTCCTTATGATTTTTTAAGTCGAAAGTTGTACCAAAAACTCTGTCCCAAAAAGTGTTACTTACTCCAAAACCAAGTTGTTCATTTCTATAATGGTGCATCTGATGATTTCGCCATAAAGGTTTCATAAACTTAAACGGAGGTTCAAAAGCATGAATGGCATAGTGCATAGAAGCATACAGCAGATAGCCCAACATGAATCCCGGAAAAAAAGCCCAATTATAGTCCCAAAAAATCAAATAATGAACCCAAAATAAAGTAAAGGCTAAAATAAGACTTGGCACCGGTGGCATAAAAAGACGCTCTCTGTCTCTTGGATATTCATGATGATTGCCATGAAGAATGTATGACACTTTTTTCATTTTCGGATTTTCACTTACAAAATGAAATAAATATCGGTGGGCAATGTATTCAAAGAAAGTCCAATACAGCATGCCACATATAAACAAGAGAATTATCAACAAAATCGAAATATCATAAACCTTATGGGCACGATATATCATATAGCTCAAGATTGGGATATACATACCCCAAATTACAATCGGATTTGTTTTGGTTAGCATCTCAAGATATTTGTTTATAAACAATCTTGCTTGACCTTCATTATAAACTATTTTTCGTGACATAATCTAATCTTTTTTAAAAAAATGTCTATAAAATTAAAAAACAATGAGATTTGCTCAAATCAAATTACCATCTGATGATGGCACTTGCCCACGTAAAACCACTTCCAAAAGCAGTCAAAATCACCAAATCTCCCGATTTTATCTGTCCTTGTTGCCATGCTTCGGTCAAAGCAATCGGCACAGAAGCAGCAGTAGTATTTCCGTATTTTTGTATATTATTAAAAACCTGATTGTCTGCCAACTTAAATTTCTGCTGGATAAACTGTGAAATTCTCAAATTCGCCTGATGCGGAATTAACATATTTATATCCGAAACCTGTAAGTTATTGGCTTGTAATCCTTCCATAATTACTTCACTAAATCTTACTACGGCGTTTTTAAATACAAATTGCCCATTCATATACGGAAAATAACTTTCATCATTTGGGTCATTATCTTTCAAAATATCATTTATCCAACGTTTTCCCATACCTGGAGCAATCAGCGAAAGTTCTTCGGCATATTGTCCTTCTGCATGTAAATGTGTAGAAAGTATTCCTTTTGTCAAATCTTCTTCTCTGCTCAGTATTGCTGCACCTGCTCCATCTCCAAAAATGACAGAAACACCTCTGCCACGTGTGGTCATATCCAAACCATATGAATGTAACTCTGAACCAATCACCAAAATATTTTTGTACATACCGGTTTTAATATATTGGTCGGCAACAGATAAAGCATAAATAAAGCCCGAACATTGGTTTCTTACATCAAGAGCTCCAATAGTTTTTAGACCCAAATCTCTTTGTACCAAAACACCGGGTCCAGGAAAATAATAATCGGGACTCAGCGTCGCAAAAACTAAAAAATCTATTTCATCTTTGTCTATTCCTGCTCTTTCAATGGCAATTTTCGCAGCTTTTACCCCCATCGATGAAGTCGTTTCTCCGCTTCCGGAAACCACATGACGACGTTCTTGAATTCCCGTGCGTTCCTGAATCCATTCGTCGTTAGTATCCATTAATTTTGACAAATCATCGTTGGTAACAATATTTTCGGGTACATAAAAACCTAATCCGGAAATTTTAGAGTGGTACATAATTTTATAATTTATTAAGAAAGTTAGATAAGCAAATTTAGTAATCTTACAATACCAACCCAAATTACATAGCAGAAATCTAATATGTAATCCGGATTAAATCATGTCCGAAACACGAATTTTAAAGAAAGTTTAATACTTAGGCACTCAAATTTGTCTATTTTTGAAACTTAATTATAATGACTGATGTATAAATTTTTTCTCATCATCATATTTTTATTGGGAACATTTTCTGCATTTTCCCAATTTGAAACTTCGCCCAGAACAGCAACTTTTGGGGCAGAGGGTACTTCTACGGGAAGTTTTATCAAGCCAAAAGAGTTTTCTACCGGTGGAATTAACTACACTCCAAAATTTAGTTTTGACGAAAATGCAACGCCCGAATCGCTAAGCCAGAATAAAAAACCCGATCTTACTCACGATAACGGATTAATGAAAAACAAAATGGAATATAATCCGAAATGGCTGGAGCGTGAAGGCAATGAAATGAAAGAAGAGTATAAGATAAATCAATATTTTGGTGATTTCAAAACCAATAACAAAAGAATTACTATTATGTGTCGCGACCATGAATATGTTGACGGAGATTTAGTAAGAATTTATCAAAACGACAAAGTCATTGTTAATGAGATTTCTCTAATTGGCGAATTTAAAAAGTTTTTTATTGAACTCGAACCCGGATTCAACAAAATTGAATTTGTTGCATTAAATGAAGGACTCTCATCTCCAAATACGGCAGAATTTCAGGTTTGGGATGATAATGGTAATTTAATGATAAAAAATATTTGGAATCTTGCCACCGGAGTCAAGGCTTCAATTATTGTAATTCAGGAATAAAAGAATAAACACAGAATTCAATTGTAAATTTTAAATATTTTCTCTTATGAAATTAAAATTTTTTTTATTTATCCTTTCAGGATATTTTGCTTATGCCCAAGAAAATTTAGAATTCCAAAAACCACCTAAAGAAATTCTGGATTTGGCAGATTATGAAAGAGCTCCTTCTGTCAATATGGACAGTCAAAAACAATTTTTGATTTTAAGCTATCGAAATACATACAAAACTCTTGATGAACTTAATCAGGAAGAAATGCGTTTGGGTGGTTTGCGTATAAATCCTGTTACCAACATTTCAAGTACGGTAACTTATATAAACAATATCAAAATAAAAAGAATAACCGACAAGGCAGAAACACAGGTCAGCGGATTGCCTGCAAATCCAAAAATCAGTAATTACTCTATATCGCCTGACGAAAAGAAACTTGCTTTTTCGAACACTACGGCTTCAGGTGTTGAGCTATGGGTACTTAATCTTGAAACAGCTCAGGCAACAAGACTTACTGAAGCCTCTGTAAATGCCAATATGGGAAATCCCTTTACCTGGTTTTCAGACAGCCAACATGTTTTGGTGCGTATGCTTCCCAAGAATCGTCAGAGCTTAATAGATGACAAAAGAAGCCTTCCAACAGGACCGATAATTTCTGTAGGTGATGGTTCTGTTTCTCAAACACGAACATATCAGGATTTGCTAAAAAACCCAACCGACGAAAAGAATTTTGAAACACTTGTTACTTCAGAGTTATACAAAGTAAGTCTTTCCGGTAAAAGCGAGCTTTTCAAAAAAGCTGATTTATATTCCGGAGAAAGCTTTTCTCCTGACGGGAATTATTTGATGATTACAACTTTAGAAAAACCGTTTTCATATATTGTTCCGTTAAACCGTTTTCCACAAAAAAGTGTAGTATATGACAAAACCGGCAATAAAATTAAAACCGTAAACGAAATACCGCTTACAGAAGTTATGCCCAAAGGCTTTTCGTCTGTTAGAAAAGGAAAACGCAATATGTCCTGGCGTTCAGACAAACCGTCTCAACTCGTATTTGTTGAAGCATTAGACGAAGGTGACCAGGCCAATGAAGTTGAATTTCGGGATGAAATATTCTTATGGGATGCACCTTTTAACAATGTGCCAAAATCCTTCTTCAAAACCCAACAAAGATATGCAGGCATCTATTGGGGTAATGACAAAACAGCTTTGGTCCTTGACCGTTGGTACGACACAAGAAATTTAAAAACATATCTTGTAAATCCTTCAAACCCGACAGAATCAAAAGTAATTTCGGACAGAAATTATCAGGATATTTATGCAGATCCGGGGAGTCCTGAGACCAAAAGAAATGAGTTTGGAAAACAAGTTCTGGCTATAGAAAACAATAACATCTACCTCATCGGCGACGGACACACAAAAGAAGGACAATTCCCTTTTATAGACGAACTTAACCTTAATACTTTAAAAACAAAGCGTTTATATCAATCTACTTTTAAAGATAAAAAAGAAGATATTTATTCAATTGCCGATTTGAAATCGGGTGATGTTTTGGTTATGATTCAATCTAAAAACGAATACCCAAATTACTATTTCAGAAACATTAAAAAGAAAAATAAATTGACGCAAATAACCAATTTCAACAATCCTTTCGAAAGTCTGAAAAATGTATATAAAGAGGTGATTAACTACAAACGTAAAGACGGCGTAGAACTATCCGGAACGTTGTATCTTCCTGCGGGATATGACATGAAGAAAAAAGAAAAACTTCCATTGCTTATTTGGGCTTACCCCAGAGAATATAAAGACAAAAATACTGCCGGACAAAGTGATGCCAACCCCAATGATTTTACATTTCCGTACTACGGTTCGTTTGTATATTGGGTAACTCGAGGTTATGCTGTGTTGGACGATGCCTCCTTCCCTATTGTGGGCGAAGGAAGTAAAGAACCTAACGACACTTTTATAGAACAATTGGTTGCCAATGCTGAAGCGGCTATTGATGCCGTTGATAAATTGGGTTACATAAACCGAAATAAAGTGGGAGTCGGCGGACACTCTTACGGGGCTTTTATGACGGCAAATTTATTGACTCATTCTAATCTGTTTGCTTGTGGCATTGCCCGAAGCGGAGCTTATAACAGAACGCTTACGCCCTTTGGTTTTCAGAGTGAACAAAGAAACTATTGGGATGTTCCGGAAGTCTATAACACTATGTCGCCATTTATGAATGCTCATAAAATGAAAACTCCTATGTTGCTCACACACGGTGAAGCAGACAATAATCCGGGTACTTTTACCTTGCAAACAGAACGATATTTTCAGGCATTGAAAAACCTCGGTGCTCCAGTAAGAATGGTAATTCTGCCAAAAGAAAGTCACAGCTATGTTGCCAAAGATAATATTCTTCATCTACTTTGGGAACAAGACCAATTTTTGGAACAGCATTTGAAAAACTAAATTTAATAAACTCCCAATATCGGGAGTTTTTTTTGATGTTATAAATCACTTCGTAACATAAAAAGTGTACTTTTAGTACTTTAAAAAATACTTCCTCAAGTGAATACTTTTTTTGAACAGACAAAATGGTTAATTGCCGCAGAAATTATTTATTCGCTGCTGGTAATATCGGTCTGTATCCGAATTATTATTGACACAAGGTCTGTTAGTAAAACATTGGCATATTTGCTTTTTGTGATTTTTGTTCCTTTAGTCGGAATCATTTTTTATTTTTCATTTGGGATTAATTACAGAAAAAGAAAAATCTATAACCGCAAACTTGAAGTTGACGAAAAATTCAAGAAGAAATTAGAATCTACTATAGAAAATTATAACCAGCGTGTGCTGTCACTCGACAATAATTCTATTCAAGAAAACCTTAAACTTATTTTGCTGGTTGCTAACCGAAAATCCGGAAACACGACAGTTTTGCCAAACGATACGGTTAAAATATTACAAAACGGAGAAAACCTCTATCCGATTATGCTTGATGAGCTCAGAATGGCTCAAGAACATATTCATATCGAATATTATATTTTTGAAAATGATATAATAGGAAACCAAATCAAAGATATTTTGATAGAAAAAGCCAAACAAGGTGTAAAAGTCCGTTTTATATATGATGATTTTGGGAGCAAAGACATCCGAAAAAATATTGTTCGAGAACTTCGGGAAGCAAACGTTCAAGCATATCCGTTCAATAAAATCAAGTTGATATTTCTGGCAAACAGACTCAATTATCGCAATCACAGAAAGATTGTCGTGATTGATGGAAAAACATCATTTATTGGTGGAATTAATGTTTCTGACAAATATATTAATCCATCAAAAAGTGGTATTTATTGGCGGGATACACACATAATGATTAAAGGTCTTTCCTCGCTTGCCTTGCAAAAAGTTTTCTTGTCTGATTGGAACTTCTGTAGTAAAGAAAATATTCAAATCAATACAACTTATTTTCCGTTTATCCCAATAAATGCCAATAATAGCTTTTATACACAAATTGTCTCGAGTGGTCCGGATTCTGATTTGCCAAATATTTTATACTCTATTATCCAAGCAATTAATTCGGCAAAAACAGAAGTTTTGCTTACAACTCCTTACTATATTCCTGATAATTCATTGCAAGAAGCACTAATTATTGCCTCACTGAGTGGCGTGGATATAAAATTACTTGTTCCGAAAGATGGAGATTCTAAAATAGTAAACATTGCGACGCAATCTTTTTTTGAGGATTTACTAAAATCAGGTGTTAAAATTTATCAATACTACAAAGGATTTGTTCACTCAAAAACTTTTGTGATTGATAGCCAAGTTGCCTCTATTGGAACAGCTAATTTAGACATGCGGAGTTTTGATTTGAATTTTGAGGTTTCCGCTTTGGTTTATGATCCGAAAATTGCAACAGAACTTAGAGATGCTTTCTATTATGATTTGCAAGATTCTTCACAAATTATATATGAAGAATGGAAAAACCGCACCAAATTAAAACAAATTACCGAAAGAATCGTACGGTTGATTTCTCCTTTTATGTAAGAACCTATAAATACTTCTTTATAACTTTTTTAAACTTTAAAATTTAAATTATCGTTATTTTAAATCGATAAGTTTATTAAATTTTATTTTTAATTTTAATATAAATTAACATAATTCTGTTAAAATAGCAGATTAAAGATTTTTTTATACAGTTCATCGAATATAACATTGGGCTCTAAAATCCATTTCTATCTTTACAAAAGATTAGCACCTTATATTAAGGCTAATTTGCCTCCTAAAATCTCCAAAACACCTACTTCTATTTTCTCTATTCTTTAATGATAATCCAATGATTATATGTGGATTACATTTTAGTAAATAGATTTTTTTAATAAAAATTTTAAAACAAATTTAATTGCCTAACTAATTATTAACCATTTTAAACCTAAAAAACCGTATGCAAATCATGTAAGAACATTATTGAAACACAAAGAAACCCCAAAATGACTGCAACTATTGGTTTCCAATAGAATTTACTCAATAATTAATTATAATCCGTATGTACATGAAATCTAATTACTTAATTAAATTGCGATTTATTGTGTTGCTATTACTGTGTTGGAGTTCCTCTAACTTATTAGCACAAATAAAATTTGCAGAAATAAATAGCGGAGAACCATTACCTCCGATAACGACTGAGATAAATGAGAATCAGAGAACTTTCTTCAACAATCTTTTTTGTATTGATATTTATCTAAGTAAAAACAGTAACACACTGTTTACTCTAAATCCTAATCAGAACTCATTTTTAAACATAAAAGAACTTCCCGGCTCAGATAAAGGTCAATACCTCAATGAGTATAGTTCTTTTGTTTTAAATGAAGATAATTCTGCATTCCTTGTCGGAAAGATAGTCCATTCAAATGATAAATCTTTGGCATGGAATTATACTATCTGGCTAAAAAAAGATTTAACGCCTTCTAATAATGAGTCTGAAACGTTTCTTTTAAATTCATTAGCACCTAACATCGATAGAAGAAAACTCGAATCTTATAGTATTGACCATACTAAAGACAATCAGCTAAATGGTTTAAACCTCTATGAAGGAACCGTATTGCGTATCGAAAAGGAATCATTAAAAAACAAGATTTTTGTTTCTAACCAGAAAGACAACACCGACCTGTTATTATCCAATATTGGTTTTTCAGGTGACCTAATTTATAAAGGAGTAAATTCTGGAAGAATAAGTATATCCGGATTTGGAGGACACTTCGGATTTAATCCTTTCATTTGCCTTCCAAACCCATGTAAATACACTATTTATAGAATTTGTTTCTACATTGTAAATGGTTGTTATATTGGGGTATATCAACAAATCATTACAGTTAACGACACAACTCCTCCAACGTTTAACGAAGAGCTTCCTGCAAACATAACTGTTGCGTGTGATAACATTCCACAAGCTCAAACCTTAACAGCTTCTGATAATAACGGAAATGCTACAGTTTCTTTCAAAGAAGTAGTTTCTGAAAGTGGAGATGCTTGCAGCTATAACATTTACAGAATATGGACTGCTGAGGATGCATGTGGAAATATAACGGTTCACAAACAAACCATTACAGTTCAGGATACAACAGCTCCAACGTTTAACGAAGAGCTTCCTGCAAACGCAACTGTTGAATGTGATAACATTCCGCAAGCTC
>JAVEUZ010000002.1:0-62694 GCA_034005285.1 Flavobacteriaceae bacterium
AATGATGGCTCCCAATATTCCCCAAAACAAAACCCTGTTTTGGTATTTTGACGGAATTCTGAATGAAGCGAAAACTACGGCAATTACAAAAATATTGTCAACACTAAGAGAAAGTTCTATTAGATAACCCGTAATAAATTTCATTGTCGCCTCAATCTGAGACAGCTCGGTCGGGTTCTCTATATAATCTGTTCCGTAAAGCCAATAAACAACACCGGAAAAAATAAAGGATAAAGTTACCCAAAGCCCTGTCCACAAACCGGCTTCTTTTGAGCTGATAACATGAGGTGTTTTATTAAAAACACCTAAATCTAATGCTAGAAAAATTAAGACAAGAACGATAAATAATGTCCAAACAATCATATAAGATAGTATATTTTGATGCAAATATAATACATAAAGAAGCGAAAATAACTTAAAAACAAAGTCATTTTCTTTAGTAAATATTATTTTATTATAAACGAAATAAAAAACAATTACCCTTAAAAACAAGGGTTGTTTAGCTATCTTATTGTCAATTCACGCATCATACCCTAAAAAAATAGGGGTAAAAAATATTTTTTTATGTTTTTTATTTATTTTTGCAACGTAAAACTTTGTTTTGAACTAAAATTAAGAGTATGCCAATAATTCGTTTTCAGGCATTGAGAGAAAGTGCCGGACATAAACCCGTAAAAGTTGAAGAGATTGGAAAAAAATCTGAAATCTTTGGCATGAATGTTTTTAATGACCAATCTATGCGTCAGTTTTTGACTCCTGAAGCTTATAAGGTTGTCCAAAGTGCCATGCAGTACGGCACAAAAATAGACCGAAAGTTTTCGGATTATATAGCAATGGGCATGAAAGAATGGGCTTTAACAAAAAATGTAACCCATTACACGCATTGGTTTCAGCCACTTACCGGAACCACCGCAGAAAAGCACGATGCTTTTTTTGAACTTCCTTTTGACGGAAGCGATCCGATAGAAAAATTCGGAGGCAACGAACTTGTGCAACAAGAACCCGATGCCTCAAGTTTTCCGAACGGAGGAATTAGAAATACATTTGAAGCCCGTGGTTATACCGCTTGGGATCCCACGTCTCCGGCATTTATTTACGGTACAACATTGTGCATTCCCACGGTTTTTGTTTCCTATACCGGAGAAGCTTTAGACTACAAAACGCCTCTATTAAGAGCCATAAGTGCAGTGGATGAAGCCGCAACAGAAGTGGCACGTTATTTTGACAGAAATGTAAAAAAAGTTACCCCAACATTGGGTTGGGAACAGGAATATTTTTTGGTTGACAGAGCTTTGGCTTATTCAAGACCGGATATTATTCAAACCGGAAGAACACTTTTGGGACACTCCGCTGCAAAAGGTCAACAATTGGAAGATCATTATTTTGGCTCCATTCCCGCTAGAGTTATACAATATATGCGTGATTTGGAAAATGAGTGCATGCTGTTAGGCATTCCGGTTAAAACCCGACACAACGAGGTAGCTCCAAACCAATTTGAGTTAGCACCTATTTTTGAAGAAACAAACCTTGCTGTCGATCACAACTCGTTGCTGATGGATATTATGCAAAAGATTGCCGAACGCCATGAGTTTAAGGTATTGTTTCACGAAAAACCTTTTAAAAGTGTTAACGGCTCAGGGAAACACAACAACTGGTCGTTGGCAACAGACACCGGAGTTAACCTTTTAAGTCCCGGAAAAACACCCATGAGCAATTTGCAGTTTTTGACTTTTTTCATCAATACGATCAAAGCGGTTCACCAATATGAACAACTTATGAGAGCTTCTATAGCTTCTGCAGGCAATGACCACCGTTTAGGAGCTAACGAAGCACCTCCGGCAATCATTTCTATCTTTATTGGACAACAACTCACAAAAGTATTGGAAGAGCTGGAAGGTGTTTCAAAAGGGAAATTGTCTCCCGAAGAAAAAACCGATTTAAAACTAAACGTCGTTGGTAAAATTCCTGATGTTTTATTGGACAACACAGACAGAAACAGAACTTCGCCGTTTGCTTTTACAGGAAATAAATTTGAATTTCGTGCCGTAGGTTCTTCGGCAAACTGTGCTAATTCAATGACGACACTTAACGCTATTGTGGCAAAACAGTTAAGAAATTTTAAAGCCGAAGTTGATGAATTGATTGACAAAAAAGGTTTCAAAAAAGATGAAGCCATCTTTAATGTCCTTCGCGAATATATCAAAAAAACCAAAAACATTTTGTTTGAAGGTGATGGCTATAGCGAAATATGGGAAAAAGAGGCTCAGAAGCGAGGGTTAAGCAACAACAAAACAACGCCCGAAGCCTTGAAAGCAAAAATCTCTAATGAAGCAGTCAGCTTATTTGAAGAATTAGACATAATGAATCGAGTTGAAGTCGAAGCCCGATATGAAATTGAGCTTGAAGAATATGCTAAGAAAATTCAGATTGAAGGAAGGGTTTTGGGTGATATTGCTCGAAATCATGTGATTCCAACGGCTATTCGTTATCAAAACACACTGATTAAAAACGTAAAAGGTTTGAAAGAAATTTTTGGTAAAGATTTTGAAAAAATAGCAAAAGAGCAAATTTCGTTAATCAAAGAAATTTCAGCCCATATCGAAGGAATGAATTCTAAAATTGATGCCATGATTGACGAACGTAAGAAAGCAAATAAATTGGAAGACATGGAAGAACAAGCCTCTGCTTATTGCCATAAAGTCAAACCATTCTTTGAACAAATCAGATACCATTCAGACAAATTAGAACTTTTGGTAGATGATGAAATGTGGACATTGACCAAGTACAGAGAATTACTCTTCACAAGATAAAATCATAGAACGCAAATTCATGAAACGTGGCGGGTTTTAAATCTGTCACGTTTTTTTTGCAATTTATTTTTTATACTTTCGTTATTCCTAATGAAAATACCCTACAATGAAATTTTACTTTTATACCATATTGCTGTTTTTGTCGGTTTCTTTAAAAGCTCAGGAACAGGAATCTTTTTATTTTGACAGTAATAAATCTGAACTTAGAAAAAGTGAATTATCCCGTTTGGATAAATGGATTTCGGATAACCCTAAAGTAAAGATTGTAGCCATCAACGGTTATACAGACGAAGACGGCGGTGTGGGTTACAACGATACGCTTGCACAAAAAAGAGTAAATACGGTTTACAGAATTGTAAAGGATAAAGTCAAAATCAGGGAAGATTTTAAAACCAGAAGTTTCGGAAAATTACACCCGCAATCTGCCAATAAAGCCGAAAACAGAAGAATTACCATTTATTATATCCTCGAAAAAGATTTGGCTCGCGAAAATGAAATTCTCGGAATCGTTGAAGAAAAACCCGTAGAAAAACCAAAACCCAAAAGACAATATCCCGATATTATAGAAATCCGAAACCCGAACGGTACGGTTTCTCAGTTTGAGCTTGACACCGAGTTTATGAACCGTGTTGATGAAGCCAAACCGGGTGAAAAACTCAAAATAGAAAACCTCAATTTTCATCTGAATACTTTTGCTATTGTTAATGAAAGTAGAGGAAAATTATATGAATTATTATTGGTCATGCAGCATAATCCCGAACTGAAAATAGATATTCAGGGACACATCTGTTGCAGTACTTCAGACAGAAAAGACCTTTCGACCCAACGGGCAAAAGCCATAGCCAATTTTTTGAGGTCGCAGGGAATCGAAAAATCAAGAGTTGCTTATCAGGGATTTGGAACTTCACAACCCATTTACGCTATTCCTGAAAAAAATGAAGAAGAACGTGCTGCAAACCGGAGAGTCGAAGTTTATATTGTAGAAGATTGAAAATAATTTTTCGGATATTATTGTTCATTTTTGTGTTTCCCGAAAGCTTTTCGCAGGAGAAATTTACCATATATTTTGATTTTGCAAAAGAGCATCCTAACGACAAATCTTTTTCGGATTTAGAATATTGGTTGACAAAACAGGAGCAGTTAGAAATACTCGAAATTCACGGCTTTTGTGACAGTATAGATTCACATTCATACAATAAAATCTTATCCGAAAAAAGAATTGCTTCGGTCGAAAAAATATTGCAGAAACATGAAGTTTTTTTCAATCCTCACTATACAACATCTCCATTTGGGAAGGATTTTGAGCAGTCTAATAATCCCGAATTAAACCGAAAAGTAGAAATCTTTTACCGCTATAATCAAATTCCCATCGAAGCAGAGAAAAAGCCTTTGGTTAAATTCAACAACCTCGAACACGATACAGAAACGGTTGGCGAAAAAATCGGTCGCACATCAATAGGAGAATATGTTGTCCTGAACAATATTCTTTTCAATTTTAATTCTGATGTGATTATGGAAAAATCGACACCCGCATTAAAATCATTATATTTTGAGCTTCAAAAAAATCCGAATCTTAAAATTGAAATTCACGGACACATTTGCTGCAATCCCGACACAACCGATGTAAAACTATCGCAAAAACGGGCAAAATCAATCTATAAATATCTTGTCAAAAACGGAATCGACAAATCGAGATTGGCGTATAAAGGCTTTGGAAGTTCCAAGCCCATTTACAAAATTCCAGAAAAAATGTATCAAGAAAGTGTCGCAAACAGGCGTGTCGAAATTCTGATTTTGGATAAGTAATTTAATTGAAGAATTAGAATGGCTTATGATTTTTTGACTTAGGACACATGATATAAAACAATCCTAAAACCTTAAACAACTTTTATTATCTTTGCGGCACAACACAACAAATATGAGTTCTGAAACAGGAAAAAGATACGATTCAAGGGGAGTTTCTGCTGCCAAAGAGGATGTACACAATGCTATTAAAAACATTGATAAGGGCTTGTTCCCGAAAGCATTTTGCAAAATAATCCCGGATTATCTCACCAACGACGACAAATATTGCCTCATTATGCACGCAGACGGTGCGGGAACCAAATCGTCTCTGGCATATTTATATTGGAAAGAAACCGGAGACATTTCGGTTTGGAAGGGCATTGCTCAGGACGCTCTGATTATGAATATTGACGATTTGCTTTGTGTGGGAGCGACCGACAATATTTTACTTTCGTCAACCATCGGAAGAAACAAAAACCTAATTCCGGGCGAAGTAATTTCGGCAATTATCAACGGAACCGAAGAACTGATTTCTGAATTGAAATCCTTTGGCGTAACCATTCATTCAACCGGAGGAGAAACCGCCGATGTGGGCGATTTGGTCAGAACTATTATTGTAGATTCGACCGTAACTGCCAGAATGGAACGCAGCAAAGTGATTGACAATGCCAACATTACTTTGGGCGATGTGATTGTTGGATTAGCGTCTTTTGGGCAGGCTACCTACGAAAAGGAATATAACGGAGGGATGGGCAGTAACGGACTCACCTCTGCTCGTCACGATGTGTTTGCTAAATATCTGGCAGAAAAATATCCTGAGAGTTATGATGCTTCAGTGCCGGAAGATTTAGTCTATTCCGGTAATGTGTCGTTGACTGATTCTGTTGGAGAATGTCCCATTGATGCCGGAAAATTAGTTTTGTCGCCAACTCGTACTTACGCACCGGTAATTAAAAAAATTCTTGAAAAATATACACCAAAAGACATTCACGGCATGGTGCATTGCAGCGGCGGAGCTCAGACCAAAATATTACATTTTGTAGATAATGTTCATGTTATAAAAGACAACCTCTTCCCTATTCCGCCTTTGTTTAAGCTAATTCAGGAACAATCTGATACCGATTGGAAAGAAATGTATCAGGTATTTAATTGTGGTCATCGCATGGAATTGTATGTTCCTAAAGACATTGCACAAGACATTGTCAATATTTCAAAATCATTCAATATCGATGCTCAAGTCGTAGGACGTATTGAAGCATCTGAAAACAAAAAACTTACGATCCAAAGCGAATATGGCAAGTTTGAATACCAATAAACTTAATTAAAATTGTATGGAATTACCAAAATTTTTGTTGGCAGACAACTCTGATTTTCCCGATGATATTTATGTCATTCACTTAGATTTTCCCCGTTTTATCATCAATCTGAGCAACGATGAAGTTGAGCTTTTAGAAGATATTGAAGATTCTGAAGAACAGGAAATTGCAGAGGAATTAGAAAAACTTATTGTTGAAGTCGGTGAGTTCTACGACCGTGAAATAGAAGCTTACGAAGAGTAGTGTTTTTAGCAAATTTTTACAATTGAAATCCATTTGTAATTTGGATTAAAAAAAGCTGTCTCAAAAAAATGAAACAGCTTTTTTATACTTATAGACTTATAAATTAATATTCAAATTTGATCCGGTTGTCTTTTATTTTGGCTTTGTCTTTCAACGTAGGAAAAACTCTGTTTATCACAGCACCATTTTGTGCATTCAAAGCATTTATCTGTGTAGCGTATTCTGTTGCAGGCAATGCTTTTGAAACTTCTTTTAAAGAAACTACATAAACTCCCGAGTTTCCTTCAATAACAGGTGACAACTTGCCCACTTCTGAAGAAAAAGCACTTCCTACAACTTTAGGTTCAAAACCTGCACCGGGAACAACCGGACTTTCAAGAGCTACACCTTCGGCAGTCTGAACAGTTACGTTGTTTGCTTTAGCTATTTCATCCAAAGTTGCTCCTTTCATTTTTTCGGAAATAAGAGTAGCTTTTTTCTTATTTTTAAGAGTTGTTTCCAATTGTAATCTAGCACTTTCTATTGGTAACAAACCTTCTTTGTTTACTTTTTTCAATTTAGCCACGACATGACCAACATTGGGTATTTCAAAACGCTTTACTTCGTCTATGTCCGTATCTTTGTTATAAGCCCATTTTACAATTGCTCTTTGGTTACCCAATTCTCCCAAAGCTTCATCTAAGGGTGCAACTGTTATAGACGGTGCAACTGTAAGTTTATATTCGTTAGCAACATCTGCCAAAGGCTTATTGTTAGCTGCGAGTTCAATTTTCAAAGCCTTATTGTATGCTTCGTCAGAAGTTTTCTCTGAGGCTTCAATTTTTTGGGCAATTGTAGCCAAACGGATTGCATCTTGTTTGTCATCAATTCTGATAACGTGAAATCCGAATTCACTTTCTACCATACCGATTCTTCCTATCGGATTGTCAAACACAAAATCATTAAAAGATTGTACCATCTGACCGGGACCAAAAAACCCAAGGTCACCACCTCTTTGAGCAGAACCGGTATCTTCAGATTCTGTATGAGCTAAAAGTGTAAACTGATCTTGATTTGCTCTTACTTTTGACAATATTTCTTCGGCTTTTGCCTGAGCTTGCTCTTTGCTTCTAATTTCTTTTGCCTGAACCGGTGTTCCTTCATAACTTATCAGAATATGGCTGGCTTTTGCTTTTGCACCTGCTTTTTTACCCATTGAACGAGATATTGCATAATATCCGTTAAACTCATAGGGGCCAAAAACTTCTCCTTCATTTAGATTATACAAAGGTTCTGCAAATTCTGCAGGCAAATCTGTTTTTGCCACATAGGTAGAATCGTATGGGAAATCTGAATTTGAATTAACAAAATCAATAACATCATTTGTGGTTCTAAATCCGGGCAATGTATCGTTTGTATTAGTTTGACTATTATAAACTACTTTTGATGAAAGCAGATTGTTCAATCTTTCTTGGATATCAATTTTGTCTGACTCTGACGGTTCGTCCAGAATCACAATGTATTCGATTTCACGAGTCTCTTCAGATTTATATTTCTTTTCATTCTTTTTCATATAATCGATAATCTCGTTGTCTGAAACAGTAACCTCACTGTCGTTTATAGTAGAATATGGAACAGACACGAAATCGAAAGAAACTTTGTCTTTCTCAATATTATATTTGAACTTAGCATCATTAACTGTGCTGAAATAACCGGCACGAATCAAATTGGCATAAATCTGATATTTTGCCGTTGTATTAGCATTTATCTCATAATTTTCGAGATACATAAGTTCTTCTTGATTTGAAGAGGCTCTTTTGTACTCTTTATATTTATTGATGTCAAACTGACCCAATTCGTTTGTAAACATCGGGTTGCCACCAATATTCTGATCAGATTTTAGCACATCAGTCAAATGTGATTCTGATATTCTGATTCCTAATTTCTCTAATTCTTCATTGAGTAAAGTAAGATTTACCCTTCTGTCCCAAACTTGTTTTACCGCCTGAATAGCTGTGGTATTCTGGTTGCTTTTTTCAACATTGGAAACTTCAAAATTAAATTCTTCATAGGTAATGTCTGTTCCGTTTACAGAGCCTACATTTCTTGAAGATTGCGAGAATCCGCCACTTTGTATTACATCTGCCAAGACAAAAGAAAACAAGGCTAATGCAATTACTACAATCAATACGAAAGAACGCTGTCTAATTTTTCCTAAAATCGCCATTTTTTTGTGATTTTCAATTCAGTGTGCGAAAATACAATTATCTGTGAAATAATAACAGTCTATAAAAAAATATTTTGTAAAAAGTCTGTTTTTCTATTTATCAGACGATGTTTTCACAGTCATTATGACCTGATTTATTTTTGAACTTGTCGCCTCTTCTATAATAAAGTGAAAATTTTCTATTTCTATTTCTTCACTTTTTTTCGGAATTTCATTGGTTCGATTCACAATGAGTCCGCCCAATGTAGAATATGAATCGTCTTGAGGCAATTCAAATTTGTATGTATTATTGAGATATTCTACTTCTAAACGTGCAGAAAATCTGAAACAGTTTTCATTTATAACTTCTTCGACATAATGTTCATCCTTATCGTGTTCGTCTTCAATTTCACCAAAGAGTTCTTCTACAATATCTTCTGTCGTAATCATTCCGGAAGTTCCTCCATATTCATCAAATACAACTGCCACACTTTTTCTCTTTTTTGTGAGTGTATTCATAATGTCTTTTATAAACATTGTTTCCGGAACATATTCGACCGGATTCATTACAGATTGTATATTTTTCGGATTTTTAAATAATTCAAACGAATGAATATAACCAACAATATCGTCAAGTGAATTTTGATAAACTAAAATTTTTGAATATCCGGTCTCTATAAACTTTTGTTTTAGATCTTTTACAGAATCATTTATTTCGACAGCAGCAATTTCTGTACGCAGTTTCATAATGTCGTGTGCCTTAACTTCTGAGAAACCAAGTGCATTTTGAAATATTTGAATCTCAGAATCTACTTTTTCAGAATCTGCCACAGCGTTGACTTGTTCCGATATATAATTTTCGAGTTCTGTTTTACTAAAAAACAAAGGTTCTTTGTCTTTTTCGACTCTAAAAATTTTTTTCATTATTACGTTAGACAAACCAATCACAAACGAAGACAAATAAGATAGTGGTACATAGAAAAAATATGTCGGCAAAGCTAAAACCTTCATAATAGTGTTGGCGTAGATTTGAAAAATCACTTTAGAAATAAATCCCGCTGTAAAAAAATACACTGCAAAAGTCAGGACTACGGAATGAAAAAACTGAGAGAAAAATGTTTGTTGAGGCACATTTATAAGCAATCTTGTCATCATAAACACAAAAATGACAAAAAAGATGCTGTTTCCAATCAGCATTGTTACAATAAATTTTGAAGGCTCACGGATTAGCTTCGCAAGGGTTTTTGAAATATAGTTATCTTTGAGTTTTTCCATCTCAAGATATACTTTATTTGAAGAGGCAAAGGCTACTTTCATTCCGGAAAAGAATGTTGACAAAAGCAGACAACATATTATGACCGAAATTTCCATCACATAATTTACTTACGTTTATTGTTGTTATATTTTCTATAAAAATGTCTTCTAAAAAGGAACATAAAAAATGCCAATGCGGCAAATAAGAACATGATTCCCGAGTTTCTTTCTGGCTGATTCATAGAAGAAATACCCTGATAAAGAAAAAAACCAGCAGCAAAAAGGTAAAAGTATTGTATATATTTTAAATATCCCATAAGTAAAAATTATTCGGTTTGGTTAATTTCGCTATAAACTTTCTGAAAATTAATTCGATTAAAATCCTTGCTAAAATCTACACCTTCTCCAGTTGAAAAACCGTTTACAGGGTCTGTAAATTTAAACTTTTTTTCTGTAAAAAACCACTCATTTTTTTGGTCATAGAACAACTGTTCTGTTTCCATAAACTGACCTTCGTCTGAAGTAAGCTTTACATTTCCGCGTAAGTCTATAATATCGGTTTCTTTAAAAGTAACAGCATAGTCTGACCGTATAAAGTTTTTTTTGTTATTCTCGTCAAATATCGTGAGATTTATTCCTTCGGGAAATTCTGTAAACGGATATTTCACAGAACTATAGTCAAGCATTTTGCTACTAACCAATATAGCTTTGACCCTGCCCGAGTCTGTATATTTCATGTTAATGCTGTCTGCTTCACCCATAGGTATGAATTCTGAGAAATTAAACTTCTGAATGTCTTTAAAACGGCTTTCACACGAAAGAAAAAATGTTATAGCAAAAACAACTATAGCAATTTTGAATATGTTGCGAAAGAATCCCATACGGTTTTTAATGATATTTAGACCTCACAAACCACCTGTCATTAAGAGACAAACTAATCATAATATTAAAATAGTTTTCTTTTACAAGATTTGATTTTGTAGTACCTCGAGAACCTAATTCGGCTCCGATGTTGACATTAGAAAACGTTCCCATCATAGGTAGTCCTATGCCAAAAGTTACAGCATAATCATTAATATTCTGATTATTGATAACCATGCCTGTTTTTTCGTAATTAAAACCAGCTCTATAAACAACCCTGCTAAAATAGCTTGTAAAAGAATTGTACTTTGGTATATAAAATCCGCCTACACCTATTTTCATTCCGTCTTCAAAATCTGCATTTGTCAAATCGTCAAATCTGTTTCCGAAAGAATTCGACTGACTAAGAGTCAGTTGGGTTCCTACGCCGAATTTTTTATCCTCACCAAACCCAAGTCCAAAACTAAACTTTGACGGGTTTTTTATTTTTTTACTTCCACTCCTTGTATCTTCAACGTCAATGACACTTTCAACATCATCAGATATAAATTGTACAATCGCAATTGAGCTTTCGTTTTCAAGTTTAAGGGTATTCTCGGGCGAGTAGGCAACAGAGGCATATATGTGATATTTTTCTCCCAGCTTTTTATTATACATGGCTCCAAAATTTGCCATAAATCCTGAGACCGTTGTTTCACTGGTTTCTCTCGAACCATATTGAACTCCCGAAATAAATTCAAGTGATTTTGTTGAAATAGTTCCGAAATTATAACCTAAATCTGCACCTATAGAAAAAGATGGAGATAAAGAATAACCTACACCGGCAAAGACTTTGTTTACGCCACCTTCTCCCGAAAATCTATCAACACTATTTAGACCTTCTTCGTTGACAAAACTATTGCTAATTTTATAACCAACCGAAGAATAAGGCATCAACCCGAAAGCAACGCCAAATTTACCCATTGGCAGCCCTACTGCAAGATAATCAACAGTTGTTCTATGGGCATTATCCTTCATATTTGTTTCTTTAAAACTTGTAACCTTATGACTTCCTGCAATTGAGAAACTTGTGATTGCTAAATGAGAATATGAAGCGGGATTTTGAAAATTCAGGTGAAGTGAATCTTTAAAGACAGCTACTCCTCCCATAGCTCTATTCTCCTGAGCTCCTTTAAATTTTATATCGCCTATTCCATAAAAAGAATATGGAGAAGATGTGGTTTCTTGAGCCGATATATTTGTCGCAAATGCAATTAATAACAGTAATACGACCGAAAGCGTTTTATTCATGCTTGTACAAAAATTGATAGTAAAGATTCAGCCCTTCTAAAAGAAAATTTGAATGGGCAAATATGATACTTTTTAATCTTTTAGCCAAAAAATCTGAATCTCCGCCCGTTAAAATTATAATAAAGTTTTCTTTTCCTTTTCTTATTTCGTCTATCATACCTTCTATTTCGTATATAATACCGTTAACAACCCCGGAGTGAATGGATGCTCCGGTTGTCAATCCGTTTATGTTTTCGGGTGCTTCTGTATCAAGCAAAGGAAGTTTCTCTGTATAATCGTTTAATGCCTTATATCTCAACCTTATCCCTGGCGAAATAGCCCCCCCGAGATAATTGTCGTTTTCATCTATAAAATCGTATGTCACACAAGTTCCGGCATCAATTACCAATCTGTTTTTTTTGGGATACATCAAGACAGCAGCAGTGGCAAGAATCAACCTGTCAAGCCCTAAAGTTTCGGGAGTTTTATAGTGATTTACAAAAGGAAAAACATCTTTCCTGTTGAGAAAATGCACTTTATAGCTTTTTGACAAAAATTCAAAAAAGGTATTATCCATGACGGAAACCGAAACAGCAATTATTTTCTTTATTTCAGGAAATAAAGTCAAAATATTCAGCACCACTTCTTGAGATAAAACATCATTATAAACAAATGTTTTAATCAATATATTTCTCTCAAAAACAGCGGCTTTTGTTCTTGTATTACCAAAATCAAGTGCTAACAACATATAACATAGCTTTTCAGGAGACAAAAATACAAAACGATTTTTTTACAGAATTGTTTTGCACAGAATAAAAATCATTCTATATTTGCACCCGCATTGGCAATGGTGCCTTAGCTCAGTTGGTAGAGCAACGGACTGAAAATCCGTGTGTCCCTGGTTCGATTCCTGGAGGCACCACAAAAAAAATCCTAACCGTTTGAAAATAAATGAGTTAGGATTTTTTCTTTTTATAAAATGACACAAAGGAAAAACAAGAAATAGTATCCGTATTTTCTTGAAAAAGACATGAACTCAGAATATGACATCATTATTGTTGGCGGTGGAGCGGCTGGTTTTTTTACAGCAATTAACTGTGCAGAAATAAATCGGAAATATAAAATCGCTATTTTAGAACGTGGAAAGACTGTTCTGGAGAAAGTGCGAATTTCCGGTGGAGGAAGGTGTAATGTAACCCACCATGAGTTTAACCCAAAAGAATTGGTCAAAAACTATCCGCGTGGTGAGAAAGAGTTGGTGAGCCCGTTTTATCAGTTTTGCAGTCGCGATACAGTAGAATGGTTTGAAAACCACGGCGTAACTCTAAAAACCGAAGAAGACGGGAGAATGTTTCCTGTGAGCAACAGCTCTCAATCTATTATTGATTGCTTTTTATCAATGTCAGAAAAACTAAAAATTGATGTTCTTACAGGGCAAAGTGTTAAATCTATCTATCAAGATTCTGACAATTGGAAAATAGACACCAATCAGCAATCATTTTTGGCAGAAAAACTCATTCTGACTACCGGTAACAATCCAAAAATATGGGAAATGCTTGAGAAACTCGGTCATACAATCATATCTCCTGTTCCGTCGCTATTTACTTTTAACATCAAAAGTGATTTACTTAATGATTTACAGGGAATCTCTGCAATGGTTTCGGCAAAAATAAACGACACTAAACTTTTTTCGCAAGGCAATTTGTTAATTACCCATTGGGGATTGAGTGGACCGGCAATATTAAGGCTTTCGGCATGGGGAGCCAGAATTTTAGCAGAAAAAAACTATCAATTTGTGCTAAAGATTAATTGGCTTTATGAAACTTCTACAGAAGAAAGTATTCAAATATTGAAAGAAATCAAACAAGAACATTCAAAAAAAACAGTTTCAAAAAAATCACCTTTTAATTTTCCTAATAGGCTTTGGGAAAAAATAGTTTTTGCTTCATCAATTTCTGCTGAAACCAAATGGGCAGACGTCTCTAAGAAGCAGCTTTCAGATTTATCGAATCAACTCACCAACAGCGAGTTTTATGTTAACGGAAAAAGTACTTTCAAAGAAGAATTTGTAACAGCCGGCGGCATTGACCTAAAAGAAGTAAACTTTAAAACTATGGAAAGCAAACTGTTTCCTAAACTATTTTTTGCCGGAGAAATTTTAAACATTGATGCCATTACGGGTGGCTTTAATTTTCAAAATGCTTGGACTACGGGTTTTATTACAGCAAACTCAATTTGTGCTAAATATTGATAATGCAAATATTCAGAATACCAAAAAGTAGTTGCGTTTATGAAGTGCTTTCTTTAAAATTCTTTTTATACTCAGACGGCGTCATGCCTGTATATTTTTTAAAAGCATTATTAAAAGTAGATTTTGAATTAAATCCGGATTCGAGTCCTATTGAAACAAACGTATAATTAGAAAACTCTGGGTTTGTTAGGTGAAATTTGGCTTCTTCTACACGAAACTTATTTACATAATCTATAAATCCTGTATTGAGTTCAGCATTAATTAGGCGTGATAAATGACTTTTATTTATATTAAGTTCATTGGCAATTGTTTCTAAAGTCAGTTCACTATTTCGATAGTATTTTTTATTTACTACCAAATCTTCCATCTTGCTTATATGTTCATTTTTTCCTTTAGGCTTTATAATTATCGATTGTTTTATATGTGTTATTCCATGATTTCTTATGTTTTTTCGTTCGCGGTCTATTCCATATTTATAGACCCCAATATGTCCCAACCAATAAATAGTAAATGACATTCCTATCCACAGAAAATAATATGATGTTTGTTTTCCGGCAAAAAATTCGTAAGTAAGATATGCCCAAAAAATGCAAAGCACCCCTCCTATAATCAAAGTGTTTTTAAGCCAGTTTAGGTGTGTTTTATAATAAGGTTTTCTAAGTTTTTCTTTCGTCTCATACAACAATATCAGTTTATACGACAATACTCCCAGCCATATAGTATATATAAGTGAAAACACTTCGTGGAAACCAAATAGCTTCCAAAAAAAATGTCTGAGTGCGTCACTATCCAAATCAAATAACACAATTAATTTGAATATGATTGATATCAGTAAAAAAAATGCAAATGGTATAAAAAGTAGTTTTTGTTTATTAGAAATTTTTCGGTCGGAATATAAAAACGTAAAGACATAAAGGTAAAAAAGCACTGGATTTAATGGAGCAAACGGCATGAAGATTGTATCATAAAGTGTTTGAAAAGATACCAATCTGGTGTCGCTCAGATAATATTGAAAAATACTTAATGAGAAAGAAAATATTAGAGAAGTAAGAAAATAAACACTTCTATTTCTATATTTTCCGGACAACAAAACTATGGCAGCAAAGACTATCCCTTGTATTGCTCCTGCTAGTATAAGACTATTAAATATATTAAATTTCACTAAAAAATATTGGGGTATAGAATATCAACCCCAATATTAGAAATAATTTTTCAATAAATACGCACGGATATGTTGACTATTTTACAATCTTAAAAGTTTGTTTTATTCCAGAATCCTCTTTTACTTGTAAAAAATAGACTCCATCAGACAAACTTTCAAGGTTTATGGACTTTATGCCGTTATGAGCATCCTCAATAGTATTTATATTTTTTCCTAATATATCGAACACTTTAACTTTTTTAATCAATACATCTGACTCAATATGCACAATATCATTAAACGGATTAGGATAAACCTTAATAGTATTTTTATCTAAATCATCTACGTGTAAGGTTCCTACGTGAAAAGTATGTGAAACTGTTTGTCCTTGATAAGTAACTTCCCATTTCCAATTACCTTCTATTGTAAAAGTATTATTGCTCCAATACCAATAGGAAGAGTTATAATTCTGTTGCAAAGACGAATTCCAATTTTCAAAAATGGAGTTATCAGGTCTGATAATTTTTAGATTTAGAATTGTTCCTGCCACCTGATCTCTTAAAAACACAGCAAAATAAATCATTTGTCCCACAGCAAACTCATTAGCTTCATGAGAAATTTCAGTTTGAGGACAAGTAGGAAACACCGGAGGAGCCGAATGAGTCAAAGCTGCATTTACATTCGGATTTATATAGGGTTTTTGAGATTCCCATAGAGAATTCTCATTCAGGTTGTTACAATTTCCGGCATAAGGATCTAACAATTGGGTATATGTACTATCTTCATATACCTCAAAGTGCAAATGCGGTCCCGTTGAATTTCCGGAACTTCCAACAATACCTAAATATTCGCCTTGTTCAACAAAGGATCCAACGGGTTTAGTTGTAAGAGAACCGCTTTTCATGTGTCCATACCATGCAATGCTACCATCGGAATGCATCACATAGACAGCGTTCCACGGATTGCTATTAAATTGGCAACTTCTATCATACTGTCCATCTCCTTTAGCAATTATTTGACCGGAGGCTGCTGCAATAATCTCTGCTTGGTTATTGTCCATTTGTTTCCAACCAAAAGGCCAAGTATAAATATCAACACCCTGATGATTATAACCGGATGCGGTATCGTATGTTCTGTTACCACAATTATAATCTGTCAATTGGTTCGGGTAAGCTGCATTGTGATCCACATATCCGGAAATTCCCCAAACATCATTATAGGTTACTCCTTCGGCTTTTTGAACCGGCCATCCAAAAAGAACCTGAGCACCTCTAGCTCGGGTTTCAGAAAAAGCCAATTTTCCTTCCCTTTTTAATTGCTCGACACTTTCCCATAACATTTCTTTTACTTCTTGACGTTGTTCATCGGTTAAACAAACAGAATGTTTATGACCTAACTTAATTTCACCTCCCAAAGGCGTAAAGTTCATTTTTTGGGCATTCATATTGAAGATTGCCAAAAATATTCCAATAAAAAAGATTGTAGTTTTTTGTTTCATAATTTTATAGTATTAGGTAATTATAGCTACTAAAATATAAAAAAGCAAATCAAAATAGTATTATAAATTGACATTTATCAATAAACAACATGTTTTTTTTGTCTTACCAAATGTTTTTAACAAATAACTCTCGATTAAAACCTCACAAGGAACAAAAACTTAATGAAATAGAAGAGGCTATTTTCAAAGGGAGTCCGAGAGTTAAAGTTTCAAAATATAACGAATTTACAGTCAAATAATGTCAAAAAAAAATGTTTAATCAATTTCCAGTAAAACAATTCCAAAATCACTATCAATAACAACTTTTCCGTTTTCTACAACTGCGGTTTTTCCTGAATAGGTGTCTTTTACTTTGGTGCCGTTTTCAAAAATTGTTCCTACGGAAATTTCATTTTTACCTTTTGGTAAATCCAAACCTACAACCACTTTATCGGTATAATTTTCTTTGGTATATTCCCGTGAAAAAACATACGGCGAAGCCGAAATCATCTTGTGAATTCCCACACCAACGGCAGGATGATTTTTCCTGAATTGTCCTAACTTTTGCCAATGCGTTAAAATTTCTTTGATTTTTTCGTTGTCAATGTCTTCCCAATTCATAAACGAACGCAGAGTAGCATCGCCTTGCGCACCTTCGATGTCAAGCGAACGTGCGGTTTCGTCGCCGTAATACACCTGCGAAATTCCAGGTGCGAGTAAAAGTTTTGTTCCGCTTTCAAACGTTTTCTCACGTTTTTTGTCAAACGGATAACCGTCGTCGTGCGAGGAGACATAGTTCATTACAGAAAATCCTTTGAGGTCGTTTTGCAGAATTTGGTTGTATTTTGAATACAGTTCTTCGTAGTTCATTTTGGCTTCGTTTCTAAAATCAAAATTGATTAAGCTGTTGAAACCATTGGCAAAATAATCTACTTTTCTGTCGCCAAAATCATAGAATCTTTTTCCGCCAATGTAGTAGCCATACACTTCGCCAACGGTAAAAAAATCGTTGTTGTCCAAAACTTTTTCGGGATTACTTTTTTTGTATTCGTCAAAAGCTGCCTGACATACTTGCTGGAAATCTGCCCAAACATCTTCGGTTGTATGTTTCACGGTATCAACACGATAACCGTCAATTCCGAAATCTGTAATATAATCAGAAAGCCATTTCATAATGTAATATCTTGGCGAACGTGGATAACCTGTTTTTTCAAAAAACGCATCAAGTTCGGAAATTTCCTGCTCGTATCGACCTTCTTTTTTCCATTTTTCGACCAAAAACGGCGGCAAATCTACATTTTCGTTGCTTTCGGTTTTAATGTCGGGAAGATTTTCGACCAACGTACAGGCAATGGTGTTTTCGTAGTTGTTGTACTCGCATTTTGGCGAAGTTCGAACCCAATCGCTCGGATAAACTTCGTCGATGTCAGTAACAGGTCCGGTGTGGTTTATCACGGCATCGAGAAGAATGCGAATACCTTTTGCGTGGGCTTTTTCGACCAATTCTTTTAAGTCTTCACGAGTTCCAAAACTTGGGTCGATTGCCGTCCAGTCTTTTGTCCAATAACCGTGAAAACCATAAGTATTCCCCGTTCCTTCGTCAACGCAACCGTGAATTTGCTCGACAACAGGCGTCATCCATATCGCATTGATTCCCAAATCAGTAAAATAATTTTCGTCCAGTTTTTGAATCACGCCACGAATGTCGCCACCTTCAAAACCACGCAGTTTTCCCGTAGGTTTATCCCGTTTTATGATGTAGTCGTTATCGGGATTTCCGTTGTGGAAACGGTCAATCAACAGGAAATAGACATTGGCACTTTCCCAAACAAAAGACGTTTCGGAAACGGCTTCTTTGGTAGGATTGCAACCCGAAAAGAGTAGTGAAGCTGACAGCATTACGATTATTTTTTTCATAAGTTTTTATAGCTTGAAATATTGCATTTTTGTTGCAATGTTCAACGGTGTAGTTATTTTTTCTTATATCCGTTAAATTGTTCATTGTTAGTTTTACCTATTCCTTCTCCGTAAACAACGCCTTTATATTTTATTGTGTCTATCCAAGCATATTCTGGATTAAATTTAATAAAACTTGTTGTCAGTTCGTTAGTTTTTATTGAACCGCTTTTAACAACAATAAATCCGTTAATGTCGGAAGTCAAAAGAGGTAATGTCCCGCAATATATTTTTTTGTTATCTTTTGCGTATGGAAAATCAAGCAACTTAAATGTTTTTGGGTCTGCTTCAATCACAGTTTCATAGTCAAGGAATACATTGTTCTTGTCTGCCGAATAACCATTTTCTAAAACTACAAAAGAACTTGGTTCAGCATTTTCAATTTTTCCGCCTACGAAATAAACATTGTTTTTGTCAGTTGCAAATTCTTTGTTTTTCAGAATAGTGAATGTTTCATTGTCTGCGTCCAAATAATTAATTCTTTTTCCAACTGCTTCTTCATAAGAAACATACGCCCATTTTCCGTCAATTTTTTGATATCCTTCGGAACAACTAACCAATGTTAAAATCAATATGTAAAATGCCTGTTTCATAGTATTAAGATTATTTTTTTCATAGTTTGTTGCTCTTTAAACCTACAAGGTTTTGAAAACCTTGCAGGATTTTTGGTTTGTTCCTGCAAGGTCTTTTTTGACCTTGTAGGTATATTTTAAAATTCAATTTTAATTTCCTGAATAGTGTTTTTTTGCCACTTTAAAGGAATTTTGTTTGTTTCTGAAATCAATTTTCCGTCAACGAAAACTTTTTCCGGTTGTATATTGTGGAGATGCAAAACGAGATTTTTGTCGGTTGCGGTGTATTTTTTTCCGATTTCAGAAGATAATTTTATCGTTAAAACATTGTTTTTCAAATTACTGCCAAAACGCAAAAGCTCGTATTCGCCTTTTTGGAACGCATCAGGCGTTGTGCCGTTGTCGTTGTAAATTTTTCCTTCGGAAGTGGTAACGGTTTCGTCAAAATAAAAATGCAAATCAAAGTTTTCCAACGAGTATTGCGTCGTGTTTTGGATGGTTTTTATCATCGGAACAAAACTGCCGCCACGAACGAATGTTGGGATTTCGGTTTCGGTTACGGCAACGGTTTGGGTTGTGCCGCCACTGTATTTTTTATGGGTATAAAAATCAAACCAGTTCGCTGTTTTCGGAAAATAAACTTCGGTTGAAGTAACATTCGGTTGGGTTATCGGTTTTATCAGAAAATCATCTCCCCAAAGATACGTATCGCTTAGGGTTTGCAGGTTTTTGTTTTCAGGTTCTTCAAAAAACAATGGTCGCATCAAAGGCATTCCCGTTGTTGAATTTTTGAAAGCCAATGTATAATTATATGGTAATAATTGATACCGAAGTTCCACAGCTTTTTTTGCTTTTTGCATGGTGGCAATATCTTTTCTTGCCACTTCAGAAGCGACAGATTCTTGTGCGTGTGGACGGAAAATCGGCTGAAAAACGCCATATTGCAACCATCTTAAATAAAGCTCATTATCATAATAATCTCCGGCAAATCCGCCCAAATCGCTGTGCATATATCCCAATCCCTGCATCCCCATTTGCAGCGAAATTTCTGTTTGGCTTTGCAGTCCGCCCCAAGTTCGGTTTACATCACCACTCCACGGAATCATTCCGTAACGTTGCGAACCCGAATACCCTGCACGCATCAGAATAAACGGACGCTCGTTTGGGAAATCTTTTTGAAAACCTTCGTAAACTAATTTTGCCCAGTTATGACCATAAATATTATGGACTTCGCTTGCAATTCCGCCGGTGGTAATGACCTCTGACGGAAAAACTTCGGGTTCGCCCAAATCGCCCCAAACACCTCCAACACCTTGATTTGCCAATCGTTTATAAACGTTCCAAAACCAGTCTTTTCCTTCAGGTTTGAAAATGTCGATAATTCCTGTATTGCCAAAATAAAAATCCCATGTTGCCGGTTTGGCGTCAGAAAACGTAGCCAATACTTTTTTATCAGCCGCTTCTTTCCATTTTGAAGAAGTGGTCAAAATAAACGGCTCGGTAATCAATATGGTTTTAATCCCTTTTTTGTTGAAATCATCAATCATTTTTTCGGGTTCTGGAAAAGTTTCTCTGTCCCAATCCAGATTTCCCATAGTTCCTTTGATGGTTTTGCCAAACCAGTATAAATCCAAGATAATGGCATCAACCGGAATATTGTTTTCTTCAAACTTCCGAATGGTCGCTTCGGTTTCTTCTTGTGTACGATAACCAAAACGCGAGGCAAAATTGCCCAATGACCATTGTGGAATAAGCGGTTGTTTTCCCGTTAAATCGGTATAGTTTGAAACTAAATCTCTCCAATTATTACCCACAATAACCTGATAGGTTTTTCGCCCTGAAACGGCTTCATACTCTAAAGTATTATCTTTTTGGCTGTCTAAATCCAAATATCCAATAGCAGGATTGTCAAAATGGACGGCATACATTTCTGACGAAATAACTAGGGGAATACTGAAATTCATCAAAGACGAATGGGTTTCATATCCATAATGAGCTCGGTTAAACAACGGTAATTTGTGACTACGGCGGTTCATGCCCAAAGCTCTTGCACCGCCACCGTACAGGATTTCATCTGAAGAAATATTAAACTGTAATACTTCGGTAGAATCTGCTTTGATGTTTCCACTAACATAGTCTAAAGGAATGTGTTTTCTCTTGATATAACCCGCTTTCTCTGAAAGTATGAGTTTATCCTTCTGGTAATACGAAACTTTAAAGGGCGTTTTTTGGATTTCGACAGCGATATATTCTGTTTTCAACCAAATATTTTTATCATCTTCTAAAAATATTTTTTCAACGTTTTTGTCTTTTAAAACAACGGCATGAGAAACGGTATTTATTTTTTCGCCCAAAGGAACAAATGAGGTTTCAACAATAAATTCGTTATAGAATCTGAAATAATATTCGCCATCTGACACTTCTGTAACAAAAACAGCAAATGGAAAATCGTCTGAAACGCTCCAATAACCTGAAATAAATTTTCTGTCTGCATTTTGGGCAAAAGAAAACGTTGTGATTAATAATAGAAGAAGTATTTTTTTCATAGCTTTTTATTCAAATCTATACATTTTTGTATCTAACTCTAAAATTAAACAAGATTTAGGTTCTATCGATATTTCTTTGGTTATATCAATAGAAACTTTATTTATATTGTCAATTCCGGTTGTATAATTGCCAATATTTTCGGCAAAGCGATTGGTTTTGAATGTTTGAGTATTATCAGAATTATTCAAAATTATCATAACGACTTCATCATCATTATAACGAAAATAAACATATACATTGTTTTCCGGCACATAGTGGGTGGTTTTTCCATAATAGATAACCGATTTGTTTTTCCGCCAGTTTAGCAACTTTTTTGTAAAATCAAAATATTCATTCTGAGTTTCTGTCCTTCCGCTTTCGATAAAAGCGTTTTGCGTATCGTCTTGCCAACCACCGGGAAAATCTCTGCGAATATCGGCATCACCTTTGCTTTTGTCTCCTATCATCCCGATTTCATCTCCATAGTAAATTTGCGGAATGCCGCGAATAGTCAAAAGAAGTGACATTGCCAACTTATATTTTTTTATGTCGTTGTTCACAATCGTATTGAAACGACTCGTATCGTGATTTCCAAGGAAGACCATAATATTATCAATGTCGGGATAAAGGAAATCGTTGACAAAGTTTTCATAAATGCGTGTCATCCCTTTGTCCCATTGCTGTTCAGATTCGTTAAATGCGGCTGATACTGCATTGTGAAGCGTAAAATCCATGACACTTGGCAAATGCGAATTATAATTTTGTAAAGCTCCAATCTTACTGTTTTTCTGCCAGTATGCAATCTGAGCTTGGTCGTGCATCCATATTTCGCCAACAATATTGAAATCAGGATATTCTTCCATCACTTTTTTAGTCCATTCAGCAATAACATTTTTGTCATTATATGAAAAAGTGTCAACTCTAAAACCGTCCAATCCGGCATATTCTATCCACCAAATAGCATTTTGGATGGTATAATTAAGCACCATCGTATTCCTCATATCCATATCGGGCATTGTGGTATCAAACCAACCGTCCATACAATGTTCTTGGTCATATTCCGAAGCATTCGGGTCAAATTGTGAGGTTTGCCTATAACTACTTCTTCTGAATCCGTTTTCTCCGGTTTCCCAATGATTAATCCAATCTTTAGAAGGCAAATCCTGAATTAGCCAATGTTGTAATCCCCAATGGTTTGGCACATAATCCATAATTAGTTTCATGTTTCTATTATGGAGTTCATCTGCAAGCCTTACAAAATCTTCATTGGTTCCGTAACGCGGGTCTATTTTATATAAATCGCTGGTAGCATAGCCGTGATAGGAATAAACTTTTTCGTTGTCTTCGAGTAACGGTGTGTTCCAAATAGCGGTCGCTCCGAGTTCGTGAATATAATCCAGATTCTTGATAATCCCCTCTATATCTCCGCCATGCCTTCCTGCAGGGAGATTTCTGTCGGCTTTTTCGGTTACATCAGGATGACTGTCGTTTTTCGGGTTTCCGTTGGCAAAACGGTCAGGCATAATCAGGTAGATAACGTCAGAACTATCAAAACCTTTGCGTTGTGCCGAGCCTTCTCTCCTGTTTTTGAGCGAATATTTTTGAGTAAAAGATTTTTTACCGCTTTTAAAAGTAAAAACAAAATCCTGTGCCGGAATATTTTTAGTGTCGATGGTTACAAAAAGATAATTGGGGTTTTCTGCTTTTTGGATTTTTTTTATTGTAATACCGTCAGAAACCAAAACTTCATTTTGAGAAATATTTTTGCCGTAAAAAAGAATTTCAAGGTCAGAATGTTCCATGTCTGACCACCAAAACGGGGGTTCAACACGGTCTATTTGAGCTGTTGCTACAACTGAAAATAAAATTATTTTTACCATTAAGAAGTTAAGATTTTTCATTTTTTTTGTTTTAAACTTCAATTCAAGCCTTTGAGGTTTGGTTTTGTCTAAACAGTAACTAAACTATTCGGTTCGACCAAAACTTCTTTTCCATTGACAAAAACTTTAATTCCGACATTTCCTTCAAGTGAAAATTTGGTTTCGTTTTGATTTACAGAAACCTTTAAAATACTGTTTCTGAAATTGATTTTAAACGAATATCCATCCCATTCTTTTGGGATTTTTGGCTCAAAATGCAAGGTGTCATTTTTTACACGCATTCCGCCAAAACCTTCGACAATACTCATCCACGTTCCGGCCATTGAAGTAATGTGCAATCCTTCTTCGACTTCTTTATTATAATCATCCAAATCCAATCGGGATGTTCTCAAATAGAAGGTATAAGCTTGTTCCATTCTTCCCAAAACCGCTGCCAGAATAGAATGTACACATGGCGAAAGCGAACTTTCATGTACCGTAAACGGTTCGTAAAAATCGAAATGTTTTTCTAATTGTTCTTTGCTGAAATGGTCTTCAAAAAAGTAAAAACCTTGTAAAGTGTCGGCTTGTTTAATATAAGGCGAACGCAAAATTCTGTCCCAAGACCATTTTTGGTTTATTGGTCTTTGACTTCTGTCCAAATCATGAACTTTTACTAATTCTTTGTCCAAAAATCCGTCTTGTTGCAGAAACACACCGTGTTCTTCAGAAAACGGGAAATACATATTATCTGCCACTTCTTTCCAGTGTTCTATCTCGGCTTTGGAAAGTTTTGATTTATTTAGCACACGTGTATAATCTGACGGATATTCTGTTTCTACTTTTTTAATTTGTTCAATAGTATAATCTATACACCATTTGGCTATATAATTAGTGTACCAATTATTATTGACATTGTTTTCATATTCGTTTGGACCGGTTACACCCAAAATCACATACTGATTTCTGTATGTTGAATAGGTCGCTCTTTGATGCCAAAAACGGGCAATCCCAATCAAAACTTCCAATCCTTTTTCGGGAATATAACTATAATCTCCTGTATATCTATAATAGTTGAAAATGGCAAAAGCAATGGCTCCATTTCTGTGGATTTCCTCAAAAGTAATTTCCCATTCGTTATGACATTCTTCTCCGTTCATCGTAACCATCGGATATAAAGCCGCACCGTTTTTAAAGCCTAACTTTTCGGCATTTTCGATGGCTTTTTCAAGATGGTTGTGGCGGTATGCTAATAGATTTCTGGCGACCTGCTGGTCTTTGGTCGCCATATAAAACGGAATGCAGTACGCTTCGGTATCCCAATATGTTGAACCACCGTATTTTTCTCCTGTAAATCCTTTCGGACCGATGTTTAACCGACTGTCTTTTCCTAAATATGTTTGATTGAGTTGAAAAATATTAAATCTAATCCCTTGTTGTGCTTTTACATCGCCATCGATAGTAATATCGCTCATTTCCCAAATTTTTTCCCAAGCGATTTTCTGGTTTTGCAACAATTGTTGAAAACCAATTTTTACAGCTTCTTTAACAACATTCTTGGCAGCTTCAATGGTATTTTCGTGATTCATTGAAACAGTATAACCGCCAAATTTTTGAATTGAAACAGTTTGGTTCTGTTTCACATTGACTTCATAGGCATAAACAAGTTTGTCGTTTGTTTGTTCAACTACTTCAGCATTGATATGCTGTTTTTCATTAGCAATAAAAATACTGTTGTGCATAAATGTAGTTGCCGTAAAATGCGTTTTAAAAGTCCGAGCCGTAACATAACCTTCGTTTGCTCCGATTTCGACTGCCAGAGATTCCCAGAATTTTTCTTCCCAGTTGGCATCTTCATTTTGAACACCGGCATCAACATAAGGTTTGAAAACTATTTTGGCATCGCTGTTTAAAAGTGTTATTTGATATTCTATAGCTCCGATTTCGTCTAATGTAAGCGAAAGGAATCTTTTTATGTGAACAGAAATTTCAATGCCGTTTTGCAGAATTGCTTCAAAATTGCGGTAATAAACTCCTTCTTTCATATTCAACACACGACGAAAGTTTGATACCGATTTACATTTTGCCAAATCTAAATTTTCGCCGTTGATTTCAATATTGATTCCAATCCAATTTGGTGCATTCAATACTTTGGCAAAATATTCGGGATAGCCGTTTTTCCACCATCCGACTTTGGTTTTATCAGGATAATATATACCGGCAATATAGCTTCCCTGAAATGTTTTTCCTGAAAAATATTCTTCAAAATTTGCACGTTGCCCCATCGCACCGTTTCCAATACTGAATAAACTTTCGGACGATTTTACTCTCTCTGTATCAAATCCTTCTTCAATAATCGACCAGTTATCCGGTTTTATATAATCTTGGTTCATTGTTGTTTTTGTTTAAAAAAGTTTCACGTTTCAGATTAGATTGCTTCGTTTGTCGCAATGACAAAACCTGATACAAAAATTAATGTATTAATGCTTCAATAAATGAAACATCTATAAAGGTAAAATCTTCAAAATTGTATTGTGCTTCGTGCAGGGTTTTAGAATTCCCGATTCCGATGCTTATCATTCCGGCGATATTTGCAGCCTGAATACCGGCTACACTGTCTTCAAAAACGATTGAATTTTCATTGGAAACATCTAATAATTTTGCTGCCCGAACAAAAACTTCCGGGTCAGGTTTTGCATTAGAAACATCATTTCCGTCAACAACGGCATCAAACAAATGCAAAATTCCGGTTTTTTTAAGAATAGGACGGGCGTTTTTGCTGGCAGAACCCAACGCAATAAGTTGATTTTTTTCATTTAAATAATGTAAAATCGGAAGAACACCGGGTAATATTTCGCTTTCGTTCATATTTACCAAATAAGACAAGTAGTCATCATTTTTCTGAATAAGCCATTTGTCTTTGTCTTCCTGCGGAGCTACTATACCACCAAGTTCAAGAATTATATCCAGAGAACGTACACGGCTTACTCCTTTTAATTCTTCGTTATGTTCGGGTGTGAATTCAATTCCAAGTTCTCGAGCAAGTTTCTGCCATGCCAGATAATGGTATTTAGCCGTATCGACAATAACACCGTCAAGATCAAATATAAATGCTTTTTTATTCATTATTTTTTAATTTCTTCAACATAATCTTTTACCTTATAGACTAATGCGGCGGCAATTAAAAAACTGATTCCGCTTGTAACCAAAGCTAAAATTGCTTGATTGCCATAGAGGTATTTCACTAAAAGTCCGCCAATCAATGCGTTTATGATTTGCGGGATAACTATAAAAAAGTTAAAGATACCCATATAAACCCCCATTTTTTTTGGTTGGATAGAACCCGCCAAAATCGCATAAGGCATTGCCAAAATACTTGCCCACGCAATACCAATACATATCATTGAAAAGATGAGTGATTCTTTGTTTGGCACAAAATACATCGAAATAAGCCCAATTCCACCAATTATCAATGACAAAGAATGAGTCTTTTTTCTTCCTATCTGTTTTGCAATATATGGCAGAGCAAAAGCAAAAATTGCCGACACCAAATTATAAACCCCAAAAATCACCCCTACCCAGTTACCGGCATCCTGAAATTCAGCACTTGAAGTGTCATCTATAGACAATCCGTAAATGTGTTGGGCAATTGCAGGGGTTGTAAATACCCACATACCAAATAAACCAAACCATGAAAAAAACTGAACCCAGCTTAACTGTCTCATGGTTTCGGGCATTTTTTTAAAATCTTCAAAAATATCCGTTAATCGGGCTTTTTTTGTAGCTTCTTGCGTTTTTTCCAATGCCTTTAAGTGGGCTTCCTCGTCTTCAAATTGTGCTAATTCCTCAGGAGAATATTCTTTGGTTGTAAAAATTGTTACAAGAATTGAACCTACCAAAACAAATGCACCAATAATAAATGACAGAACAAGACTTCTTGGCACACTCCCTGGCTCAGCCTCATTTGAGATATTAAACCAATTTGTAAGCACATACGGCAACCAAGAACCAATTACAGCACCAATGCCGATTAAAGCTGTTTGAACGCTAAATCCTAGAGTGTGTTGATCTGTTCTCAGGTTATCTCCTACCAAAGCCCGGAAGGGTTCCATAGCAATATTAAACGAAGCGTCCATAATCATCAGCATACCTGCACCAACCCATAAAGCCGGTAGAAAAGCTGTAAAAATGTCTGCTTGCGGCATCAGAATAAGTCCGACTGATGCCAATAATGCTCCTGCAAGAAAAAAAGGTTTTCTCCTTCCAAATCTGCCCCAAGTATTATCGCTATAATGCCCGATAATGGGTTGCACTATAAGACCCATCAGTGGAGCAATAATCCAAAACCATGACAATTCGTGAACATCGGCTCCAAAAATTTGAAGAATCCGACTGGCATTTGCATTTTGAAGGGCAAAACCCATTTGTATTCCTAAGAAACCGAAACTCATGTTCCATATTTCCCAGAAACTTAATTTACGCTTTTTCATTATCGTAACCTATTATTATACAATACGATAAGCGTTTTAAAGGCTTATCAAAACTTTTTTAGTTCGAAGTAAAATACAAGTTTTGATAAAATTTTATGGTTACAAATATATAGCATTTTTTAATGCTTCTCTCTTTTTATTTGAAAATAATATTTGATATTTTCACTAATTTTAAAAGCTCAAATATTTGTACACCAATAAATTAATGTTCGTTACAACGTTTTCGTAGATTCTCTTTCAACCAAATGGGTTTCGATAACTTCTGTTCTATAATGTTCGTCATCCCATTCTTCACTTTCGAGACGGTCAATAAGCATTTTTGCAGCTTTACCTCCCATTTTTATTCCATTTTGGCTTACTGTGGTAATACTCGGCGAAGAGTATTTAGATATGATTCCGTCTGTAAAACCGATTACAGAAATGTCTTCAGGAACTTTTAATCCGTTCTTTTTGGCAACTTTAATTGCGGTTACAGCAAATAATTCATTTACAGCAAAAATGGCTTCAATATCATTTTCTTTGATTAATGTTTCTATTTGGTTTTCGCACGAATCTATATCTTCAATCTTAAGAATGATATTTTCATCTATAGCTATATCGTTTATTTTTAATGCTTTAAGATAACCGTCTGTTCTGTGTTTTCCGACACTTACATAATCGACAGTTGTAATCAGAGCAATTTTTCTTATCCCATTATCAATAAGTGCCTGCACAGCCAGAAAAGCTGCCTGACTATCGTTTATAATCACTTTGTCGCAAAGAATATCACTGGTAACACGATCAAACATTACGACAGGCATTCCTTGATTTATTACTTCAGAAATGTGATGATAGTCTCGTTTTTGCTGGGTTTCTTTTGACAGGGACATGATAAAACCGTCAATACTTCCGTTAGCCAACATTTCCATGTTTATGACTTCTTTGTCAAAAGATTCGTCAGAAAGACACACAATTACGTTGTATCCGTTTTCATTAGCTACGTGTTCTACGCCGCTTATTACCGTCGCAAAAAAATGATGTACAATTTCGGGAATAATCACCCCGATTGTTTTGGTTTTTTTGTTTTTCAGACTTAGAGCAATATTATTGGGTTTATAGTTGTAAAGTTTTGCAAATGCCTGAACTTTCTGACGAGTGTCTTCACTAATTTCCGGACTATCTTTCAATGATTTAGACACAGTTGAAATAGACACATCCAGTTCTTTTGCAATATGTTTTAGGGTAACTTTTTTTCTCATTTATTAAGTTTAAGAGTATTAAGAAAACATCAACATTTTCAACAAAAATAACACATTGTATCGAATAGAATGCATCTTAACTTTTTTAATTAATGCGAAAAACAATTGTTATTCTGTTGTTTTAATATTTTTTACACTTCATGCAGACTTCAGCATAAGAAAAAGACTAAAAAACAGAGTGAAAAGAATTATTTTTATCTAATTGAAAAAAGAAAAATAGTTTGATTTAATAATTTCGAAAATCTAAAAAACTTTTTCAAGATTTGAAGATTATTACACCCAAATTCGACAGTAAAATCTATCCAGAATCCCATAAAGTAATTGAGGTTAAATATCACTAATATGTGAAACTTTTCAACACGAAAACGTTTTCGGAAACGATTTAACAACTGTAAGTTTTATTTATTGTAAATTTTAAGTAATTTTAACACTCGAAGTAAAATACAAGCACAACAAAAACTTAATTTTTAATCTAATCAAACTGTATGAAAACAATTTATAAGAAGTTGTTCATTACATTACTTCTTTTACCACTTACAGCATTGGCTCAGAGTGTGTTGAGAGGAAGTGTTACAGACGGCTCGTCCGGTCTGCCACTTCCGGGAGCTAATGTAATTGTAAAAGGTACTGCAAACGGTACTAGTACTGATTTTGACGGTAATTATACCCTCTCAAATCTTAAAAGCGGTGACATTGTAGAATTCTCATATTTAGGATTCCGGTCTGTAGAGGTTACTTTTACTTCTCAAACAACGTTGAATGTTACTTTAGAGGAAGAGGCATCTATGCTGGATGAGATAACTCTTGTTTCTATTGGTTACGGAACTGTTCGCAGGCAAGACGCTACGGGTTCTCTAACAACAGTTAGCACCAAAGATTTCGTTAAAGGCCCTGTTGTAGCTGCCGACCAAATGATTCAAGGTAAAGTAGCCGGAGTTCAGATCACCAATAGTGGTGGTGGACCGGGTGAAGGAGCTATGATTCGCATCAGACAAGGTTCTTCTTTGAGTGCAAACAACGACCCATTGTTTGTTATTGACGGTATTCCCGTTGGAGCAGATAACACAGGGGGAAGAAACCCGCTTGCTTCTATCAATCAAAATGATATAGAAAACATTACGGTTCTTAAAGATGCTTCTGCAACAGCAATTTATGGTTCAAGAGCTTCTAATGGTGTAATTATCATCACCACCAAAAAAGGAAAAAGCGGAGATTTAAGAGTAAATTATACCGGAAACGTTTCTTATAGTGAAGTTGCTGACCAAGTTGATGTGTTGTCCGCAGACCAATTAAGACAATACGTTAATACGTATGGTAATGAAACACAACAAGGATTGCTCGGAACAGCCAACACAGACTGGCAAGATGAAATTTATCGTACAGCACTTGGCACCGACCACAACATCTCTTTGTCGGGAGGTATAGAAAATATTACATATCGAGTTTCTACGGGTCTAACTGATATGCAGGGAATTCTGAAAAAGGACAATTTTAATAGAGCTACAATAGGTGTTGCTTTAATCGGACATTTTTTCGACAATCACTTAAAAGTTGAGCTTAACAACAGAAGTTCATCAATAAAAAACAAATTTGGAGAAAGAGGAGCCGTCGGAGCAGCTCTTGCATTTGACCCGACTCAAAATATATTTAATCCTGACGGAACATATTTTGAATGGCATCAACAGCTTGCAAGCAGAAACCCTTTAGCTATGTTAGAACAATCTAATCACTTCGGAAGCAACGTCAGAAGTTTAGGAAACGTTCAAGCAGAATACAAACTACACTTCTTTCCTGATTTAAAGGCTGTTGCTAATGTTGGTTATGATTACACAAGTGGTAGAACATACGGTGGTTTTAGTACTGATTATGCTTATACACAAGCAACTGCTGATTATGAAAGTAAAAACGAAAGCAAGAACCGTATGATGGATTTATATTTGAACTATAAAAAATATCTTGATGCTATTGACGGTTCAATTGAGTTGACTGCCGGATACAACTATCAGAATTTTGATTACCTCTTTAGAGGTGGATACAGTATCAATTTAGCAGGTGATGAATCTATAAATCCTGCAAACAGAGTAGGCTATAACTTACAATCTTATTTTGGTAGAGGTATTTTTAATTTCTTTGACAAATATATATTGACTGCCACCATAAGACGTGACGGAACTTCGAGATTTGCACCAGATTTCAGATGGGCAAACTTCCCTTCGGCTGCCTTGGCATGGAAAGTAAATGAAGAAAAATTTTTACGCGACATTAATGCTGTTTCAGAATTAAAAGTACGTCTTGGTTGGGGTATTACAGGACAACAAGACATTGGTAGTCTTTATCCATCATTACAGACATATTTGACTTCTGACCCACAATCTCAATATCAGTTAGGTAATCAATTTTTCCCTACTGTTCGTCCGCAACAATATAATCCAAACTTGAAATGGGAAGAAACCGAAACCCGAAACATCGGTTTGGACTTCGGATTCTTTGAAAACAGACTGACAGGTAGCTTTGATATTTACGAAAAAAGAACAAAAGATTTATTGGCATACATTCCAAACCCTCCGTTCTATGGATATTCTAATTATGACAACTATAATATCGGTAAAATGAAAAATCAAGGGATTGAAATAGCCGCTGAAGTTGTAGCTGTAAGAAATGACAATTGGAATATATCTGTTGGAGGAAATATTACACTTCAAAATTCTGAAATTACAAAGTTGATTGACGGAGCACCAAACTTCGGAATGGCAACCGGAGGAATTTCAGGTGGAGTTGATAACCAAATTCAACGTTTTCAAGTAGGATACACTCCTTATGCCTTTTTTGTATATGAACAGGCTTATGGAGCTGACGGAAGACCAATAGACGGGGTTTTTATTGATAGAAATGGTGATGGGGTTATTACACCAGACGACCAATATCTTTACAAAAAACCTCAGGCAGATGTTTTCTATGGTCTGTATGCTAACATCAGCTACAAAAACTGGGATTTTTCAACCTCTTGGAGAGGAAGTTGGGGTAATTATAACTATAACAACGTAGCTTCAAACTTAGGGTGGAGTAATCAGGTATTGATAAGAAATACAGACTTAGGGAACGCTACAACCGAACTTTTAAATACTAACTTTGGTTATACAGGATCAGAAAGGTATTTATCGGATTATTATATTCAGGATGCTTCATTTATCAGAATGGATAACATAACGGTTGCATATACGTTCCTCAATTTCTTAGGAACAAAAGCAGATGCAAGACTCTCTCTGGCAGGACAAAACCTGATACTAATTACAAACTATAAAGGTCTTGACCCGGAAATCAATTCAGGTATTGACAATTCAATATATCCAAGACCCAGAATGTACACATTGGGATTAGGCGTAAACTTTTAAAAGTAAAAAAGACTATGAAGAATTTAAAAATTAAATTATTTGGACTTTCCTCCTTGTTTATGTGTCTGTTTTTGACTTCATGTACTGATGAATTGGACACAAAACCATCCGGAACACAGCAGACAGCAGAGGAATTGTATGCAGACCCTGCATCATATAAAATGTTTCTAGCAAAATTATATGCAGGACATGCCACCACAGGACAACAAGGCCCCGCAGGAGCAGGAGACCTTGCAGGAATAGATGAAGGATTCAGTTCTTATATAAGAAATTATTGGAACTTTCAGGAACTTACCACAGACGAAGCCATCATGGCTTGGAATGATGCTACAATTAAAGATTTTCATTGGCACACATGGACAACTATAGACGGTTTTGTAAAAGCAACTTTCTATAGATTAGCATATCAAGTGAATAACTGTAACGAGTTTTTAAGACAAACCGAAGACGGAATGCTTGACAGCAGAGGAGTTTCGGGAAGTTTGAGAGAAGAAATCAAAACTTATAGAGCAGAAGCCCGTTTTTTAAGAGCATTGAGCTACTGGCATCTTATTGATTTGTTTGGTGGTGCTTCTTTAACTACAGAAGACAGCCCAACTACTTTCTACCTTCCTGATTATGCCTCAAGAGCCGAGCTTTTTGATTATGTGGATCAAGAACTTGTAGAAATGGAAGCAGACTTGGCAGCACCAAACTCGAACGAGCAGTTCAGAGTAGATAAAGCGGCTGCGTGGATGTTGAGAGCAAAATTATATATGAACGCAGAGGTGTATGTAGGTACAAATCGTTATACTGATGCGATGACATATATTAATAAGGTTATCAACGAAACATCTTATTCATTGCACAGTGATTATCGTCAGTTGTTTTTAGCGGATAACGACACGAATGGAGCTCAAAACGAATTTATTTATACGGTTGCTTTTGACGGATTGCGTACTAAAACTTATGGAGGAACAACTTTCTTAGTACACGCAGCGGTAGGAGGAAGTATGAATGCAGCAGAATTCGGAATTAACGGAGGTTGGGCAGGAATCCGCACAACATCAGCTTTTGTGTCTAAATTTGACGGAATGGATAACGATTTACGTAAGCAATTCCACACAGACGGACAGACTTTGGATATAGAAGATGTTGGAAACTTTACACACGGTTATGCGATTTCCAAATGGAGAAATGTTGACAGTTTTGGAAACCCTGGTTCTGATACATCAGGAGATTTTGTAGATACAGATTATCCTGTTTTCAGACTGGCAGATGCTTATTTAATGTATGCGGAATGTTTCGTAAGAGGAGCAGGAGGAGATGCCTCAACAGCAATAGGCTACATCAATTCATTAAGACAGAGAGCTTATGGAAGTACGGCAGGAAATATAGCTTCAGGCAACTTGAATTTAGATTTTATTCTGGACGAAAGAGCAAGAGAATTGCATTGGGAAGGACACAGAAGAACGGATTTAATCCGATTCGGAAAATTTACCGGAAGTTCGTATATCTGGCCTTGGAAAGGAAATGTTCCATCAGGAGCTCCGACAGCTTCGTACAGAAATCTGTTCCCAATTCCGCAAGATGCTATTTCGGTAAATCCGAAACTGATTCAGAACGTGGGTTATTAATCAAAAATGTAAATTATAAAATATAATCAATATGAAAAATATAGCTAAATCAATATTCGTTTTGTTAGGTGTTTTTGCAGTATCGTGCAGCACCGATGATGTGCAGGACAGACCTGTAATCGAGGGAGTTGCAGCTCCTGTTTTATCCGCTCCCGAAGATGGAACGGGTTATGTGTTATCACTTGGAAATGCCTCTGCACAAGCTGAAAGATTTGTATGGTCAGCAGCTGATTATAATGGTGCTGTTGCTGTCAGTTACACGATTGAAATGGACGTAGTAACAGGAGATTTTTCCGAGCCTTATGTTTTGGGGGGGACTTCGGGAGATTTACATTTATCGGTTAGTACAGCAGATTTAAACATTGCAGCTATTGCTTTGGGAGGAGTCCCTGAAGAGGCATCGAATTTTGATGTAAGAGTGGTATCTGATGCAAATGAATTCAACCCGATGATTTCAAATGTTGTTACAATTACAGTAACGCCTTATGATGCAGAAATTCCTACTCCTGAATTATATTTGGTAGGAGGTGTTCAAAATCACTATGGTTTACCGGATTGGGATAATACGACAGCTATTCCTATGCGTTACCTTGGGGACGGAACAACTAAAGTTTTTGAGGCTTATGTAATCGTTGGAGCTACTGAAGGATTCAAATTCATCGGAGAACAAGGTACTTGGGATAACGGAAATTACGGAGTAATCGGAGGTGTTCAAGACGGAAATCTTGAAAACTCGGGAGGAAGTGGAGACCTTAAAGTAGCTGAAACTGACGGAGATGGTTTGTATTACGTTTGGGTTGATATTGATGCACTATCATACAAAGTCGTAAAAATGGAATGGGGTCTTATTGGAGAAGCTACACCTAATGGCTGGGGAGGAGAAACAGCAATGACTTACGATTTTGCTACGAATCAATATTCTTTCAATGGCTCGTTATCAGCAGGAGAAATGAAGTTCCGTTCGGCAAATACAGGTGTCTTTATGGAATTGGGAGATTGGGCTTTCAATGTTGGAAACAGTGACCCTGCAACAGCTTATGACCAAAATGCTCCGAACTTTTCAGTAAGTGGCGGTTCTGTAAATCTAAGCATAGAAATTCATTTTGACGGTACTGTTACTGTAAATGGTTTATAAAAACAAATTTAAAGTTGCCTGACAATAGTCGGGCAACTTTTTTAAAATATAAAAAATGAAAAAAAATACCTATATATTATTTTTTTTATTAATCGGTTTTTTCGGCTTTTCACAAGTAAGCACCGTGCCAAACCCTGCTGAAGCTAATGGAGTTGTTACAATAAATTTTGATAAAACAGGAACTCCGATGGCTTCATATTCCGGAACAATTTATGCTCATATCGGACTTACGGTTAACGGAAACCAATGGCAAAATGTAATTGGATCATGGGGAAATAACAGTACTCAACCTGCTTTGACCCACGTTTCCGGAAATGTTTATGAGCTTGTGCTTACTCCTGATTTGTTTACGTATTTCGGAGTTCCTGAAACGAGTACGATTACACAGATTTGTGTTGTATTTCGTGCGACAGCAGGTTCACCTCAAACACAGGATTATTTTATTAATGTAGGAGCTTTTCACGTAAACCTTACGACTCCTTTAGAAAATAGTGCTACCTTAGTAAATAACGGCGGAAATCTCAATATTGCCGCGACCAATACCGGTGGAAATGCAAGCTATACGCTTAAATCGAACGGTGTTACATTAAATACTAACACAAGCACATCAAACTATTCATATACACACACCAATATCATAGGTAATCAAAATTATGAATTGATTGTTACTCAAGGAACCTCAACCATAACAAAATATTTTTCCGCAATAAGCAGCCCCGGCGTTACGAACCAAGCTATGCCTGCCGGACTTGAAGATGGAATAAATTATGACAGTACAAATACAGGAGCTTATTTGGTTTTGGATGCCCCATCAAAAGATTTTGTTTATGTAGCGGGTAGCTTTAACAACTGGCAACCGGACACAAACTACTTGATGAAAGTAGATCCTGCTTCGGGTAAATATTGGCTTTATGTTTCAAATTTAACCCCGGGAGAAATCTATACATATCAGTATTGGGTTTGTGACAATACAAACGTTCCAACAAACGCAACTAAAATTGTAAAGACAGCCGACCCATATTCCCCATTGGTGCTTTCACCTTTTGACGACCCTTGGATTCCGGCTTCTTCATATCCAAATATGCCTGCTTATCCACAAGGTCAAGAAAGGGAAGTTACTGTTTTACAAACCGGACAAACCCCATTTGCTTGGAGCGATGCAACACTTAACTTTGTAAAACCTGATAAAGACAAGCTTGTTATTTATGAAGTTTTAATAAGAGATTTTGATTCTAACAGAAATTATCAGGATTTGATTAACAAAATAGATTATTTCAAGAATCTAAACGTTAATGCCATCCAATTAATGCCTGTTATGGAATATGAAGGAAATGAAAGTTGGGGTTATAATACAGCTTTCCACATGGCATTGGACAAGTTTTATGGAACACCTGATAAACTTAAGGAGTTTGTTGACCTGTGTCACCAAAACGGTATTGCGGTTATTCTGGATTTAGCCATCAATCATGCTTTTGGAAGAAGCCCATTGGTTCGTATGTGGATGTCTGATCCAAACAATGATGGTTGGGGAGATCCTAACGCAGAAAACCCATATTTTAATGTCAATGCAACACACAGCTATAATGTAGGAAGTGACTTTAATCATCAACGTCCAAGAACAAAATATTATACAAAAAGAGTATTAAAACATTGGATAGAAGAATATAAAATTGATGGTTTCCGTTGGGATTTAACCAAAGGTTTTACCCAAAACTGTCCATATACGGGAAGTGGTTCTGCTCAGGATAATTGCACTAATAGCTATCAAGCTGACAGAGTTGCTGTCCTAAAAGAATATGCCGATTACTCTTGGTCTTTAGACTCTAATCATTATGTAATTTTTGAACATTTAGGACAAGATAACGAAGAAAAAGAATGGGCAGATTACAGAGTTAATGAAGGAAAAGGAATTATGCTTTGGGGTAAAATGACAGACCCTTATAATCAGTTAACTATGGGACATTCTTCAAACAGTAACATTAATAGAATGGGACACGTAAGCAGAGGCTTTAACGCTCCTCGCTTAGTAGGTTATGCAGAAAGCCATGATGAAGAAAGACTAATGTATAAAAATCTTGAGTTTGGTAATTCTACAAACAGTAGTCATAATGTGAAAAACCTGAATGTAGCCCTCTCAAGAATGTCTGCATTGGGAGCAGTTTCTTTAACAATACCAGGACCAAAAATGATTTGGCATTTTGGAGATTTAGGTTGGGAACTCTCTATCAACACTTGTAATAACGGAACGGTTAACACCAATTGTAAATTGGACACAAAACCACAACCACAATGGGAAAATAACTGGTTAGGCAACACACAGAGAAACAAAATTTATAGCGATTGGTCAAAAATGATTGATTTAAAAGTAAATGAACCTGTTTTCTCAGGAAGCTATACTATAAATTCAGGCAATTTAACACCAAAAATTTATATTTGGGATAACAACTTGCCTTCATCTCAGTTAAAAAATGTTGTGATTTTAGCAAATTTTGATGTTAATACGCAAAATATCTCACCAGATTTTCCATATACAGGAACGTGGTACAATCTTATGGATAACACCCCCATTAACGTAACCAACACAACAGCACAAATTTCTATTGAAGCAGGAGGTTTTAGAATTTATGGAAATCAGCAGGCATTGTTAAGCACAAATGACAATAATTTTACAGAAACTGTAAGCATAACGCCAAACCCTTCAAGAGGCTATTTCTCTTTGAATACTTCAGTAAATAAAGTAGAAGTTTATTCAATAACAGGGCAACTAATAAAATCTTTTGAAGGCTATCCTGAAGGACATCATTATGATATTAACGATTTGAATTCGGGCATGTATATAGTAAAAGCTATTAATGATTCGAATCAAGAAAAAACAATGAAACTTATAAAGCAATAAATTGGAGTTAGTTAAATTTCAAAAGCCTTTCCTCTTTTTTTCGGGAAGGCTTTTTAATTTTAAGTTCACACAAATTCAACTCTTTATCCTTACAATAATATACAGAGAAAAACTCGGTTAAATAATTATTGTCAAACTTAAAGATTGCTTTATCTTTGTGCCAAACAGCTTGTATGTCCAAAAATGTAACCCCATATAAAAATTCTGAATCCGGTAAAAAAGAACAGGTTACCCAAATGTTTGACAATATTTCCGGAAACTATGATACAATGAATCGTGTTATTTCGTTTGGTTCTGACATATCATGGAGAAAAAAAGTTTTAAAAATGGTTTCTGAAAAGAAACCAAAAAAAATATTGGACATAGCAACCGGAACCGGTGATTTAGCAATTCTACTTTCCGGTTCGGGAGCAGAAAAGATTATAGGACTTGACATCTCATCGGGAATGCTCGAAGTAGGAAAGAAAAAAGTAAAACAAAAGAATCTGGACAACATTATAGATATGGTTTTAGGCGATTCTGAAAACATCCCTTTTGAAAATGAAAGTTTTGACGCAGTAACGGTTGCCTTTGGCATCAGAAATTTTGAAAATCTCGAAAAAGGGCTTTCAGAAATACTTAGAGTGCTTAAACCGGATGGTGTTTTCATCATTCTTGAAACTTCTGTTCCTGTAAAATTTCCGTTTAAACAAGGTTATAAAATCTACACAAAACACATTATGCCTACTCTTGGCAAAATGTTTTCAAAAGACAAATCAGCATATAATTATTTATCAGAATCAGCATCCGTTTTTCCTTTTGGTGAAGCTTTAAACAATATTTTGAGAAAAATTGGGTTTATAGATGTTGTGTCAAAACCACAAACTTTTGGCGTCGCAACCATTTATTCAGCATCAAAAAAATAATATGCGTAAATTAATAATTGTTTTTTCTTTGTTGTTTTTCTTTCAGGCAAACGCCCAATTCAAGAGTATGTTTGCCAAAGACCCGATAATTAATCTGGAAAATTTTGACAAACAAAGAGTTCATTGGGGCTATTTTTTAGGCTTTAATTTTTACGATTTCAAATGGGATTATCTCGGTGTTACAGAAGACGTAGTAGTAGAAGGAACTACCGGCTTTAATGTGGGATTGGTCGGCAATCTCAGGATAATGGAATATATTGATTTGCGTTTTGAACCCGGTTTGTACTACACACAAAGAAACCTCCGGTTTCCCGATGTTGAAAACGAATTCGATGCTTTACGAGAAGTAAAATCTACTTATATACATTTTCCTTTATTGGTTAAATTCTCTTCTAAACGGGTTGGAAATGTAAGACCTTATCTTGTTGGAGGTTTTTCAACTTCCCTAAATCTTTCGAGTAATGCCGGAGCAGAAGACGACAATTACAACAACCGATTCAGGATGCAGAAATGGACAAATAATTATGAAATCGGTTTTGGTATCGATTTGTATTTTGAATATTTCAAATTTTCGCCTTCTATCAGGGGAGTGTTTAGTTTTAATGACGAATTAATTCGCGACAACACACCCGACAGTCCGTGGACAGGAAATATCGATTCAATGAAAACTCGGGCTGTCTTTATTAATTTTACGTTTCATTAATTTCGTCTAAACTCACTAAGCACAATTGCTGTTGCTGTTGCGACATTTAAACTCTCAGTCTGTTGAAGTCTGCCGAAACGAGGTATCGTAATTTTATCTGTAATCAATTTTTCAACCTCAGCAGAAATACCTTTCGACTCATTTCCCATCACAATATATCCTTCAGATTTTAATTTTTTGTGATAGATATTTTCTCCATCCATAAAAGCCCCATAAACAGCTAATTTTGTTTCAGAAAGTAATTCTTGTATGTTCATATAATAAACTTCAACCCTCGAAAGCGAACCCATTGTAGCTTGAACAACTTTCGGGTTATAAACATCGACAGAATCTGTCGAACAAACTATTTTTTCTATCCCAAACCAATCGCATAACCTGATAATAGTTCCTAAATTTCCCGGATCTCTAACATCATCAAGTACAACTGCTAAACCTTTTTCTAAAAAATTATTTTCTTTTGGAATCTTAAATACTCCCAGCGAATTGTTAGGCGTTACCAATGTGCTGATTTTTTTTAAGTCTGATTCGGATATTTGGGTTACTTTGGCACCATATTTCTTATAAATATCGGGCGTAAGTGTGAAAATTTCCACAGGTTCAAGGTCTGAATCCATAAATTCAGTAATTACTTTTTCGCCTTCAGCAAAAAACATTCTGTGTTGTAAACGGAATTTTTTTTGTTGTAAACTTGTAATAAATTTTATTTGGTTTTTACTAACCATGTAAATAATGTATTTTTGACTCTAAATCTTCGTTTTCTCTTGAAAAACATTTTTGCAAAAATATTGTTTATTATTTTAACCGTAACTTTTTTTGTTGCTTGTGATGTAGCAAAAAGAGTTCCCGAGGATAAACAGCTTTTGGTTAAAACAGATGTTTTTGCATATAACAAAAAGGTCAAGCAAGAAGAAGTGCTTGGTTTGGTCACACAACCCAACACAAAAATACTAAAAATTCCTTTTAGTCTTCATGTCTATAATCTTGCCAGACCAAATCCGGATTCTGTTTTTAAAGCCCGTATTATAGACAATCCCAAAAAGTTTAATTTCTTAAAAAGTTTGATTTCCGAAAAACAGGTGTATAGGCTTGGAGAATCATTTTGGTATAAAGGAAAACACAATCTTTTGAAACAAATGGGCGAAGAACCTGTTATTATAGACGAAACAAGAACCCGAAAAAACTCTCTTCGTTTAAAATCTTACTATTTTAACAAAGGATATTTTAATGTAGAGGTTGAGGCAAAAACAGATTCTGCAGGACACAAGAAGGGAAATGTAAATTATCATGCAACTCTCGGAGAAGCATATATTATTGATAGTTTGTCCGAAAGAATTTCATCTCCGGCAATAGATTCTTTATATAAGATCGCTAAAAAACAATCTGTAATAAAATCGGGTGAACAGTTTGATTCTGATAAATTTGACGAAGAGGTCAACAGACTTACAACTTTTTTCAGAAACAACGGTATCTATCATTTCCAGCAAAACCACATCAACTATGACATCGATACTATAAATACCGGTAACCGACCAAATGTAGAACTCATCATAGATGATTATACATATCGATTGGGAGATTCTTTGGTTTCTACAACTTTTGAGGTTTACAAAATTAGCGAAGTAAATATTTTTACAGACAATCCTTCTTCGAGAAATAAAGTCAAAATCACAGACAGCATTCAATACAACAATTACAATCTATACAGTATAGACAAGCTCAGATACAAACCCAAAGCAATAACCGATGCCGTTTTTATCTATCCGGGAAGTGTTTATGCCGATTTTAGAAACAATCTTACTTCGCGATACCTGAGCAACCTCAAGGTTTTTAACTATCCTACCATACAATATATCCCCGATTTGAATGATGAAACCGGAAAAAGCTTGATTACGAATATTTATCTGAGTCCGAGAAAAAAATATCAGTTTGGAGCATCCTTAGACTTTACACATTCAAACATTCAAGATTTTGGTATATCAGGAAACATATCTCTGTCAATAAGAAACCTTTTCAAAGGAGCAGAAACCCTTGAAATTTCTGCCAGAGGAAATATTGGTTCGTCACGAGAAATGGCGAACCCTAATGATAATTTTTTCAATATTTCAGAACTCGGTGCTGATGCACGACTTAGTTTTCCGAGAATATTTTTTCCACTCAACACAGATAAAATCATCCCTAAGAACATGATTCCGTCAACGGTTTTCAGCGTAGGTATTGCTCAGCAGAAAAATATCGGACTAGACAAAGAAAATTTTACCAGTGCAATAACCTACAATTGGAATCCAAAACGACTTAACAATGTAAAATTTGAATTATTCAATATTCAATATGTCAAAAACATACGCTCTGAAAGATACTTCAATGTGTATCGTTCGTCATACAACGCATTAAATAATTTGGCATCTACATACAGAACACCGGAAATAGACAATTATTTTGACATCAACGACAATCTGATTATCGATTTTGGAACCAGTAGTTTTATACAGGATGTCATTGGGCAACCACCCTCCATTGTTCCTAGTGACAACGATATTGCAACCATCAGAAGTATAGAAGAGCGGAGAAAAAGATTGACAGAAAACAACCTGATTGTAGCATCGAGTTACAGTTTTTCGAAATCTACTAAAACAGGAATTTTAGATAACGAATTCTATATTTTCAGAACAAAACTTGAACTTGCAGGAAACACGCTTTCATTAATTTCCAGGCTGGCAAACAGACCTTTAGGAAACAACGGAAATCTTACGATGTTTGAAGTGGAATTTTCGCAATATGTAAAAACAGAATTCGACTATGTGAAATATTGGGATTTTAAACGCAATAACGTATTGGCTTTCAGGAGCTTTCTAGGCATAGCCATTCCTTATGGAAATTCTGACAATATTCCATTTTCACGAAGTTATTTTGCCGGAGGCTCAAACGACAACAGAGCTTGGCGACCTTATAGTTTAGGACCGGGAAGCAGCAAATCAAGTAATGATTTTAATGAAGCTAACTTAAAACTGGCAATAAGTGCCGAATTAAGGTTTAAATTATTCGGAAATTTTCGAGGAGCTCTTTTTGCAGATGCAGGAAACATTTGGAATTTTCTTGATAATGAGAGACTTGAGGCCTCCAAATTCAAAGATTTAGAATCTCTAAGAGACATCGCTCTCGGAACAGGATTTGGATTAAGATACGACTTTAGCTTTTTTGTTATAAGACTTGATCTCGGGTTTAAAACTTACAATCCGGCAAACGATATAGACAAACGCTGGTTTAGAGAGTATAACCTGAAAAACTCGGTATTAAATATTGGAATTAATTATCCTTTCTAATCTTTAGTTTTCTTATTTTTGTCATCTAACTTAAAAACACAAATCATGGCACACAACATAAAACCCGGAGTAGCTACCGGAGCTCAAGTTCAAGAAATTTTTAAATATGCCAAGCAAAAAAGCTTTGCCCTTCCAGCTGTTAACGTAATAGGTTCCAGCTCTATAAACTGTGTGATGGAAACCGCAGCAAAACTAAACGCTCCCGTAATTATTCAATTCTCAAACGGTGGAGCAGCTTATAACGCAGGAAAAGGCTTGTCTAATGAAGGACAAAAAGCTGCCATTCTCGGAGGTATTGCCGGAGCAAAACACATCCACACTTTAGCCGAAGCATACGGTGCAACTGTAATCTTGCATACCGACCATTGTGCTAAAAATCTATTGCCTTGGTTAGACGGTCTTTTGGAAGCTTCAGAAAAACATTTTGCCAAAACAGGAAAACCACTATATTCTTCTCACATGATAGATCTTTCTGAAGAACCCTTAGAAGAAAATATTAAAATCTGTAAAGAATATTTGGCAAGAATGAGCAAAATGGGCATGACTCTCGAAATCGAGCTCGGCATTACCGGTGGTGAAGAAGACGGGGTTGACAACTCTGGCGTTGACAGCTCAAAACTTTATACACAACCCGAAGAAGTTGCTTATGCCTATGAAGAACTAATGAAAGTGAGTCCGCAGTTTACCATTGCAGCAGCTTTCGGAAACGTGCATGGTGTTTACAAACCCGGGAACGTTAAACTAACACCCGTTATTTTGAAAAACTCGCAAGAGTATGTACAGAAAAAAATTGGCACCAATCACAATCCGGTAGATTTTGTGTTTCACGGTGGTTCGGGTTCGACACTCGAAGAAATCAGAGAAGCTATATCTTACGGTGTAATAAAAATGAATATAGATACCGACTTGCAATTTGCTTTTACAGAAGGAATCAGAGATTATATGACTTCAAAAATTGATTATCTCCGCACTCAGATAGGAAATCCGGAAGGAAGCGATGTTCCTAACAAAAAACATTATGATCCAAGAAAATGGATACGAGAAGGAGAAATCACTTTCAACAAACGATTAGAACAGGCTTTTGCCGATTTGAACAATGTAAACACTCTTTAATGAGTTATAGATTATGTGTTGTAAGACTAAAATCTAACAACCCGCAACTTATAACTTTTTAACTCATATTATAAAATTATGGCTTGGTTTAAAAGAACAGAAAAGGGGATTCAAACTCCCACAGAAGAAAAAAAAGATGTCCCAAAAGGTTTATGGTATAAATCGCCAACCGGAAAAATAATCGATCAGGACGAACTGGCAAAAAATCTTTGGGTAAGTCCGGAAGACGATTTTCATGTACGCATCGGCAGTGCCGAATATTTTCAGATTCTTTTTGACAATAATGAGTTTAAAGAATTAGATAAAAATATGACCTCAAAAGATATTTTAAAATTTGAGGACACAAAAAAATACAGTAGCCGACTAAAAGAAGCGACAGCCAAAACGGGACTTAAAGATGCTGTAAGAACAGCAGTTGGAAAATCTAAAGGGAAAGACCTTGTTGTATGTTGTATGGATTTTGCTTTTATTGGTGGCTCTATGGGTTCGGTAGTTGGCGAAAAAATTGCTCGTGGAATAGATTATTCCATCAAAAACAAAGTTCCTTTTATGATGATATCAAAATCGGGGGGAGCCCGTATGATGGAAGCGGCCTACTCTCTAATGCAATTAGCAAAAACTTCTGCAAAACTGGCACAATTGGCAGAAGCTAAAATTCCGTATATATCATTGTGTACAGACCCAACAACCGGAGGAACAACGGCTTCTTATGCCATGCTCGGAGACATCAATATTGCTGAACCCGGAGCATTGATAGGGTTTGCAGGTCCTCGTGTAGTAAGAGATACGACAGGTAAAGACTTACCTGAAGGTTTCCAAACAGCAGAATTTGTATTGGAACACGGCTTTTTGGATTTCATTACAAATAGAAAAGAACTAAAAAACAAAATCAATCAGTTCTTAGATTTAATTCAGAATCAAAAAATTAGAGCGTAGATTTTAAAAAACAACTGACTTTTAATTATACAAGAAACGGATACAATTTATTGTGTCCGTTTTTTAATTTGCTCCTCCCCTCCTTTATTAATCAAACTCTTTTAGAAGAAGATTATTTTTTGTTTAACGTTATTTAGAAAAGATTAAACAAAAAGTAATTAGATTTAGTGATATTAAAATACCTGAATTTGGTGATTGTTTCTCTTTGTAATAATATAGATTTTTACACTATAGAATTTAATGAATATAATATGCTTTCAAGAGTACTAAAAACAGAAATAAAATGGATAATATTGGCACTGATTATCACATTTTTTCTTGTGGGTAGTATCAACAGGAGTGTTTTAAACATTACTGAAATTGGAGTGTCAAAAACGTTCTTAGGGTTAAATTTGTTTTTGGAAATTTTAGTTTTTTTCGCCTTTAGTACCTTTGTGGTATTTGGTATTAAAGGCTTTTTTGAGATGTATTCTCGCAAGGCTGCCAATGCCATAATCTTCGTTTCAGGAGTTTTTTTGGCAGTAATTATTTTTATTTTAAGTTATCAGATACTGACTATTTGAACGAAGTACTCTTAAAGACTTTAACGTATTCATTTAAATTTTTACATCCCGATTTTTATCGGGATGTTTTTTTATAAAGGTTTGAAACGTATAAGCATAGGAATGTTTTTCGTCAGCAGGATGATTTTCTTCAAAAATAAGCTCCCATTCTTCGGGAGAAATTTCCGGAAAAAACGTATCAGCTTCAAAGTTGTGATGCACTTTCGTAATTTCAATTTTATCTGCTATTTGAAGCGATTGAGCATATATCTCTCCACCTCCAATAACATATACGTCTTCATTATGGGGAATTTTCGTTAAAGCTTCTTTTAGATTTGAGACAACAATACAACTTTTGAAAGCATATTTTTTTTGGCGGGTAATAATTATGTGCGTTCTGTTTGGAAGGAATTTTGGAAGACTTTCAAAAGTTTTACGCCCCATAATAATATGATGTCCAGTTGTAAGATTCCTAAATCGTTTGAAGTCGTTTGGCAAATGCCACAATAAGTCATTATTTCTGCCTATTGCATTGTTCTCTGCCACAGCTGCAATGACAATTATCATTCTTGATTATGGTTTAAAGTAGGATTTTCTTTCTCAAGTTTCGTTTTAAGTTGCTCAATTCTTTTTTCTTGCATTGCCATCAATCTTTCAATTTGTTCCCGCTCCCACTCTTTATTCATAAAACGGTCTGTAATATTCACTTTTATAAAGTGAAGAATAAACAAGAAAAACCAGATTGTAGCCGCCCATAAATACCAGTTTTCAAACGGCTTAACATTATAAAACTTATCAACCAAAATAAAAAACAAGGTTCCTACCAAAAATAACACAAAGTGAAAATAAAGTCTTTTTTTCTGCTTTATCCTTCTTCTGGCATATTCATACTTTTCATGCTGATCTATATTCATAAAATATATTATTTAATTTTGCTTTTAAAGGTATTGCTTTTTTTTAAAAAATTAAAAATCACAAAATCATTTTGCTATACGGAATAACTGTCTTAAACCCTTTTGAAGCAAAATATTCATAAGGGTTGTCTTCAGAAACCACCATTACAAAATCGCCACCCCAAGCTCCTAAACTTTTTACAACTCCCGAAAAATCAGGGAAAAGAGATTTTTTTACCGTATTAATTTCTAAAATTGAACTCAGCAATAATTCGTGCTTTTCCAACAAAGATTTGAATTCTAAGATATTCTGCGTTCGGACAATTTTTTCAGTTATTTCATTGATTTTAGGAATTATTTTTTCCAAATCAACTATCTTATTTACATAATCACTCACCGCTTGTTTACTGTTTTGTTTACGGTTTAAATAAACAAAATACAAATGGTCTTTGAATATAGGGTCAAAATTTACATTTTTGACAACCGGTTTTTCATCGGCAAGGCTATAAATAATTGGTGTACAATGTTGAGCACAAGCAATGTCGTAGCCACTTCCACCAAAACTTTTTCTCAAAAGTTCATAAGCATCAATTCCCAACCACTGTCCGATGTTGTTTATTAGAGTCGAAGAAGTGCCTAAGCCCCAATCTTTAGGAAATGTAAGCCTTGTTGCTATCTTGTACCCTTTATCGGATGTTAAAAAATCAAGATTTATTTTTGAAGCTTCATGCAAAATTTCAAGCAGGGCTTTTTTAATATGATTTCTGGTGTTGCTGTTTTTTGGCTCAATTATATCTTCAAAAGAAAAAGAATCTTCATACCAAACCGAACCATCGGCATCATAACTTGTCCAGAAAACCAGTCCATGCATATAAGGCTCTACCTCAAGATATTGTCCAAATCTCGTAGGAAGTGCCAGAGATTTTGCTCCATTTAAAACAGTATATTCTCCTGTAATTAATAATTTTCCGTTACTGTAAAGTCGCTTTTTCACTATGGCAAAACTTGGTTTCTTATTTGGTTTAAATACTCTGCTACTGAAGCATGAGAAATCGTATTATTTTTAAAATACTCCGTCACTTTTTTTCGTTCTTCGGGCGAAGCTTGATATTGATTCAATATATTATTCAGGTGCATTTTCATGTGACCTTCTTGGATTCCTTTGGTCGTGAGTGAACGCAAAGCCGCAAAGTTTTGAGCCAATCCTATCGCTGCGGTAATTTGCATTAGTTGCTCAGCCGAAGGTTTTTCGAGCATTTCAAGAGATAATTTCACCATAGGATGCAAAGAAGTTAGCCCTCCGACCGTACCTAATGCCAAAGGTATATCTAACCAGAAAGTAAAAAAACCTTCATCAATCTTAACATGCGATAAACTACTATATTGTCCGTTTTTTGAAGCATAGGCATGAGCACCGGCTTCAACAGCTCTAAAATCATTTCCAGTTGCCAACACTACACTGTCAATTCCGTTCATAATGCCTTTGTTATGAGTTACAGCACGATATGGCTCTATCTCTGCAATCTGTACCGCCATAGCAAACTTTTCGGCAAATTCTTGCGGATTTTCAATGTCTTTTTCAATAAGTTCTTCTACTTTACAAGAGACTTCGGCACGAACAATACAGTTGGTTACATAGTTTGACAAGATACTCATTATAACCTGTATGTTTTTTTCTTCTTTAGAAAAATCCCGATATAACTGAGCTTCTGCTTTCAAAGTTCTTGCAAATTGTTCTAAGCAAGTATTAATAAAATTTGCTCCCATACTATCTTTGGTCTCAAAAGTAGCATGAAGTTGATAATACCCTTCTAACTGATTAGATTCTTCTCTCAACTCGATGTCAAGAATGCCCCCACCCCGTTTTTGCATATTTCGGGAAATGTTTTCGGTCTCAGAATATAGTTTTGGTTTCAGAACTCTAAAAAAGTTTTGCAATTTTGCTACATCTCCTTTATATATAAAGTGAACCTGCCCTATTTTTTCAGTACCGAGAACAGTCGTTTTAAAACCGCCTCTTTTTGCCCAGAATTTAGAGGCTTTGGCAGCTGCAGCCACAACAGAACTTTCTTCGATGACCATCGGTACAGTGTAATATTTTCCATTGATTAGCACGTTTGGACAAACGCCCATCGGGAGATAAAAGTTTGTTATGGTATTCTCTATAAATTCATCGTGAAGCTGTTGGAGCTTTTCGTCTGTATTCCAGTAACTTTTAATGAGTTTTTTGGCTTCATCGGGATTAGAAAAATAACGGGATGCAATCCAGTCTGTTTTTTCGTGTTTGGACAGTTTTGAAAAACCGGAAATTTCTCGATTCATAGTATCTGTATAGTGAAATATGGAGCAAAGATACTGAACAGATTTACAATTTACGATTTTGGAATTACGATTTACGAATTTTGTACTTCATACTTTTCACTTCGTACTTTATACTCAAATTATTCTATTTAACACTCAAATTTTCGGCTGTTTGCTTTTTTTTCACTAAAATTGAACGTTTTTAATTATAATTTAAAGAAATGCAGGCAAAGAAAAAACTCTTTTCACTTCTTTCTTTTTGTTTTTTGAGTTTTGCTTATGCTCAACCCTCGCTTCCAAAAACTGATAGTTTAATAGGAAATATCAAATCTGTTCGGGAAAAACTTATCTTTTTAAATGATACTATCCAAAATGTAAAACTTTTTTACACTGAGGGAGAATATGGTCATCACGGATTTACGAGTAGGGAGTTTACTTTGGGCAGATTCGAAAAATGGTGGTACACTATACCTTGGACACATTACACAAATTATTATAGGGAATATGACAAAAACCGAAATATTACTTTAGAAATCTGGTATTATAAAGATGATTCTTTTTTGAAAGAATACCGATTCAAATATGACAAAAACAACAACCTGATAGAAAAACAGGAATATTGGGATAAAGATACTTTATTTGATATAACTCGTTTTTCTTATGATTATCAGAATTTAAAAACTTCTATGATTCGTTTTTATCCCGAAGACAATGAATATTATCAATACGAAAACTATGAATACGACAATAAACTACTCGTAAAACATTCTCAATTTAACCAAGAGGGATATCAGATTACATTTAAATACAAATACAACAAGTCTAAAAAAAAGATAAGCGAAGATACTTACAGCCCTTTTTCCTATAAACCTAATAAAGACGGAAAGTCATTTTCAAAAACAAGAGATTCCATAGACAATCTACTTCATAAAACTATATTTTTATATGACGATTTAGGAAACTTAATTCAAAAAGAAAACTACTCTTCTGATAATGTTAGGAATGAATATAAATTAAAAAAAGGGGTAAGACCTATATTTGAATATGATTCTCTAAACAGACTATACAAAACTATTTTTTTTAATAGTGAAGATACTGTGATGTCAGAATATATTTATGAATATTTTAATGAAACAAATCTACCAAGAAAAGAAAGTGATTATAGTTTTTTGTTTCCTGAAACAAATTCTAATACAGAATATTTTTATGATATTGAACACAACCTTATTAAATTAGTAGCAACAAACAAAAAAGGAATAAATATAGCCGAATTCCAATATAAATTCGACGAAAACGGTAATTGGTATGAACAGCTAAAAACCGTAAACGGAAAACCGCTTTATATAAGAAAAAGAGAAATCGTATATTATTAACGTAATAAAATTATCAAACTATGACTATCAAAAAAATCGTTTTGTTTTTGCTTTTGAGTGCTATGAGTGTTTCAGCCCAAGAGAAAATCACGCTTGAGCAGATTTGGGGAGGATATTTCCGAACTCAGGGAATGCAGGAATTACAGGCAATGAAAAACTCCAATGAATATACGGTTTTGAACAGAAATTCCATTGATTTGTATGATTTTGCGACTTTGGAAAAGAAAAAAATGCTTTTTTCAACTAAAGATTTTTCTATTGACAGCTATACGTTTAGCGAAAAAGAAGACAAAATTCTGATTGCTACAAATTCCGAATACATTTACAGACATTCGTTTACGGCTGATTATTACGTTTTTGATATTCCGACCCAAAAACTGACAAAATTTACAGATAAAAAAATACAAGAGCCTGTTTTTTCTCCAAACGGAAAAAAAATAGCTTATGCTTTTGAAAACAATCTCTATGTGTATGATTTAGATACAGAAACGGAAACCAAAATCACATCAGACGGACAAAAAAACCACATCATAAACGGAATTACCGATTGGGTTTATGAGGAAGAATTTGGTTTTGTCCGTGCTTTTGAATGGAACAAAACAGGAGATAAAATTGCTTATTTAAGGTTTGATGAAACCGATGTTCCCGAGTTTTCTATGGACGTTTACGGAAACGGATTATATCCAACGCAACAGGTTTTTAAATATCCGAAAGCAGGAGAAAAAAATTCAAAAGTTTCGTTGAAAATATATGACGTAATCTACAATGACAATTTGCCTTTTAATCTTGTTTTTTCTAATTCTGATGGATATTGCCCACGAATTAAATGGACGAATAATCCTGATATTTTGAGTTATACTATATTAAATCGTCATCAAAATGAATTAAAATTAAGTTTTTTTGATATTGTTAATAGGACTATGGTTTCTCAATTAACCGAAACCGACAAAGCTTATGTTGATATTCACGACAACCTTACTTTTTTAGACGATAATAGCTTTATTTGGACTTCCGAAAAAGACGGATTTAATCACATTTTTCATTACGACAAAAACGCAAAACTAATCCGTCAAATCACAAAAGGAAATTGGGAAGTAACCCAATTTTACGGTTACGATGCGAAAACAAAAACGATTTTTTATCAATCTACCGAAAACGGCTCGACAAACCGAGATGTTTACAAAATCGGGTTAAACGGAAAAAATAAAGTCCGTTTATCGTCTCAAAACGGAACGAATAAAGCAACTTTCAGTCCGAATTATGAGTATTTTATCAATTCGTTTTCGTCTGCAACCGAACCGCCAAAATATACGCTTAACGAAGTTAAATCGGGAAAAGAAATCAAAACAATCACAGACAATACGGCGTTATCCGAAAAGCTGAAAAATTATAATCTTCCCACGAAAGAATTTTTTGAACTTACCACCGAAAAAAGGCATCAGCTCAATGCGTATATTATCAAACCGAAAGATTTTGACCCGAACAAAAAATATCCGTTACTGATGTTCCAGTACAGCGGTCCGGGTTCGCAGCAGGTAGCCAATCAATGGTTGAACACGAATGATTACTGGCACATGATGCTGGCTCAGCAAGGTTATCTGGTGGCTTGTGTTGACGGACGCGGAACCGGGTTTAAAGGAGCAAATTTTAAGAAAGTAACGCAGAAAGAATTAGGCAGATATGAAGTAGAAGACCAGATTGATGCCGCTAAGGAGTTTGCCAAATATCCATATATTGCCAAAGAACGAATCGGAATTTGGGGTTGGAGCTACGGCGGATTCATGTCTTCAAACTGTATCCTGAAAGGAAATGACGTTTTCAAAACAGCCATTGCGGTAGCCCCGGTAACCAACTGGCGTTTTTATGACACTATTTATACAGAACGTTATATGACCACGCCGCAGGAAAATCCATCGGGATATGATGATAATTCGCCCATAAACCATGTAGATAAATTAAAAGGAAATTACCTGATTATACACGGAACGGCAGATGATAATGTGCACGTGCAGAATGCGATGCAGATGATTCGTGCCTTGCAGTTGGCAAACAAGCAATTTGACCAGGCGGTCTATCCCGATACCAATCACGGCATTTACGGCGGAAAAATCAGGTTGCAGCTTTATACGTTTATGACAAATTATATCAAAGAAAAATTATAAATGTAGTTGACTATTTACCAAAAAACTACAACAAAAAATTAATAAAAAAATATCCTAAATTTTGATTTCACAAAAAAACAGGTACTTTTATAAAATTATTAAACTCAAATACTAACTAAATTTTCACTTTTTATGAATATGACCGAAGAAAGACTCGAACCACATTTGGAAAAATTAGGAGCAAGTACTAAAACTGTTTTCGGACATCCTGTTGCTCTTTTTGTGTTGTTCTTTACCGAAATGTGGGAGCGTTTCAGTTATTACGGAATGCGTGCTTTATTAACCGTTTTCTTAATTTCTGAAATCTCAAAAGGAGGTTGGGGCTGGTCAAATGCTGATGCAATGGGATTATATGCCTGGTACACAAGTTTAGTGTATGCAACACCTCTTTTGGGAGGAATGATAGCCGACAAGCTTACAGGTTTTAGAAAAGCAATCCTAATCGGAGCGTTGATGATGACATTAGGACACGCTTCTATGGCATTGGAAGTTTTTGATTCCAATTTCTTTTATGTCGGATTAGGTTTGATGATTCTCGGAAACGGGATGTTTAAACCAAATATTTCTTCGATGGTAGGGCAACTTTACCCGGATACAAGTTCTAAAAAAGATGCGGGATATACTATTTTTTATATGGGAATCAATGCAGGAGCATTTCTAGGTTCACTATTATGTGGATATTTGGGAGAAAAAATAGGTTGGCATTACGGGTTCGGATTGGCAGGTGTATTTATGTTCTTCGGAATGTTACAGTTCTATTTCGGACAAAAAATATTCGGAGTAATTGGAAACAGCCCGAAAGAAGAAGGAGATGAAGTTGAAGTCGCTCTGAAAAAAGTTAAAGCTGAAGTTGCAGAAAGAGAAGTTCTTTTCAAGGAGTTTGATGAGGCTGATGTCAGAAACAGAATTAACGAAAAGCTCTCCGGTGCTTCGACTGAAGAAAAAGAAAGTGTTCTCCAATATATGCGAAAGGCTTTTGCCGACAAAATCATACGGGACAGACTTTTTGTAGTTGGAGTACTGATGGTTGCAAGTATTTTCTTTTTCCTTGCTTTTGAACAAGCAGGAGGTTCATTGAGTATTTTTGCGAAAGACTTTACACAAAGAGTTTTGGAAGGAAATGCGGCAACGACATTCAAATGGGTTGATGCTATTTTGACCATTTTCCCGATAGTCGTGGTTACGGTAGTGCTTATTTCATTGGCGAAAAGAATCTTTAAGGATTATCCTCTTACCATAATCTTTACTTTAATATCGTTTACTTCGATTGCCATTTTAGGTTTATGGAAAGTCCAAAGAGAATTTACGGCTTTAGAAACTGAAGTTACGGTTTCGTGGTTTCAGATATTGAATGCGTTTTTTATCGTGATGTTTGCTTCGGCTTTCAGTAGATTATGGGAAAAATACTGGAATCCGTCAGGACCGATTAAGTTTGCAATGGGATTGTTTTTAGTCGGATTCAGCTTTGTAGTTGTTGCTTACGGAGCTTCAGATATTCCGCAAGGAGCAGTTGCAGGAGCAGTCAGAGTAAGCATGATTTGGCTGATATTGGCTTATTTTTTCCAAACAATGGGAGAGTTATGCCTGTCGCCTGTCGGACTTTCGTATGTAAGTAAGCTTTCGCCTAAAAAATTATTGGGAGTAATTTTCGGATTTTGGTTCCTGGCATCTGCTATTTCTAACTTTATTGCAGGAAAAATGGGTGGAATGATTGATAAAATTTCAGCCGAATATTCTCTCTCAACTTTCTTCCTGATAATTGCAGTAATGCCTATTACTGTTGCCTTGATTTTGGTTCTTATGAATCCGATGTTAAAAAAGAAAATGCACGGAATTAATTAAACTGTATAATGTATTGTTGTATAATGTAAAAATGACTAAACCCTTTCAGAGTTTTGGATTCTGAAAGGGTTTGTATTTACAACATCAGTATAACATACATTATACACCACACAACATACATTAAATATCAATACAACAATACATTTTAAAAACTATGTCAGAAAAAAAATCTTTAAAACAAACCATAAAATCATTCAACAAAAACTTTTGGGTTGCCTGTTCTATGGAGTTATTTGAACGTTGGGCTTGGTATGGAATTTACACTTTGTTTGGGCTTTATCTAGTTGGTTCAACAGATACCGGAGGGTTGGGATTTGACCACATTCAGAAAGGTAGTATTATGTCTTTCATTGTTGGGATATTGTATTTTCTACCCTTGTTTTTTGGAGTCATTGCAGACCGTATAGGATACAAACGCTCACTTATCATCTCTTATATAATTCTTATAGTTGGTTACTATCTATTAGGTGAAGTAAGAACCTATTGGAGTGTATATTTTGTTTTTCTATTTGTGGCTATTGGAGCAGCTTTCTTTAAACCGGTTGCTTCAGCCATTATAGCTCGAAACACCAATGAAACCACAGGAACTCTCGGATTCGGAATCTTCTATATGATGGTGAATATCGGAGGCTTCATAGGACCCGCAACATCTTCTTATTTACGGACACAATACGGTTGGAAGTTGATGTTTATTCAGGCAGCTGTGGTAATTACAATTAACCTGGTAATATTATTACTTTTTTATAACGAACCTAAAATTGAAAAGCCAAAAGGCTCAATAGGGAAAGCCGTCAAAGATTCTATATTGGGAATTTTCGAAGCTCTGAAAGATATTCGTTTGGGGATATTATTGCTTTTGATGGTTGGTTTTTGGACGATGTTTAACCAATTGTTCAATACGTTGCCAAACTTTATTGAAGACTGGGTAAATTCGGCCGTAATCAGTGATTGGATTAACCAAAATATGCCTGCCGGAGTTGCGACAACCCTTACTGACGGAGCACAAGTTAAAGCAGAATGGTTTACCAATATTGATGCTTTAATGATTATTATTTGTCAGGTGATGGTGTCGTTTTTCGTAACCAAAATGCGTCATATTAGTGCGGTGATAAGAGGAGCGGTGATTGCTACAATCGGTATTGCGATGTCTTTTTATTTTGGTTCGGTTTGGTTTGTAATAATCGGAACGATGATTTTCTCTATCGGAGAGATGATGTCCAGCCCTACGGTTTCTTCATTTATAGCTCTTATTACTCCCAAAGGAAAAGAGGGGTTATATCAAGGCACTTACTTTTTACCCGTTGCAGCAAGTTATTTTGTAACGAGCTTTATTTCCGGAGGATTGTATCAGTCTTGGTCTGATAAACTTTCACTATTACAGAAAGAAATGGATTCTCGCTCTATTGAAATGCCTCATATAATATCAAAAGAACAATTTGTTGAAGCAGGAGCAAAAACATTTGATATGAAAATGTCTGAATTCGAAAATCAATTCAACCTAAAAGCAGAAGTAATCAACTGGGCAGAAGTAAAAACCTCTGTAAATGAGTATGCTACTCAAAACCAAACAGATATTTCTACACTTAAATTTCCGTTTTCTAAAAACGAATATTTCAGTTTAGCCGAACAAAAATTAGATATGTCACATTGGGAAATGGCAGATATGTTGTGGGAAAAATACCAGCCTAACAAAATCTGGATAGTTATCGTAGGAATCGGATTGTTCTCTATCATTTCACTTTGGTTATACGACAGATTGATAATTAGACCTTTGGAAAAAAAATAATACGGAAAAAACAATATGCAAAATTAAGCCGGCACTTATTATTCAGTAAAAAAATAAATTGTTTATCTTTCGCAACCAAAATAAATTAAAAATATAAATATATGGCAACAGAAGCTACTAATCCAGACTTTTTTAAGTCAAAAGTATTAGGACATCCTTCGGGACTATTTGTACTGTTTTTCACTGAAATGTGGGAACGTTTTTCATTCTACGGAATGAGGGTTCTTTTGATTAACTTTCTTACCATGGCAATCATTGGAGTTAATCCGGGGTGGGAATGGTCGGCAGAAAATGCAGGAGCTTTGTACGGAACTTACGCCATGTTATTATATATTACCCCGATTTTCGGCGGGATTATAGCAGACCGATATATCGGTTATCGCTGGGCGGTTGTGATTGGTTCGATAATTATGACTTTGGGTCACGCGTCGATGGCCTTTGATACAGAATTTTCTCTTTATGCAGGTCTTGCCCTTTTAGTTATAGGAACCGGGTTTTTTAAACCTAATATGACTTCGATTTTGTCCGAAATGTATAAAGCGTTTCCTGAAAAGAAAGACGGAGCTTACACCATTTTCTATATGGGTGTAAATGCCGGAGCTTTTTTCGGAATGATGCTTTGCGGATATCTGGCAGAAAATGTCGGTTGGCATTACGGATTCGGATTGGCAGGAATTTTCATGTTACTCGGAACACTGCAATTTTGGCTGGCAAAACCATTATTCGGTAACATAGGAGAAGTGCCTTCAAAAGAAGCCCGATTAAAGGCAGAAGAAGAGGCAAAAACATCTAAAAACGAGGAAGATAAAAGAAATCCGTTCACAATGTGGGATAAAATTCTTATCGTTATCACATCTGTAGTGGGATTGATGTATGCTATTAACGACCCGTTAGCAAAAATCGGCAATATAGATTTGTTTAAATCATTAGAAATAAACGAAACTTTCACCGGGCAGAATGTAGCGATTATCGGAGCTTTAATTTTGTTTTTTGTTTTGGTTATCGGACGTTTAATAAGATATACAAAAGTCGTTCGTGACAGAATGATTGCCGTAATAATCTTTGCTTTTTTTGTGATTTTCTTCTGGATGAGTTTTGAACAAGGAGCCACTTCGCTTGTGCTGTTTGCACGTGACAACACACAAAGAATCCTGACAGGAGATTCGGCACTTATTTTTAATATTGTCAACACCGTTCTCACAATCGCTCCTTTACTTATTGTAACCTGGGTTCTTTATTTACTTGCCAAACAAACCATCAAAAGAATTTTGTGGTCAAATATTGTTCTTTTTGTCTGTTTTATAGGAGTTTGGGGAGCCGCTATCTGGATGCTTAACAGAGACTGGACTGCCCATGCCTATGAAATCAATTATCAGGAATTGCAGGTAGCCGACCTTGACGAAGAGACAAACGAACATAAAAAGGATGAAAAAACAGGAGAATTTTTATATAAATATATACCCGTAGCCGAATCTTATATTGCCAAGGAAGGCGATATTCTTTCAGACAAAAAAGCAACTATTTCAAGTCATGAAACGTTGGTTGTCGGAGATGAAATTTTGGTTCACAAAGAAGCTGGAGGTAAATATGTAAAACTTACAGAACTTCAGGAAACCAAAATAAGAGACGATTATAAGAATAAGAATCGCGAATCTCAAATTGTTCAGGCACAAATTACCGAAGTGAGAGACAGTCAGGTAGAGATAACCGTTTCCTGGTTCTCTATTCTCAATTCGTTTTTCATCATTGCTTTTGCCTCTTCGGTTTCCAGAATCTGGGATTCCAAATACAATCCGCCTGCTGCATACAAATACGGTTTAGGGCTTATCATTATGGCTATAGGGTTCGGACTGCTGGCATTCGGCTCTCACGGAATTCAGGAAGGTGTAAGAGTAAGTATGATATGGCTTATTCTGGCATATTTGTTCCATACGCTTGGTGAGCTCTGTCTCTCACCTGTTGGACTTTCGTATGTGTCAAAACTCGTTCCCGGACGTATGATTGCATTTATGTTCGGAATGTGGTATCTGGCAATTGCTATTGGGAGCAAACTGGCAGCAATATTAGGAGGACAGGTAGAAAATATCACAAAAGAATATTCATTATCTACATTCTTTTTGATATTTACCATTGTTCCAATTACAGCCGGAATAATCATAATGCTGTTAAACCCCGTATTGAAAAAATTAATGCACGGAGTTAAATAGAAAATGGTATAACTATTGTTAAGCTATGTTGTTATTAAATTTTATAAAAATGAAAAAAATAGTATTCTTGCTTTTTGTTCTGATAGGAACAACTGCAATTCAGGCTCAAGAAATTAAATGGATGACTTTAGACGAAGCTTTGGCTGCACAGAAAAAAAGTCCAAAACCTATCTTTATGGATGTTTATACCGACTGGTGCGGACCGTGTAAAATGCTGGACAAAAACACATTCAGCAATGCCGATTTTGCCAATTATATCAGTAAAAATTATTATGCTGTAAAGTTTAACGGAGAAGGAAATTCTGAGGTTAATTATAAAGGGAAAAAATATTCGAACCCAAATTTTGATTCAAACCGAAAAGGTAGAAACAGCATCCACGAATTTACTTTATTTTTAAAAGTTGAGGGCTACCCTTCAATGTATGTTCTGGACACAAAAGGCGAAATTGAAAAAGTAATTGTGGGCTATTATCAGGCAGAACAACTATTAGCAGAATTAAAATAAATATCAGCAATTATGAGAAAGTTATTCGTTTTATTATTTTTTATTTCCCTTACTCCAATAGTCTCGGCACAGGAACTCACTTGGCATACAGATATGAACAAAGCCATCGAGATTGCCAATAAAGAAAAGAAGCCGCTTTTTCTGTTTTTTACCGGAAGCGACTGGTGTGGGTGGTGCATTCGTCTTCAAAATGAAGTTTTTAAAAAACCTGAATTTTCTGAATGGGCAAAAAATAATATTGTTCTTGTAGAACTCGATTTTCCGAGACGTACAAAATTAGACCCGAAAATACAGCAGCAGAATGCAGAGCTTCAGAATCTGTTTCAGGTTCGTGGCTATCCTACAGTTTGGTTTGTAAATCCTGAAATAAAAAAAGACAAATCGGTAAATTTACAGCAAATTGGCAAAATCGGCTATGTAGCAGGCGGTCCCGAAAAATGGATTGAAGCTGCTAATCAGGTTTTAAACCTGAAATAAATAGATTATATATTTAAAACTATACGTTTAACCTAACCAAAACAAAAAAATGAATAAAAAAACTACTAAACTTATTTTTACAGGTGTGTTCTTACTGCTTTTTTGTAGTATGGATGCCCAAAAAAAAGAGAAGTCTCCCACTTTTTTTGGAAAACAAATTAATTTAGAAACGCTACGGTCTTCTGAAACGCCAATTCGATGCGGTTCTTATGAGTATGAACAATATCAGAGAGCACAAAACCCAAAATTGGGTACAACCGAAGATTTTGAACAATGGTTAGCTCCAAGAATTCAAGATTTCAAAGACAAAACTGCTCAACCAAACTACCGTTCTGCCAATCAGGTTATTACAATTCCTGTTGTCGTTCATGTAATTCACAACAACAAACCATACGGAACAGCAGAAAACATTACGGACGAGCAGGTTATCTCACAAATTAATATTTTAAATGAAGACTATAGAAGAATGGCGGGAACTCCCGGATTCAACGACAATCCTGTTGGTGCAGATGTTGAAATAGAGTTCTGTCTTGCTCAGAGAACTCCTAATGGTGATGAAACAAATGGTATAAACCGTTTGAATATGGCAACTCCGGGAGGTTTTGGCTGGATGCCTGATAATATTGACAGCACTTTAAAGCCGGCTACAATTTGGAATCCGAATGAGTATCTGAATATTTGGGTCGTTGACGCCATACTTTTCGGATTTATAGCAGGTTATGCTCAGTTCCCTGAAACTTCAGGGCTTCCCGGTATAGACGACCAACAAGGTATTACTTTTGGAGCCAATACAGACGGCGTCGTTATTGCCAATAATTGTTTTGGCACGATGGGTACTGCTCAGTTTCCGTACAATGGAGGCAGAACTACTTCACACGAAGTAGGGCACTGGCTTGGTCTGAGACATATTTGGGGAGATTCCGAGAATTGCACAACAGATGACTATTGTGCAGATACACCCAATGCAACTTCTGCCCTTCAGGAATGTTCATACAGAGCTAGTTGCGGAGTTGAAGAGATGAAAGAAAACTACATGAACTATACGCCCGATGCTTGTATGAATATTTTCACACAAGATCAAAAATTAAGAATTAGAACTGTATTAGAAAACTCGCCAAGACGTGCAACTTTAGCAACTTCACCTGGATGTTTACCTGTACAAACTCATGGGTTTGACGCTAGAATTTATATTGTAAATTTGGGCAGTGAATGTGATTTATCTACACAACCCGTAATAAGACTAAGAAACTTTGGATACGAAACAGATATAACCTCTGCAACAATATCTTATAATGTTGGTGCTAACTCCGGAACTTATGACTGGAGCGGAAACCTTACCTCTGATGAATCTGAAGACATAACCCTTCCGGCTATTGGTTTTTCTGGAGGAATCAACACTTTTACTGTAACTTTAGATAGTGTAAACAACTCTACCGATGACAACACAGAAAATGACACAGCCGTTTCTCAAACAACCAAAGCATCGAGCTTTAGCTCAACAACTGTTGTCTTAAATCTGACAACAGATAATTGGGGAGATGAAACTTCGTGGGAACTTAAAAACAGTGCAGGTACAATTATTTATCAGGGTGGTCAATCCGGAAGCTATGGAGATAACGTTACTATTACCCAAACTTTTGAATTAAATGAAGATGAGTGTTATACTTTTACAATATATGATGTGTATGGAGACGGCATCTGTTGTAACTATGGAACTGGTTCATACTCTTTAACTGCAGGAGAAGAAACTATTTTTGCCGGAGGTCAGTTTAACGCAAGTGAATCTACTTCATTTATAATAGGTTCTCTTTCTGTTGGTGGACATGACAACACATTTGAAGGAATATCATTATACCCGAACCCAACCAAAGGAATCCTGAATATTTCGGTTTCTTCTGAGCTACCGGAAAGCTATGTTATTTATAACACCTTAGGACAAACCGTTAAATCTCAAAAAGTAAACAACTCTTCAGATTTGACTATAAATACTTCGTCATATAGCAACGGTGTTTATTTTGTAAAAATTACTAAAGGTAATCAAACACAGACCCTGCGTTTTATCAAACACTAATTGACGAAAAGATAAAAAATGCAAAAAATCCGTTTCAGTTTTATGAAACGGATTTTTTTTTGTCATACTGGATTTGTTGTAATGTTTGTGTTTGGTGGTATCGAAAAACATAGGGTTTTATACAAAAACCATAGTTTTTCAGGAAGTATATGTCTTAATAATTAACAAATGTAAACAATCAGTACATCAGAAAACTTCATCTCCCTAATTTTATTCGGTCAAAATATTAACCTAAAACATAATTTTAATGAAAAAATTACTACTTCTCATTGTAATGGCAGGAATAACCAATTTATTGTCTGCCCAAACAAACACCCGTCTTGCGTCAGGGAACTGGAACGTTGAAGCTGCGTGGAGCTTAAATGTGATACCGACAAGTACACACGATGTGGTTATTCCCACAGGACTTGCAGTAACAGTAAACACTACTGCAAACACAAAATCAATTGAACTTCAAGGAGATGCCTCACTTACTATCAATTCTAATTTGTCGTTTACAAATGCTTCAACATTTGGGACTAACACTACAGTAAACTGGTCAAGCGGATCATTAACCGGTGGCGGAATACTGACTACAGAGGGTATTGTCAACCTGATAGGTGCAGGTTCTAAATACATAACCGGAACTACAACGCTAAACAACATAGGATTGATTAATGTATTGGATGAAACTCAATGGTATCTTTCAAACAGTGTGATAAACAATATGACAGACGGAATAATCGACTTTCAGTCAAACAGTAGTATTACTTATACAGGAAGTAGCTCGCATATCATTAATAATTACGGACTTATCAAAAAAACAACCACAGAAGGCACAACATCTTTTATTGCTCAGCTTATCAACCACAACGGAACAATACAAGTAGAAACCGGAACTCTAACGTTAAACAATGCAAATACCACACTGGATTCCGGAACATATAACGTAAGTGAAGATGGCTCTTTGAACTGGAATTCAACAGTATTTATGACCGGTACGCTCACAGGAGAATTAACAGGTGGCATCAACTGGAACGGCAATGTTTCTGTTGCTGAAGACACCACTGCTACATTTAATTTTACAGGTGCAAACGCAGTAAGATGGACAGCTGGATCTTTAGTAGGCGGTGGAACACTTGAAAACCTTTCAAAAATTAACCTGACTACGGCTACTGCTAAATACATTACAGGAGCTACAACGCTAAACAACATAGGATTGATTAATGTATTGGATGGAACTCAATGGTATCTTTCAAACAGTGTGATAAACAATATGACAGACGGAATAATCGACTTTCAGTCAA
>JAVEUZ010000002.1:62704-154872 GCA_034005285.1 Flavobacteriaceae bacterium
AAATACATTACAGGAGCTACAACGCTAAACAACATAGGATTGATTAATGTATTGGATGGAACTCAATGGTATCTTTCAAACAGTGTGATAAACAATATGACAGACGGAATAATCGACTTTCAGTCAAACAATAGCGGTATTACTTATTCAGGAAGTAGCTCGCATATTATTAATAATTACGGGCTTATTAAAAAAACAACCACAGAAGGCACAACATCTTTTATTGCTCAGCTTATCAACCACAACGGAACAATACAAGTAGAAACCGGAACTCTAACGTTAAACAATGCAAATACCACACTGGATTCCGGAACATATAACGTAAGTGAAGATGGCTCTTTGAACTGGAATTCAACAGTATTTATGACCGGTACGCTCACAGGAGAATTAACAGGTGGCATCAACTGGAACGGCAATGTTTCTGTTGCTGAAGACACCACTGCTACATTTAATTTTACAGGTGCAAACGCAGTAAGATGGACAGCTGGATCTTTAGTAGGCGGTGGAACACTTGAAAACCTTTCAAAAATTAACCTGACTACGGCTACTGCTAAATACATTACAGGAGCTACAACGCTAAACAACATAGGATTGATTAATGTATTGGATGGAACTCAATGGTATCTTTCAAACAGTGTGATAAACAATATGACAGACGGAATAATCGACTTTCAGTCAAGCAATAGCGGTATTACTTATTCAGGAAGTAGCTCGCATATTATTAATAATTACGGGCTTATCAAAAAAACAACCGCAGAAGGCACAACTACAATTTCAGTAACTGCAAACAACTCAGGAGAAATGCGTGTTTTATCGGGAACACTTAGATTTACCGGAAGTTTCAATAATCAGCAAGACGGAATTATAACCGGAAATGCAACTTTGCAATTACCGTCGAGTGCCTTTACTAATAGCGGAACTTTTTCTCCAGGTGTAAATGCTCCTGCTACATTATCAGTTCTTGGCAATTATACTTCCACCGAAAATACCGTATTAGAAATAGACATCAACGGATTAACACAAGGTACAGATTATGATTTATTATCCATTCAAGGTAATGCAGTAATGATTGGAAACGTAGTTGTAAATTTAGGTTTTGATGCCGCCATTAATGATGAATTTATTGTCTCTACAATTACGGGAACTATTACACAATGTGAGCTAAACCCAGTTGCTGTGTCAGAATTTAACGGGTACACCTATACTTTCGATGTAGAGTGTGTAAACAATAATAGTGTAATTTTAAGAGTTACTAATAAAACATTAGGCATTGAAGAATTAATCGGAAACAGCCTCAAAGTATATCCTAATCCGGTAACCGATATTCTACAAATAGACAACAGAAGTTCTGTTCAAATTGTAAGCATTACTATTTTTGACATAAGTGGCAGAAAGTTAACATCATTTGAAACCACAGATAATTTTGGCTACCAATTAAATCTTACCGAATTAAATGCTGGGCAATATTTAATGAAACTAAATTTTGACGGCGGACAAGTTCTGACTAAAAAGCTGTTAAAAAAATAATTAATCTTGAAACATGCAAGAATACTTGCAACTGATAAAATATATACTTAGAAACATACTATTCATTTAACAATTCTATTAAAAACATTAAAATCATGAAACTATCTATTTTAAAATCTGTATTTTTAATCATATTTACGGTCTTAATAACATCTTGTTCTAACGATGATGATTCCAAATCTGATTTTGAATTTCAAGGAGTTTGGTCAGGAACTTATACCGGGGACGACGAAGGAGTTTGGGCTGTAACTGTAAATTCGTCAGGAGTTGCAACCGGAACCGCAACATCAAATTTTACTTCAGACACATATACGATAAGTGGAAATGTAGATTCTGAAGGAGGTTTTTTGGCTACCATCGGAAGTGCTTCAACAGGCACAACGTTTAGTGGAACCATGACTACTGGCGAAACTGCTTCTGGAACATGGGAAAATACTTTTACTAATAAAAGTGGTATTTGGTCAGGAGCAAAACAGTAAAAACATCTGCAATTACAACTGGAAGAAAACAAAAACTGTAAAATTCATTAAAAAGTGAAACATTTATCAACTAAAAAAACAATTATAACCATGCGAATTATTTTCATTTTATTATTATCACTAATAAGTTGTAAAGAGACCGACATTCAAAAATCTGAAAAAGCTATGTCAACAAACGATTCTTCAAATAATGATACAACCAAAATATCTTCAAATTCAAAACAAGAAGATAATTTTTGGCAAAAAATGGTTATGAAGGAACTCAAAGATGCTAACGGAGCAATAACAGCTGTTACACCTGTTCCAGAATCGTGGTTAGGAGCAACTCTTCCGAATAATATGAGAATAACAAGCGGTCCAAATCAACCGTTTATGTACACTAACGACCAAAATATGCAATATATCGCTCAATCGAGCGGTATGTCTCTGCGTCAATATCCGGGTGTTGAGACTGTTGTGAAACAAGATTTCATTCCTTGGGGAAACTCCCAAGGATATCAGTACGTAAAGCATTACGAACTTCCCGAAGTTGCTAAACCACAACAATGGTATCAAGAACAGTTATATACCATAGGTAGAAGAGAAAACATTGCCCATGCTTTTGGTATTGATTACAAAGACAAAAACGGTAAACCCATTTTTGTGTTGGTTAATATAAGTGTTATGAATATGCCTGAACAGCAAAATTGGTTCTACTCAAGTCAACAACTGACCGTTGATTCGGATGTGTTTGAACTGACAAAAAAGCAAGTCATTTTTTCGTTTGCTAATATACGATACAATTTAGAACCCATTATGGCATACAACAGAGCCGAAATGGAAAGAGAAGGCAAAAGCTGGGCAGCATTTAACGCACAATTGGCACAAAAACAAGCAGCATTTGATGCACAGCAACGTGCTCACGTAAACAAATCTGAGGCAATAAACAACGCCATTATGAGCAATTATCGCAACAATAATGCTACCAGCGACAAAATTCACAGTCGTTTTATTGATGCCATACGAGAAGAAACCAACGTAGTAAACACATCTACCGGAACAACCTATAAAGTATCTGAAGGCTCCAATTATTATTGGATGAACAACGACGGCGACTATTTTGGAACACAGAAACACGACTACAACCCAAATTTAGACGAGGGCGTTAACAGAAAAAACTGGGAAGAATTAAAAAGAATAAAGAACTGATTTTTCAATATTTTGTTCTTTTTTCAAAAAAAATCCGTTTCAATAAAACTGAAACGGATTTTTCAACCACACTTAACCCTAAATTTTCTATGCAATAATTATTCTTTTACGAATCTGATTGTTTCTGATAATCCTTCTTGCGTTTCAATATGTATCAGATCAGCTCCTGACAAAAATTGCTCAACAGGAAACGAGGTTGTGTTTCGATTTGAACCCACCTCCCGTTAAGGTCATAAAATATTGATTTTTTAGATATTTACTGAAAAGTCAAACAAATTCTAAAAAGTTACTTCATCAGTCATTTACTTCTTCTAACTTTTGCCAATTCTGATTATTCATATTATTATCAAGATTTGGATCATAGGTATGACTGTTTGTACTAATGTATTTACCGTCACTATTCATCCAATATTGATTATAACCGCTCTCTACCTTTTGATAAGTTCCTGTGGTTGTATTGACTGTATTGGTACGTTCGGTAATAGCATCTACAAATCTTTCATGCGATTTATCACTGGCCCTGTCTCGTTCTTTCCAACCGCTCATAATAGCATCATTAACAGCATTGCTGCGATTGACAAAATCTCGTTGCTGAGCTTGAAAAGCAGCCTGATTAGCTGCCATTTTCTGATTAAAAGCAGCCCAACTTTGGTTAACTTTTTGTGCTTCAAGCCTATTATATTCTATAATCGGCTCAGGGTTATAATGTGCATTGGCAATTCCAAAAATCAATTGTTTTTTTGCCATCTCAAAATAATCCTTGTCAGCTTCCATACTGGAACAGGAATAGTTCCAAAACAACATACCACTTTCTTGATTTGAATTTAAACGAATTAACAAAAAAACCGGATTTCCATTATTTTTTTTCCATTCAGTTCCAATTGCAACAATCTTTTTTTGAGGTGGCGTAACTTTAAAAAGCTGATCATCATACCAATTATCAATTTTAGATATTTCCGGAATTTCATAATGCTTGACAAACTGCAATCCGTTTTGTTTTCCCCATGGAACAAAATCTTGTTGTATCAATTCGTCAATACTGTTGGGCATCATTCGCATTTGCTGACCACTTTGCTGATAAATTTGTTGTATTTGAGGGTCGGGTGAATAGGCAAAAGATTGATAAGAATAGTTTATAACTTTGATTCCCTTTGACCCTGTGATTCGAACCTCTCCAGGTTTAGAATTTTCTTTAATATTCCATGTGGCAGGAAATGGCATTTCAAGAATCACAGTGCCTTTACTATCTTTATAAGGATGCATAACCAGCCGTTCCCAACTATTTTCTGACGCTGATTTTTTGTCACCCTTAATCGGTGAGTTTGTATTACTTTCTTTGTTTGCAGAACCGTTATTCTGTGCCTTGTTCTCTATACAATTAATCTGTATGAAGACAGCACAAAAAATTACAACCATTTTTCTCATTTGTTTTACTTTTCAAAATTCAACACAATTCAAAAATAGATTACACACAATTAGCAGTGTCTTGTTTTTTGATAAAAATCAAAAAACAAGACGCATTTTATTTACCCTATACACAGAAAGGAAAAAAACTACTGTGCCGATATCATGCTTTTTTGCTTTGTTTTAAAAAAAATCCGTTCCAAAAAAACTGAAACGGATTTTTCAACCACATTTAACCTAATTTTCTATGCTATTATTCTTTCACTATTCTGAATGTTTCTATACCTTCTTGGGTTTCAACTCTCATCAAATAAACTCCTGATAAAAGGTACTCTACAGAAAACAACGGTTGCGTTTCGGTTTGAACCCACCTCCCGTTAAGGTCGTAAATATTGATTATGCCAATATTCTTATCTGTTTGAATGTTTAACATCCCACCAGTAGGGTTTGGATAAATTCTAAAAGACGTAGGCTGTAAGTTTTCTGTTGACATAAATTCATCATTTCTATAAACATATGTCTTACCGAGATAGCCGTAATTTGCCCCCGGATATGTAGGTGCACCTATTACTATTACATTACCTGTTTCATTCAAACTTATTGAATATCCAAAAAATCCAACAGTAAAACCATCGTCTAAATACGATCCTACCTGCTCCCATTGAGTTCCGTTGAAAACATAAGTATATACCCTACCTGAACCATAAGAGTACATCGAGGCTCCTAAAGCAAGTACTTCTCCATTACTGCTTAAACTTAATGATGAACCTCCTAAGCTTGCTTGTGAAGTTTCTCCTTCAATAGGGTTTCCCAAGGATTCCCAATCTCCATTATTCCATTGATATACTTGTGATATACCTTTATTGTCGTCTGCTCCTTGTGCGTTATACCCGGACAGAGAGATCCGGTTTCCGTCAGCACTAATACCAACACCTCCGTTAACATCAAAAGGATGTAATAAACTTCCTCTAACAGTCCACTGCACACCGTTCCAATGATAACATCTGGCAATATATCCGAAAGTTGAAATAAAATTATCCCCAGCTTCATTAAATCCTAATAACCAACCGCTGTCATCAGCCTGATTGTCAAAAACAGACTCCCCCATTTGTGCCCATGAACTACCATTCCAACTAAAAACTCTTATCTGCCCTGTACTACTTTCAGACGGTCTTTCTCCAATAGCCAATCTTGTTCCGTCGCTACTCAGTTTTACATTACCATAAGGATAAACATCAATTTTACTGCCCATTTGTTGCCAGTCGCTTCCATCCCATTCAAATACAGTAACCTTAGCATTTGAGCCATAAGATGATACAGCCAACCTATTTCCTTCAACATTCAAATCTATTTTCTCACCAAATCTATCTTCGTCTATCGAAACCGTAACTGTTTCTCCTTTTTGAACCCAGGAAGTACCATCAAAAGTATAAACCCTTACATTACCATAAGAGACATCACTTATATATCTACGAGGAAAAGATGTAGCCATAGTTAGTCCGTCTCCACTAATGCTTACTGCATATCCGCATTTATCATCACCTACTTCACCTATAATTTCATTACCAAATAGTTCCCACTCTTGTGCAGAAAGATTGTTTACCGACAAAAAGAAGAAACAAGGAAGAAAATAAAATAAAAATCTTTTCATACTTCTTAAAAATTATTAAACAAAATCGTTATTCTGACTTAAAAAATTGTTTAAAAGTATATCGTTTCAAACTTTATAAAGTATCAAAAATTGATAGATGTCAAATTATAGTACTTTTTTTTTGAATTTTTATTGAAAAACAGCATGGATTGTTATTGAAGTAATGAATCTATTTTGTCTTTTTTAAAACCACACCTCTCGGTATTCCCAAATTTTTATAAAAAACAAAATTAAAAACAGAATACAGACAACCAGTTTTATTAATGTAGAAGCCAGAAAACCAAGAAAAGAACCCAAAGCAGCTTTCAGAGCTTTGTTATAATCTTTTGAGTCATTTATAAATTCGCCTGTCAAAGCTCCCAAAAACGGCCCTATTATGAATCCGAAAGGTGGAAAAAAAAGTCCAATAATAAGTCCAATGTTTGTACCCCAAACGCCAAAACTACTTCCGCCAAATCGCTTGGTTCCAAGAGCCGGAATAACATAATCCAGAACAGTCACGACAACAGCAATCAGCAATGTACCCCACACAACAGTATGGCTAAACGGAACTCCTTTTGTTAAATATAAAAGTAAAACCCCAATCCAACTTATGGGCGGTCCGGGCAAAACCGGCAAAAAACTTCCGAAAAGCCCAACTATTAGACAAATAAAACTAAGGATAAGAAGTATGTATTCCATAAATTAATTTTACTACTTTTGAGGTATTCAAAAATACCGCATATTTGGACAAAAGATATAAATGATTAAAAAACTTTATATATATTTTTTACTACTTACTGTAGCTTCCTGTCAATTCTTCGACAAAAAACCGTCTGAGGATGAATTATTACAGCAACGGCTCGAGCAAATTGACTGGAAAGAAATCACAGTATATCCGTCTGTGAGTATATGTGATTCTTTGACTGATAAAGAAGAACGAAAAGACTGTTTTTTTGTATTTCTAACAGAACAAATTCAGGAGAGGCTTAATGCCGTTATACTCTCAATTATGCATCCGGAAATAGATACAATCGAAGTAAAAATAACTATTTTTCCAGATTCTAAGATAGCATTTGAATCTCAATTTCCTGAAAATACTTCGTATGACACCAAACAAATTGACAGTATAATCCAAAATTCCCTAAAAGATTTTCCACCGATTGAACCTGCTCAAAAAGAAGGAATTCCCGTGAAAACTCAATTTGTTCTGCCGGTTATTTTAAATCCGGAATAGACTACATCTTGTAATTTCGACCTTTCCAATTATAATTTCCAAAAAGAGAATAAAACGCCACTATTACCGTAAAAAAAGGATATATGGCTGCCGAAAAGAGTATGTGATGAGGCCAAATTCTGTGAATACCCGACGTTTGTTGAGCTAAAAAAATATCGGCAAAAATCTTAAACCACACAAAAGGGGTAAGAAAGTAATTTCCGAAAATCATTAATACCAATGAAATAACGAAAGTCAAATTCCCAGCGAAAATTACTATTGCCAACACTTTGCCGTAATCACTCCGATATGATTTTGATTTAGCTGCCCAACGTACTCTTTGACAAAACAAATCATTCCATGTTTTAACAGGTTTTGTATAAACCAAATGCTCCTGATTTCTGAGATAAAACACTCTTTCAGGATATTCTTTTACCGCTTTTTGAAGCAAAAAAACATCATCACCGCTTGCAATATGTTTGTTATCTTTAAAAGCATTAAGACTTTTAAAAAAATCTTTTTTATAAGCAAAATTGGCTCCGTTGCACATAAACGGTTTCCCGATGCCAAAACTTCCTGCGGTCGCACTTTGCAATCCCATAAAATCTAACAACTGAAAATTATCGAGGAAAGTTTGCTTGCCATCCTGCAAAACTTGTCCGCAAACCATTTCTGCAAGCGTATTTTTTTGAATAAAATCATCCAAAACCCGAAGCCAATTGGGATAAAATTTACAATCAGCATCGGTGGTAACAATCCAATCAAAATTTGCTTTTTCAACAGCCGTTTCAATAGCATCTTTTTTAGGCGAATGGCTTTTTCTATTGTTTTCTACCAGCCGAATATTCAAATGATATTCGCCCATTTCAAAACCGTCATCCGAGTCGTCATTTACCAAGATTACTTCAAATTTATCTTTCGGATAATTGAGCCTTTCCAGCGATTTTAAAAGTATTGGCAGATTATCTTTTTCATTCCGAAAAGGTACGACAACCGTAAAAGTATTTTGAGGAATATCGCCACCGGAATGAAAACTTTTTAACCTGAAACAGCCATAAACCAGCCGGATAATGAAAAATCCGTACACAAAAAAAACCGGCATGATTATAAAGCTAATTGTTTCCATGGGCGGTTTTTAATTTTTCTTTAATCAAAAATTTTGGCGAATCCAGCAGAACAAAAATACTTCCGAAAACTACCGGCAATACTACATTCAAAAGCCACATCAGCAAGGTTACAAACATAACAATCCATTCGTTTACGCCAATTATTCCGAAGAAATAAACCGCTACACCTCCTTTGACTATGAAATCTAAAAATTGAAAATTAGGCAGGCACGATGCTAAAAAATAGACCGCCATAATCGTTGCAATAAACGGCAGATAAGCCAAATCCACGCCCAAGAGCCAAAACAAATAATATTGCTGATGCGAAAATGACAAATATCTGCCCAAACCCAAAACCGTATTTTTTTGGTGAACGGTTTTTGGAATATTATTTATTTTCTCGATAAGTTTTGAAATCGAAAAGCCTTTTATCGTAAATTCTTTTAAGAAAAAAGAGAATAGAAAAAAGAGAACAGAAACAGCCAAAACCACAAGAAACCAATCATAATATCCGAGCAACAACAGCCCCAAAAGACCAAAAGTAACCGTAATAATCATTTGAATTCCATTGCAGACAAAGTTTAGAAAAACAATATTTTTAGCCTCTGATTTCGGAAAGAAAAAAGCCTTTGCTCCGTATTCTCCCAATCCATTGGGTGTAAAAAGAGCAAAAACTAATGCTGACAAAACCTGTCTTGTTGCCTGATATAGGCTCGTTTTTCTAATTGTATCTGCCAGATTCTGCCATTTCAATATTTCTAAAAAACGGTTCAGAAAGCTCAGAAATAAAATAATCAGGATGCTCGAAACGGTAAATTTTTCTGCGATAATATTTGTAAAATCCTCCGGATTGAGCCACTTTGTACCGGATAACTTTTTATAAATAAACCAAAAAGCCAATCCCACAACCAAAATTTTGGCAAGAAATAGCAGGAATTGTTTAGCTTTGCGGGAATTTGAAATCATAGCTGCAAAGAAACAACTTTAAACTTGAAACCTGAAACTAAAACAACCTCTGAACGTATTATTCTCGGCATCGACCCGGGAACTACCATTATGGGTTTCGGGCTGATTAAAGTCATCAACAAAAAAATGGAATTTCTCCAACTGAACGAATTGCAACTTTCCAAATATGACGACCACTACCTGAAACTGAAAATCATTTTTGAACGTACTATCGAACTCATAGACACGTATCATCCGGACGAAATTGCCATTGAAGCTCCGTTTTTTGGCAAAAACGTACAATCGATGCTTAAACTTGGTCGTGCTCAGGGTGTTGCGATGGCTGCCGGACTTTCGAGGCAAATTCCTATAACCGAATATGAGCCCAAGAAAATAAAAATGGCAATCACCGGAAACGGAAACGCCGGCAAAGAACAGGTCGCCAAAATGCTGCAACAGTTGCTCGGGCTCAAAACTTTACCCAAAAACCTCGACTCAACCGACGGACTTGCCGCAGCGGTTTGTCATTTTTTTAATTCCGGGAAAATTTCTGCCGGTAAAAGTTATACGGGTTGGGAAGCTTTTGTGAAACAGAATGAAGGCAGAGTGAAAAAATAGTGTTCAGTGTTCAGTTTTTAGTGTTCAGTTCATAATGTTAAAAAAAGGATTTATGAGATTTCAGGATTTATTAGCTTATAAAAAAGGATTTGAAGTTGCTATGGAAATTTTTGAACTTACCAAAAGTTTTCCAAAAGAAGAAACATATTCTTTAACAGACCAAATTAGAAGAAGCTCGAGAAGCGTAACAATTACAATTTCTGAAGCTTATCGAAAAAGAGAATATCCGAAATATTTTCATAGCAAGCTAACCGATGCTGAAAATTCTGAAACACAAGGATGGTTAGAATATGCCTTAGCGTGTAAATATATTTCATCAGAATCTTATAAAGCAATCATTGATAAATCTATAGAAGTTGGCAAATTGATTAATTATATGATTTTAAACCCAAGTAAATTTGGCTCAAAAACTGAACACTGATTACTAAAAAATGTCCAGCATTTACATTCACATACCATTCTGCAAACAGACTTGTCATTACTGCGACTTTCATTTTTCGACTTCGTTAAAGAAAAAAGATGAAATGATTCAGGCATTGGCAAAAGAAATTGCCATGCGGAAAAATGAATGTGACGATGAAGTAGAAACCATTTATTTTGGCGGAGGAACTCCCTCTGTATTGCCGATTGCGGACTTAAATTTTTTGATTGATGAAGTTTACAAACATTATAAAGTTGTCCAAAATCCTGAATTTACCTTAGAATCCAATCCTGATGATTTAGATAATGCAACCATTCGGCAATTAGCAAATTCGGCAATTAATCGTCTTTCTATTGGGATTCAGTCGTTTTTTGAAGACGATTTAAAAATGATGAACCGTGCCCATAACGCCAATCAGGCTAAAGAATGTCTGGAAGAAGCCACAAAACATTTTGACAACATAACCATCGATTTAATATACGGCATTCCCGGTATGACGAACGAAAAGTGGATGCAAAATATCGAAACGGCTTTGGGTTATAACATTCCGCATATTTCGGCTTATGCTCTTACGGTCGAACCCAAAACGGCTCTCAAAAAACTGATTGAAAAAGGCGTAATTGACAATCCTAAAGACGAAACAGCCGAAAATCATTTTTTTATCTTAACGGAAAAATTAAAAGAAAAAGGATTTATTCATTATGAATTATCCAATTTTGGCAAAGAAGGCTATTTTTCTAAAAATAATACGAGTTATTGGTCGGGCAAAAAATATATCGGCATCGGTCCGTCTGCCCATAGCTATAACGGCACACACCGAAGCTGGAATATTGCCAATAATGCTATTTATATTAAAGAAATCTTATCGGGAAATTTCCCCAACGAAATTGAAAAACTGACAACATCAGACCGCTATAACGAATATGTAATGACAGGGCTTCGCACTATCTGGGGAATTTCGTTAGAAAAAATCAGAGAAGATTTTGGAGATAAATATTATGAATACCTGATGAAATCATCAGAAAAACTAATAAAAAATCAGCTAATCGAATTAAAAGACCAAAAAATAACCGTTACTCAAAAAGGGAAGTTTTTAAGTGACGGTATTGCCAGTGAGTTGTTTGTTGTGAATTCTCAATAATATTTTAAATCAACCCCAAAACCAAATCAGGGAATAACCCGATAGCAAGGTTGATTACGGTTGCTATAACTGCTACAACTGTATAAACAGGTGAAGCCGAAAATTCCTCTGTACTTTCTTTGGTGTACATTGCCAAAATCAATTTAAAGTAATATCCAACCGAAACAATCGAACTGATTACAGCAATGATTACGAGTGTAGTATAACCTAAATCCAACATTTGTCCGAAAAGGAAAACCTTACCGAAAAATCCTGCCAAAATCGGAATTCCTGCCATTGACAACATTGCCAAGGTAAGAGTTAAAGCTAAAATCGGTTTTGTTTTTCCCAATCCGTTGAAATGTGAAATTTCTTCATCGTCTTTGTCTTTAGTAACAGCAAGAACCACTGCAAAAGCAGCAATACCCGCAATGGAATAAGCTGTTGCGTAGTATAGCAAATTACTTGCTCCATTCGGAACAGCAAGTAATGCCATTAGCATAAAACCAGCGTGGGAAATTCCCGAATAAGCCAACATACGCTTTACGTTGGATTGCCTTAATCCCATTATGTTTCCGACTAACATCGACAATATCGAAATCACAATCAGACCCGTTGTAAATCTGTCCGAGAAGTTTCCGTATGTTCCTTCAATCAGTCTGTAAAATCCTCCGATTGCGATTACTTTTGCAAGTGTACTCATCAATGTAGTCGAAATAGTAGGTGTACCTTGATACACATCGGGAGCCCATAAATGGAACGGAACAGCTGCAATTTTGAAAAACATCGTTACGCTTACCAATGCCATACCGATATAAAACCAATCTTCAACTCCTGCACTCATTCCTGCCTCGTGGATAACTGCCATATCAAACGAACCCGTTGCTCCGTAAATCAAAGCAATTCCGAACAACAAAAACCCCGATGCAAAAGCTCCCATCAAAAAGTATTTCATTCCTGCCTCGTTACTTTTGATGCTTGTCGGTTTACTCGATGCCAAAATATAAAGAGCTATCGAAAGAATTTCTATCCCCAAAAAGAAAACAGCCAGATTTCCGAACGAAACCATTGCAATTCCTCCGAACAGCAACAGCACTTTTACGGTTATATAATCGGATAATTTTCTTTGTTCTTTGCTGTAAACATCTGCACTCATCAGTACAATAAAAATTGTAAGCAAAATAAACAACGAAGAAAATCCCATTGAAAATTTATCTTCGATAATCGTATTATTGAAAAATGATGCAGGACCTGATTCCGTACAAAACCCTCCTAACGAAATTCCGAGTGAGGCTAACAATCCGATAATCGTTACCGGTATAATGGTTTTTCTTGCTCCGAAAACTTCGAGCAATAATACTAAAATTCCAAGTGAACCAATAGCTATAAGTGTGTTCATATTTTTTTATTCTTTCTTGTTCTGTTTTAATTTCTGAATATCTTCCTCAATTTCTTTCAGGCTTTGTTCTTTTACAACCTTATTACGAACTTGTCGGAAATCCCGACAAGTTGAGATTTCTTCTGACTATTCTTTTTTAGACAACAACCTTTCAAATTAGCTTAATTACTGTATTCTTTTAGCCTCTAAAAGTGGTGTGTCGGAAATTCCGACATACCAGACTTTCATCTAATCCCCTTTCTTTAAATATATTTAAAATATGCTCTGCAATCGTACTTCTTCCTTTTCCAAAAAGCAAAGCCATTTGCTCCTGATTGAGCCAAACTGTCTCATCTTGTAAGCGGACATCAATTTTGATGTTGCCCTCATTACTTTGATATATGACAATTTCGCCTGTATTCATTTTTTATTTGTTACCGTCCTGTCATTGCGAGGAACGAAGCAAAGCAATCTCAAATATTCATTCTTTAAATTATAAATAATTTTATAATCTTTTGTCTTGCTTAACCTTGTAATCGTTTAGATTGCTTCGTTCCTCGCAATGACAAGCCTTTAATTGATATATTTTAGTGTTTCCTCCAATGCAGGAACAATCAAATCGTTTAATGGTTTCGGATATAATCCGAAGAAAATTAAAACAACAACAATGATTACAAAAATCACTTTTTCCTGTACGTTAATATCTGCAAAAACTTTAGTATTTGTTTCTCCCAACATCGAATGTTGGAACATTCTCAACATATAAAAAGCTCCCAGAATAATACTCGTTCCTCCGAATATAGCGAACCAGATATTTTCTTGCGACAATCCGTAAAGCAGGGTAAATTCTCCGATAAAGTTAAATGTTCCGGGAAGTCCGACAGAAGCCATTACCAAAATCATAAATACCGATGCAAACCAAACGGCTTGAGAGCGGATTCCTCCCATTTCAGAGATTTTTTGCGTTCCGAAACGTCTTTCGATGATTTCGGCTGCAAAGAACAAACCTACGATTACAAATCCGTGAGCCAACATTTGTAAAACTGCTCCTCTGAATCCGTCAAGAGTCAACGTATAAGTTCCTGCAGCAATAAGCGCTACGTGAGCCAAAGACGAATAGGCTAATAATCGTTTAATATTATCTTGCCTTAAAGCGAGTATCGAACCGTAAATTACTCCGATAATACTCAATACGATAAAGAAATTTTTGTGTTCTGCAGCTGCATCGGGTGTAATCGGAATCTGCCATCTGATAAGGCTGAACAAAGCCATTTTAAGCATAACTCCCGATAAAAGCATTGTTCCTAAAGCGGGATTTGCTTGGTATGTATCTGCCTGCCACGAATGGAAAGGCACAATCGGAATCTTGATAGCATAAGCCAAAAAGAAAGCCAAGAATACCCAGAATTGTTCTGATGAAGTAAGGTTTAATGCATACAAATCTTCAAGTAAGAAGCTACCTGCTTTTTGGTATAAGAAGATAAATGCCACTAGCATAAACAACGATCCTGCAAACGTATAGATAAAGAATCGAATCATGGTTTGTTTGCGAAGTTCTGCATCTCCGTTACCCCACAAGAGTCCGATAAAGTAAATCGGAATTAGTGAAAGCTCCCAAAAAATATAGTACAAAAATCCGTCTGCTGCCAAAAATGTTCCTGTCATCGCAAAAGCCATAAACAGAATAAGGGCATACAAGGTTTTTTTGTTTTCAAACGAATTTCCGAAAGACGAAAAAATCACAAGTGGTGTTACTGCTGAAGTAAGCAACACAAGGGCTAACGACAATCCGTCTGCTTTGAGGTAAAACGAAATATTCGGGTTGCTAATCCATTGTGCCATTACATCAACCGAAACTCCCGACTGATATTGCGATAATAAAATTCCCGTTACCGTAAAAGCAACAAGGCTTACGAATAAGGCGATTTGACGGGCTGATTTTTCCGATGAAAAATAGGTGATTAAAGCTCCAGCCAATAATATTACGAGTAGTATGGATACGTTCATTTTGTTATGCTAAAAATAAATAATAAACAATGGTGCTAAATCCTAAAACAAATACGAAAAGGTACAGTCCGACACTTCCGTTTTGCAATGCTTTTCCTTGTTCCGAAACAAGATTTGCAACTTTTCCGGTTCCGAAAACTATAGACGAAATAATTACTTCTACGATTGATTTGAAGAAATCTCCCAACCAATAGATTGGTTTTACGATAATTGCTGTATAGATTTCATCCACATAGAATTTGTTGTGAAGCACTTTAGCAAATCCGGTAACTTCTTCGTCTTTTGCAGGAAGTTCTCCTTTTTTGATGTATTTCGAATAGGCCAAGAAAATACCAATTAACGCTCCAACTGTTGCTACTCCCATCAACATATAAGCCGTTGAATCAACAGCGTGATGTGGTCTTGAACCGATAAAAATTGGTTCTAGATAATGGTTCAACCAACTGTTTCCAGGGATACTGATAAGTCCTCCGATTGCAGCTAAAACAGCCAAAACAATCAGTGGAAAAGTCATTAAACTTGGACTTTCGTGCAAGTGATTTTTTTGTTCTTCGCTACCTCTGAATTTTCCGAAGAAAGTCAAATACAGCAAACGGAACATATAGAAAGCAGTCATAATAGAGGCTACTGAAGCTATAACCCACAATAATTTATTTTCGTGGAAAGCTACCAATAAGATTTCATCTTTTGAGAAGAATCCTGAAAGTGGGAAAATTCCCGAAATAGCCAAAGTTGAAATTAAGAAGGTTATGAAAGTAATCTTCATGTGACCTTTCAGTCCGCCCATATAACGCATATCTTGTTCTCCTCCCATTGCGTGGATAACCGAACCTGAACCCAAGAACAAACAAGCCTTGAAGAAAGCGTGTGTTACTACGTGGAAAACGGCAATTTCGTAAGCTCCTAAACCAAGAGCCAAGAACATCAATCCTAATTGCGATACGGTAGAATAGGCCAATACTTTTTTGATATCGTTTTGAACTAATGCAATGCAAGCAGCAACCAAAGCGGTCAACGCTCCAATGATAGCGATTACGTTTAACACAGCTGGAGTAAGTTCAAATACGAAATTCATTCGGGTAATCATAAAAATTCCTGCTGTTACCATCGTTGCAGCGTGAATGAGTGCCGAAACCGGTGTTGGTCCTGCCATTGCATCAGGCAGCCAAGTGTATAATGGTAACTGTGCTGATTTTCCGGTTGCTCCGATAAATAAACAGAAGGCAGCAAAAGCCAACCAGCCCAAATCAACATATTGTCCGGAGGTAATCGCTTGTTTTATGGTCAGATAATCCAACGAATTGAACAAATATCCGATGATGAATACACCTGCTAAAAACCCTAAATCCCCGATACGGTTCATGATAAAGGCTTTTTTGGCAGCATCATTATAATCTTGGTTTTTGTACCAGAATCCGATAAGTAGATACGAGCAAAGTCCTACTCCCTCCCAACCGATGAACATAATTAGCAAGTTGCTTCCAGAAACCAGCATAATCATAAAGAACACAAACAAATTCAGATACGAAAAGAATTTATTCAAGTTTTCGTCATCGTGCATATAGCTGATTGAATAAACGTGAATAAGCGTTCCGATTCCGGTTACGAAAAGTAGCCAAAGCAATGAGAGTTGGTCAAGCAAAAAGCTGAATCCGATGTTAAAGTTATACACCTGAATCCAATCGAAAAAGTGAACCGTAATACCTTCTCCCGACTGATTTACTTTGTTAAACAGTATAACCGAAACCACAAACGAAATTCCGACTGCGATGGTTCCGATAGTTCCCGAAAGGGATTTGCTTAGATTTTTTCCGAAGAAAAGATTAAACAAAAAGCCGACAATTGGCGAAAGTAATAGTATGAGTACTAAAGTTGAATCCATTTTCTGCTTATCCTTTTAAGTTTCTTAATTGGTCAATATCAATCGATTTGATGTTTCGGTAAATAGCTACCAAAAGAGCCAATCCGATAGCTACTTCGGCCGCTGCTACGGTCATCGTAAAGAATACAAAAACCTGCCCGGCTGCATCTTGATGATAAGCCGAAAAGGCTACCAATAATAAGTTTACCGCATTGAGCATAATTTCAATAGACATCAAAACCACAATAGCATTGCGTCTGTACAAAACTCCAAATACCCCTATACAAAACATAAGAGTCGATAGGATAATGTAGTTTTGGATTCCGATTTCCTGTAAAATATTCTGTAACATTTATGAATGTTTGTTTAATTTTATTTTATCAATGTTTTTTCAATTTCCAAATTTTTACCTCTAAATAGAAGTATTAAAAATACTACCCACGTAATTATAAACGGAAGAAAGTCATTATAAAAAAAGTTTATATCTAAAGTGTTTTTCACTCCTCCTAAAATAATAAGAAAGAAAGGAAAAATTAAAGAACAATAAATAATCACTTTTTTTAAATCTGCCTTAAACAATAAATAACTAATAAACAATATTCCTGATAATAAAGCAAATCGCATTAAACCAAATATTGCACTTAAAAAAAGAATTTTACTGATTTCAATTTCTATTAAACATAATTTAATTATATTATATAGGAAATAATCTAATAAAATAAATAAAAATATGTTTCTCATTTTATTGTTTAAAGAATTTTCTTATCTTTTTAATCGTTCTTCCCACGATTTTGGATTACTTTTTCCGTGAAAAATTCCAAAAACCAAAACGGTATCTTTCTCTATTCTAAAATGAATCTGATACGGAAAATCCATAAGATTATAAATTCGTGTCTTTTTATATTTTACAGCTAAATTTTCAGGATATAATGTGATATAATCCAATCCTGTTTCTATCTGCTGTATAAATCGGTGTTCGAGATTTTCTGATGGAATAAAAGTATAATAATCAAACGCATCTTGTATATCCCAAAGAGCCTCATCAGACAAGAATAATTTATATTTCATTCCTGTTTACTATTTTAGCTTTTGCTTCTTCCCACGTATAAAATTTAGTTTCTCCTCTTTCGTATCTCTCTAATCTTCTGTCCAATTCGTCCTTTTGAGCTTTTGTTAATACAGTTTTTTCTTTTTCCTGATAATTTTCAGCCAAAGTCTGTATCATTCGTAACAGCCTGTCATCTGCCGAACTTATATAGTCTAAAACTTTGTTTCGTAAATTAACCGTTGTACTCATAAACAATACTTTTAATCACTCAAAATTACAAAATACTTTTCTTTTCTTTTTTATCCTTTTTAGACAATAATACAGCTCCAACCATTGAAACGAGCAATAATATGGCTGCCATTTCAAACGGAATCACATAATCTTCCAACAATACTTGTCCTAATACTTTTATAGACTGGTAATCTTCTCCCGAAACGTAGTATTGGTCGATAATAGGTTGAGCTTTTATGAATGTAGCCAGTAGCACATAACCTACCAAACAGAGCGAAACCACTCCTGCAAAGACTACGATTTTCTTTTTCTGGATTTGACGTTCTTTGTTAAAGTTCATCATCATAATGGTAAAGAGCATCAGAATCATAATAGCTCCCGAATACACGATAAGGTGCACCATTGCCAAGAATTGAGCATTAAATAGTGCATAATGTCCTGCAATCGAGAAGAAACAAACTACTAACCAAATAGCACTATGAATCGGATTTCTGTTCAAAATCGTCAAAAAAGCACTTCCGAGAGTGATAGCCGATAAAATGTAAAATATAGTAAGCATAAATGTATATTGTATAATGTATTATTGTAAATTGTAATACTAACTTATTGCTTTAGTGTTGTTAATTGCTTGTTCTAAAGGCATAACCAATTTATCTTTTCCGAAAATCAAATCTTCTCTGTCCGAATCCGAAAAAACCATTGTTTTGGATTTAGTGAGATAAATTGCCTGTTTCGGACAAGCCTCTTCACATAAACCGCAGAAAATACAACGCAACATATTTATTTCATAAATAGATGCATATTTTTCTTCTCTGTACAGGTGTTTTTCTTCGGGTTTTCTTTCGGCTGCAACCATCGTAATCGCTTCTGCAGGACACGACAAAGCACAAAGTCCGCAAGCTGTACAACGCTCACGACCTTCTTCATCACGCATCAACATATGACGGCCCCTGTACACAGGACTAAAAACCCTTGTCTGTTCAGGATATTTGATAGTTCGCTTACGTTTAAACAGGTGTTTCAGCGTAACCCACATTCCTTGAGCAATCTGAATGAGATATAAACGTTCCCAAAAGTTCATTTTCTCTGCAGAAACGTCCATCTTTTTTCCCGATAATGAAATACTTTCTATTGACATATCTTTTTTGTTTCAAGTTTTTTTAGTTTACCTGTCTGCCGACAAGCAGGAGGTTTGATGTTCCCAAAACTATCTGTTTTCTATACTCTATTCTCTTTTTTCTTGTTTCTTATCCAAAGATAATCATTACGATTGCCGTAATTACGATATTCAGAATAGCAAGCGGAATAAGTGCTTTCCAACCTAAATCCATAATTTGGTCATAACGGAATCTCGGTATTGTCCAACGTACCCACATATAAAGGAATACGAAAAATAATATTTTCAAAAACAATACGGCAATTCCTATACTATTGGCTGTATTTACTCCCCAATTTTCCAATGCCCATTCCATTCCCGGATAATTATACGCTCCAAAAAACAGCACAGACAAAATAACCGATGATATAAACATAGCCGCATATTCAGCAAACATATAAAAACCGAGTTTCATAGAAGAATATTCTAAGTTGTAACCTCCTACGAGTTCGTGTTCTCCTTCTGCCATATCAAAAGGTGCTCTGTTGGTTTCTGCAAACGAACATATCAAGAAAATAATAAAAGCCAACGGCTGATAAAATACATTCCAATTCATTCCGCTTTGTTGAATGGCAATTTCTTTAAGGCTTAACGTTCCTGACATCATTATAATAGAAATGATAGAAAGTCCCATTGCCAATTCGTATGAAATCATTTGTGAACCTGCACGCATCGCTCCCATAAGGGAATATTTGTTGTTCGATGCCCAACCTCCGATAATCACTCCATAAACTCCTACTGACAAAATTCCGAAGATGAATAAAAGCGAAACATCAATATCGGTAGCTTGTAAAACCACTTCTCTTCCACCTATGATTAGCTTATCTCCCCAAGGAACAACTGCACTGGTCATAAGAGCTACGGTCATCGAAATTCCCGGACCTAATACGAACAAAAATTTGTTTTTGATATTCGGTATAAATTCCTCTTTAGAAAATAATTTCAATCCGTCTGCCAAAGGTTGCAAAATACCAGCAGGTCCTGCACGATTCGGCCCGTGACGGTCTTGAATCCAACCGGCTATTTTACGTTCCAACCAAGTAGCATACATTGCAGCAACCAAAGTAATAGCAAAGATAATTACTATAAAAACCGTTTTTTCTATAACAAATGCTTGTTCTACCATTTTACTTATATTTTTTGGTTGTTTTCAACAAGCGGTACAGCCTTCATACTGATTTTTTTGCGGTCTTCTTCCCTTCCTTCCAAAATCAGTCTGTCGGTATTCATTACCACTTTTTTCATATTTCTCGTATAATTGTTTTGGTTGATAACACTCCATTTTTCAAATTTACGAGGTCCTTCGATAACCCAATCGTTTACGTCTTTATGGTCAAAACGACATTCATTACAGATAAATTCATCCACTTCGTGGTATTCGTCTTTTCGTGCTGTAACTCTCTGAATTTCGTTTCCGAACATCCAAAGGGTTGTTTTTCCGCAACATTTATCACAATTTCTGTGAGCATTAAACGGTTTGTTAAACCAAACTCTTGATTTAAAACGGAACGTTTTGTCAGTTAAAGCTCCCACAGGACAAACATCAATTACGTTTCCTGAAAAATCATTATCGATAACATTTGAAATATAGGTCGAAATCTGTGCGTGTTCTCCTCGGTTCAAAACTCCGTGAACACGATTATCTGTAAGTTGGTCAGCTACCTTTACACAACGGTAGCACAAAATACAACGGTTCATGTGTAACTGAATCTTATCTCCTATATTTTCAGGTTCAAAAGTTCTTTTTTGCTCTTTGAAACGGGTTTTTTGCAATCCGTGCTGGAACGAAAGATTCTGCAAATCACACTCTCCTGCTTGGTCACAAACCGGACAATCTAACGGATGGTTGATAAGCAAAAATTCGGTTACGGCTTTACGAGCATCCATAGCTCTTTCGGAAGTTTTTACTTTTACTTCCATTCCGTCCATTACGTTGGTTCTGCACGATGGCATCATTTTCGGCATCGGACGTGGGTCTGCCTCACTTCCTTTGGAAACCTCAACCAAACAGGCACGACAATTTCCTCCCGTATTTTCGAGTTTTGAATAGTAGCACATCGCAGGAGGAACTGATTCTCCTCCCATCATTCGGGCAGCCTCCAAGATACTCGTTCCCGGTTCTACCTCTATTGTTTGTCCGTCTATTGTTACTTTCATATTTTCTTTTGTTTAAGGTTTAAGGTTTAAGGTTTCACGTTAGCGAACTTTAAACTTTAAACTTTGAACTTTAAACTATTTTTACACCAATTCCCCTTTCAACAAATGTCTTACTTTCGACATTGGTTCGTTTACAAAGTGATTTCTGTTTTTTATTTTTTCAGGGAAACGAATGTGATATTCAAATTCTTCTCTGAAATGTCTGATAGCTGCAGCTACAGGCCAAGCCGCAGCATCTCCTAACGGACAAATCGTATTTCCTTCAATTTTTGACTGAATGCTCCAAAGCAATTCGATATCTTCTTCTGTTCCGTATCCGGTTTCGATTCGGTGCAGGACTTTTTCCATCCAACCTGTTCCCTCACGACAAGGCGAACATTGTCCGCAACTTTCGTGTGCATAGAATCTCGAGAAATTCCACGTATTTCGCACGATACAAGCTGTGTCATTATATACGATAAATCCTCCTGAACCCAATGCAGAACCGGTTGCAAAACCTCCGTCTGCCAAAGATTCATACGTCATCAATCGGTCTTCTCCGTTGGCTGTTTTGAAAATCAAATGTTCAGGTAAAATCGGCACAGATGATCCTCCGGGAATCAATCCCTTAAGTGGTCTGTCGTCCATCATTCCCCCACAATATTCATCGGAATTCATAAATTCATCAACGGTTATCCCTAAATCAATTTCGTAAACTCCCGGTTTTTTTACGTGTCCCGAAACCGAAAACAGTTTCGTCCCTGTCGAACGTCCGATTCCGATTTTGGCATATTCATCTCCCGAATTCAGGATAATCCAAGGCACGTTTGAGATAGATTCCACGTTGTTTACCACAGTCGGTTCTGACCACAGTCCGCTAACAGCAGGGAAAGGTGGTTTCATTCTCGGATTTCCACGTTTTCCCTCCAAAGATTCGATAAGTGCCGTTTCTTCTCCACAGATATAAGCTCCTGCTCCACAATGCACATACAAATCCAAATCAAATCCGGAACCTTTGATATTTTTCCCAAGCCAACCGTTTGCATAAGCTTCTTTGATAGCTTTTTCTAATATTTTATAGACCCACATATATTCTCCACGAATGTAGATATACGATAGGTTTGCCTCCAAAGCATAGCTCGAAGCAATCATTCCCTCGATAAGCAAATGCGGAATATGCTCCATTAAATAGCGGTCTTTGAACGTACCCGGTTCGGATTCGTCAGCATTGCAAACCAAGTGACGTGGTTTTCCCGATTTTTTGTCGATAAAACTCCACTTCATTCCCATGGGGAAACCTGCTCCTCCACGACCTCTCAAACCGGATTTTTTGACCTCCTCGACAATTTCGTCCGGAGTCATTTTCAGAACTTTTTCTACAGAAGCATACCCTCCGTTTTGACGATATACGTCATAGTTGCGAATACCCTCAATTCCTGTCTTTTCAAGTAATATCTTTCTTCCCATAACTCCGAAAATTATACTAATTCGATTTTTCCTGCTCTACAATCTTCAATCAGTTGGTCGATTTTTTCTTTGGTCAGATGCTCGTGATTGAAATCTCCTAACTGCAACATCGGGGCATATCCGCAAGCTCCCAAACATTCCACTCCGTGAACGGAAAACATTCCGTCTGCGGTTACTTCGTCTAATTGCACCCCTAATTTTTGACAGGTATAATCCATTAAATCCTCTACTCCCCGAAGCATACAGCACGAAGTTCGGCAAAACTCAAAAGTGTATTTCCCTTTTGGTTTTTGACGGTACATCGAATAGAACGTAACCACCTCATATACCTCGATTGGTTTTATTTCTAAAATTTCAGCTACTTTATCCATCAGTTCTACACTGAGCCAATGGTCGTGTGCATCTTGTACCTCGTGCAAAACAGGCAGTAAAGCCGATTTCTTTTTATCAGACGGATAATGTGAAAGTAATTCGTTAATGCGTTCCATTAACGATTCACTTATGTTTATTTCTTGTTTTATTGTTGAGATTTCCATTTTTGTTTTTCTTCTGCCTATTGGCAAGTTAAATCCTATATATTGGATTATCTGTTACATCTGTATTGAATAAAAGGTTTTAAATTAAATTTCACTTCGTAATTCTTTTTTGAGTTAAAAAGAAATTTAACATCTTATTTTTCCTTTGTCAGGTATATTGTCATTTTATCGTTTTTTAAACTTAATTCATTTTTACCTTTGAATTTATAGGTATAAGCACCATCAAACCATTCGTCTTTATTATTTTCCTCTATTGGTATCAATGTTATCGTTTTCTTTTTTGTATTCCATTCAAAGGAATAGCTTTCTTTATTCGGATAATTCAGAACAGCGGTTTTGTCATCACTAATAATGAATGTTGTTGTTCCAATTGTTCCCGTTGTTGAAGTTTTATATGTTCCATTTCCTGTTTTTTCATAACCTAATGATACATATTTCATTTCCCAACAACCTAACAGTTTTTTATTATATTTTGGCTCATTTATTAAATCTGCAATTTGAAACATTACTAAAAATGAGATAACAATACTTTTCATAATATAAAACATTAAACTTTAAACCATTCTTATATAATTATTGCACTGCAATAGTATGTGTTTCTACTTCTCCGTTTATATAAATTCTTAAAACATAAATACCTGTGTTTAATCCCTGTACAGAAAATGTTGCCTGATTATTGATTATCTGAACAGTCGATTGAATATTACCCATAAGGTCGTGTAATTCTCCTGTTATTGCACTATCTGTCAGAGGCTGATTTTCACTATCTTTTAAACCTATGTACACTATATCGTTTGACGGATTTGGATAAACCTTATAATACGATTGGTTTTCGTTCATACTTTTACTTTTGCAATTTGTAACCGAGAATTGAAAAATCAAAGGAGCAGATGTACCACAAGCGTTTTTAGCCTTTATTGACATTGCGATTGTTCCTGCCTGATAAGGCTGAATATAAAGCGTGTTCCCTCCAATATGCCAATAAAAATTACCGAATTCTGTTACTTCCCACTCGGTTTCTCCCTGAACATTTAAAGTAATGGTATTATCAGGGTGGTAAAACTCGGTTTTACAGATTACACCACACATAGGGTGGCTTGGATTGTTAAAACAATCGAATGTTGTAGATAAAATAGGTTTACCTATCCAAATATCTTTAATTATTTGATGTTGCCCACCATTTAAAGTAGCTTTTATCCAACCTTGTCCGCTATTAGGAGTTACGGTAAAGTTTACAGTAACATTAGTTGTGCTTCCTGTTATTTGAATATTAGAAGAAGAACTCCAATTAATTGTATAAGAGTAATTAGTAGGAAGATTTTGCAGACTTGCAGAATCAGCACCGCAAATTACATCGTCAATATTTATATATGTATGATAAAACATAGCTTCCTTAACAGCTTTATAAGCGTTTACTCTACCATATCCTACTTCGTTATTCCAAGTACCACTTGGTTTAGTTGTGTTGTATGTATAGCCCAATATTTTATCTGTGGTTTTTTGTAAAACATCCCGAGCCTGTACTCCTGTAAGGTTTGGGTTTACAGACAAAATCAAAGCAACTACCCCTGCCGCATTAGGGCAGGCAGCCGAAGTGCCATTAAAACTACTGTAATAATTTCCATTTTTATTATATCCATTAGCATTATTATCTGTATGACCTGTATTATCTGTAGTATATATTTTTACTCCAGGAGCAACAACATCTAAATTTGTTCCGTAATTAGCCCCCCAAGACTCTCCGTCACAAGAAGTAAACGACTTTCGTTCATCACACATAGAGGAAGCCCCAACAGCTATAACATTAGGCAAAGAGGCAGGATAAGAAATGGAACTTAAGTTGTCATTACCAGAAGCAAATAAAACCACACACCCTTTACCTCCTCTGCCATTAACTATGGCATTATTTATTGCTGTATTTAGAGAAGAAGATGGACTTCCACCTCCCCACGAATTACTTAATACATCTGCTCCGTTCTGCCAAGCCCAATTGATTCCCTCTACAGCCGCATTCAAATTCATTGAACTCATATGCCCTATTCTAATAGGAATGATTTTAGCATTATAGGCTATCCCTGCAATACCTATATCATTATTAGCTATTGCTCCTATGATTCCTGCACAAGGAGTTCCGTGATTACTATGAGCCCCTACAAAACCTCCATTTGTAGTATAATTTATTGCGTCATAACCAAGCAAAAGATTTGCTTGTAAATCAGGGTGATTCAAATCAACCCCAACATCCAATACAGCTACCTTAATTCCTTCTCCTGTTGTATAATTCCAAGCCTCGTCCACATCCATATCTGCATCAGGCGTTCCTCCCAAATATCCCTGATTATTGATTGCCCATTGTTGAGAGTAATGCTCATCGTCAGTATGAAAAGCGTTCAAGAACAAAAAATTTGGCTCTATATATTCAATATCTTTGTCTTTATACAAAATGTTTATTAATTCAAAAACCTTATAAGTATCTGTATGTTTTATTTTTACAACAAATTGATTTGATTCGAATTTGCTTTCGATTACGTCAATATCAAAACCTCTAAAAAACTCATCAACATCTTTTTCATTTTTTGTTTTAATGATTATTTCATCAAAACACACTTGATTTGCCTTGTTTTCATATATTAAAACAGGTTCAACATTCTCGTACTTAAATTGAAGTTGTTCAAAAATTTCTTTGTACTCTGTCAAGTTAACTTCTAAAACAACAAAATTGTCTCCTTTATTATTTATTCTATAATTAGAAACCTCATCAAATGAATCGGTTTGTATATAAATAAGATTCGGAGATATTTCAAACCAGATATTTCCAAATTCATTAGATAAATAGCTAATATTATTTTGAGAATATCCAAATACGGAAACTATAATTAGTATAAATAAGAGTATTTTTTTCATTGAGGGTCAATTTGGGTTAGTTTTATACTATATGTAGGATAAATATCTATCCAGCCTTCACCTTCAGGTAAACATTCTTCATTATATTTCCCACTAAATATTACGGGAATATTAACATCTTGCTCAAAATTCATATCTGTAACAAAGTTAAAGTTACAAACAGTAAATGAAGCTATAGCTCCTTGCCTAATAAAAGCAATTGGATTTCCATATTCGTCAACTGTGATTTTAAGGTCTCCTTCTGAACTTGCTACAGTTTTGTTAAGATGACTATCACATCCACAAGAGGGTCTATCATCATCAGAGCAACCATTTGCTACAAAAGCAAAGCTTAATAATACGGTAATTAAAAATATCTTTTTCATAGTTTTTTGTTTTTAAATTATCTTGGGTCTGTCCAGACATTTTCAATAAATTGTGCAAATTCCCAATCAATACAATCATTTTGTCCTCCAAATCCTCCCATAGTACATATAGTTTCACAGTTTTCATCTACAATTAATGTCGGATAATCAGGATAATTCTTGTTTATTACATAGACCATTTGTTCCTGATAAATATATTTGTCTATTGTTGGTTTTGGACTTTGTACTTCTCCCTCCATAATATCTTCTATAATTGTGTTTAAACAGTTAGGATATAATGATTTTTCATTATCATCATCAGAACAACTATTTGCTACAAAAGCAAAACTTAATAATATTGTAAATAAAAATATCTTTTTCATAATTGACTTCGTCGAACTTGCGTTTCGTAATTTGAAATTCGTAATTAAATTAAGCATCTAATTCTCCTGCAATTACATTCAGACTTGCTAAGGTAATCAACGCATCAGAAAATAATGAATTTCTGATTATTTCCGTATAAGCCTGATAATAAATAAAACACGGTCTTCTGAAATGCAAACGGTAAGGTGTTCTGCTTCCGTCTGTTATCAGATAAAAACCAAGCTCTCCGTTTCCTCCTTCGACAGCGTGATATACTTCTCCTACCGGAACAGGAACTTCTCCCATTACGATTTTGAAGTGGTAAATCAGAGCTTCCATATTGTTATAAACTTCATCTTTCGGAGGCAGATAATATTCGGGAACATCTGCGTGGAATCCTCCCTCTTCAGGCATTTTGTCCAAAGCCTGACGAATAATACTCAAACTCTCTATAATCTCCTGATGACGAACCAAATATCGGTCATACGAATCACCTGTTTTTCCGACAGGAATTTTAAAATCAAAATCCTCGTAAGATGAATAAGGTGTTGCAGTACGCACGTCATAATCAATTCCTGCTGCTCTCAAGTTTGGTCCTGTAAATCCGTATTCCATTGCTCTTTGAGCCGAAATAGGTCCTGCTCCAACTGTTCTGTCGATAAAAAGACGGTTACGGTTTAACATTCCGTCAAATTCAGCCCAAGCTATCGGAAACTCCACCAAAAAGTCATCTAACTTTTTCCAGGCAGCCTCACTCCAATCTCTTTCAAATCCTCCGATACGTCCCATATTGGTCGTAAGTCTGGCTCCGCATATTTCCTCAAAAATTTCGTAAATTTTTTCTCTATACGGCATCACATACAAGAAACCTGTCAAAGCTCCTGTATCTACTCCAAGAATTGAATTACAGATAATATGGTCTTCGATACGGGCAAGTTCCATCACAATAACACGCATATACTGCACACGTTTCGGAATTTCGATTCCGAGTACTTTTTCTACGGTCATCCACCAACCCATATTGTTAATCGGAGAAGAACAGTAATTCAAGCGATCGGTAAGTGTATTGATTTGGTAAAACGGACGGTTTTCGGCAATTTTTTCAAAAGCACGATGGATATATCCCACTGTCGATTCTCCCTCAATAACACGTTCTCCATCCATCAAAAGGACATTCTGGAAAATTCCGTGTGTAGCAGGATGCGAAGGTCCAAGATTCAAGACTGAATATTCTCCTTCATCTCCTTCTTCAAGTTGAATTTTTTTGACTTTAGCATTGTATCTTTCCAACGGAGATACAAGCAAGTCTTCTGATATTTCGTTTTGTTTGCTCATTGTCCTCCCTTAATCCCTCCAAAGGAGGGAAATTTTTCATTTGTTATTTGTTATTTTACTCTTCCGAAAAAACGATCGTCTTTGTCAGTTCTTCCGACATCTTCCATCGGATATTCCTTACGCATCGGAAAGGCTTCCATTTCGTCCATATTCAATATTCTCTTGAGTTGCGGATGTCCTTTGAAGATAATTCCGTAAAAGTCATACGTTTCTCTTTCCTGCCAGTTTGCTCCTACAAAAAGAGGTACAACCGAATTGATTTCGGGATTATTTCCGTTAAGGAAACATTTGATTCTGATGCGAACATTATCAATCCAATTGTGTAAGTGATACACAACTGCAAATAATTCTCCTTCGGAAAAATCAGGATAATGCACTCCGCATACATCAGTCAGAAAGTTAAAACGCAATTCCGAATCGTTTTTCAAAAAATCTATCACTTCGAAGTTTTTGTCCGATTCCACATCAAAAGTGAGCATTCCGTCTCTCTCGAATCTGAAATCGTAAACACTGTCTCCGAATTGTGTTTCTAATCTGCTTTGTATTTGTTCTGTACTTAAAGCCATTACTCAATATTATCAAAAATTACAAAATTTTACTTTTATTCAAATTAATCTCCAGGAATTATTATCGAACCTCCTCCGTTTCCATCTCCAACAACATCAAACAATTTATATTTCCAATTGCTATACCCACAATCACAAAGAACTCTAACTCCAATATTTAATTGTCCTGCAAAGTTTGGCTTGACATCCTTATAAGCCGTATCGGGAAAGTTTTTGACCATACTATATGGTATCTGCCATTCAAAAGTTAAATCTAAATCTTCGTTTTGTTCATATATCATTGGAAAATAAATTGCCTTAAGTTTAGTCCACTGACCCACATAAAAATTATAAGTTCCTATTTTCTGAATATCTAAATCATTACTATTAGGTAATCCAATCCAAACACCTTTTCCAACACCAATATTACCGTTTGGCAGGTTAACAGAAATCAAACCTGCGTGTTGTGTATTAGACGAATTACGAACTACCGTTACACTATTTAAATTTTGTGTAATAATAGTTAGGTTTGGTGAAACGTTCCATTCAATATCATCAATACAAGGGTGGTTCAAACCACTTAATGTATAAGTATATTGTTGAAAATCACAAATTGACGACTCCCCAGTTATTACGGCATTATTGACAGAGGCAGGAACACCAATTTGAAACTCTTTTCGTAGTGTTTCATAAGATAATATTGCCTCCACAAAACCAATTTCGTTAATCGAAGAACTTATAGGTTGAACGGTTATACTTGTATTGCTTGAAGATATTATCTGAAGATTTGAAGAAATATTCCAAGTTACGTTATTTCCACCATTCTCTAATATAAAAGTTTCTTCATTGTTATTACAAATAACATCATTCCCCGTCAGTTCAGGAATAACACAACTATTGCTGATAACAGGTTGAAGAATAGGGGAATTTAATATAGCAGAACGCATACGAGAAGCCTGTCCGTCAGAGAAATTGGTTCGGCAAGTTCCCGAATAAGACATTAGATTTGTTACATCGGGATTAAATCCTCCTCCTCCCGTATATTGACAATTACTATTTACCTTCCCCAAAAGACACGGGTCAGCAGGAGTATCACATACAAAATCTCCACAAGAAGAACAATTTGAGCCATTTATGTTTTCAGCACAACCACCCAAATCATAGCACCCTCTTCCGTGATGAGTATGCCATAAATTTAAACAATGTCCTAACTCGTGAGGAGACGTTGGCAAAAGGGCATAATTATTTGCCACCACTAAATTTCGACTTAAAATATCTTCTGCACGTCCTGCATATGGTGCAGAATTAACCAAATAAAAATTAATTGCGTTTGGGTTATTGTTTATAGAAATCAACCCATTAAATTTATTATCGGAAAAGCTATAATATGTTGAATTGTCAATATAATCAAATCCTAAATTGTTTATAAATATTCTATGCGGATTGAATACTTCATTCAAATTATTGACTATTGTATTAATATTTGAAGAATTAAGTCCTCCTGTTCCATTTGACTCCCTTACAATATGAAAAAAAACATTAATACAAATACCTGTAGGAGAACTACGTGCTAATATATTATTCTCTTCTTCTTCAAAATGTTGAGGAACTGAATTAATAGGCGTTCCACAGTTTTCCTGTCCAAACAACGAAACGTTAGAAAATAATAACAAAAAAGCCAATAAAACTTTATTTTTCATAATCTCAATAATTTTTTGTATTTGTTCAAATGTTTCAATTTATTCTTTGATATTTCTCTGCACACCCTTCATCACAATATAGTGGGTTTGGGGTTAAGACTAAATAATTATTCTCGAAAGAAACATCATACGTTAAGTAAAACTGACTGTCCGAACAATCAAAATTAATAGTTAAACTATCAGTGGTTTCGTTATATGTTCCATTACAGGAAAATCTATTTGAAACCAAAATATTGTTTTCTTCAAAAGAATATGTATATCCGTTTTCAACGGGATACCATTGACCAGCACCTCCTGAACTTCCATATTCTTCAATTAATTTCCACGTCCCTACAATAGAGTTATCTATCTTTTTAGATTTATCATCATCAGAACAACCATTTGCTATAAAAGCAAAACTTAATAATACTGTAAATAAAAATAGCTTTTTCATAATCTTATTCTTTTTCTAAATGAATTTGAAATCCTAACCCCAACACAAAGTAGTTAAATTGATGACTGCTGTTATTATTAGTCGATTTACTTTTATCTATATGATATTCTGCTGTAAATTCTAATGCTACACTTGAATTAAAAAACACAACAGTTCCTGCTTTTATATCAAAAGCATTATTTGTACTTGTCTTTTTTCCTTGTGCATAGTTAATTCCATAACGGTATCCCGCTTGTGAGAAAACATTTATCATTTTGTCCGAAGGCAAAAAATAATATCGTACAAAAGGCCGTATCCCGCTGTACTGTTATTAGAGCCTTCAGGATTTGAAAACCCAAAAGAAGGCGATATGCCCACTGCAAAATTATCAATCACAAAATAACCTAAACTTGCATTCAACTGTATACCTGAACTTTTCCCTTCAGAGGGATAATCTCCAAAACTTTCATATTTAGTGTGGTTAAAATTTGCATTTCCTCCAACCATCCAGTTGCCCTTTGTAATTTGTGCGTTAGCTTTTCCAAAAAACAGTAAAAACAGAGTTATAACAGTTAATAGTTTTTTCATAATATCTTTTCCTTTTAGCCATTACTCAATATTATATGATTTCAACAACTTGTCGTATTCTTCCGTTCCACGTCTTCTTACGTCTTCTTTTTTCACAATTTCCTGAAGTTTCAGAATCGAATCCAAAATTTGTTCAGGTCTTGGAGGACAACCGGGAACATAAACATCAACCGGAACAATTTTGTCTATCCCTTGCAAAACGGAATAGGTATCAAAAATTCCTCCCGAAGAAGCACAAGCTCCAACCGCAATAACCCAACGAGGTTCTGCCATTTGGTCATAAAACCTACGGATTACAGGAGCAAATTTTTTAGAGATAGTTCCCATAACCATAAGCACATCTGCTTGTCTTGGGGAATAACTCAAACGTTCTGCTCCAAAACGACCTAAATCGTAATTCGGAGCCATTGTTGCCATAAACTCAATACCACAACAAGAAGTGGCAAAAGGCATAGGCCACAACGAATTTGCACGAGCAAGACCTACAATCTCACTTAATTTAGTTCCGAAAAAACCGGGACCTTCAATCCCTGCCGGAGCTTCAACTATTTTTATATCTGATTGACTCATTGGTTTTCTTTTTTCGATTTTCTATTCATCTAAATCCAAAGCCTTACGCTTCATTTCATACAAAAGTCCTACAACCACTATAAACAGGAAGATTCCCATTTTCCATAATCCGCTTGCACCCATTTCTTTGAAATTGACTGCCCACGGGTACATAAAAATAACCTCAATGTCAAACAAAACAAAGAGAATAGCTACTAGAAAATATCTTACGTTGAATGGAGAACGAGCATTCCCGATAGAATCAATACCACTTTCGTAGTTTTTGTCTTTTTCGACAGAATGTTTTTTTGGCCCGAGAAGACCCGAAACAAATATGGTTACCGCCACAAAACCTCCTGCAACTCCTAACTGTATCAGTATAGGAATAAAATCTATTTGGGTAGATTCCATAATATTTTTGAAATTTTAAAATTAATACAAATATACGCCCATTATCTAAAAGACAAGTAATGGTTTTGAATAACTAAACCTTGTTATGTAATTTTTATCAATTCTAAATAACGGCACTTTTTGTTTTATCTCAGGGTACAACTCTTTTTTTAAATTCTATAGAAATATTTATCAATTTCTTACATTAGTTTTCAAAAAGCGTGGCGAGTTTTAACCAAAATCACATTTCCATAAACACGGGTTATAGATAAATATTTTTTAATTTCACACCGACTGAAACGGAGGTCTCAACTTGAGTTCGATTATCCAAACATAGTCAAAACAATTTTAAAAAACGATAAAGCAATTGCTGTGTTTATAAAGCTATTATAAAAGAATCAGCTTACTGCGTTGAACTTTCAAGCGACAGCTCGTTATCCATGAAAATCTACCTTGGAATCAAATCCTTTTATTAATTTTGACTGAGTTTTAATAAATAAAGTCAGGTTTTTAGTATTTTTGAAACATTAAAAATCTCATACTGATAAATCAGAAAATGAAAGTTGTTGTTAATTTTAAAGATTTTGAATTTGAAGCAGATTTTTCTAAACCCATAGATCTTTCTATTCCGCTAACAAATTCTCAAAATAATCCGCTTGCTTGGTATATCGAACCACCCGTTATAGAACCTGTCAGGATTGAAGATTGGGTAGGAAAAGTATCTGAAGGAAAATCATCTACAAACTTTAACAATATTCTATTCAACCCTCACGGACATGGAACACACACAGAATGTCTTGGACACATTACCCATGACTTTTACAGCATAAACAAATGTTTAAACAAATTCTTTTTTATTGCTGAATTAATTTCGGTTACGCCTAAAAACATTGACGGAGACGATATAATTACCAAAGAAGATGTTCAAGCATTTTTTTTTCTTCAGGGAAACGAAAATCAACATAAAGACCCCATCATCCCTGAGGCATTGATTATTAGAACATTGCCCAACTCTGAAATTAAAAAATCTAAAAATTATTCGCACACCAATCCCCCATATCTGAGTGAAGAAGCTGTTGTTTTTATTCGCAAAAAAGGCATAAAACATCTGCTTATCGATTTGCCCAGTGTTGACAAAGAAAAAGACGAAGGAAAACTGCTTGCCCATAAAGCGTTTTGGAATGTAAAAAACACGAAAAAGTTAAATGATGATGCTCGACTCGATGCTACCATCACCGAAATGATTTATGTGCCAGACAACATTAAAGACGGAACTTATTTATTAAACTTACAGATTGCTTCATTTGAAAATGATGCTTCGCCAAGCAAACCGATTTTATACAAAATAAACCAAAAAAAATAGCTCTATAGGCCTAAATTTCAAACAGACAGTAAAGCCTATTTTCGAAAAAAAACAAAAAAATGAATTTTATCTCTCCGTTTATACTCGGATTTTTAGCTGCAACCATAGGCTCGGTTTTACCCGGATTGTTAAACATGACCGCAGCAAAAATCAGCATGAATGACGGAAAAAAAAGGGCTTTTTGGTTTGTACTCGGAGCGGCTTTTGTTTTGTTTTTTCAAGCCCTCCTTGCGGTATTTTTTGCAAGATTCATAGACAGACGTACAGACATCAGCGACGGGTTGCAAGAAATTGGATTTATACTGTTTGCATTAATTACCATCTATTTCTTTTGGTTGGCAAAAAAAACAAATAAAGTAAAACCTGAAAAGCCTATAAATCTCCGCTCTAAAAAGAGTGGTTTTTTCTTGGGCGTACTACTTTCAACACTAAATGTATTTCCTATTCCTTACTATGTTTTTCTAAGTATTTCTTTAGCATCTTATGGATATTTCACCTTCGAAACCCAATTTATTTACTTATTTGCTTTCGGGGCATCAGTAGCTGCTTTTTTGGTTTTTTGGGGATATGTTTTATTCTTTAAAAATCGCAATCCGGAAGATTCGTTTATTTCCAGAAATATAAACCAGATTATCGGAAGTATTACCGGAATAATTGCCATAATTACTTTAATAAAAATACTAAACCGATGATTGTTTATGGGAGATAATTTTTTTGAAAACGTATATGAGATTGTTCAACAAATACCTTATGGCAGAGTTACTTCATACGGAGCAATAGCCAAAGTATTGGGTTCTGCCAAATCTGCCAGAATGGTAGGCTGGGCAATGAATGCTTCTCACAACAGAGATGACATCCCTGCACATCGTGTTGTTAACAGAAAAGGCATGCTTTCAGGGAAACACCACTTTGAAGGCACAAACCTCATGCAACAACTTTTAGAAAACGAAGGTATCAGAGTAGTGGACAATCACATTGTAGATTTTGAAAAAGTTTTTTGGACTCCAAAAATCTGAAACAGTCTTTACTAAAAGTCTTAATTCATCAATTTTGACTTTGATTTAATAATCGCACTCAGATTATAAACATTTTCTATATCTTTTCAGGCTTTTCCTGATATTTCGTGTTATCTTTGTAAAACATAAAGACTATTCTAATTTTTAAGCTTGGAAAGAAATGAAATTGAACAGAAATGAAATACTCAAAGCACTTGAAACCATATCTATAGCTGGCGAAGGGAAAAATATGGTAGAAAGCGGTGCTGTACAAAACGTACTTACTTTTGGCGATGAAGTTGTTGTAGATTTAGTGCTTGAAACACCAGCTTTGCATATAAAAAAAAGAGCCGAAGTAGATATTATAAAAGTTATCCAGGACAAAGTATATGAAAAGGCAAAGGTAAAAGTCAACATCAAAGTAGAAGCTCCTGAAAAACCCCAGATTAAAGGAAAACACATTCCCGGAATCAGCAATATTATTGCCGTTTCATCCGGAAAAGGCGGTGTAGGAAAATCTACCATTACAGCAAACTTGGCAGTTACTTTAGCAAAAATGGGATTTAATGTCGGTATTTTAGATGCGGATGTGTACGGTCCATCAATGCCTATCATGTTTGACGTAGAAAATGGAAAACCTGTTTCTATCGAAATAGATGGGAAATCAAAAATGAAACCGGTAGAAAGTTATGAAGTTAAAATACTCTCGATTGGCTTTTTTACCAAACCTGACCAAGCGGTTATTTGGCGTGGTCCGATGGCTTCAAAAGCTTTAAATCAGATGATATTTGATGCCGATTGGGGAGAACTCGATTTTTTATTGGTCGATTTGCCTCCGGGAACCGGGGATATTCATCTCTCAATCATGCAGGCACTTCCTATAACTGGAGCTGTTGTAGTGAGTACACCACAAGCTGTGGCGTTGGCAGACGCAAAAAAAGGAGTTGGAATGTTTCAGAATGAAAGCATCAATGTTCCGGTGTTAGGAATTGTGGAAAATATGGCGTACTTTACTCCTGAAGAATTGCCCAATAATAAATATTATATTTTTGGAAAAGAAGGAGCTAAAAACTTAGCAGAAGATTTACAAGTTCCGCTATTAGGTGAAATTCCGCTAATACAGAGCATCCGCGAAGCCGGAGATTATGGAAGACCCGCCGCTCTGCAAACCGCTACACCGCTTGAAACTGCTTTTGAGTCTTTGGCAAGAAATGTAGTGCAAGAAGTAGTAAATAGAAATGAGAGTCTTCCGCCAACTGAAGCCGTTAAAATCACTACAATGGCAGGATGCTCGGCAACAAAAAAGAATTAACAAACTAAATATATCCTGTTTAATCATGAACACAGATGAATTAAAAACAAATATTGAAAAAGCATTAGATGAAATTCGTCCGTTTTTAGAATCAGACGGAGGTTACATCACATTGGTTGATGTTTTAGAAGGCAAGCACGTGCGTGTTAGATTAGAAGGAGCATGTGTAGATTGCAGTGTAAATCAAATGACATTGAAAGCAGGGGTTGAAACAACCATCAAAAAACATGTGCCTCAAATAGAAACCGTAGAGAACATTGCTTGATTCTTTTCGAAAACTCAATAAAATCCGGAAAAATTTATGCAGCTTACTTTAAATTAATTTATAAGAATTTTTGAGTGATTTTAAGGCTACCACAACCTGACAAAAGTCATAATTCTAAGACCCCTTTTGGTTATATCTTAGCCCCTCATAACATTTATCTCATATTAAAAAATGATACAAACCGATATACTTATTATAGGAGCCGGACCGACAGGTCTGTTTGCTGTATTTGAAGCTGGTTTACTAAAATTAAAATGCCACCTCATAGACGCTTTACCGCAACCGGGAGGACAATTAGCAGAACTATATCCTAAAAAACCTATTTATGATATCCCTGGATATCCTGAAGTTTTAGCAGGAGACTTGGTAAACAACCTCATGGAGCAAATCAAGCAGTTTCAACCGGGTTTTACATTGGGCGAAACGGCAGAAACGATTCAAAAACTCGATGACGGCACTTTTATTGTTACTACCAATAAAGGGACAGAACATCACGCCAAGGCTATTGCTATTGCAGGAGGATTGGGAACATTTGAACCTAGAAAACCGGCACTTAAAGATTTAGAGTTTTATGAACAGGAAGGTCGTGGCGTTGAATATTTTATAAAAAATCCCGAACAATTCAGAGATAAAAAAGTTGTTATATCCGGTGGCGGAGACTCTGCTTTAGATTGGAGTATTTTTCTATCGGACGTAGCCTCTGAATTAACACTTGTACATAGAAGAAATGAATTTAGAGGTGCTTTAGACTCTGTAGAAAAAGTTCAGGAGCTAAAGAGACAAGGCAAAATCCGATTGATTACTCCCGCAGAAGTAATTGGTTTTAAAGGTTCTGAACGCATTGAATCTGTTGACATTGAAATTAACGGTGCGAGAATGAATGTAGAAACAGATTATTTTATTCCGCTTTTCGGGCTCACTCCAAAATTGGGAGCTATTGCCAATTGGGGATTAGAAATAGAAAAAAACGCCATAAAAGTAAACAATGCTTTAGATTATCAAACCAACATAGAAGGTATTTATGCCATCGGAGACGTGAATATTTATCCCGGAAAATTAAAACTAATTCTATGTGGTTTTCACGAGGCAACGCTTATGTGTCAGAGTATTTATAATATGCTGAACCCCGGTAAAAAATATGTCTTAAAATATACAACCGTTTCGGGAGTAGATGGTTTTGACGGCACACGAAAAGAAGCGGAAAAAGCCGTGGTTAAAGCAATACAATAAGTGAATGGCTGAAGACATTATCATAAATATAATTGACCGCAACGGAGAAAGCCATGAGCTACAAGCTCCAACTGATATGAATATGAATATCATGGAGTTGATAAGAGCTTATGAGTTAGCAGAAGAAGGCACAATTGGTGTTTGTGGCGGCATGGCAATGTGTGCTTCCTGCCAATGTTATGTGATTAATGATGTGCCGCTACCGGAAAAGACTCCAGATGAAGAAGCTATGCTCTGGGATGCCTATCACGTCAAAGAAAACAGCCGTTTGAGTTGTCAGATTCACATTACGCCCAAAATAGACGGACTTTCTTTGGAATTGGCACCTGAACAATAGAAGCCTTACCAAGAAAATGTTTTTATCTTTTTACTAAAAATAATTTTTCAATCTATTAAAATACCGTACATTGCACACTTATTTTTGTCTAAATTTAGAGTCTGTTTAAAATTTATCTAATAATTTGTTTATGCTTTTTTTTGGTCATAACTGTGTTAAATTTTGAAACGATAGCTCTGCTATCCTTTAAAAATTTGTCTTGTTCTACCTCAAAAATAACCTATAAATATTTTTACAATAAAAATTTAAACAAACTCTAAGTCTCAATTTTGTTATAAAATATAGAAAACTTGTGAAAAATCATTCCGAAACAATAGAATATTTAGAAAACAAAAAAGTAAATACACTTTGTTGCATTAAATCATTTTTGTACCCATCCAATTTGGTTAACATTTAATCTTAGTTAATTAAAAAACAACTTATTTTCTTCGATATGAAAAGAACTCTTATTCTTTTTTTCTTCATTTTGACTTTACAAAATAGTTCGTTATTTGCTCAAGACTTTGGTTCTTATGCCTCGGCAGTGTGGTTAACAAACTGCTCAACTTCCAACTTCTTTAATACTACTGGCGAAGGAGCCAGCTTGATAGGGCCACCTGAGAACAATTTCGACAATGCTGATTTAGGCATTTTCTTCCAAAATTCTGGTTCTTTAATTTTGAGAGGCGGAGAAGTTAAAACTCATAAAACAACTGGCGTTGCCAATGTTTGCAACACACGATTGAACTATCGTATATATCAAACAACAGAAACTCCGGAAAGCTTTATCACAATAGATCTTCCGTTTTTTGATGATTGTAATCAGGAAAGCAATCAATTTCCTTCAGGAGGACCGTGTACTGCAGGTGATCAAAAATGGCAAAGAGTTATTGCAGACGGTGTGACTACACCTTACGCACCTGTTGACCTTACGAATGTAACTCCCGGAAATTATATTTTAGAAATTTATTATGACATAAGCGGAGACTTTGATTCTGTCTCAGGATGTGATGACACCATATATATCAGCAACTTTGGTCAAAATTTTAAAGCCTTTTTCTCTATACGTAATGCTCCAACTTATACTGTTGAAAACCCTACCTCTTGCAATGCTACCGATGGCAGTATTCTAATCGCTGATTTAGAACCCTCGCACACCTACCTATTCGAATACACTTTCAACGGTACAGTAGTTTCTTCTGAAAACATCACAACAGATACAACTGGAACGTATCTGCTTAACAATTTAGGTTCCGGAAATTTTTCAAATTTCACCTTTATAAGTGAAAGCGGTTGTTTTGTATATTCAGAAAACGAAATTCTTTTGTCAAGTCCGATTTTTGAAGCACCAACCGTTGAAATTACCCAGCCTGATTGTTTCAACAACACGGGAACTATTACCGTAACATCTCCTGTTGGGCAAATTGGCGGCATCGCGTCAGATTTGTTCTTTTCGGAAATCACCGATGAAAGTTCAGGAGCTCTAACTTATATAGAAATATATAACGGAACCGGTGAAACCAAAAACCTCAGCAATTATATCGTAAAAATATACAATAATGGAAATGATTACACCTCATGTGAGTTGCCACTAACAGGAACTATTGAAGACAACACGGTTGTAGTGATCTCTATCGGAAGTAATGCAAATCAGGGTGGTGTTATTCCCGATTATATATTCAGTCAATGTGCAGGAGTAAACACTAATGATAACATCAGACTAACAACGGTTTATGGGGATGAAATAGATTTATGGGGAAGAACAGACGGAATCGATTTTACCCCCGAAAATGCTCCCGGATATACTTACAGAAGAATTCCTACTGCCACAGTTCCGAGTTTAGTTTGGAATCCTGATGACTGGATTGCGATTGACCCTCAAGATTATAGTGATGTCGGATATTACGAATATATCTCAGTAAGCAGTTATGAATACAGCATTGACGACATAAATTATCAAGATGGAGTTACATTTTCAGACCTGCAACCCGGCACTTATCTTGTAACTGTTCGTGATACCAATACTCTTTGTATTTCATTGCCAACCATTGTTGTGATAGAAGATGCTCCTATTTCGGAAAATCCTGAATTTGAATTTGAAAACAATCTCACAATCTGCTCAGGTTCTGAAGTTTTTGTACTGCCAACAACTTCTGAAAATGGCATTAGCGGAAGTTGGTTGCCCGAAAACATCAACAACACACAAAGCGGAACTTATACTTTTACACCTGATAACGAATGTGCCGAAAGCTTCACGCTTATTATAACCGTTAATTCACTTCCTGAAATTCCGGCAGGTGATTCTACACAATCTATCTGTAGTATTACTACGGTCATATTTGAATTACAAGACCTGTCTGTTGTTGGAAGCAATCTACAATGGTATGCAGACGAAAACCTCGAGACGTCGCTTTTGCCTAGCACACCTTTGGTCAACAACACCATATATTATGTAACACAAACCGTTGAGGGTTGTGAAAGTGAACCATTGGCTATTTTAGTTTTTCTTAACACTGTGGCTACACCCGAATTTGAGTTCGCAAATCAATTTTCAATCTGCTATGGTTCTGAAGTATCTGCTTTGCCAACAACTTCGTTAAATGGCATTAGCGGAAGTTGGTTGCCCGAAAACATCGACAACACACAAAGCGGAATTTACACTTTCACACCTGATAACGAATGTGCCGAAAGTTTTTCAACACAGATAACCGTTAATCCACTTCCTGAAATTCCGACAGGTAACTCTACACAATCTATTTGTAGTGATGCAGCCGTAATTTTTAATTTAACTGATTTAGAGGTTTTTGGAAGCAATCTACAATGGTATGCTGATGAAACTCTTGAAATGCCGATTTTGGCAAACACACCTTTGGTCAACAACACCATATATTATGTAACACAAACCGTTGAGGGTTGTGAAAGTGAACCATTGGCTATTTTAGTTTTTCTAAATACTGTGATTACCCCCGAATTTGAATTTGACAACCAATTTTCTATTTGCTATGGTTCTGATGTAATTGTTTTGCCAACAACTTCGCAGAATGATATTGATGGAAATTGGTTGCCCGAAAACATTGACAACACACAAAGCGGAACTTACACTTTTACACCCGATAATGAATGTGCTGAAAGTTTTTCTCTTCAAATATCGGTCAGTCAGAGTTTTGATTTTGACATAGAATGGGCTTGTCTAAATGAAACTTATCAATTGCAATTAGTAAATATTCCTGAGAATGCTATAATTGAATGGACTTTGGAATCGGGGCAAACGATAGGTAATAATACCTTTTTTAATGTTACGCAGTATTTATCATCGGGTTCAGAAGCATTGCCCTTAACTTTTTATGCCCATATTACCAACGAACAAGGATGTGTTAAAACAAAATCTTTTATTGTTGAAAGTGTTCATTGTGGTATCCAAAAAGGAATTTCTCCAAACGGTGATTTCAAAAATGATTCTTTCGATTTAAGCCTGCTCAACGTAAAACACCTGAGTATCTTTAGCCGTTACGGCATCAAAGTTTACGAGAAAGAAAATTACACAAGCGAATGGAGTGGACAAACAAATAATGGGAAAGAGCTTCCGGATGCCACATATTATTATGTAATCGAATTTAGAAACGGAGACACAAAAACCGGATGGGTATATATAAATAGAGAATTAGGAAGATAATTCTATCATAAAAGTACGTTAATTGAAGTGTAATTATTTTTTGTATAAACTATTTTTACATTTCGCAAAAAACAAAAAATCATGAACAAAAAATTTCTTTTTATCTTATTCGCTATGGGTGTTACCTTTCAGAAAAGCACGGCACAGGAAATGAAATCGTCTTTTGCCAGCAATCCGTTTTCAACAAAATACAATACACCACACGAAGTTCCTCCTTTTAATCTGATTAAAAACGAGCATTTTAAACCGGCTTTTGAAGAAGGCATTAAAAAACACCAAGAAGAAATTCAGAAAATCTTTAGTAACAAACAAACACCTAATTTTGAAAACACCATTCTTGCAATGGAAAATGCCGGAGAGTTATTAAGCCGTGTTTCAACCGTTTTTTATAATCTGAATTCCGCAAACACAAACGAAGAGATTCAACAAATTGCCAGAGAAATTGCACCAAATATTTCTGCCCATAACGACAACATCTATCTTAACAGTAAACTTTTTGATAAAGTTAAAACCGTTTGGAATCAGAAAAGTAAACTTAATTTATCAAAAGAAGAAAATATGCTTCTTGACAAAACTTACAAACGTTTTGTAAGAAACGGAGCCAATCTTTCTGACAAGGAAAAAGACCGCCTCAGAACTATTAATAGCGAACTTTCTTTACTTACTTTAAAATTTGGACAAAATATTCTTGCAGAAACAAATAAATACGAACTTGTTGTTGAGCAGAAAAAAGACCTTGCCGGACTTCCTGACGAAATTATTGCCGCAGCAGCCGAAACTGCTAAAACAAAAGGCAAAGAGGGCAAATGGGTTTTTACCTTATCTAATGCAAGTGTAATGCCTTTTTTACAATACAGCTCAAACAGAGAATTACGTGAGATTATCTGGACTGCATATAAAAATCGATGCAACAATGGTGATGAGTTTGACAACAATGCTAATGCAATCCTGATGGCTAACCTGAGAGCTGAAAAGGCTCGTTTGCTCGGATATGACACTCACGCTCATTATGTTTTGGAAGAAAACATGGCTAAATCTCCCGAAAAAGTAATGGAATTCTTAAACCAACTTTGGGAACCTGCTTTGGAAAAAGCAAAAATAGAAGAGACTGAAATTCTTGAAATGATGAAAAGCGAAGGCGTTTACGGAGGTGTAAAACCTTATGACTGGAGATATTATAGCGAAAAAATCAGAAAGGAAAAATTTGACCTTGATGAACAAGAACTAAAACCTTATTTCAGTTTAGACAACGTTACAGAGGGTGTTTTTATGGTTTGTGAAAAACTATTTGGACTTAAATTTAAAGAGCTGAAAAACGTACCGTCATATCACCAGGATGCTACAGTTTGGGAAGTTCAGGAAAAAGACGGCAGTTTTGTCGGAATTTTATATATGGACTTTTTCCCGAGAGACTCTAAACGTGGTGGAGCATGGATGACATCATACCGCCCTCAAAAAACCGAGAATGGAAAACGTATTCCTCCGATAATCTCTATCGTTTGTAATTTTTCAAAACCTGTTGGTGACGCACCTGCTTTGTTCACCTTTGACGAAGTAACGACTTATTTTCACGAATTTGGTCACGCTCTTCACGGACTTCTTTCTGATGTTCGTTTTCAAAGTCTTGCTGGGACAAGTGTTCCCCGTGACTTTGTAGAATTGCCTTCGCAGGTAATGGAAAACTGGGCAGCAGATCCGGAGATTCTTAAGATGTATGCCAAACACTACCAAACCGGTGAAGTCATCCCGGATGCCTTGATTGAAAAACTTGAAAATGCCGGCACTTATGGTCAAGGTTTTGCTACGATAGAATATTTAGCCTCTTCATTCTTAGACATGGACTTTCATACTGCTAAGACCCCTATCACAGGAACAGCCGATGCTTTCGAAATCGCTTCCATGAAGAAAATTGGATTAATAGAATCCATTATTCCACGTCACAGAGCTAATTATTTCTCTCATATTTTTGCCGGAGGATATTCTGCCGGATATTATAGCTACATCTGGTCAGGCGTTTTAGACACCGATGCATTTGACCAATTTAAACAAACCACACTTTTTAATCCAGAAAAGGCAGAATCTTTCCGAAAAAATATTTTGGAACGCGGCGGAACAGAAGACCCAATGGATTTATATAAACGTTTTAGAGGCTCTGAGCCAAGCATTCAACCTCTTCTTAAAAAAAGAGGGCTTGACAAAAAATAATAAGGTTGTATTTAACTCAACTAAACTCCCCCATTTCTATAATAAAGAAGTGGGGGATTTTTTTAAAAGTTCTTTAGATTAATAATCTCCTGCTCTGTCAGAAACCGCCAATTTCCGCGGGGAAGATTCTTTTTTGTAAGTCCAGCAAAAGATACTCTGTCAATTTTTAATACATCATATCCAAATTTTTCAAAAATAGAACGTACTACTTTGATATTAGCAGTTTTTAGTTTGATGCCTATTTCAGTTTTGGGTTCATTCTCAACATAACTTATTTCATCAACATTTAGCTTATGTTCATCAATAAAAACGCCTCCAGATATTTTTTCTAAATCATCAAATTTCAAGTTTTTGTTTAAAGAAACCTGATATATTTTTGGAGATTTTTGTTTGGGTTTCGAAAATTTTGAAATCAAATCATTGTCATTGGTAAACAATAGCAATCCTGTTGTGTTTTTATCCATTCGCCCTAATGGTTGAAGTATCGACTTGGTAGCATTGCGAACAAGATTCATCACATTGCTCTCACTATTGTCCTCTGCCGTAGTAAAATTCTTAGGTTTGTTGAGCAAAACATATTCCTTTTTTCCGGGTGTGACATTGCTTCCGTCAAAATTAATTTCATCACCAGGTTTTACTTTATAACCCAACTCAGTAATCGGCACACCGTTTACTTTTACAACTCCTGACTGAATATATAAATCTGCTTCTCGGCGAGAACAAATTCCCGTATTGGCAATATATTTATTCAAACGGATTTCGTCGGGGTTTGATTTAAGCTTTGGCTCTGCCGGTTTATTTATTTTTCGGATTGGAGCATTTCCTCTTGCATAACTCGTTTTTCTTTCTCCGCCCTGACGACCGGAATTTCCTCTTCTGTTATTTTCCCCTTGATGACGACTCATAATATTGTTATTAATTTTCTGAACGAAGATACAAAAAGAATTGTTTTACAGAAATTTTTAGCACATGACAAAAATGAAGACAATCTATTATTAGATAATTATTTATAAATGAAGTAAATTAAATTTTAGCCATAATGTTTGACTTCAAAACAAAACGATTAAAAATTTAAAAATTATATTGGCAACAAGTGTTTGCCTTTCCAGAGTATAGAAGGTTCTATGAGGACAATACTGAAGACTCCCAAAATAATTATCAACTTTAGTAAATTATGAGATACCATAAAATGCTTTTTATCCTTTGAATTCCACAAGAAAATGAGAAAAAACAACAAGGCTATAAAACATCCGTAGAAATAAATATCCATATATCCTACATCTGCTTTTTCAATCAGAATATAAACCGGAATGACCGTAAGCACCGTTAAAAATGTGATAATATATTTTGAAGTTTTTTCTCCATAAACCACCGGAATAGTACGATAATTATTTGCAAAATCGCCTGTCAGGTTCTGTAAATCTTTAATCATTTCACGTATAAAAATCAGCAAATACAAAAACGATGCATGGGCAAAAATCACAAAATATTTATACTTGTGATATTGGATATGAAATAGCTCTTCTTTTTGAAAATAAAACAAAACGGCAAAAAACGGCAAAATTGCCAAAAGCGAAGCGGTCGCATTTCCTATAATGGGATATTTTTTCAACTTATGCGAATAGAACCAAATCAGAAAAATATAGACCGAAAAGAAAACAGCGGATCGCCACGATATTAGTAATGCGAGCAAAAAAACCACAAAGTTAACTCCGAAATAGATTCTTAATCGGGTTTCCTCGCTTATTAACCTGTCGAGCATAGTTTTTTTGGGACGGTTGATTAAATCTTTTTCCCAATCATAATAATTGTTAATTATATAGCCCGAAGCAATAGAAAGTGAGGTTGCCAGGACAATAACAAACATTTGCCAATCTAATAAAATTGACATTGCTCCACGCTCGGGAGCAAGAATAAAAATAGCTGACAAATATTGGGATATTGCTATTATTAAGATATTATAACCGCGAACAACAGAGAACAAACTGACAATTTTCCAGAGAAGCAGTTTGTTTTTTCTGTTCAGCATAACAAATTGATTTTATGAATTGTTGAAAATATACATCATCCTTAAAACTGATAAACCACTTCGAGTTTATGTTCTTTTAAAGATTTTTTGGCTTTTTCCAAATCTTCAGTAAAACCGAGAATATATCCTCCGCCTCCTGACCCACAGAGTTTGAGATAGTAATCGTTCGTTTCGATTCCGTTTTTCCAAAGTTCATGGAATTTTTCGGGAATCATCGGCTTAAAGTTATCGAAAACAACTTTAGACAATTCTTTTGTATTGGAAAACAAAGATTTTACATCGCCTTTCAGGAAATTTTCCACACAGGCATCGGTATATTTGATAAACTTATTTTTCAACATTTTTCTAAAACCCTTATCTTTAAGGTTTTCCATAAAGATAGAAACCATTGGTGCCGTTTCTCCAACAACCCCACTATCAAGCAAAAAGACTGCTCCTTTGCCTTCTGTACTTTGGGTCGGAATACCCGTTGCCTCAATATTATCTTTTGAATTGATAAGAATAGGTATGCTTAAATAGCTGTTAAGCGGATCTAAACCAGAACTTTTTCCATGAAAAAAAGCTTCCATTTCAGAAAATATGTTTTTAAGCTGTAATAATTTTTCACGGGTCAAATTTTCTAAAACTGTAATTTTGTTCAAAGCATATTTATCATATACCGCTGCCACCAATGCTCCGCTACTTCCTACGCCATAACCTTGTGGAATACTTGAATCAAAATACATTCCGTTTTCTACATCTTTTTCAAGATTTTCAAAATCGAAACAAACTAATTCAGGAAACTTTTGTGAAAGATTCTTTAAATATGCCACGAAGTTTATCAGGTTTTCGTTTGATTTTTTGTTTTCTTCGGTAAAAGAATCTTCAATTTTTAACGCTCCATTATAGAAATTATAAGGAATTGACAAACCTTTGGAGTCTTTGATGATTCCGTATTCTCCGAAGAGCAGAATCTTTGAATAAAAAAGTGGTCCTTTCATCCTGATGTTTTTACCAATTTAGATAACTAAGCAATTTATAGATTTATTATTTTGATTCCGAAATTAATTTTTCGGCTCCGTTTCCAATTTCGTCACAAATATACTGACAATTCTGGCAATACACAACCAATTCATCTTTAATAAATTGCAGGACTTGCCCGGATACTTTTTCGGGATATAAGATATGCACGTTGGCTCCGGCATCGAGTGTAAAACAAACCGGTATTCCGGTGTTTTTCCTGAATGCCCAAATGCGGTTGATGATTTCGAGCGTATTGGGTTTCATCAAAATAAAATATGGCATGGAAGTCATCATCATGGCATGCAAAGTCAATGCTTCGCTTTCTACCAGAGAAATAAATAAATCCCAATTGCCCGACTTTAAAATATCTTTCAATTTTGAGAGGTTATCGTGTGCCTGTTCAAAACGCCTTTCGGCAAAAGGGTGTCCATTCATCAAATCGTGTCCGAGCGTACTCGAAACTTGTTTTTCTCCTTTATCTACCAACAGAATTGTATCCCGGCAGTCTGAAAAATCAGAATGTAAGTTTTCAAAAGCCACGCCGTATAAATCTGAACTTCCCTCGAAATCCTTATGATTACCCCAGACAACCGCATTTCCTTTTATGCTCCGACAGGCACTTCCCGAACCTAATCTTGCCAGAAAAGATGCTTTTTGCCAAAAATAATCTTCGGTCATTTCGGGATTCAGGACTTTTTCGAGTGACATCAGATTCACAGCCAAAGCTGCCATTCCCGAAGCCGAAGAAGCAATGCCCGAACTATGCGGAAAAGTATTGCGGGTATCTATCGTAAAATGATATTCTTTCAGAAAAGGCATACAGGCTTCAATCCTTTCAAAAAAGCTCTGGATTTTTGGGCGGAAAGATGGTTTGGGCTCGCCCTCAAACAGCAAATCAAACGAAAAATCCCGGGTGCGTTCTTTGGCAACAGCCTGTAAACGGGTTATGGTTTTACAGTTTTTCAGCGTAAAACTCAAAGAGGGGTTTGCCGGAATCTGATTTAACTTTTTACCCCAGTATTTCACCAAAGCAATATTGCTGGGTGCCGACCATTCTGAGGAAAACCGCTCCGGCTTTTTGTCAATATTATTAAAAATAAAATCCTTTTCGGACAGCATGTGTCATTTTTTGGCAAAGATAGTGTTTTTGCATCAACTCCCATAAAATCAAAAAAGCCCTCCGAATTAACGGAAAGCTTTTCATTGGTCTAACTACTAAACCATCTCGCCCTAAGACGAGAAAAACAACACAACTAATTTTAAATATTGTACCGCAAAAAAAAGTTTTCGTTTCCGAAAACTTCTCTTATTTTGCTTTTTAGCGGTCTGGACGGGACTCGAACCCGCGACCCCATGCGTGACAGGCATGTATTCTAACCAACTGAACTACCAAACCGTTGCTTTAATGCGGTTGCAAATATACAACCGTTTTTGGTTTCCACAAATATTTTATGTGTTTTTTTGCAACTGCAAATATGAAATCTACGAACCGTATAAAAAGAAAAGTATAAGTATTTTATTCTGAATGGATTTCAGGCACTTTTCAGATTCTAAACTTCAAATTTATAGCCAACTCCTTTTATAGTCTTAAACAAGTCTTCGCCTATTTTTTCCCTTAATTTTCGGATATGAACATCAATAGTGCGACCGCCTACAACTACTTCATTACCCCATACTTTATCTAAAATCTCCTCTCTTTTAAACACCTTTCCGGGTTTTGAGGCTAATAAATAAAAAAGTTCAAATTCTTTACGGGGTAATATAATTTCTTGACCTTCCTTGATAATCTTGTATTCTTCTCTGTTAATCTCAATATCCCCCACATTCAGCACATCACCCAGTTTGCTATCTTGTTTAAGTCTTCGCAAAAGAGCTTTTACTTTGCTTACCAATACTTTTGGCTTAACGGGCTTGGCAATATAATCATCAGCACCGGCTTCAAACCCTGCCACCTGTGAGTAATCTTCACCTCTTGCTGTTAAGAAAGCGATAATTACATGGCTGAGCTCAGGTATTTTACGAATGTTTTCACAAGCTTCCATTCCATCCATTTCAGGCATCATAACATCCATAATAATAAGGTGTGGAAGTTCTTTTTTTGCTTTTAAAATAGCATCTTTTCCGTTTGTTGCTGTGATAATCTGATAACCTTCCTGAGATAAATTATAACCTACAATTTCAAGAATATCCTGCTCATCATCAACTAATAATATCTTAATGTCTTTTTTCTTCATATTAAAGAATAATGCTTTTGGCGATGTAAAGGTAAAGATAATATAAAATATTATTCTAAATAAAAACCAACTGTTAACAGTTATTTAATCTGATAACTTTTTGATAACAAACCAAAAACGGAATCGTAACAAGGCTCTAACGTTTGCTTTACAAACAAAAACTTTCTTTGCACAAAATATAACAACACAAAAAAAATGAATTTAAGATTATTGCTTTCTGCTTTTTTTATAACATTTTTCTCATTTGCACAGAAAGGAACTGTTTCGGGCATATTATCGGACAAAGACATGAACAACGAACCCCTTCCTTTTGCTAATGTAATATTAAAAGGAACTAATATAGGAACAGCAACCGATGAAAACGGAAATTACGCTATTAATGTAGAGCCCGGTAATTATATTTTACAGTTTAGTTTTACCGGATATGAAACTCAAGAAGCACCGATTACTATTATTGCAGACAAAACAATCACCGTTAACCAAACATTAACAGCAGGTGAGGGAATTACCCTGCAAGATGTTGTAATAGAAGCCGTAAGAAAACGAGAAACAGAAACTGCATTGCTTCTTGAACAACAAAGAGCGGTCGAGATCAAACAAGAGATAGGAGCTCAAGAACTCAGTCGTAAAGGCGTTGGAGATGTAGCAACTGCGGTTACCAAAACTTCCGGAGTGTCCAAACAAGAAGGTAGCGGAAATGTTTATGTAAGAGGTCTCGGAGATCGATACAACTCTACCTCTATTAACAGACTTCCCGTTGCCTCGAATGATCCCGGAAAGAAAAACATTGACTTAGGACTTTTTTCGACTGATATAGTAGAATACATTTCGATAGACAAAGTGTACGGACCACAAATTTCGGGAGATTTTGCAGGAGGAAACGTGGATATTTCGTCTAAAAACTATAAAGGAAATGGAATGTTCGAAATCACTTTAGGTTCTTCTATCAACTCTAATGCTGTCGAAAATAATGGCGACTTTTTATTACAAGACGGACCGAACAAGTTTGGGTTTTCTAACTATTGGATTCCCGAAAACGCATTAAACGCTTACAATTTCCAAAACAGTATGAATCCGGTTCACGAAGCTCCTTTCGGAGGAAATGTCGGATTAAAAGGAGGAAAATCATTTGATGTAGGAAGCCAAGGGAGAATGAATTTGTTTGCTACAGCCAATTTTGATAACGGATTCGAATACAGAGAAGGACTAAATCAAGCTACGGATTCTCATGGAAATCCTTTAAAATCATTCCAACAAGAAAAATTTTCGTACAAAACCAATACAACCGGAATGTTTAATGCTAACTATAGTATTAACGAAAATAACGGATTGCGATACAACTTCTTGTTTGTGAATTCTTCAGATCAATCTAGAGATATTTACAAAGGATTCATACGTGATTTAGCTGAAGATGACAACGGACTAATGCAAAGAGGAACGTATGTTCAGAATACATTATTCATCCATCAATTGTTAGGGAAGCATTCGTTTAGCGAAAAAATGAATTTAGATTGGGGTGTGTCTTTTAATGAAGTGGAAGGAGATATGCCTGACAGAACTCAAAACACTTTAGGCTTTAGAGATAACCTTGACGGATATACCATTATCCAAAATTCTACCACCGACAACCACAGATACTATCAGAATCTGACCGAAAAAGAATGGGCAGCAAATGTGGTGCTAAGCAGACAAATAGGAGAAGATAGTAACGGAAGTCCAAAAGGAAAAATCTCATTGGGATACAACGGAAGATTCAAAGAAAGAGAATTCCAAGCTATCCAATACAACTTCAATGTTTTGGCAAGCGAACGACTTACAACGGTAGTTCACCCGAATAGGTTAGATGAGTTTTTTAATGTTCAAAATTACAATAACGGATTATTCTCAATCAGTGCTTTTGCAGGAGATGCTTTTCAGGTTTATAACGGAGAGCAAAATATCCATGCTGGTTTTGCAAGTTTAGAGTATAGGTTTAGCGACAAATTGAGTTCTATTATCGGATTGCGATTCGAGCGAATAGAACAAACCGTAGATTGGAGAACCCAATTAGATGCTTCAGGAGACAGCAATACACTTAGCAGAAACGAGTTTTTACCGAGTTTAGTACTCAAATACGAGTTGAATGACAGACACAACTTGCGTTTGGGTGCGAGTAAGACCTACACCTTACCTCAATTTAAAGAAAGAGCACGATTTATCTATGAAGACGTAACCGAAACAACATTTGGTAACCCGTATTTGTATTCATCTGAAAACTATAATCTCGATTTAAAATGGGAAATGTTCCCTCAAAGCGATGAATTGCTTTCGGCAACGGCTTTCGGAAAATACATTAAGAATCCGATTAACGAAACGACTATTGCTTCTTCAACCAATGATATTTCTTATACCAACACCGGAGATAAAGGATATGTGTATGGGGTAGAAATCGAGGCAAGAAAAAACATTTTCAGTTTCGACCCGGACAACAAAAACAAAATTTCGGCAGGTCTAAACGCCGCCTACATGAAAACTTACCAAGAATTGGATGCTGATAAAGTTAGAAATGAAACCAACGGACTCATAAACATTAATCTTACTGATAAAGACTCCGGGTTTACGGGAGCTTCTGATTTATTGCTCAATGCGGATTTGTCATACTCCGGAAACTGGAGAAACGAGTCAGGAATAATGGCAACCGTGACGTATTCTTATTTTTCGGACAGAATTTATTCTTTAGGTTCAGAAGGAAGAGGAAACCTAGTGGACAAAGCAGTAGGAACTCTTGATTTTGTGGTAAAAGCTAAAATAGACAAAAACTTCGGAATCAATTTCTCTGCCAAAAACCTTTTGAATCCTAAGGTGGAAAGAGTACAAGAAAATGCCTCAGGAAATGTATTGGCATTATCCTACAAAAAAGGAGTTTATTTTTCGTTAGGGCTTAATTATCAGCTATAAAAGTTAGCAATAGGTTTACGTTAAGTTAACCTAAATATCCCGACGAAAACAGAAATTTGTATTATTAACTATTATTTTTATAAAACTAAACAAAATGAAAAATTCAATTTCAAAATTAACAGGATTAGCTATGTTGTCTGTATTGGCATTCACAACTTCGTGTTCAAGTGATGACGACAACGGAGGCAACACTTCTACTTTTGTATTAGACCAAAACAACTTAAAAGGAGAAATTAACGACGGTACAGTTGTATTAGAAGGAGGAAAAACCTATTTGCTTACAGGAAAGCTTCAAGTAAATGACGGAGCAACATTACGCATCGAAGCAGGAGCAAAAATTGAAGCAACTGATGTAACTTCATCTACTCCTGAAATTCGTTATATTGCTGTAGCTCAAGGAGGTAAAATAAACGTTCAAGGAACGGCTACTAATCCGGTAGTAATGACTTCTACTACGACACAGCCGGGAGCTTGGGGTGGTTTAGTAATCTGTGGAAAAGCACCAATCAACAAAGCTACTTCTGCTTCTGCTGAAGTATCTGATTTAACTTACGGCGGAACAGACCCTAACGATAGCTCAGGATCTATCAAATACTTAAGACTTGAATATACAGGATATGCTTATAACTCTGAAAAAGAGTTCAACGGAGTTTCTTTCTTCGGAGTAGGTAACGGAACTGTAGTAGAATATGTACAGTCTTACGAAGGTTCTGACGATCAGTTTGAGTGGTTCGGAGGAACAGTAAATGCTAAATACTTAGTAGCAATCAATGCGAGCACAAGCAATGTAGGTGATGATATCTTTGACTGGACAGAAGGATGGACAGGAATAGGAGAAAACTGGTACGGAAAAAGAACTAACGGAGGAAACAGAGGAATTGAAGCGGATAACAACTCAAGCACTCACACTGCTACTCCAATCTCTAACCCTACTATCAAAAACCTTACGTTAATAGGAAGCGGATCAAGCATTGGTAACGAAGATCAAGCTATTAAATTAAGAGTAGGAACTAAAGCTAATTTTGATAACCTTGTGTTGAGCAATTGGACAGTTGGATTTGACGTACAACACGATGCAGGTATTTCGTATGTAAATGACGGAACATTAAAAGCAACTCGTGTTAAATTTGATAACGTAGCAACTAAAGCTGTCTATTCGGCTGATGTTACCCAACAAATTTATTCAGAAGACAATACTGCAACAGGAGCAGGAAACGGAACCGGAAAACCATCATGGGCTGAAGGTTGGACAGTAGGGTTCTAAAATTTGCTATAAACCCAAATTAAAATACATTTTTAGTATAAATTATATTTCGGTTTGGTGTAAAAACAATCTTATCAAAAACAGCTCAAAAATTTGGGCTGTTTTTTTTTGCATACTATTTGATTTTTTTATACCTTTACAAAACCAAACCGTGATTATGGCAAAAAGCTACCTTTATATTGTTTTAATGTTGTTTTTCTTCTTAACTACCTTTACGGTAGCAGCACAGGACAGACAACCCAAACCTCAGGAAACTACCATTGAGGGGCTTAGCTTTTACCCCAACCCGGTAAGCAACGGTAAGGTTTATATCACTTCAAAGCTTTCTTTAGATAAAGAGATTACTATTTATGATGTGTTGGGAAAAGCGGTGATGCAAACCACCATCACCACAAAAGAACTCAACGTTTCTTCTTTGTCACCCGGCATTTATATGGTGAAAATAAAGGAAAAAGACGCTACGGCAACCAGAAAACTGATTGTCAAGTAACTATTTTCAAAAATTAATAATTCTTTTACATTTTACTTTGTGTTTAAAAAAAAAATACTTAGTATCTTTGTACCATTAATTACTTAAACTTCTTAACAATGAAAAAACTTTACATCTCTTTATTATTGGGCATTTCATTTATAACAAATGCACAAAACTTAGTAACAAATCATAGCTTCGACGAAGGACTTGATGGTTGGTCTGCTGGCCCTATTGGCTCATACACGTTACCCACCTTTATAGCTGAAGATGGTAGTGACGGTGCAAATTCAGTACAATATATTGCAACTGCTACAACAGGATTCTATCAAGAAATTGATATTGTTGGAGGTAGTCAGTTAGATATTTCATTTTGGTACAAAGCGACTGGAGATAATACAGATGCTAGAATTTGGAGTAATTACAAAGATGCTGATGATACTGTTGTATTTGGCACCGACAATGCCGCAACAGACCCTTTAAGAACTAATAATGGATATTTGCCTACAGTGACAGAATGGGAACAGCATACTATTACAGTAACAGCTCCTGAGGTAGCCACAAAATTTGTATTAGCTGTTAGAGCTTATAACGGAGGTACTGTTAGTTTTGATGATTTCTCAGTTATTCAAACTCCTCTTAGCGTTAAAGACAACAATATTTCCGGATTAAAAGTATATCCAAATCCTGTGACAAACGGTACGCTATATATCGCTACAGATGCCAATGCAGAAAAAACTGTTCATATCTATGACATCTTAGGAAAACAGGTTCTTAATACTGTTATTTCATCAGAGTCTGTAAACATTTCTGCCTTAAACAGCGGTGTTTATATGGTTAAAATCACAGAAGAAGGAAAAACCGCCACAAGAAAGCTGGTAGTGCAGTAATTTCTGAAAACATATTTTAAAAGCACCAACTTGGTTTGGTGCTTTTTTTATTGAAGTGGTTTAAACTTTTTTGATTGAAGCGAAAAATAAATATTTTTGTTCTGTTTGAAGGCTTTTTTGCACTTCGTAGCAGGGCTACGGAGTAAGAAAAAGACAAAAAGAGGGCAAAAAGAATATTTTTTTAGCCAATTGAAAAAAGTTTAAACCACTTCATTTATTACTTTTGCCCCGATATGATAACCTCAGACTCCATATTTTCCATTTCCGGGCGAAAAGACTTTGAAAAAATCACGATGAAAGTGTTTCGTTTTCAATACGAAAACAATGCCGTGTATCGTGAGTTTTGTGATTTGATTAAAAGAAATCCGACGAATGTTAAGACGATTAACAACATTCCTTTTCTGCCTATTCAATTTTTTAAAAGTCATCAAGTTATCAGTTCTAAAGATAATGCCGAACAGATTTTTACTAGTAGCGGCACAACCGGTTCCGAAACCAGCAAACATTATGTAACAGACATATCCTTATACGAACAAAGCTATCGTTTAGGATTTTCGCAATTCTACGGCAATATTGAGAATTATGTGGTTTTGGCTCTGCTTCCCTCCTATCTGGAACGTGACGGCTCATCGTTGATTTATATGGCTAATGATTTTATACAATCGTCAAACCATCCGGAAAGCGGATTTTATCTGCACGATTATGACACATTATCCGAAAAACTCATCCAACTTGACAAAAACGGAGAAAACATATTACTCATCGGCGTAACTTATGCTCTTTTGGATTTAATCGAAAAACAAAAATTCGGGCTAAAGAACACGATTGTTATGGAAACTGGTGGTATGAAAGGGAAACGCAAAGAAATTATCAGAACCGAATTACACGAGATTCTTTGCGATGGTTTTGGCGTATCTCAAATTCATTCAGAATATGGCATGACCGAACTTTTATCTCAGGCATATTCTGCCGGAGAAGGCGTTTTTGAATGTCCACCATGGATGCAGATATTGATTCGGGATCCGGAAGACGCACTCGCCTATCTGCCAGATGGCAAAACCGGTGGCATCAACGTGATTGATTTGGCAAATCTGAATTCCTGCTCGTTTATCGCTACGCAGGATTTGGGCAAAAAAAATCCCAATCACTCTTTTGAAGTATTGGGACGTTTTGATAACAGCGATATCAGAGGCTGTAACCTGATGGTTATTTAACCTCAACCACAAAATAATTTTTCTTTCCGCGTTGCAGCAAAATAAACTGACCGTTAATCAGGTCATTTCCTGTTACGGTATAATCTTCGGTTACTTTTTCACGGTTTACCGAAATAGAGTTCTCTTTCAAAGCTCTGCGTGCTTCGCCGTTTGAAGATAAAAAACTTGTTTTTCCGGCAAGAATATCTACTATATTCAATCCTTCAGCTATATCACTTTTAGAAATTTCTGCCTGTGGAACACCTTCAAAAACTTCGAGAAATGTTTTAGAATCGAGCTTTTTCAAATCTTCTGAAGTCGAATTTCCAAAAAGAATATTCGAAGCATCGACAGCCTTTTGCAATTCTTCGGCAGAATGGACAAACGTGGTGATTTCTTCTGCCAGACGTTTCTGGAGCAAACGCAAATGGGGTGCCTGCTGATGTTCTGCAATCAAAGCATCAATGGTCTCCTTATCCAAAAACGTAAATATTTTGATATAACGCTCTGCATCTGCATCTGATGTGTTAATCCAATATTGATAGAACTTATAAACTGAAGTTTTATCGGAATCCAACCAAATATTTCCTCCCTCTGATTTTCCGAATTTACTTCCGTCAGCTTTGGTAATCAGCGGACAAGTCAATGCATACGCTTTCGATTCCGATGTCTCGGAATTGTCATTCATTCTTCTCACCAGTTCTGTTCCCGTAGTGATATTTCCCCATTGGTCAGAGCCTCCCATTTGTAGCAGGCAGTTATAATTTTTGTGTAAATAGTAAAAATCGTAACCCTGAATAAGCTGATAAGTAAACTCTGTAAACGACATTCCGGGACCATCGCCCGAGAAACGTTTTTTTACAGAATCTTTAGCCATCATATAGTTTACTGTAATGCGTTTTCCTACGTCACGGGCAAAATCGATAAAAGAAAAATCTTTCATCCAATCGTAATTATTTACCAGAACCGGAGTATTTTCTTCTTTAGAATTAAAATCCAAAAAACGGGAAAGTACTCTTTTGATTCCGGCTACGTTTTTTTCCAGAATTTCTTCGGTAAGCAGATTTCTCTCATCAGATTTTCCGGAAGGGTCGCCAATCATTCCCGTGGCTCCTCCTACCAAAGCAATGGGTTTGTGTCCAAAATTTTTCAGATGTACTAATAAAATTATAGGCACAAGGCTTCCTATATGAAGCGAGTCTGAAGTTGGGTCAAAGCCTATATATGCCGTAGTGGATTCTTTTAAGAGTTGTTCTTCTGTGCCGTCGATTATGTTGTGAACCAATCCTCTCCAACGGAGTTCTTCTACCAGGTTTCTCATTTCAAAAATTTTGTGCAAAGATAATAATCTGTTTAAAATATCACAGGTGTTCGTTATATTTGTATTATGAATCTCGTTACAGGCAGCACCGGAATGTTGGGCTCATATATGATTTTACATCTTTTACAAAAAGGTGAAAACGTGAGAGCCATTTATAGAAATAAGAATAATATTCAGAAAACATTCAATTTGTTTGCTTTGAACAATGCCGGTTATTTGTTTGACAAAATCGAATGGGTTCAAGGCGACATTCTTGATATTCCGTCTCTTGAAAAAGCATTAGAAAATATTTCGTATGTATATCATTGTGCCGCCCTTGTTTCTTTTGACCCTAAAGACGAAGAAGATCTCAGAAAAACAAATATTGAAGGCACTTCAAACATGGTCAACTGTTCTTTAGATGCAGGAATTAAAAAGTTCTGTCATGTGAGCTCTATTGCTGCTTTGGGCGACACTACTGAACACGAAAAAACCATTACCGAAGAAACCGAATGGAATCCCGAGAAACCACACAGCGATTATGCTATTTCTAAACATGGTGCAGAAATGGAAGTATATCGCATTTCTGAAGAAGGATTAAACACCGTTATTGTAAATCCGGGCGTTATTATTGGCACAGGTTTTTGGGAAAAAAGCAGTGGCGAAATTTTCACAAAAACCGTAGCGGGTATTCCGTTTTATACTTTAGGAAGCTCCGGATTTGTAGCGGTTGAAGATGTATGTGAGATTATGCACAAATTAGTACATTCTGAAATCTCAAAAGAACGCTTTATCTTAATTTCTGAAAATGTCGTTTATAGAAACCTAATATCCTGGATTTGTGAAGCAGCCGGTATAAAAAAACCTAAATTTCACGCAAAAAAATGGCTGACTCAATCGGCTTGGCGAATAGATTGGATTTTGTCTAATATTCTTTTTATGAAAAGGCGTATGCCAAAAACAATGGCCAAGTCGTTACACAGTAAAGATTTGTATTCTAACGAAAAAATAAAAAGATTTTTGAATTATGATTTTATCTCAATCGAAAAACAGTGTCGAAAAACAACCCAAGATTATATTTCGTAATTTGATTTTATAGGACTTAGCCATAGGTGTTTGGCTACTCTAAAATTACTTCTTGTTTTGTTTTAATGTCTTTTATCTGTCGCTTTAACAAAGGTTTTAAAGAATCCAACTTTTCTAACGCCGCATTTTTATCTCTAATGCTTTTGTTGTCAGACGCACTATCTTTCTTTACTAAAAGAGAATCCGCAACAATCTTTTGTCCTTCAATTCTCATCTTGACATTATCGTACATTCTGCCATATCCCTTAATATCCAAAGCATAATATTTGTTGCTCTCTGCCAATTGAACACTATCTATCTCATATTTGTTATAAACATAAGTATATGGATTTATGTGATTGTTTGTCAAAATACCCGGATTCGTGCTTTGTATTGCTTCCAACAATGCCAAATCATAAATAATATCTTCCATCTTACTTTTCGAAATAAGATTATCGGGCTTTTTTATCTCGCTGTTACGACAGCTAGACAACACAACCAAACCAATTATTATGTATAAAAGTTCTCTCATTCTTAAAAGTCTGCTTGGAGTACTATTTTTATTCTCTGTTAAACAACAACCGTTGACCGACGGGTTCACCTAAAAATTTCCCTTGATTATAAACGTGTTTTCCATTTACAAAAGTATGGGTAATTTTTGATTTAAAATTTGTTCCTTCAAAAGGCGACCAACCGCATTTATACAGAATGTTGTCTTTTTTCACATTCCACGGTTGATGTGTGTTTACGATGGTTAAATCTGCATAACAACCCTCTTTCACAAACCCTCTTTTTTCTATTTTGAAAATTTTCGCCGGATTATGGGCCGTTTTTTCTACAATTTTTTCAATTGAAATTTTCCCCTGATGATACGCCTCAAAAAGTGCGGTTAAAGCATGTTGCACCAAAGGTCCGCCAGACGGGGCTTCAAGATATTTTTTAGATTTTTCTTCGAGCGTATGTGGAGCGTGGTCTGTCGCGATGTTGTCAATTCTGCCATCTAATAGAGCATTCCACAATTCGTTTTTATCTTCTTTAGTTTTTACGGCAGGATTCCACTTGATTAGGTTTCCTTTTTGAGCATAATCTTCGTCTGTAAACCAAAGGTGGTGCACGCAGACTTCAGCTGTAATCTGCTTGTCTTCAAGCGGAATTTTATTGGTAAAAAGTTCGGTTTCTTTGGCTGTAGAAACATGAAAAATATGTAATCTTGCTCCTGTTTTTTTTGCCATCTCGATGGCTTTGGAAGACGAAAGATAACACGCCTCTGCACTCCGAATCATTGGATGGTATTCTACTGGAATATCGCTTCCAAATTGTTTTTTATAATGTTCTAAATTGTTTTTGATGGTGGTTTCGTCCTCACAATGTACAGCAATAAGCATCTTGGTATTAGAAAAAATATTTTCCAAAACCTCAGGATTATCAACGAGCATATTTCCGGTTGACGAACCGAGAAAAATCTTAATTCCTGCCACATTTCTCGGATTGGTTTTCAGAACTTCTTCAAGATTGTCATTGGTCGCTCCCATCATAAACGAATAATTGGCAAACGATTTTTGGGAAGCAATCCGATATTTTTGTTCCAATAATTCTTGAGTTACCGCATTTGGCACAGTATTGGGCTGTTCGATAAATGAGGTGATTCCGCCAGCGATGGCAGCTCTGCTTTCCGATTCGATATCTGCTTTGTGGGTTAATCCGGGTTCGCGAAAATGCACCTGATCGTCAATCATTCCGGGAATAAGGTAATTTCCTTCGGCATTAATCACTTTCCAATCGGATGATTTTAAGCTGATTTTTTCCGAAATCTCCTTTATGAATTCGCCTTCAATAAGTAAATCGCCTTCAAAAATCTTGTTTTCGTTAACGATTTTAGCGTTTGTGATAAGTGTAGTCATTGTTTAATTTGGAAAAACTTTTCGCAAAGGTACTGAGAGTTTACGTGATTTCTTTCTCTTTTGCCTTTAAAGTCCGTGTCAACGAATCTCTATTTACTTACCAGCCTAAATATTTGTTGACACTTTCGGGATGGCTTTCAATCATGTCTTTTTCGCCCCGAACTTTTATATACTCTACTAAATCCTTTGCCTGATGTACGGCATCAATATAAAAATCACATAAATCATTTTTTGAATAAAATCTAATTCCGCACTCTGACACCCATTTTTCTCCAGATTTCATATCGGTACAAAAGATGTACACCTGATATTTTTCTAAATTATATATTTCTTTTAGATAGTCAAAATCAAAATCCTCAAAAAGTAACACAGCGTCTATATTTACATTCTCCCAAATAATACCATCGTCATAATAGACGTTATATAGTTCTCTCCATACTCTTTCTAAATGAAATTTACGAAATGTAACAATTTGTTTCGAATGCTCGTATTCATCTGATTTTAAATCACTTTTGTACTCCTCATCGTCATTGTACGCTAATTCATATACTTTTGATTTTATGGTTGCAAACTCATTAAGAAAACCTAAAGAATCTTTACTTTGGAATAGGTTCATCAACTTTATAACTTGCTTCTCTATTTCATCATTTTGAACTCTTTGAGCTTTCAAATCCAAAGAAAAAAATGTGAGTAAAACAAATAGAATAACTTTTTTCATTTATAAAATTTTTTACAACCCCCCAAACACCTTCTTTATCCGTAGTGAAATCACACCAAAAATAGCTTCTTTTATAATTCCCGAACTCATTTTGGATTGTCCTTTGGTTCGGTCGGTAAAGATTATTGGAATCTCTACAAGATTAAATCCTTTTGCAAAAGCCCGGTATTTCATCTCGATTTGGAAAGCATATCCTATGAATTTGACTTTGTCAAGGTTAATACTTTCAAGAACTTTTCGTTTGTAGCAAACAAATCCCGCCGTTGTATCGTGGATTTTCATTCCTGTAATGATTCGCACATAAACCGATGCAAAATAAGACAAAAGCACTCTCGAAAGAGGCCAATTCACGACATTTACACCCGTTACATATCTTGAGCCGATGGACAAATCAGCATTTTCTTCTTTACATACGGCATACAGTCTTTCCAAATCTTTCGGATTATGCGAAAAATCGGCATCCATTTCAAAAATATGCTCATAATTTCGAGTCAATGCCCATTTAAAACCATGAACATAAGCCCTGCCTAAACCTGATTTTTTCTCTCTGATTTCAAGGAAAAGTCGATTAGAAAATTCATTTTGAAGTTCTTGTACTTTTTTATAAGTACCATCCGGAGAACTATCGTCAACAATTAAAATATCAAAATTTACATCCAAAGCAAAAACAGCTCTGATGATATTTTCTATGTTTTCTATTTCGTTATAAGTAGGGATAATTACGACACCGTAATTCATGGAAACTTCTTTGTAAAATCAAACAAATGTAAACTTTTTATTTTTTAGGATTCATAATAAAACTATAATAATCGCTTCAACCAAAAAATATAGTAATTTTACACCCGTTTATGGACTTTATTATAGAATCAAGAGTTATGGCAAATAAGGATTGGGCAACTATTTTGTTTGTCTTTTGCCTCATAATTATTGCCGTTACCAAAACTATTTTTGAATCAAAGTTCAATGATTTCATTAGAATAGTTGTCAACGACAAATATCTGAAGATTTACCGTGACAAATCTGATATGTTTAGCTGGTTTACTATTTCTCTTTTTTTTGTTCAGCTAATTTCGTTTTCCTTTTTGATTCTTTTAATTCTGGATGCTACGGGGTATTCAGAAAGAACTGACGGCGTCAAATTTATAAGAATTTTCGCCTTTTTAAGTTTTTTTATCCTCTCAAAATATCTTATAGAAAAAATAATTTCTGCCAGTTTTAAGATTGATGATTTTTCAGATCAATTTATTATGCACAAAACCGGCTATGCAACTTTGATTGGCGTTATAACTTTTCCGTTTGTTATTTTTCTGTTTTACAGTCCAATAGACATAAAGTGGCCGATTTATTTGCTGACAGCTATGACTATTATTCTCTTTGTCTTCACTTATTTCAGAACTTTAAAACATTTCCAAAACACACTTACTAGTAAGATGTTTTATTTTATTTTATATCTTTGTGCCCTTGAAATAGCCCCCTACTATTTTATGTATTATTGGTTTACGAAAAGATAGATCATTTATGTCGAATATGAAAGTGAAAACAATTCTGGTTTCACAACCAGAGCCAAAGGTAGAGAACTCACCATACTTTGATATTGAGCAAAAGCACAAAGTAAAAATAGACTTCAGACCTTTTATTCATGTAGAAGGAGTTCCTGTTAAAGATATTAGAGCACAAAAAATAGATCTTAACAACTACACAGCCATTATATTAACCAGCCGGAATGCTGTAGATCACTTTTTCAGAGCTGCCGAGGAAATGCGGCACAAAGTTCCTGAAGATTTGAAATATTTCTGTCAGTCTGAAGCTGTTGCTTTTTACTTGCAGAAATATGTAATTTATCGCAAGAGAAAGATTTATGTTGGTCAAAAAGACTTTGCCGATTTGTCTCCGCTTATCAAGAAGTATAAAGACGAAAAATTCTTATTGCCAAACACCGACCAGTTAAATGCCGATATTCCGGAAACATTAAACAATTTGAAGGTTGATTGGACACAAGGTATTTTTTATAGAACCGTAATGAGCGACCTCTCAGATTTGGCAGATGTTTATTATGATGTACTGGCTTTTTTCAGTCCAACCGGAATCAAGTCTTTGTTTAAAAACTTTCCGAATTTTAAACAAAATAATACACGTATAGCTGTTTTTGGAAGCAAAACCCAAAAAGAAGCCATCGACCATGGTTTAAAAATAGATATTATGGCTCCTACACCAGAATGTCCCTCTATGACAATGGCGTTAGATAAATATATAACTAAGGCTAATAAAGACAAGTAATTGTGATTAACCCAAATTAGTTTTGAAAAGAAAAAATCCGGAAGAATAGTGTCTCTTCCGGATTTTTTTTAATTTTTTGGTTACACCAAATCTATTATAACAAAGCGTCAATAGCGTCAGTATAGGTTTTTTTAGGTGCTACGCCCACTTGTCTTCCTACAACTTCACCATTTTGGAACACTAATACTGTCGGAATATTGCGAACACCATATTTTGCAGCAAATTCTTGGTTTGCGTCAACATCGACTTTCCCTACCACTGCTTTTCCTTCATATTCTGAAGCTATTTCGTCAATAACCGGTCCTACCATTCTGCAAGGTCCACACCATGCTGCCCAAAAATCTACAACTACCGGTTTGTCTGATTTTAAAACTACTTCATCAAAAGTAGCATCTGTTATTGCTAATGCCATATTTATTTATGTTTAAGTTGAATTTTATTGCATGTTTATACTGCAAATTTAAAAATTTAAACCTTAATAAGCTGTTAATTAAAAATTAGTTTTAACTATTTATGAATTATTAAAATTGATAGCTAATTCAACTTGAAATCAACCTGTGTTTTATCTAATTCGCATAACAATTCGTTTGAGATATCGACTTTCAGTTTCCGGCTGGGCATGGTTAGTTTAGTAATTACATTTATTTCTTCAACGGAAGTCTCGGGTTTATCTTCTGTTTCTGTGTCGGTCTCTGGTTCATTTTCATTTATATAATCTAAATCATCTTCTGCATCTACATCATCAGAAAATTTTATAGGTTCAGCCAAAAATCCATTTTTAATTTTTTCTATTTCCATGACTTCAAAAACAACATTATTTTCTCCTTTAAAACTTTTTAATGTCTCGCTCAATTCAGAAATTAAACCTTGTTGCAATGCCATAATATTAATTTGGATTGTCAGTTTTTTTGCAAATTGCGATAAAACATCTTGCAAATACTGGATACTTACAAAGTTAATTCGCGGTTCTCCTTTTTTTCCCGTATCTTTGTTAGTCCAACCCTCCAGTACCGACAATCTGATATATATAAAATTATTTTGATTTAAAAATGGTCGATATCTGGAATAGGTTGCCTCTTTTCCTTCAAAGATTTTAAATTCATAACTTTCTTCATAACCTTCAAGCGTAAATTTAGCCCATCCTTTTCCGTCTTTTGAGGATATGCGATGCTCTACACTTGTAATAATCCCACCCACGGAAACGCTTTTTCCGATAAGGCTCTCTAAATTTTTTAATTGTCCCAATTGTGTATTACAGAAATATTTAAGTTCATATTTATAATCGTCCAACGGATGACCGGAAATATAAATACCGACTACTTCTTTTTCTTTGGCAAGTTTCTCCATCGTACTCCATTCTTCGCATTGTGTAATTACAGGCTCTGCGATTTGAAAGTCACTACTTTCACCAAACAAACTCACTTGTGCCGAGTTCTCATTTTCTTGATTCTTAGCTCCATACCGAATGGCCTTTTCTAAGAAAATAACGTTGTCGCCTTCGTGATGAAAATACTGAGCACGATGTGTATCTGTAAAACCGTCAAACCCTCCTGCTAATGCAAGGTTTTCAAAAGCTTTTTTGTTGGCTGCACGCAAATCTATTCGTTTTGCCAAATCGAATACAGATTTATATTTTCCGTCTTTCAATCGGTTTTGCACAATGGTTTCTACTGCTCCTCCACCTACTCCTTTTACGGCTCCCATACCAAAACGAACCGCTCCGTCGTCATTTACCGTAAATTTATAAAAAGATTCATTCACATCCGGGCTTAATACTTTGACACCCATTCGCTTACATTCTTCCATAAAAAATGAAACTTGCTTAATGTCGTTCATGTTATTAGATAGCACAGCTGCCATATATTCTGCCGGATAATGAGCTTTGAGGTATGCCGTCTGATAACCAATCCACGCATAGCAAGTAGAGTGTGACTTGTTGAAAGCATAAGAAGCAAATGCTTCCCAGTCACGCCAAATCTTATCGAGTTTTTCGGCATCATGACCGTTTGCTGTTGCTTGGTCAATGAATTTCGACTTCATTTTGTCCAAAACATCTTTCTGTTTTTTCCCCATTGCCTTACGCAACACATCTGCATCACCTTTTGAAAAGTTTGCCAATTTTTGTGACAAAAGCATTACTTGTTCCTGATAAACTGTAATTCCGTAGGTTTCTTCAAGATATTCTCGACAAGCTTCGAGGTCATACGAAATTTGTTCCTCGCCATTTTTACGACGCACAAATGACGGAATATATTCAAGCGGTCCGGGACGATACAAAGCATTCATCGCAATCAAATCTCCGAAAACAGTAGGTTTTAATTCGCGTAAATATTTTTGCATTCCGACCGATTCATATTGGAAAATACCGATGGTTTCACCACGTTGAAACAATTCGTAGGTTTTTTTGTCATCTATAGGAAACTCGTCCGGATTTAGTTCGATTCCGGTTCGGTATTTTACAATTTTGACAGCGTCTTTAATGATTGTTAAAGTTTTAAGCCCGAGAAAGTCCATCTTTAGCAATCCAGCACTTTCTACGACCGAGTTGTCAAACTGCGTAACATATAATTCTGAATCTTTTGCGGTTGATACTGGAACAAAATTGGTAATATCATCCGGGGTAATAATCACACCACAGGCATGAATTCCTGTATTTCGCAATGAACCCTCCAATACTTTTGCTTGTTGTATGGTTTCGCTTGCTAAGTTGTTTTCTCCTGCAATGGCAATAAGCTCTTTGACCCGTTCAAATTCTTCTGAACGCAATGTTTTTTTAATTTCATTTTCATTTTCCGTAAGAAAACGTGCCAGATTCCATTTTGAAGGCATCATGCCCGGAATGAGTTTTGCAATTCTATCTGCTTCCGGAAGTGGTAAATCCAAAACTCTTGCGGTATCACGTATGGCAGATTTGGTTGCCATTTTACCATAGGTAATAATTTGTGCCACTTGATTCGAACCATATTTATTGATAACATAATCCATAACCTTGCTACGACCTTCGTCATCAAAATCAATATCAATATCGGGCATCGAAACCCTGTCAGGATTCAGAAAACGCTCAAAAAGCAAATCGTATTCAATCGGGTCGATATTAGTAATTCCCAAGCAATAAGCCACAGCAGAACCCGCAGCAGAACCACGTCCCGGTCCTACTGAAACTCCCATTTTACGAGCAGCAGCAATAAAATCTTGTACAATAAGAAAATAACCGGGATAACCTGTATTTTCGATTGTTTTTAATTCAAAATCCAGTCGTTCTTCAATTTCAGGCGTAACCGTTTCGTATCGTTTTATAGCTCCCTCATAAGTAAGATAACGCAAATATTTGTTTTCACCCCGTTTGCCTTCATCTTCGTTGTCTTCGGCAACCTGAAATTCATCAGGAATATTAAACTTTGGAAGTAAAACATCACGCGATAAATCATAGATTTCTATTTTGTCAACTATCTCCTGAATATTGATGATGGCTTCTGGTGTCTTTGAAAACAGTTTTTTCATTTCGTCTGCCGACTTGAAATAATATTCCTCGTTTGGCAACCCGTATCGGAAACCGCGTCCACGACCTTTTGGTGTTGTTTGTTTCTCTCCATCGCGAACACAGAGCAAAATATCATGTGCATTGGCATCTTCTTTTTCTAAATAAAAAACATTATTGGTCGCTACGACTTTAATGTCATGTTTTTTTGCCAAAGCCAACAAATCAGAATTGACCCGGTCTTCATCTTCCTGTCCGTGTTTCATTAGTTCAATATACAAATCTTCTCCAAACTCTTCTTTCCACCACAAAAGAGCTTCTTCGGCTTGAGCGAAACCTATATTCAATAGCTTATTCGAAATTTCGCCAGCCAAACCACCTGTAAGAACAATAATATCCTTTTTGTATTGTTTGATGATTTCTCTGTCTATTCTCGGCACATAATAAAAACCCTGAGTGTAACCAATAGAAGCCATTTTTGCCAAATTGTGATAACCGTTTTTGTTTTTGGCAAGCATTACAATCTGATAGCCGTTGTCTTTTCGGCTTTTGTCTGTGTGATTATCACAAACATACAATTCGCAACCAACAATCGGTTTTACAATGATGTCTGTCGGCTCTTCTCCATTTTCTGTTGCAGTTTTTATTTTGGCTCCTGCAGCTCTGTTATGTGCTGTCAAATCACGAACAAACTGAAAAGCTCCCATCATATTTCCAATATCGGTCATGGCTACAGCAGGCATTTTGTGCTTTACAGCAGCATTTACCAAATTTGAAATCGAAATCGTAGATTGCAAAACAGAAAATTGAGAATGGTTGTGTAGATGTACGAAATCGACATCTGACAGCCTTTCTAAATTTGCTTCAAGATTTGTAAAATCTGTATTTTCTTTTTGAAGCTTCTCCCGAATTTTGTCTGAAGCACTTTTTAAATTGATGTTTTTCAGCCCGATAAGCCGGATTGTATTCGGGTTGTTTTCTTTAAAATTTTTGAAATAATCAGCCGGAACATCAAGTTGTTCTTTGGTAAAAAAATCTTTTCGGATAAGCTCCAAAAAAGCTCTTGTGGTAGCCTCCACATCGGCTGTGGCATTGTGAGCTTCCTTAAAATTTTCGTTAAACAAAAACTGATATAATTCCGTTAGTGTCGGAAGTTTGAATCTTCCTCCACGACCTCCGGGAATTTTCAAAAGTTCGGCTGTATCTTCGGTACAGGTGTCCAAAAGTGGTTTTGAATTCAGCTCGGTTTCAACCGATTTTCGGTGAAATTCGCACCCCATTATATTCAAATCAAAACCGACATTATGACCTACCACAAATTTGGCTTTGGACAAAGCAATATTAAACTTCTCCAAAACTTCCGTAAGCGGAATTCCTTGCTCCGAAGCCAATTCGGTTGAAATTCCGTGAATCCGCTCCGAATCAAACGGAATATTAAATCCGTCAGGCTTAATCAGATAATCCTGATTTTCAACAAGTTTTCCGTTTTCATCGTGCAACTGCCACGCAATCTGTACACATCTGGGCCAATTGTCGGTATCGGTTATCGGAGCATTCCAATTACGAGGTAATCCGGTAGTTTCGGTATCAAAAATTAAGTACATAAGCTGAAAAATTCTCGGTTTTGAAGAACTCCAAATTTACGAAATGTAATCGGTTTTTAGAGTTAAGAGTTATTAACAAATTAAAGTGTCCGCAATATGGTTTTAAATAAACTTGCCCAAGTGAGCCAACCCATATTTTGCGAAATCTGTTCGATATTTTGATAAGGAATTCCTAAAAGTGGCTTGATAAGATTCTCACTATGATTGCGATAATACAAAAAACGTCTTGCACTGATTTGTTTTTTTTCGCCATATTTCAAAATTTCCAAACAAGGTGCAATATCCAAAAAAATGAAATAAAACTCACGATTTGAAGCATTTGCCGTATCAAGTCCGATACGCAGTTTACGGGCAATTTGGTCGTGTATTCTATTTTCGTCAGGCATTGAAATTTTGCTGTAAAGTTTTGCTTCAATGAAAATAAGTTTGCTTTCGGTTTCGATACTCACATCTACTTCTGTACTTTCATTAACCGAGACAGCATCATAATTTTTACCAATATGAATTTCAATATTTTGTTCATCTGCAAAAGAAAACGATTCGGGAACAGGTTCGTTTTTTTCTTTAAAATCTCCAAAAGCATCTTCAAAAATTTCGTCAAGTGCAAACGAAATTTTTTCTTTGGGTAAGTTACGTAACCTGTCAAAACAACTCCAAGTAAGAGCATCTTCGCTGTTGGAATTGGTTGCGTGTTCTAATTTGTGTAGTTTTATTTCTCCGTTGCAAACAATGGAAGCGTTGAGAAATTGATGTAATGCCTGTTCGCTGTCAGGCAAAATAGCGTGATTACGGTGGTAGTTAGTGTATTTCATAGGTTATTTTTCGTTCCATTTGTTGTAAAATGCTGTTATTTCTGTTCTTGTTTCAGGACTTTCTATTGACTCGATTAAGTCTTTCCATAAAATAATTTTAACTTCAAGTTTTTCAATAAAGTCGTCTAAATTATTTATCAGCCAATTGATTTCGTCTTCTTTTTCTATTATTTTTGTGTAAAGATGATATTTAGTTGGATTGATAATATCTTTTTTAATTTCATTTTTTATTTTAACTTCATTAAAATCAGTTAATTCAAAATCATCAGAAGACAATTTATAACAAGCGATTTTATCAGGAAAACTGATTATTTTTCCTTCTTTTAGCCCATCATAAACCAACTTCATTAAGGACAGTACATCATCTGCAAAATCCGAATATAATGAAATAGAATACAGACAAGAGCAATCTTGTTTAATTTCAACAGAACTATATCTAGGAAAATTAGGCTTTTTCTTTTTAATTTGGATATGTCCTACTGTTATGTTAATCAATCTGCTACAATTTGTTTTATTAAATGTCGAAACTAACGCATCAGAGCACCATTTTGAATCTTCAGGAAAAGTTAAATCGTCGTGTTTTAAGTTTCTTTTGGCAATCTGTTCCATTACGCATTTTAGCATCCACGTTTGGTTATAGATTTTACCTACGCTTAAATCACTGCTTTCTCCAAGCTTTTGAACAAGTTGGTTTAATAATTTTGCTGTACTCATAATTTTTGGTCTTAAATTATGAGGCAAATGTAGTAGTGAGTTATGCCAAATTCAGGCAGAGTGGTTATTTTTTTAATAAATTTGTCCTTCGTTATAGATGAAATTTTCCTTAATGTCACAACTTTTATCTTCAAAGTAATCTCTAACATCACCCCAAAATACTTGTCTAACATATTCAATATTGATTCGTTGATTTTTAAGTAGTGTTTTATTTAATTCTTCAAATTTATCATACAACTCATTAGGATTTGTCTTTGGTAAAATCGCAACATAATAGTATTTGTCAGCACCTTTTATTTTTTCTATTGCTTTTTTCACAATTCCATTATTACCTGTTTTTCTCGCAACTTTTCCACTATTACCCTTGTTTTTTTTGAGTATATCTGGCAAGTCAGAGAATTCTATATTTATTGATTCTTCATTTAATACTTTTGTCAAAAAATATTTGTAATACAGTTGTACAAAAATATTTGAAGAAATACCGTCAAAAGTTTGCCCGTTCTTTAATTTTTCAAAATTCGTTTTTAACCAAAAATTCTTGCCATATGTTTTTACTTTACCTTCAATAAAAATCACTCTTTTTTCTCCATTTTTTTCAGCAATAATTGTCCAATCATTATTGCCAAACTCAGAAAAAGATTGCTCGTTCAAAAATGTATATTGACAATCATCATTAAAAAAATCATCTTCTACACCTAATTTTCTTATAAAACTTTGAATGTGTGTCGGTTGTTCCCTTAAAAAGAAAACAATGCTGTTAATTATTCCTCTTTCGGAATATCCTAAAACTTCTACTTTTTTTTCTGTACTCATAATTTCTACTTTTTATATAATTTGTTCATTTTGTTAATGGTTCCAACTATCTCATTCCTAAAACTTTCAGGCGAAAGCACTTCTGTTTCATCGCCACACGATAAAATTTCCTGCATAAAATCTTTTGTTGGTGCAATATAATACTCAAAAATAGTATATTCCTTGTTGCTTTCAACTTCTCGTTGCGAATGGTGCAAAGGCAATGTTTGTATATAGTTTCGAGATTTACCGAAAACTTTTATTTTTACTTCGCAAGGTGCAACTTTTGAGCTTACCACAATCCCAAAAGCATTTTCAAAATAAGCATCAGCTTTAAAATCTTTCGGGAATTTGAATTTTGTATTTGTAACCGTTATACTTCGTATTCGGTCAAGTCCATAAATCCGCATTTCGTTGAGTGATATGTTTTTGCCCAATACATACCAACGTTGTTTAAATATTTTAACGCAATATGGCTCAATTTCTATATTGAGAATTTCTTCGTGCCAAAATGGTTTATATTGAAATTTTACAGCAACTTCATCACGCATTGCTTCGATTATGGTTGTCAAGAACAACTCTCCTGACGGAACTTCCTCAAACAAAATCCTGTCTTTTAATGAATGACTTTCGTGGATTAAATTCATTACCGAAAAAGAATCTAACAACCAGTTTCGCAAACCATCATCCATAGGTGTAGCAATGAAATATTGGTTATAACCGTTACAATCAATATTAATATCGAAGATTTCTTCGATTTTTGCACGATGATTGTGAAAAGTTCGCAATGGAATGGGCTGACCTTCACTCCAATCAGTTTTCAGCCATTTTTTGTTTATTTCTTCAAAGGTAATTTGCCTTGCACGATTGATAGTATTAACAAGCCATATATATTTATTGAATACGTTTGCCATAGTTTATCCATAAAGTTTCTGCAAAGATGCAACTTTATTATGCCAAAATATAGCAGAGTAAGGTGGCGTTTTTCAAAAAACGGCAAAATTTAATCAAAAAAAACCACGCAAATTGCGTGGTTTAAACTTTGTATAAAGAAAATATTAATATCTTCCTCTTCCTCCGCCGTAGTTTCCACCACCGCGGTTATTGCCTCCAAAACCACCTGAGCGGTTGTTATTGAAGCTTCTTCTTTCACCTTCAGGTTTTGGCTCCGATTTATTAACCACCAAAGCACGTCCCTGAATAGTAGAACCGTTAAGTTCTTTAATAGCGTTTTCAGCCTCAGCATCGTTGAGCATTTCAACAAAACCAAAACCTTTACTTCTTCCCGAAAATTTATCGGTTACAATTTTAACAGAGTCCACAACTCCAAAAGCTTCAAAAGCTTCTCTCAATTCTGCTTCCTCAATACTCCAAGGAAGACTTCCAACAAAAATGTTCATAAAATTAAATATATAATGTGGGCAAAGGTAAGTTTATTTGGTTCTAAAGCATTATAAATTAGTGATTTTTATTTAAAAACCTGAGTTTGACTATTCAAACTTTGTCTAAACGCTTTTAAATAGCGAGATACAAGATTTTTTCTGAAAGTAAATTGGGATGTTTTGAAGAAAAAAAACAAAGCAAAACGCTTTTAAACTCAAATTATACAACTGAAATCTATCTCAAATCGCAATTCGTTTTAGGGTAACATCAAAAAAACAGCCTTGACTTTGGCTGTTTTTGTATCATAAAAAGAGAGTGACAATTATATTATTCGTCAAACCCGGTAACAGGCACGTTATAAAACACACCTTCGTTAAAGTTAAGATATTCTCCACCAATCGGGTTGTTGTATATATTTACCGCATTAAATCTAAATTCTCCGGTGATTGTATTAGATGCCTGATTGTATTCTATTACTTTTATTTCTCCTACGCCGCCAATATTAACACCTGTAGTATAAAATAAATCTTCATTGTCAAAAGAGAGGGTATAATTAGCTACTCTGTTGGCGTGTGTGCCCAAGGTGTGAATTCCGGGGTTTCTTGACGGAATTTTAAGCACCAATTCTTGGTCGCGTACCAATCCGGTTATCGTAACACTGCCATTGGTTGCTACAGTAGCTTTGACGTCTATTGCACGCCAAAAAACGTTATCGAGTTTTCCTTGAATCGTTGGATTATTAGTTTGTACATCTTCTTCACATGAAGAAAACATCAAGACACTTATTAATAATAAAAATATTTTTTTCATAAATCCTAGTAGGTAAAGTTTTGACAAAAATAGTATTTCTATTGAATTTTTTATTGTTTTATGTTGTTAAAAACCAAACTAATCATTCTACAGTCAGCAAAACTAACAATAATTTAGACACAAAAAATTTTCAAAACAAAAAAAGTTATATATTTGCACCCTTAAAATAACCGAGGTCGGGTACCTCAAATTAATCAAACAAGATATGCCTGTACGTATTAGATTACAAAGACATGGTAAAAAAGGGAAACCTTTTTACTGGATTGTGGCTGCAGATTCAAGAGCCAAAAGAGATGGTAAACTCCTTGAAAAAATAGGAACTTACAATCCAAACACAAACCCTGCAACAATTGACTTGAACCTTGAGAGTGCTGTCAACTGGTTGCACAATGGAGCTCAGCCTTCAGATACAGCAAGAGCCATCCTTTCTTATAAAGGTGTTTTGCTAAAACATCATCTTGACGGTGGCGTTAGAAAAGGAGCTTTAACACAAGAAGAAGCCGATGCTAAACTTGCTGCTTGGTTAGAAGAAAAAGCAAACAAAGTAGATGCTAAAAAAGACAATTTGTCTAAAGCTAAGGATGAAGCCAAAGCTGTTGCTTTAAAAGCTGAAAAAGAAGTTAACGAAAAGCGTATTGCTGCTCAGACTGAAGCTATAAAAGCAGAAGAAGCTGCTGAGGAAGTAGTTGAAGCTGCTACTGAAGAAGCTCCTGCTGTTGAAGAAAACAACGAAGAAACTCAAGCATAATTTTACAGCGATTCTATGCGTAAACAAGATTGTTTCTATTTAGGCAAAATCGCTAAAAAGTTTAGTTTCAAGGGAGAAGTTTTACTGTATTTAGATACAGACGAACCCGAAATGTATGAAAATTTGGAATCAGTTTTTGTTGAAATCAACAAAAGTCTGGTTCCATTTTTTATTTTACAAAGTCAGTTACACAAAGGTAAATTTCTTCGTATCCGTTTTGAAGACATTGAAAATGAAGAAGATGCCGACCGAATTATCGGTTGTGAAGCTTACTTACCGCTTTCGATGTTACCAAAACTAGAAGGTACTCAATTTTACTTTCACGAAGTTATTGGTTTTGATGTTTTAGATACGCGTTTAGGAAACATTGGTAAAATAACTGGAATCAATGATAGTGGCGCTCAAGCCATTTTTGAAATTGACAAAAACGGTACTGAAATTTTAGTTCCGTTAATAGATGAATTCATTGTAGCACTTAATAGAGAAAACAAGACTATAACTTTAGAAACTCCTGAAGGTTTGGTTGATTTATATTTAAAATAAAAAAACACACAAAAGTGTGTTTTTTTATTTTAAATGTTTAGTAATTATTGGCGAATTAATTTTAAACTTGCGCTATTTCCATTAAAACTAACATATATAACGTTCACATCACCATTATTTCTGATTAACATATTAGCTTGTCCACTATTAGATGTGCTATATGATAAGTCACAATAGCATTCATCTTCACCAATTGTAGTTCCGTTCCCATACGTATATTCTGAGCAAGAATAATTATAATTATTAACATAGGAAACATCACCAATTATATGATTAACATCATTTACTTCCATAAATGGTGTTGCTGATAAAGTCTTGTTATAGACAATCGTTCTACTATTGTTACAAGTTTGCTCCCCATATGCAGCATCACAAAACTGCCCTGATGTTGTTTCAGACTGATTATAACTCAAACTATTTTCAGTTATTACTATATTTGAAAAAGAATAATTTGTCGTAAAATCTCTTTCATATGTATAAAAAGTACCACTACTACATGTCCCTTGACTACTTTCAGAAGTTATATATTGACTAAAAGTTCCTGTTGCACTATCATAAGTTCCTGCACCTTTACCTACTACAACCCAAGTTCCCACAAGCGAAAAAGTATTCTCATCAGTTACTTGTATATCAAATTGTCCTGAAAAATTATTAAAATCATCATTATATGTATAATTTAAAGTACTATTAATTGGTATTGATGACGGAGTCCCTATAATATTAATCTTTAGATTTAGTTGGCCGTTAGTTTGCAAAGTAGCCGTTTCAAGTGATAAATTTGGATGATTTACAGAAAAAGTAAAATTCTGCATCAATTGTGCGTTAGCATCAAAAGAGCCCTCAGAAGAAACATTTGGCACATTAACGGTATTAACATGACTTAAGTTAGTTAACGGAAGATTATTATTCATCCAATCAATTGCTCCATTTAAATCATTAATAAAGCCATTTAACCTATTTACAGCACTAAAATATGTTTGCATAAATACCTTTTGCACATTACTGTCCGCATTATTTATGGTTCTCCCACCCACTGTAAATGGTATAGTTACAAGTTGATTACTTACAAACGAAAGAGCAGAATTCGCCCTATTTGTTAATCTATTATTTGTTCCTAATTCGTTATTCAACTCCACTCCAACAACTCTAAAAACATCATTAACAATTTCCATATGAAAATCTTGAGATTTCTTAATTCCCGCAATAGCAACACCTGCTGCCAGTCCAGTTTCAACCAATTCATATGGTGGCATCACAGCTAAAACTCCAGCTATAACTGTTACAGCTACAGCAAGTTTATGCTTATTAATTAAAGCACGATACCTTTGAAAATCTATTTCAGATAGTGTTTGGCTGTCTAAACCTCTGCCTTGTACAGCATCATAATTTGTATTGTATACAGCATCAAAAATACTTTTATTAGTCTTGTAAAATTTAGCAGCTTTTATTCTGTCTTCATCAGATAAATTAGCCAAATAAGACGTTAAAGAATTGTGATTTTGCAGAAAAGGAGCATCTTCTGGATCATTAGTCAAAGAATTACCATATTGTTCTTGAAAATTCTCTAATGGCAACAAAGTAGCATCTGGAGTTTGTGTTAGAATTGCATCCACTACTTCATAAGTAATTTGTGCATCATTAAGTTCAGGAATTAATAATTCAACCCTTCCTAACGGAGTTGATTCAGTAACATAAAAAATTAATTTACTTTCCTCCACTTTTGCTAAGTTAATAGGACGATTATTAAATACTCCCTCGTAAGTATCTCTTGCTAACTGCTGTCCACCAAAATCAATGGTTACTATTTGAAATCTAGAAATTTGACCTCCATTTTCATTAATAGCGTTTTCTTCTTCATCATTTGAACATCCAGAAACAAAAACTAAAGTACAAAATAGAAGTAAGAAGTGTAGAGTTTTTTTAGTTAATACCATAATTTTCAAAGTTTTACTTAATATTAATAAATCTTAAATGCGAAGATATAACTTTATTTTCTGAAAAAAAATAGAAACTTATAATAATATTTAATCAAATAAATTAACCTTTGCATGATTTTTTATAAAAACAAATGACTTTCAAATTTAAACAATTTTCCGTTAATCAAGATCGTTGTGCTATGAAAATTGGCACGGATGGTGTTTTGCTTGGCGCTTGGACTCCGCTAATTAACAATCCTTACAATGTTTTAGATATTGGTTCTGGAACCGGAATTTTATCTTTAATGTTAGCCCAAAGAAGCAACGCCGAACAAATTGATGCGATTGAAATTGACGGAGATGCTTACGAACAATGTGTCGAAAATTTTGAAGCTTCACCTTGGGATGATAAATTATTTTGTTTTCACGCAGGTTTGGATGAATTTGTTGACGAACCCGAAGACGAATATGATTTAATTATTTCCAATCCGCCTTTTTACACGGATGACTATAAATCGGATAATGTTTCGAGAGATTTAGCACGTTTTGAAGACGCTTTGCCTTTTGAAGAATTAATTGAATCCGTTTCGGTTTTACTTTCAGAAAACGGAATTTTTTCTGTAATTATTCCTTTTAAAGAAGAGAGTAAGTTTACGACTATTGCAGAGGCAAATCAATTATATCCGTTTAAATTAACACGGGTCAAAGGCACGCCAACCTCTGAAATCAAAAGGAGTTTAATGATTTTTTCAAGAACAAGACAAGAGATTTCAGAAGATGAGTTGATTATCGAAATTGCTCGTCACGATTATACACCTGAATACAAAGAGTTGACCAAAGCGTTTTATCTCAAGATGTGAATGCAATTTAATGTTTTTCAAATGTTAATGGAACTTACAACTTTTGCAAAAAATCCAAAGATAAAAGCTAAACAGATTCTTGATTTTTAAAATTATAGCTCCTTCTAATTGAAATGTTGTGTTTGTTTGTTTATTTTTGTTGCTCTTAAAAACGAAAATACATGAAACCCGACTTATTCCAAGCCCCCGATTATTACTTACTTGACGAATTATTAACCGAAGAACACAAACTTGTTCGTTCTGCCGCCCGTGAGTGGGTAAAACGAGAAGTTTCTCCGATTATTGAGGAGTATGCCCAAAAAGCAGCGTTTCCGAAACAAATCATAAGCGGATTGGCAGAAATCGGAGCTTTCGGTCCCTATATTCCTGAAGAATATGGCGGAGCAGGATTAGATCAAATTTCATACGGATTAATTATGCAGGAAATAGAAAGAGGCGACTCAGGAGTGCGTTCTACGGCTTCAGTTCAATCTTCGCTTGTTATGTATCCTATATGGAAATATGGAAATGAGGAACAAAGAAAAAAATACCTGCCAAAACTGGCTTCGGGAGAATTTATAGGTTGTTTCGGATTAACAGAACCCGATTTTGGTTCAAACCCAAGTGGCATGATTACCAATTTTAAAGATAAAGGCGACCATTATTTATTAAACGGTGCCAAAATGTGGATTTCTAATGCACCTTTTGCTGATATTGCCGTAGTTTGGGCAAAAAATGAGGAAGGTCGTATTCACGGGCTTATTGTAGAAAGAGGCATGGAAGGATTTTCAACTCCTGAGACTCATAATAAATGGTCATTGAGAGCTTCGGCTACTGGCGAACTTATCTTTGATAATGTAAAAGTTCCGAAAGAAAACTTATTACCAAATAAATCTGGATTAGGTGCTCCGCTTGGATGCTTAGATTCTGCCCGATACGGAATTGCATGGGGAGCTATTGGTGCGGCTATGGATTGTTATGATACAGCTTTGCGATATGCCAAAGAACGGATTCAGTTTGACAAACCTATCGGGGCAACACAATTACAACAAAAAAAATTGGCAGAAATGATTACCGAAATCACCAAAGCACAATTATTGACCTGGAGGTTAGGTGTTTTAAGAAACGAAGGAAAAGCCACTACTGCCCAAATTTCTATGGCAAAACGCAACAACGTAAATATGGCTATCGAAATTGCTCGAGAAGCTCGTCAGATATTAGGTGGTATGGGGATTACGGGAGAATACTCTATTATGCGTCACATGATGAATTTAGAGAGTGTAATTACTTATGAAGGAACCCACGACATCCATCTTTTAATTACAGGTGCCGATATTACAGGAATGCCTGCTTTTAAATGATAAACATTTTATTTTCAATCAACAACGAGGCACCTTAATTTTGTTAAAATAGAAAAATAAACCCTTTAGTTTGTCTGGGTTTCTAAAAAATATAATTAAATTAGCCCCTTTTATAAACTAAATTAAATTTATTTAATAAAATGAGAATAATTACTATAATTACAATTTTGTTATTACCAATGGTTTTTTCTTTTGGACAAACCCATAACCATAAAGGCAATACAACAGTATTTGGCAAACCGATTCAGCACGTCAATTCTGACGGAATAATCAGATGTGCATCAACAGAGTATGAGCAATATCTAAGAGAATTAGACCCTACAAGAGCTGACGAAAAAGAATTCGAACAATGGCTTGCTCCTAAAGTTCAACTCATGAAACAACAACTGCTACAAAGAAGTGAACAGGGGGTTAATGCCGTTGTTACGTTGCCTGTTGTTGTGCATGTTATCCATAGCGGACAAGCAGTAGGAACTGGAGCTAATATTTCAGATTTACGTGTGCAATCTCAAATTACAGTATTGAATCAGGATTTCAGAAGAATGGCAGGAACTCCCGGATTCAACTCTAATTCAGTGGGTGCCGACACAGAAATTGAATTTTGTCTGGCACAAAGAGACCCTAATGGAAATCCTACAAATGGCATTAACCGAGTACAGATTGCCTCAAGCTCTGTAGGCGAAAATGCTATTCAAGGCACAATAAAACCCCAAACACAATGGGATCCTACTCAATATTTTAATATCTGGGTGGTGCAATTCTCAGGTGGTGAACTTTTGGGTTATGCACAGTTTCCGAGCAACTCAGGTTTAGGAGGATTAAATACAAATGGAGGAGCTGCCACTACAGACGGTGTTGTTATAGACTGGAGATGTTTTGGAACTTCTACAATAGCTCCTGGTCAATATTACGGAGGATATGACAGAGGAAGAACAACCACACACGAAGTAGGTCATTGCTTTGGTCTAAGGCACATTTGGGGAGATAACCCATCTTGCGTAGTAAATACTATAGATAGCCAGCAAGATTATTGTCCAGATACTCCTGCCGCAAATGGTCCGAATGATAGCTGTATTTATTCAGATTCTTGTCCAAATGATCCTGGAGCAGACATGAAAGAAAATTATATGGATTATACTAATGATTCCTGTTTAAATATTTTTACGATTGACCAAAAAGCAAGAATGTGGGCAGTGTTGCAAAACTCTCCAAGAAGAAACACACTAATTAATTCATTAGGATGTGTGCCACCTCAAACTTTCGGACTTGATGGTAATATTAATATTGTGAATTTGAATCTACAGGAGTGCGGTACAACTATAAATCCGGTTGTCAGCTTACAGAATCTTGGCTCAACCACCCTTAGTTCTGCAATTATCTCTTATAATGTAGATGGAGCTAATCCTCAGACATATAATTGGTCTGGAACTCTAACAACAGGACAGTCATCAAATATAACTCTAAATGCAATTACTGCTTCCAGTGGCAGTCATACTTTCAATGTTTCCATAACTTCCGTAAACGGACAGACTGATGAAAACACTACAAACAACAGTAGAAACCAAACCTTCAACATTGCAATTTCTAATAGTACTACTGTGAGTTTTACTTTACAGCCGGATATGTTTGGCAACGAAACAACCTGGACACTGAAAAATTCAGCCAATACCACTTTATATAGCGGCGGACCTTATAACCAAACCTATCCGAATTTAGGTGCTATCGTTCAACAGACATGGAACTTGTCTGATAATGAATGTTATACTTTCACTATAAACGACACACCTTACGCAGACGGTATTTGTTGTGACTATGGTAATGGTTATTATCAAATAAAAGATGCTTCAAATGTTACCATCGTTTCTGGGGGACAATTTGGAGCAACAGAATCGAAAAACTTTGGTGTGTATATGATGAGTGTTGATGAACATAACTGGACTTCCGGAATTTATTTATATCCAAACCCTACAAAAGGTCTGTTTACCATTAAAACTCCAAACGAGAATCTGCCCGATGCTTATGAAGTATTTAACACCTTAGGACAAATAATTTTCTCTAAAGATGTTCACTCAGAGGCTGATTTAGATGTAAATGCAGAAAGCTTGAGCAATGGTGTGTACTTTATTAAGGTAACAAAAGAAAACACCTCTAAAACGATTCGTTTTATAAAACAATAAATTGAGTTAATAACTTAAGAAGAGGTCAGTAGAGAGATTTACTGACCTCTTTTTTTATTCTTTTACAACTTTCAGTATCTTTACAACCTGAGATTCGTTTATTCAAACTTTGTCGAAACGCTTTTAAATAGCGAGATACAAGATTTATGAGCATAATATTAGTATATTTTGGAGGGAAAAGCAATTATTAAGATTGTAAATCCCTTATAAAAGAATCCGCTTACTGCGTTGAATTTTCAAACAATAGCTCGCTATCCCATGGAAATCTGCCTTGTAATCAAATCCTTTTATTAATTTTGTCCCGATAGCTATCGGAATTGTTTTAATAACCAAACTCGGGTTTATAGCTATGAATATAGAAGCAAATAAAAAAATAATATCTGGTTTTAAACATCTTGAACTTTTAGCAAATCAAGTTGTAGAAGGCTTTATTTCTGGAATGCACAAATCTCCATTTCATGGTTTTTCTGCAGAATTTGCAGAGCATAAAGTTTATAATACCGGTGAAAGCACCAGACACATCGACTGGAAATTATTTGCCAAAACAGACAGACTCTATACCAAACAGTATGAAGAAGAAACCAATCTAAGATGTCATCTGATTATAGACAACTCGTCTTCTATGCATTATCCGAAACTAAAAGAAGGACAGCCTTTTTATGAAAGTAAAATTGGTTTCTCCGTTTTGGCTTCTGCGGTTCTGATGAATCTGCTCAAGAAACAGCGAGATGCTGTTGGGATGAGTATTTACTCGGATTCTTATGAATATTATGCCCCTGAAAAAGGAAGTGACAGACACCACAGAATGTTGCTCGACAAACTGGAAAACCTCATCGAAACTCCGAAAAACTCTAAAACCACAAATACAGTTACATTTCTACACCAGATTGCCGAGAAAATACATCGACGCTCGATGATTGTTCTGTTTACCGATATGTTTCAAAACGAGGAAGAAACTGTTTTGTTTAACGCTTTACAGCATCTAAAACACAACAAGCACAAGATAGTTGTTTTTCATGTTATAGATGAAGAACGAGAACTTAAATTCAATTTTGACAATGCTCCACGCAAGTTTATTGATCTTGAAACAGGAGAAACCGTAAACTTGTATGCAGAAAATATTAAAGAATCTTATGAAAAATCTGCAGAAGAATTTTTTAAGCGTATTTCATTGCTATGTGCCCAAAATAGGATTCAATATGTTCCGGTAAATGTCGGAGCTAATTTTGAAAAGGTACTCACCACCTATCTTGTAGAAAAACAGAAGTTTCGTTAGAAACATTATTATAAACCTTTTGTGCCGAGGGGTTAAATTATTTCAAAATTAGCCTAAGACTCCTCCAAATTTTTATACCTTTATACCTTTATAATACTTCTTTCAAACGCATTTTATGGCTTTAAAGTTTAAAAAGACCTATAAGTTTGCAATAAAATCCGGATTTTATATAACACTTTTTTCTATAGGGTTACTGTTTCTAATATCATCTCTATGGTTTAATATAGGCATTGAAGTAATTCTCACTTTCGGGGTTTCTATATTTTTATTTTCTTTCTTTGTCATCCAATATAGAGTAGAACATTTTATATATCGAAGAGTCAAAAAAATCTATGACGATGTCTCGCTTCTTGACTCTGTAAGTTTCCGAAGCCAGCCCGTGACTACAGATATGGCGACACTCACACGAGAGGTGGAAAAGTTTGCACAAGATAAAAAATTAGAGATAGAAACTCTTAAAATCAGAGAAGAATATCGTCGGGAATTTTTAGGAAATGTTTCTCATGAACTCAAAACACCTTTGTTTACCGTTCAAGGATATATTTCCACTTTGTTAGACGGAGCCATGAATGATAAAAGCCTCAGAAAAAAATATCTTGAACGAGCAGAAAAAGGTGTAGAACGGCTTATTTATATTGTTCGGGATTTGGATATGATAACCAAACTTGAAACAGGTAATCTTAACGTGGAACATTTGTATTTTGACATCATCGAGCTTATCCAAAATGTTTTTGATATGCTTGAAATAAAAGCCGATGAAAAAGACATTTCGCTGCTTTTTGACACAAAATACCCAAGACCAATCATGGTACAAGCAGACAAAGACAAAATACAACAAGTTTTAATAAATCTGGTTGAGAATTCTATAAAATACGGAAAACTAAAAGGAACCACAGAAATAGGCGTTGAAGACCTTACAAGCACCAAAGTTATTGTTAGAGTAACCGACAATGGAGAGGGCATTCATGAGCAGCATATTACAAGGCTTTTTGAACGTTTTTTCAGGGTTGACAAAAGCGGTTCTCGAACCGAAGGTGGCTCCGGCCTGGGTCTTGCGATTGTAAAACATATCATCGAAGCACATAACGAAAAAATTTACATAGAAAGTCAGTACGGTATCGGCTCAGAGTTCTCTTTCACCCTTGAAAAGCAGCAGTAACTTTTTCCAGTATGTGTCCACATGTCTTCTGGGCAGACCTTTGTACACATGTGTTTCGTTTAAATTTTCTATAGTAAACTCATCTTGTTTTGCAAAAGGAATCAGACCTTCTTTCTTATATTTTCTGGCAAGATATTCCTGTTCATATTGTCCAGGTGTTGGAATAAAAAAAGCCTTTTTCTCTAACATCGCTAAATCCATAACAGTAGTATATCCTGAACGACTCAGTACAATTTCACTTTCATTAAAGGTTTTCTCAAGCTCTTTAGAAGTCATAAAATTATAATAAGTAACATGACCTTTTATCTCAACAGATTGTTCAGACTCTATCTTTCCACACACAAAAACAACCTCTCCTTTATATCTAAGCACTTCCTTTCTTAAATGTTTCTCAAGAATAGTTCTCTGGGGTTCAGGTCCTGACAACACCACCATTAAGTTATATCTTTTCGGAAGTTCTTGTTTTTCAAATCTACTCAACGGACCAATGTAGGTTGTTTTTAAAAAAGGTTTTTTTAGATGACCTAATTTTCCTGAAAGATTTGGTTTCTCTGCAATATCCGGAACCCAGCACTCATCAAATTTTTTAATAATATATTGATGCATTTTACTTGTAATCCAACTGGTATTTCCTGTCATAACATTCAATTGGTGTGTTATAAACACAGACGGAACTTTTTTAGAATACACGCCCAAACGATTGTCTGAAATAACACCTACAAGCCCGTATTCTTTAATCCATTTTTTAACGAGTTTCTTTTCTTTATAAATAGCCTCCATAATTTTCGGACTGTTTTTTATCATTTTCCACTTAAAAAAAATACCATTTTTGGCATATTCTATTTGATAAGATGGTAATTTTAAGAACATAAGTTCCGGAAATTCTTTTTGCAATAGCTGTAAAGCTACCCCGTCTGAAGCTATAATCGGCTCAAAACCATGATCAAGCAATTGCCTAATAATAGGAATACAACGCGTAGCATGACCCAAACCCCAATTAAGTGGAGCTACAAGTATTTTTGGTTTATGATTTTTCAATTTATTTTTGATAACTCGTTTATAAATGTAAAAATAGCAATAATTTGGTTTGAACATATTTCGCTAATTTTACCAAAAAATTAATTTTTGTGGGAAGTAAGAATAAATTAAAGCGTTTCAGAGAAAATGAAACTTTCGATAATGTAGTCCAACCGTTAAGAGATGAAGTGATTTCCGGAAATTTTTCGTTAAAAGGAAAATGGGCTTCCACGTTTTTTAAAAACACAAAACCTATTGTATTAGAATTAGGATGTGGCAAAGGCGAGTATTCTGTGGGGTTGGCGGAGCGTTATCCCGAAAAAAATTTTATCGGCATTGATATCAAAGGAGCCCGTTTCTGGCGTGGTGCTAAAACAGCCTTAGAAAACAACCTTCAGAATGTCGGATTTTTGAGAACACAAATAGAACTGATTGAAAGTTGTTTTGCCAAAGACGAAGTGAGCGAAATATGGATTACGTTTCCTGACCCACAAATAAAATATAAACGCACAAAACACAGGCTCACCAATTCAGAATTTTTGGAACGATATAAAAATATACTAAAAAAAGACGGGATTATTCACCTAAAAACCGATAGCGAATTCCTACACGGCTATACGCTCGGACTACTGCACGGATTGGGGCACGAAGTTTTATATGCAAACCATCATGTCTATAAAAACGAAGGAGCTCCAGAGGTGGTTACAGCCATTCAAACATTTTATGAAACACAATATCTTTCTTTAAACAAACCCATTACCTATATCCAATTTAAATTAAAACCATGAGATGAATATTCAGGAAATCTATGAGTTTTGTCTGTCTAAAAAAGGTGTCACCGAGCATTTTCCGTTCGACGAAGACACTTTGGTGTTTAAAGTTGGTAGAAAAATGTTTTGCCTCACTTCGTTAAAAGAATGGGAAAACGGAACACCGTCAATCAATTTAAAAGGAAATCCCGAGCAAAACGTTGAGCTTCAAGCCGAATACAACGCTGTAAAACCGGGTTTTCACATGAGTAAAATCCATTGGATTACGGTACGGTTCAACAGCGATGTTTCGGATAAAATGATGCTTGAACTCATCAATCATTCGTATGAATTGGTATTCAAAAGTCTGACTAAAAAACTTCAAGCCGAAATTTTATCCCAATAATCAAAACCGTCATTGCGAGAAAGAATGACGAAGTAATCCAAAAGATTGCCACACTTCACTACTTTCTTTCGCAATGACGACTTCGTATAATGTCGGTTATGATAGATAATTTATTCCGAAGCGATTTGAATAGGAAGCACATATTGATAACGAACTTCTTCTTTGTTAGCAGTTGCGGGAATCCATTTTGGTGAATTTTTCAAAACACGTATCGCTTCTTCTTTTGTGCCAAAACCTAAATCCTGTTTAACATTGATATTGGTCAGACTCCCGTCTTTTTCAACGATAAAAGAAACTATCAGTTTGTCTTTGCTTTTAAAACCCTTTGGCATTTTGAAGTTTTTTGCCACGTATTTATAAAATTCCGAAAGTCCGCCGGGAAAAGTCGGTATTTCCAAATCTGTTTCTGTTCCAAGAGCAACGACTTCTAAATTTTCATTTTTATTCTTCTTAGAAGTTTGTGTTTCTCCGTATTTCCCTACCACAACAGGCATTATTATTCCTTCTTGTTTGTTTTTTTCCATATAATCTGAAACTTTTCCGAAAGAAACTTGTTTATTTGGAGTTGGCGGCATTGGTGGCATAGGCGGAAAATCTTCTGCTCTTACTGCTGTTTTTTCGGTTGGAGAAATATAACGATTTTTGCCATCTTTAAAAATTACAATTTCTTCACCGGGATATTTGTTTATCTGTTTTCCCATATTGTTTTTTTCGTAATACGAATGCGTGTAAAACCAATACTGGAACGGTTGCGGATGTTTTTTAGTTCGGGCATTCTTCAAAACGGAACTTCCTGAATAATGAGCAAAATCTTTCGGTTTGTAGTTGTTCAACTCGTTGTTAGAAACGTTTTTTCCGTCAATCCATATTGCATATTTCGCAGCATTTTTAAATTCGTTAAGCTCTTGTTGCGACGGCGATTTTCTTTCAAGTGGTTTTTGCATACTAAGCATTAAGGAAATCTGAATTTCGTGTTTTTCGCTTTCTGTCAATTCTTCGTATTTTTTATCAAAAATCAATTTCCCGTTTTCATTTTCATAATATTTTATGCGAATGCCTTTGAAATAGTCGTCTTCGGAAACATTTTTATTTTTTTCTGTTTTAGTAGTTGCATTAGCAACTATTTTTCCTTCGGATTTTGTGGTTTTGTTCGGTATTACTTTTTCCTGTGCTACAATTTCAACGCAGAAAAAATAAATCAATCCGCTTATTACCGGAATTATGGCTGCTTTTTTTAGCAAAGCCAATGTTTTTGAGGTGTTTTTTGTCATCATGATAAGTCGTTTTTTGGTTACTAAATAATTAAGATTACTGGTTAGAAATATATGGTCGATGCTGTTTTTCTGCAACAGCAAAGTCTGATAAAACGGTACATCACAGGATTTTATGACTTCTTCGTCAGCAAGAAATTCGTGATTGAGCTGAATGGCTTTTTTGTAGAAATAAAACAATGGATTAAACCAGAAAACGGTTTTCAGCGTTTCAATAAACAAAATGTCAAACGTATGCTTTTGCGTTGCATGAACCAATTCGTGCGTGTATAATTCGTCTTCAATTTTTTGCCGGTTATAATCGTCAAAATTGATAAAAATTGAGTTCCAAAAAGTATGCGGAATGGTTTTTTCATCGACTAAAACAAGTTGGGCATTTTTGTATTTTACACTTGGATTTTTTCTGATTTTTAAAATGAGTTCAAAAATATTTTTGCCAAAACGAATAAAAAACCCAAAAGCCGTCAATCCGTATAAAATCCATAGAACCAAAGGCAAAACCGAAGTTTTTTGTTCTGCGAAAATGATTTGATTTGATGTAAATTCATCAAAAACAATATTTTGTGAAACCGTTGCAGGAATTTCTTTTATGATTTCAAAATTCAAAAATGGAATAAACAGCGAAACGATTATCGAACTCAATAAGTAAAACCGGTTGAAAAAGTGCATTTTTTCTTTTTCAAGAAATAAATGGTAAAAACCGAGAAAAACGGTCAGACAAATAGTTGATGTGATTAAAAAATGAATCATTTTTTCTTTTTTTGAAGTTGGATATCGATGATTTTTTTGAGTTCCTCCAATTCATTTTCAGAAAGATTAGTTTCGGTAGTGAAAAAGGAAGCAAACTGTGAAGCGGAATTGTCAAAGAAATTCTTAATCAATCCGTTAACGTGTTTCGAGAAATAATCCGATTTTTTGACCAGCGGATAATATTCCCGTGAATTTCCAAATTCGTTGTACGCCACAAATTTCTTGTCAGTCATTCGTTTCAAAAGCGTGGCAACGGTTGTCGTAGCAGGTTTTGGTTCAGGATATGCTTCCAGAATGTCTTTCATAAAAGCGGTTTCCATTTTCCATAAATGTTCCATTAATTGTTCTTCGGAGTTTGATAATTGCATTTCTACATATTTAGAATTAACTCTACAAATGTAGAACTAAAAATCAATTCTACAAGTGTAGAGCAGAAATTTAACATTTTGGCAATAAAAAAATCCGTTTACTCAATTAAGAATAAACGGATTTTTGATGTTCTTAACTCTGTCAAAGTTTAAAACTTTGACAGAGTTAGTTTTATTTCGATAGTTCTACAAAATACTTATAAAACAACGGAATGGTTTCAATTCCTTTCAGGTAATTAAAAATTCCGAAATGCTCGTTTGGCGAGTGAATAGCATCGCTGTCAAGACCAAATCCCATTAAGATAGTTTTTGATTTCAGCTCTTTTTCAAACAATGCAACAATCGGAATACTTCCGCCGGAACGAACGGGAATTGCCTGAACACCAAAGGTTTCCGTATATGCTTTGTTTGCCGCTTGGTAACCAATGCTGTCAATAGGCGTAACATAACCTTGTCCGCCGTGATGTGGTGTAACTTTTACTTTTACGGCTTTTGGAGCGATATTTTCAAAATGTTTTTTAAACAATTCGGTAATTTCTTCCCAATCCTGATTTGGCACCAAACGCATCGAAATTTTTGCAAAAGCTTTACTTGCAATCACGGTTTTTGCACCTTCACCGGTATAACCGCCCCAAATTCCGTTAACGTCAAGCGTTGGACGAATGGAGTTTCTTTCATTGGTAACATAACCACTTTCACCATAAATATCATCGATGTCCAATGCTTTTTTATATCTGTCCAATGAAAACGGTGCTTTTGCCATTTCGGCTCTTTCTTCGGCAGAAAGCTCTTCTACTTTGTCATAAAATCCCGGAATTGTGATGCGGTTGTTTTCATCGTGAAGCGATGAAATCATTTTGGCTAAAATATTGATAGGATTGGCAACTGCTCCGCCATACAAACCGGAATGTAAATCTCGATTTGGTCCGGTAACTTCCACTTCTACATAGCTTAAACCACGTAAACCCGTGGTAATGCTTGGCTGTTGATTAGAAATCATTCCCGTATCGGAGATTAAAATCACGTCACACGCTAATTTTTCCTGGTTACTTTCCACAAACCAACCCAAACTTTTTGATCCGACTTCTTCTTCGCCTTCAATCATAAATTTTACGTTGCAAGGCAGACAATTATTAGCAATCATATATTCAAATGCCTTTACGTGCATATACATTTGTCCTTTGTCGTCGCACGCACCACGGGCAAAAATCGCCCCATCAGGATGAATTTCGGTAGTTTTAATTTCCGGTTCAAACGGTGGTGAAGTCCAAAGTTCCACCGGGTCGGGCGGTTGCACGTCATAATGACCGTAAACCAAAACCGTTGGCAGGTTTTTGTCAATAGTATGTTCACCGTAAACAATAGGATAACCCGGTGTTTCGCAGATTTCTACAAACTGGCAACCTGCTTTTTCCAAGCTGGTTTTCACGGCTTCCGAAGTATTGATAACATCCTGAGAGTAAGCACTGTCAGCACTTACTGAAGGAATTTTTAAAAGTTCGATTAACTCGTTGATAAAGCGTTCTTTGTTCTGTTGAACGTAATTTCTTATGTTATCCATTCTAAAAGTAACTTTGATAAAGTTCAAATGTACAAAAAATAAAAAGCTGAAAAAATTTAAATGAGATAATTTAAATTTCAGAATTATTTATATATTTGCACCCACTTATTGAAACAGACAAAACTGCGGGCGTGGTGAAATTGGTAGACACGCCAGACTTAGGATCTGGTGCCTCACGGTGTGAAGGTTCGAGTCCTTTCGCCCGCACAAACACAAAGCCTTAATTTGCTAAAAAACAGCACTTTAAGGCTTTTTTGTTTTGTAAATACCCCTAAATATACCCCTATTTCCTAAAATAACTTCCAAATGAACTGTATTTAATCTGAATGAACCCAACATTATTATCTTATAAAAACATTTGAAGTTCCTATATTGTATTTATAAAATTATCTTATGACGTGGGGTAAGAAAGAAAAAGACCTGTTTTGGTTAGCTCTTGTTTCATATAGAGAAATCAACAGCCTTAAAAAATAAAAAAAACTGCCAAATAGCATTTTGACAGTTTTAGATAATTAATTCTTACTTCGAGGTTTTTGAAGTTCAGGGTCGTTTTTTTCACTCGGAACAATATTATTACGAAGAGCCTTTCTTTTTTTATCCTCCTCCCGTAAAAAAAGATTCTATTCAGGTAGTAAAAGATACCTTAAAAACAGAATCAATACTATTCAATAAAATATACAAAAGAAAAAAGTACTACAATCGGGATATTTCTTACTACGTAAAACAAAAAAACCGAACTCTTTAAAGAAGCTCGGGTTTATAATAATTAAAATCTCAAAATATTTATTTACTTTTTTTTATAAAAATACCATCCATATAAAATAAGAAGAATTGAAGAGTTTATAAAATATATAGTGTTTTTGTAATCATAATATTTAAAGAAAATATCTTGAAGGTGTTTAGCCACTTCAGTCCTCCCTAAATATCCCAAATAATAGTTTGTCCAAAGAAATAATACCACAATCAAGGCAAGAATAAATAAAAGTCTTATAATAAACAAATTGTGTTTTTCTGATTTTATAAATACTTTATACAAACTAACAAGGATTACATTAGCAAGAATTATAGAAACAATAAATCCTATAATATATAAAGTCTCATTTCCTTTGAAAGTAAACAAATAAATGTCATTTAAAGAAAGTAATGTAAAGAAAACTTTATCATAAATAAGAAATAACAAAATACCTATAAAAAAGCTATATTGACGTAATTTTTCCATATTTTTTTTAATTAAGGTTCTATTAATAAAGGAATTGGTCTATCACTATATTGTCTATTGTTTACTTTGGGAGCTTGATTCGTTTTAATATAGTTTTTTGCTTTACTGTTTGATAGTTTTGGTTCGAAAGCGTGCATTTTACCAGCTTGTTTATGATTTTCTCCGCTTGCATAACCTGCACTACGACTAAAAGAACCTGGTTGAAATGAGCGTAAATTTAACTTCGTTGATTCTCCATCATAACCCCAATTATATCCTATGTTCCAGTCTGTCATTTGTTCATTACCGTGTTCAGTTTGGTAATTTTCTCCTTTCCCTCCATCAACATTTTTATTGTGTTCTTTAAAGTTATACCCATATTTTTCTCCTAACTCTTTATTTACTTCAGGATTTAAGTCATCTCTAGTTTTTATTTTTTCTGCTAATTCTTTTGTAAATTTACTTTCATTTTCCTTTCTGATAACAATAACATCATTAATACCATCATCAGTATTAGCAATAGTTTCTCCCCTTTCATTTACATAATGAGTTTCTATTCCATCAATTGCCATCATACCTGTCGGGTCTATAGTTATGAGGGGTGAGTTGTTTAAAAACGAATAAGGCGATATTGAGTAGAACATTTCAGCCATCGGGTCAAGTGTAGTTGTTCTTCCCAAGTCCTGCATATACTGTCTAAAATGGAAGTCGTGTACATTTAATCCTAACTCATCCTGCCACTCCTTTCCGTTGTACTTATACTTGTAATTACAATTCACACAAGCATCAAGCGTCATATTTCCACCTTCCTCAAAATACTCCAGATGAGTCATATTGTAATTCTTATGCTTCAGTCCAAACGGATAATAATTGTTCTCCTCCATTATCGTTGGTACTCCTGTGGTTAAGTGTTTACTGTACGACAATCTGATGTTGCCTAAATGGTCTGTATAATGATAAACATAATTAAAGTTACTTCCATTCTTCGATACATATCCCTCCGCATGAGGGAAAAAAGTAAGAACATTATTCACATACTGAAATCCTTCCAAATACTTCGTGGTCGTTTCTGTAGTGCCTTGTTTGACGAACTTCTCCATTTTCTTTCCTTCGGCATTGTAAATGTACTGTATTTCTCCTTGTGTTCCAAATGTTATTTTAATGGGTAAATTCAAATGATTGTAACGAATATCCGTTATTCCTTTGTTACGGTCTATTTCCATATTACCATAATTGTCATATTCATAATCAGTTTCATTAGCAATGTCATTAAACCCGTTTGGATTACTGCTACTGTCATCTACTTTCTTTAAACGGTTGGGATTCTCGGCATCATAAGTGTAAACCAAATTGTCTATCTCAAAATCATAAATCGCATCGTCATATTCTCCCGTTCTGAAAAGTGTTTTGATATTACCGTTTTTGTCATAGGTCAGACTTTCGTTATAACTGTTTCTTACAGGTTTTTCTCCTCCGGGTCGTTGGTAAACGGCATTCTTCAATCTGTTTAATTCATCATAGTGATAACCGTACTTACGTTTTACATTATCACTGCCTGTACGCCAGTATGTTTCAGCTATATTACCGTTGTAAAGTGCTTTACCCATGTACTGGTTCTGTGTTTGTGTGGTTTCATCTTCCACTTCATTGTAATTGAGTTTAAAAGCAAACAAATCAGTCCCTAAATCATTGACATCATTGATTGATTTGAGCCATCCACGAATGTTATAGCGGTAATCTACATTTTGCAATGGGCTATTGCTTGTATTTCCTACTTTTTTACCAATAAGCTGTCCCAGTTCGTCATAGCTGTTTTCAGCAAGAAGTTCCACAGGTTTGTTATTTACCTGATGGGTATGAGTCAATAATCTTCCTTGGTCGCTGTAAGTATAAAAATCTTTTATCGTAGTGTCTTCTCCTGCATTGGTACGTTTGTGTTTGGTTATGGTCTGCTCGATTTTACCTTCAAAATCATATTTGGTCTCTACCTGTGT
>JAVEUZ010000060.1:0-9232 GCA_034005285.1 Flavobacteriaceae bacterium
AAGCCATGATAATATTTAGTTATCCTTTATTGGAATACACTTTATGGAACATTGAAAAATCTTTACGGGGATGTTTGGTTTCTAAAATCTGGCGTTGTTTTTCTCTGTTTACATGGGTGTATATTTGTGTTGTCATGATAGAACTATGACCAAGTAGAGATTGTATATACTTAATATCAACATCTTTTTCCAGTAAGAGTGTCGCAAAAGAATGTCTAAACATATGTGGCGTTACATGTTTACCGATACCTGCTTTAGTTTTAAGGTTTTTTACTACACCTCTAATAGATTGATCTGATATTTTCTTTTTTAAGCGATTAATAAAAAAATAATTGGCAGAGTCCGTATCGAAATCTTTACAAATATTACGGTATTGTTTTAAAATGGATAAGGTTTCCTTATTGCAGATTTGTATCCCTCTTTCTTTATTCCCTTTCCCTTTAATGGTTATATATCCGGTATCGAGATTAATAGACTCTTTGGTAAGATTTGCGAGTTCCGAAACTCTGGCACCTGTCGTAAAAAGCAGTTCTAATATGGCTATATCTCTTACAGATTTAAAATATCCATATTCCGATTTAAGATTAGATTGATCTTCCTTTAATTTATAGGCAGCTGAGAATATTTTAAGTATTTCTTTAATATCCAGTATTGCCGGAAGTTTTTTTTCTTCTTTAAAAGTTATCCGCATTTTTCTAAACGGGTTAATCAACAGAATGTCCTCAAATTCCAAATAGTTGAACAATGCTTTGACTGTTGCTATTTTTCTTTTGACAGATTTTGATTTTAAGTGAGAAATGGATGCGATGTATCCTCTTAATTCTATTTTTGTTATGCTGGTTATTTCGAGATCATAGTTATTATTAATTAAAAAAAGCTGTAATTGGCATAAATCTATTTTATATGCTTTTAGGGTTTTAGAACTTAGATTTTTATCAAATTGGCAATGAAAAAGGAAATCTGTAATCGCATCATGAAGTGTAATCATAATTATTTGTTTTTAAAAATTAGACAATAAAAAAGACACCTGTCAGGTGTCTTTTTTATTGTAGTATATACATAGATTTATTTAAAAAGGAACAAAAATATTACAATTAGCTTAATACAACTTTATATGGTGTTTTCTCTTATTTGGGACAGATTGTGGTTATCCGATAAGAATAATTTTTCTTTTAAAACCCTCATGTCTTCACTCACTTTTTTATCCAATACTTTTGCATAATGTTGTGTGGTGTGCAGATTTTTATGACCTAATATCTTGCTAACCGTTTCAATAGGCACACCGTTGGTAAGCGTTACCGTTGTGGCAAAAGTGTGTCGAGCCATGTGAAAGGTTATTTCTTTCGGAATGTCACATAAATCCCCGATTTCTTTGAGGTAAGCATTCATTTTTTGGTTTGTAAGAATCGGTAGAATCGTATTTTCGTTTAAGCATTTCGGGTGACTGCTGTATTTTTGGATAATCTCTTCTGCAATAGGCAAAACGGGAATTTTTGATTTAGTGTCTGTTTTTTGCCGGTTCTTGAAAATCCATTTTTCACCATCAATACCAATCCCGATATGGTCTTTCTTCAATCCTTTTACATCGATGTATGCCAAACCGGTATAACAGGAAAAAATGAAAATATCCCTAACCAGTATCAGCCTCTCGGATGATAGTTTCTTATTATAAATTTTGAGTAATTCTTCTTCGGTTAGAAAATCCCTTTCAACCTCTTTCATTTTTCCTTCATAGCGGGTAGTAGGGTCTTTATCCAGCCAATCGTTATCCAGGCATATTTTTATGATCTTTCTAAAATTCCTGACATATTTGACAGCCGTGTTATTGTTGCATTTTTTTATACTTCTCAGGTAGAACTCAAACTCAGTAACAAAGGCATAGTCTATTTTGTTAATACTAATATCTGTAACATTGTATTTCCAGACAATAAATTCCTGAAGGTGCTTTAAAGAAATTTTAAATCGCTCCAAAGTTCCATAGGCATATCCGTTTCCTATGAGCTCCTTGATTTTATCATTATGGTTTTGATAAATTGGGATTATCATCCGTTCCCGCTGATGAGTTCCTAATATCCTGGATTTGAAATTCTCTAAGGATAATTCTTCGTTTTTATGGATTAACTCCATCTGGATATCAAAAACTTTGGATCTGATTAAATCAAGATAGTTATTTAATGTTTTGGCTTCCTCTGAACTGCCTTTCATTTTTGATAATTCCGGCGACCATTTTGATTTATCAATGAATTTTTTAGTGCTGTATTCAAAACGTTGTCCGTTTACCGTTAGCCGAATATAAATTGGCAATTGACCGGCTGTATTAGCTTTTGTTGTTTTTGCATAAATATGCAAGGTGATTTTTGCTTTCATGGTGGTGACCTTTTACTTGTTATTCAATTTAATTTTATAAATGATTGCAAACAAGATGTACATATTCTAAACAAGTAATAAACCGGTTGTTAGTACGAGTGTTTACAAGGCTTTGGAGAATTTAGCGAGACCCAAAAAGGGTTAAAATTTTCAGGGTCTCGATTTTATCTCGTCAGCGGTAAGATTGAATGAATAATTTGGTATATGCCCCAAAGCAAAAAGCCGATAAATCCTAAGATTTATCGGCTTTTGAAACCATTTGTTTTTAAACTTGTGGGCGATGAGGGGTTCGAACCCCCGACCCCCTCGGTGTAAACGAGGTGCTCTGAACCAGCTGAGCTAATCGCCCGAATTGTGCTTAATTGCGAGTGCAAATATAGAACAGTTTTTTATTTCTACAAACGAAATGATGAAAAATTATAAAATTTCTGCTACAACAAATGTGCTTCCGCCAATATAGATAAAGTCATTTGGTTTGGAAGTTTCGACTGCTTTTTTGCAAGCATCTGATACAGAGTTAAATGCACTTCCGTTCAAGTTGAATTTTGAAGCTTTTTGTTGTAAAATAGCAGCATCTAGTCCACGGGGAACATTGGGTTTGCAGAAAAAATATTTTGCATTTGTTGGAAATAGAGGCAAAATATCATCTAAATCTTTATCATTAACAACACCTAAAACAATAAATAAATTTTCAAAACTTTCTTTTTTTATCTGATTTAATACAATTTTCAATCCGTGACTGTTGTGAGCCGTATCGCAAACCACTTTTGGATTTTTACCGATTTGCTGCCACCTACCACTAAGACCGGTATTTTTAACTACATTTAGCAAACCGTTTTGTGTATTATTTTCAGAAATGATAAAATGTGCTTTTAAAAGCTCAATGGCTTGTAAAGCAGTTTTTTTATTCTGTGTTTGATAATCGCCGATTAAATCAGAAGGATAATTTGTTTTTTGTATGTCTGAAGCAAAATAAATTTCAGATTTATGTTTTCGGGCAATTTCTATAAATATTTTTTTGGTTTCATCGGTATATTCGCCAATAACAACCGGAACTCCTGTTTTGATAATTCCTGCTTTTTCAAAGGCAATTTCTTCAAGTGAATTTCCTAAAAATTGAGTGTGATCAAGACCAATATTTGTAATAACAGAGACCAATGGGGAGATGATATTAGTAGAATCTAAACGACCTCCCATGCCTGTTTCTATAATTGCTATATCCACCTTTTCCTGTTTAAAATACTCAAATGCAAGTCCGACAGTCATTTCAAAAAAACTTAATTGATGTAATTCAAAGAAAACTTTGTTTTTTTGGATAAAGTCTGTTACAAATTTTTTGCTGATTTCTTTTCCGTTAATTTTGATGCGTTCTCGAAAATCTTTTAGGTGTGGCGATGTGTAAAGTCCTGTTTTATATCCGGCTTCCTGCAAGACCGAAGCAATCATCGACGAAACAGAACCTTTTCCGTTTGTGCCGGCTATGTGTATTGATTTGAAATCTTTTTCAGGGTTTTTTAAATGATTAGCCAGTAATATTGTATTGGAAAGGTCTTTTTTATAGGCAGAAACTCCTATGTTTTGATACATTGGGAGCTGATTGAACATCCATGCGAGGGTTTCTTGGTAATTCATTTTTATAAAGACTTCTCTCTTTATTCGAGTACACCGTTTTTGAAGTTAAAAACAATAAATCCAATCTGTTGGTTTGGTGCTTTGTTGTCTTCATTCCATTTGTATCTTTTTGCTGCTGCTATTGCAGCATTTCTAAGACAACTGCTGGTCGTATTTGAGCCACTCGGACTGTATTTGGAATTAATAACCGTTCCCGATTGATTTACGGTTACTTCGACCACAATTGTTCCTTCGTCATTACAATCAACATTGATGGCTCCGGGTCTGACAAGGTTTCTCCCGTTCATTCCCATTTTTTTTCCGGAATTTCCTGTGCCCGGTTGCCCGTAATAGGCATTTGCATAAATACTACCTTCGAGAATTCCTTGATTTCCGGTTTTATTTGTGTTGCCATCACCTTCTTTCACGGTGCCATCAGATTGTTTAATTCCACCGATTAACTTATCTAATTCAGATTTTTTTCTGGCTTCTTCTTGCCTTTGTTTTTCTTCAGCTTTTGCTTTTGCGTCTGCTAATTCTTTTTGTTTTTTTAGAGCGATACTTTCTTCATTGTCTGATGTAAGCACATTTTCAGCAACATTACTGGATGTTGTCGGCACAGATGTCGATTCTTCAAAATTAGTGTTTTCTCTGGCTTCTGTTTTTACGGTCTCCATAGTATTTGTGTTTCCTGAACCGGCATCAGTATTTCCAAAATTGATGAGAATACCATTGTCGGGTGGTGGATCAAGATAGGTTAGCCCCAAAAACAAACAAAGAAACAGCAACACAACCATGATTGTAGAGCTTATAGCGAATGATTTTTTTTCGTATTCTGTTTCTAAGAATTTCATCTGATTTTTTTTGTTTATTTTTTCCTTTTTACAAGTTTAGTTTGGGCGAACAGCCAATACTACTTTAATCTTATTTTTATTTGAAATATCCAAAACAGTAACAACCTTTTCAATCGGTACGCCTTCTTCGGCTCTTAATATCAGAGATTGTTTTTCTTTGTCTGAAAAACTGCTGAGGATTGCGTTTTCAAGTTCAGCTTCTTGGATAGGCGTTTTGTCTATAAAATATTCCAAATTTTTGGTAATACTGATAGAGATATTCTGTCCTCTGTCTGTGATTCCTTCTGCTTTTGGCAAAACCAAATCCAAAGCATTCGTCGTTACCATTGTTGAGGTCAGCATGAAAAATATCAACAACAGAAACACAATATCTGTCATGGATGCCATGCTGAATTCAGGCGATATTTTATTTCGGCTTTTGAATCTCATATTCTAAGAAGGTTCGTTTAATAAATCAAGGAAATCGGTTGCGTTTACTTCCATTAAGTTGATTACTTTGTCTGTTTTTACCGCCACGTGATTATATCCCATATAAGCAATAATTCCGACAATAAGTCCGGCTACAGTTGTGGTCATCGCAGTCTGGATACCGCCCGATAAATCTTTAACTTCTATTTGTCCGCCACCGCTTGCCATTGCATGAAATGAAATAATCATCCCGATTACAGTTCCAAGGAAGCCAATCATGGGACCAACTCCGGCAATGGTAGCCAATATACCGACATTCTTTTCAAGTTTATAAACTTCAAGTTTACCAGCATTTTCTATGGCAGAATTGATGTCTTCAAGTGGTCGTCCAATCCTTGAAATACCTTTTTCAACAAGTCGTGCCACCGGAGATTTGGTTTGTGCACACAACATTTTTGCAGCATCTAATTTTCCGTTTAAAATATGTGTTTTGATGTTGTTCATGAAGTTTGAGTCTATTTTTGCTGCGGCATTAATGGCAAAAATTCTTTCAAAATAAAGGTAAAATGCCAAAAAAAGTAACAAGGTTAATATAATCATGATTGATTGTCCTCCGATACCTCCGCTGGTAACAAGTTCCCAAATTGACAATGTTTTTTCAATAGGTGCCCCTTCTGTGAGGGTGTTTTGAGCAACGGCTAAACTGTCTGGTTGCATAGTTTTTAAAGGTTAAAAATTAGAAAATATAACGCTAAATTAGTGTTTAAATTGTACTTGATAAAATATCGTGAAAAAAAATTATGTGAGTTGTTTCAGAGCAATTTCAAATGCCGCCGCACTGATTCCAACTTTATCAGAGTTTAATGCATAGGTTTTTGATAAAGCATTTTTAATAGTTTCAGAGGTGTCATTAAATATGGCTTCGTCTGTCATTTGAACTTTTTGCTCCATAAAATATGCAAAAACTCTTGCCATACCGCAATTTGCAATAAAATCAGGTATCAGGCTTATTTTAGAATCGATGTTTTCCATAATTGAGCCAAAGAAAATTTCTTTATCGGCAAAAGGCACATTGGCTCCGCTCGAAATAACTTCTAATCCAGATGCAATCATTTGGTCAACTTGTTCTTGCGTAACCAATCTTGAAGCGGCACAGGGTGCAAAAATATGGGCTCCGATATTCCATATTTCACGGTTTATTTCGTCAAACGGAATAATGTCGGGAGAAACTAATTTGTTTCCGTCTTTATTAAGATATAGTGTTTTAATTTCTTCAAACGTAAATCCGTTTTCGTTGATAACACCACCGTCTCGGTCAATGATTCCGATTATTTTAGCCCCCATTTGTGCTAAGTAAAATGCCGCTGCCGAACCCACATTTCCAAAACCTTGTACAATGGCTTTTTTGTCCGTTACGTTTCCACCATAGATGTTATAAAAATGCTTTACGGATTGAGCTACTCCGTAACCGGTAATCATGTCAGCTATTGTGTATTTTCGATTTAAGTCGGGAGAATATTTTTCACTTTCAATAATTTTAACTACTCCGTTTCTAAGCTGACCGATTCTGCTTATTTTTTCTCCTTCAGAAGCTTTGAAATGTCCGTTAAAAACACCTTCTTGCGGATGCCAGATACCACATTCTTCAGTAAACGGAATTACTTCATGAATTTCATCGACATTCAAATCTCCTCCTGTTCCGTAATAGTTTTTAAGAAGAGGCGAAACAGCTTTGAACCATCTTTTTAGAACTTCTTGTTTTCTAGGATCGTTAGGGTCAAAATTTATCCCCGATTTAGCTCCGCCAATTGCCGGTCCGGCAACAGAGAATTTAACTTCCATAGTTTTGGCAAGCGATAAAACTTCGTTTCTATCCAAACCTTTTCTCATTCTGGTTCCACCACCAGCAGCACCGCCTCTCAGAGAATTAATAACCACCCAGCCTACTGCGTCGGTTTCTGAGTCGTTCCAGTTAAAAACAATTTCAGGTTCTTTATTTTCAAATTTTTTTAGAAGTTCTTTCATAGTTGGTGTTTTGTTGTTTTTATAAATTGGCACAAATATAATAAATAAGCATTATTGCGAGTGGAAAATTTTTCCGGAACTATGGTCGTGTTTTGCTCCCGTAACACTGCTTAGAATATTTGTTTCGTTGCGAAGTTTCAGAACTCCGAGCAAACCAAAAATTAGAGCTTCTTTATACTCTAAAGTTTTTTTGTCAGGGATAACAATCTCTATTTTTGATAAATAGGATTTTGTTCTTTCGATTAAAAAATCATTATAAGCTCCTCCTCCGGTTATGAGCATTATTCCATTTTTTTTTGGCAATGCCGTTGCAATTTGAAAAGCAATATGTTCGGTAAAAGTGTTCATTTTGTCTTCGAAAGAAATAGTATGTTTTTCTATAAGTGGAAGGACAACTTCTTTTACAAACTCAAAACCCAATGATTTTGGAAATGGTTTTTTATAGAAATCTATGTTGTTCAATCTTTCGAATAATTCCAGATTGATTTTTCCTGTTTGTGTAATTTTGCCTTTGTCGTCAAAGTTCAAACCGAGTTTGTTGGCATAAAAATTCAGGACAGTATTTACGGGCGAAATATCAAAAGCGATACGTTTGCTGTTTTGTTCAAAAGAAATATTTGAAAATCCGCCGAGATTGAGGCAGTAATCATATTCCGGAAACAGAATTCTGTCGCCAATGGGCACGAGCGGTGCTCCCTGTCCGCCCAGTTTTACATCTTGAATCCTGAAGTCACATACTACGGTCTGATTGATAATTTTGGCAATTTCGGGTAGGTTTCCTATCTGTAACGTAAAACCGTTTTGCGGCTGGTGCAGAATCGTATGACCGTGACTGCAAACGGCATCAATATTTTTTATTTGATAATTTTCGATAAATGATTTTATCACATTTCCCAAGAAAACGGTGTAATCAGTATTCAGTTCAAAAAGTTCTTCTTTGATAAAATCAACAGCAGATTTAAGCCTGTCAATCCATTTTTGCGAATACGGAACGGTTTCACATTCGAGAATTTCATAGTTCCATTTTTTGTCGGAAACAGTAAAACAAATATGTGCCAAATCGATTCCGTCGAGCGATGTGCCACTCATGACACCGATGATATGATAGTTTTGGTTGGGTATTTTCAAAATTAAATAATTCTTTTTGTTATGAAATTTGCTTACACGGTTCGCAGAATCTTTTCCATTTTTCTGCCTTTTGCAAGTTCATCTATCAGTTTGTCCAAATATCTTACTTGTTTTGTCAGCGGATTTTCAATTTCTTCTATCCGGTAACCGCAAATGACACCGGTAATAAGACCGGCATTTGGGTTGAGGTTTGCTTTTTTGAAAAAAGCCTCAAAAGTCACTTTCTCATCAATGAGTTTTTGTAGTTTTTTATCATCAAAACCCGTTAGCCATTCTATTACCTGTTGTAATTCTTCTTTGGTTCTGCCTTTGTTCTCAACTTTTGTGATATAATGCGGATATACAGATGCAAAGGTCATTTTGGCTATCCGTTCATGGTGTTCGGGTGTTGCTTTCATGGTTTTTAGGTTATATATCTTTAGCGTACATTTTTCATACAAAAAGCCTGCCTTTGATTGTGTTTAGATTTTAGCTTTTGCTAATATTTTTGAAGAAACGGCTACTTGTTTTGAAAATTTAACAGCTGACTTTTTAGCAATAGAAGTTTTGGTATTTCTGTCAAATCTAACAACTGCCGACTCTTTTGATACCGGAACACTTTATAATTGCAATTGTCATACTAACTAATTTTATAAGGTCTTCTTACAAAGGTAGTAAATTACTTTTTAATAAAGTAAATGAACGTTTTGCCGGCGGTTACTGTTAGAAATTGTTGTGTGTCCTGCGTTACCACAGGGTACGAAGATATAAAAGTTCTTTGAAATGGTAACACAACTTTATCGAAGATGATAGGCTTTAGGCAAAGTCGGAAACGAGCTGTCCCCCAAAGAAATGGGCAA
>JAVEUZ010000061.1:0-9113 GCA_034005285.1 Flavobacteriaceae bacterium
GATGATTTTGCTTGTCAAACACAATCGCAAGATTGCACTATGAAGAGCCGTATGAATCGAGAGGTTCACGTACGGTTCTGTGAGAGGCTTAGGGGTGAAATTCCCCTTTGCCTACTCGACTTCTGTCCGCCGTACTTGTAAACCATTGTCGTTGTTGAGTTTCAGTGTCATTTTTCTTTGTCGTGTTGGTCTGTGCGTTTGGGTGTTTTATTTTTATTAAGCGTTGGAAAAAATATTTTGAAATTCATTCTTTGGGGTCGGAAAGGTGGAAGCTCTTTTGCAATTTTTGGTCTGTGCGTTGGCTTGTGCGAAACGTAAGTTCACGAACACCAAAACAAATAAACAACTAGTGAGTAATTGCAAATGTGCTTACACCTGTGGGTTGGCTATTTGTTTTTATCATTCTACTTCTGTGCATTTATACCTCTATTTATCAATTCCTTCACCATACCAAACACCATAGCGTTGAAATCTTCTCTAGCATCTCTATTATCTGTTATGAGTTTATAGAAGTCGAAATTTGTAGTTACGTGTTTTAGTAATTCCTCTTGGGCAATTTTATCACTTGTTATTCTGGCATTTTGGTCGTCGGAGTATTTTAAAGAGCTAACCATATCCTTGTTTTTGGCAACATCATTTACGATATCTTCTGCCATTCTTCTTACTTTGTCGGCATCTTCAAATTGGGTTCCGTAACGGTCATTGAATGTTTGCAGAATATTTGAAAGCCTGTCAATTTCAGGTTCTGAACTCCCGCCTCGCATATCGGTTGGAATAGGCTTCAAATCTTCACCTTGTTCCATTACAATATTCGTTGTGGCTTCCAACTGCAAACGGTAGCTATCCATATCAATGTTGTCTAAAATCCCTTGTGCCAAATCAATAGGCGTATCGCCTCCTAACTTGTTTTGCAAGTGGCTTAGGAAAATGTAAAGTCGTTCTAAATATGGATTTTCAAACGGTACTATTTGAGAAAGAAAAATATAAAGCCGAACGTAGGTTTTTACTTTGGCTCTAAAATCTATTTGTTGTTCTTCTGCAAGGTCGTTTCTGAAAATTTCAGAAGATGTGTCCAACATTGCGTGTAATTGGTCAACGGGTACATTTGCCAGAATCTTTTCTGAAAATTCAAAAACCTGATCTTTGGTATAAACCTGAAAATTGTCCAAAGCATCTTGTAAGTCAAACAATTTGTTCGGGTCGGTTGCTTCGCCTAAAATGGTACTTTCAAAATAAGGTTTAAACGCTTTTTCAATGTCCTCTGCGGTATTGGCAAAATCTAAAACAAAGGTGTCTTTCTTCAATGGATGACTTCTATTAAGTCTTGAAAGTGTTTGCACAGCATTTACTCCACCTAGCTTTTTATCTACATACATTGTATGCAAAAGAGGTTGGTCAAAACCTGTTTGGTATTTGTTGGCTACCAACAAAAAGCGGTACTCGTTTTTCTCAAATTCACTTGGAATATTAGCACTCGAAAATCCGTTTAAACTGGCTTCTGTTTGTCCGTCAATTTCACCTGAAAATGCTACCACCGATAAAAATGGGCTATTGATTTTCAATAAATAATCGTCAAACGCCTTTTTGTATTTTACTGCATTGGCTCTCGAACTCGTTACCAACATAGCTTTTGCAAAACCTCCCATTCGCTTTTTACGGATTACGTTTTCCATAAAATGCTCAATGATTAAAATGGCTTTCTTTTTTATTGCGTGTTCGTGGCTCTCTACGTAGTGTTTGAGTTTCTTTTGTGCTTTCAGTTTATCATATTCAGGGTCGTCTTCTATCTTTTTTAGTAAAGCATAATAACTCTGATAGGTGGTGTAATTCTGCAATACGTCCATAATAAAACCTTCTTCAATGGCTTGTTTCATTGAATATAAATGAAAGGCTCTGAATTTGGTTTTGTCGCCATCTTGAAACGGTACTCCAAAAAGCTCTAAGGTTTTGTTTTTTGGTGTAGCCGTAAATGCAAAGTAGCTGGCATTTGGAAGCAACTTTCTTGATTTAACCAATACTCTGATTAAATCTTCGCCTGTTATAGTTTCTTCAGCATCTTCTACATCTACCATACTTGAAATGTCTTCCAAATCTTCTTCCAATTCGGCTTGTGTCGCTTGATCTAGGTTGAGTTTTGAAAGTGTTTCGTTGAGTTTTCTTGCCATTTGTCCACTCAAACTACTGTGGGCTTCATCTATGATGATGGCAAAATTATTTCCTGGCAAATCGCCAATATCTTCAACAATGTGAGGAAACTTTTGAATGGTGGTAATGATGATTTTTTTGCCTTCTTCCAGTGCTTGTTTTAGTTGTTTACTGCCTTCGGTAATGGCTTCAACTACACCTTTTACTTGCTGATACTGTTTGATGTTCTCCCTGATTTGGGCATCTAATACCCTGCGGTCTGTTACGACTATGACTGTATCAAAAATGTGGTTTGTACCTGATTTGTCGTGTAAACCCACCAATTGATGAGCTAACCAGGAAATTGAATTGGACTTACCTGAGCCTGCCGAATGCTGAATTAAATATTTTTGACCTGAACCTTTTTCTTGTGCATCTGCCAATAAGTTGCGAACGGCAACCAATTGGTGATAGCGTGGAAAAATCAGTTTCTTTTCTTTTCGTGTTCTTACTTTGCCCTTTTCATCCAAGTATTCTTTTTCTTCGGTAATGAGTTGGCAAAAATTTTGAATAATGTCTGTCAGGCTACTTTTGGTTAAAATCTCCTTCCATAAATAGTCGGTTTTTATACCTCCATTTGGCGGATTTCCTGCTCCGTTATTATAACCTTTATTGAAAGGCAAAAAGTATGATTTCTCCTTTTTGAGTTGGGTACACATCCAAACTTCTTCGGTGTCCATTGCAAAATTTACAATTAACCTACCTAAGCGAAACAGTTCTTCATTTGGGTCTCGGTCTGTTTTGTATTGCTTTATGGCGTGTTCTACATTTTGCTTGGTTAGTTCGTTTTTCAACTCAAAGGAAATAATCGGAATACCATTGATAAACACGACCAAGTCCAATGATTTTTTATTCTGTGGTGAAAAATAAACCTGACGCATCACCGAAAAGCGGTTGGCTTGATACAAAGCATTGGCAGAAGCATTGTAATTAGAAACTGGTTTGTCGTAAAACAAATGCAGTTTGGTATCAGTAAAGCCGTCTGTTATTCCTTTTCGCAAAACTTCAATGACACCTTTTGCTTGTATTTGGTCATTGATGCGTTTGATTATCTTTTGCTCGTAAAGGTCTTTGTGATAGTTTTTGAGTTTAGCAACTGATTTAGGTTGCGTAGCTTCTAAAAATTCAAACAATAGGGCACTATCCAAACAAGCCACATTATCGTAAACGGTATTTTCACGAAGTAAATAGCCATTTTCATTGACCAAATACAGGGCAATGTAGGTTTCTAATCCTTTTTCTGTGGTGTCTGTTGTCATATTCCTTATTTTAAACCTTTTAGGTATTTATGGTTTTTGCTGTTTTCTCGGTTAAAAAATAGCCGCCTGTTCTGTTTGCTCCTTTAAATTCAATCAGGTTGGCATCCTTTAATTGTTTTACATATCGCTCTAAACTCTTTACAGGTATTTGGAGCATTTTTTCCATTTCAGATGTTCTTAGCCCTTCATTTTTATATAGTGCTAACAATACCTTGCTAAGCTTCTCTTTTACATCCTCGGTTATTCCCTCAGTTATTCCCTCAGTTATTCCCTCAATCTTTTCAATAACTCTTTTGCTTAATCCCTCAGTTATTCCCTCAATTATCTCCTCAGTCTTCCTGCTATGTGTTACACCCGAAAAAGTAACAGTAATTGAATTATCATTCTGTTTCCAAACGGGTACTTTGAATTGGTTCTGCTTACAATCTCTAATCATCCGCTGTGTGCCAGAGCCTAGCAATTCTACATAACCTCTGTGAAAACATATTTGTGCAATATCAGGATTGCGAAGAATTGATGTATGGTCAATTTTTAAATCAGCTATTGTAATACCATCGGGCAAAACCCCATAGTTGCTAATTTCTGTTCTGTCTGAATAAATAGAAATTTGCAAAAATCCCTTCACAGAATTGTAATCTCTATGAATTATAGCATTTAAAATGCCCTCACGGAAAGCCATTACAGGATAGTTGGACTTCTCCTCTCTCAACACACCCTTGATTGTAAGTTTTTTACCATATATATTTTCTAAATATCCGAAAATGGCTGTGATGTTTTTAAAAATATTCCCTTCAAAAACTTTGTCGTCTAAAAATTGATTACCTGATGTTTTGGAAGGATATAAAGTAACTCTGACTCTTGATTGCGGAACAAATCGGGTTGGATTCTTACCAAATAAGACCATACAAGCATTGGTGATATTTCCATTTTGAATTAAACCCAATCGAATCAGAAAATCTTCAACATCATCATTTTGAATGTCACTCTTGTATTCTTTATAGCGATTTAGAGTCTTTTGAACTTCCTCCAAATCTAAATCGCTTAATTCAGCTCCTAAAACAGGCATTCTTTCCCAATGAAAATCAGCTTTCTTTCTTTGAGCAATCAATTGCGTTAATTGCTCAGGTGTAGTAGGCTTTGTTGATTTGCCCACCCGATTGTATAAGGCTCCTTTGTATTGATAGGGCTTTTTTCCACCTTCCCAAACACTGATTAAAATGACATCCTTCTTATTATAGGAAATGACTTGTACAAAAATGGGTGCAGTAGGTTGTATATGCTCTACTAAACTAGCCTGTATCTCTTGTGCTACTTGAGTCGCATTATCAACACCTATTACTTTTTTTTCTCCGTCAACTCCTACAATAACATCACCACCTTGTGTATTGATAAATGAAGTAATGGTTTTGGCAATAGCATCTATACTCGATTGAGCTTTGAATGCCAAGCGATTACTTTCTTTTTGTTGCAAAAGATTTTCTATGATAAAACTATTTTCCATTTTCTTCTGCTTTTTCGTTTAATACTTCGAGGATAAAATCCTTTTCTGAAAACTGTGCGTTGATATAAACCATCATTTCATCTAAGCGATAAAATTCTTGTGCCCAATTGCCATTTCTCAAGGTTACTGGGACGTGATTTTTAATTACATATTCATATACATCTATACATCTTTTATCAAAAAGTTTGTTGTCTTCAATCACAATTTCATCACCACTTTTGAGTTTCATTTTCTTAAAAAGATTGCGGGCAAAAACCACATCTCTGTGTACCAGAAACCAATAGGGTTTTTTCAATTCAATGGCTTTCTTGATTTCTTCAAACGTAATGTTTTTATCGCCAATATTTCCAGTGCCATAATATGGTCGAATGATACCCAAAAACAAATCGCATTCCTCCACTGCTTTTAAGCAATTGTCTATGTTGGATTTGTGCGGATTTACCTTGATACTTCCGTGGTAAGAGTTAAGTACCTCGTAACCCAAGGTATTCAATTGAGCTACAATTTGAGACAATTGATCCTCAAAACCATACACGGTTGACCCGACCATTATTTTTATCTTTCTGTTGGTTTTGCTCATTCTTCTAACGTTTGATATTCTTCGGCATCCTCAGCTGCCATACTGATTTCTTCTTCTATTTCCTCATAAGTTTCTTCTTCTGTTATCTCCGGCACTTCATAGCCTCTCACATCAATTTTCCCAGTAACCGCTTCGGCTATCAAAGCTGTTTTGTATTCTTCGGTTAATGTCAATTCTTTTTCGATTTTGGAAATGGTGGTGTTGATGATGGTAGTTTCTTGTTCTATGTGGGAGATGATTTTTTGTTGTTCGGAAAGTGGTGGTAAAATAACAGGAAGTAATGAATATTTATCCGCACCAATGTTTTCAATAGTAGCTTTATTGAAAATAAAACTTTTCCATTGGTCATAAATTCCAGAGTTTGTATAGGCAAATAAATAATCGCTGGAGATTTTTGTTGTGTTTGGTTCAGCTTTAATTAAATAACCAGCATAACAAGCAACACCTTCGTAATTTTTAAATTGAAATGTTTTCCCAACTGTTCCACCACTTCTAGCAAACAATATGTCGCCTTCTTTCAAAAGATATGGTTCTGCTAATTCAGGATTTAAAGAGCAAAATGTTTCATCTCTCAATTTTCCACTCTTATCAAAATCAGTAATACGGATATATCTTGGATGGTTTTCTACTAAGTCTCCTCCAGATTCATTTGCTCCGTATTTTAATTTACCATTAATCAAATATTTAAGTCGCCAAACCTCCCAATACTCCGGTATTTCTCCCAACCACTCAATACCTGAATCTTTCATTTTGGTATTGGGGTCTAATCCTTTGGTAACCGCTTGGTTGATGATGGCCGCTTTTTGCTCGTTGAGCAGTTTTATCAGTTGCTTTTTCTTTTGAATAAAGCGGTTGATTTTTGCCAGTTTGTAATCTAAAAAACGGGCAATGGCGGTTTGTTCTTCTTTGGGCGGAACTGCGGTTTTTATTGAGAAAAAATCATCTGTATATAATCTCAATCTACTATCAATAATACCAGTTGAGTTCTTTTTAAATTCTTGTTGAGCGTTTTTTGTTTTGAACAGGTAACCAAAATATTTCTCATTTCCCTCCTTTAGTTTGTATACGCAATAGGCAGGACTAACAAGACCATCATATTTAGATATTCCCAAACTGCCATTCCAAGCGAGCATTATATTAATGACCAAATCACCTTTTGACACAATTTTATAGCCCTCAAGTGTTTTGGCGTTGGTTAAACTATCTCCATTGGCAACTTTATCAGACTTTTTGGTAACCCCTGTATATTGAGATACAGAAAGTAAATCTTCACTTCCTGTTAAACTTCTTTTGTCTTGTTCAGTGAAAAGATATTTCACCTTTTTCACCTCCCAATGCTTTGGTAATTCCCCGAGCCAAGAAACCTCAGTCTTTTTATATGTGGAATATGGTTTATTTTGTCTCACAGTTCAATAATTTCTTTTAACAATCCATCTGTTTCTTGCTCTAAATCAATAATATCTAAAGCAATTTCAGATAAGGAACGCAATGGTTCATATTGATAGAAATATTTATTGAAGGCTATTTCAAACCCCACTTTCATCTTCGACTTATCATACCAAGCATCAGGAGCAAAGGGCAGCACTTCTCTTTTGAAATAATCGGCAATGCTTTCTTTCATTGGCACATTTTCCGTGTCTTTTAAACTGCTGTCGCTTTTGGGTTTGCCTTTGCTGTCTGTTAGGATGTTGCCTTTATCATCTCTTTCGGGTTGGTGTACGGTGATTTGATAAAAGCCAAAATCTTCATTGTCAAAAATTTTGCTGTATTCGTTTTCTTCAAAAGCAAAGTATAGTTCTTGAATTTTCTGAATGTGTTCAGAACCCAGTTCTAATCTTTTACTTCCTAAGGGCTTACGCATCTTAGAATAAAACATATTAGAAGAAGCATTAATCAATTGTACTTTGCCTTTTCTGCGTTCTTCTTTCACATTGGTAATTAACCAAACATAGGTAGCAATACCTGTATTGTAAAAAATATCGTTGGGCAACTGAATGATACATTCCAACAAATCATTTTCCAATATGTATTGGCGGATACCGCTTTCGCTGCTGCCTGCATCTCCTGTAAACAAAGCCGAACCATTGTGAACGGAAGCAATACGGCTACCACCGTCTTTAGGGTCTTTCATTTTAGAAAGCATATGGAGCATAAACATCAACTGTCCGTCATTGCTTCGGGAAGTCAAGCAGGTTTCTTCCAACTCGCCTTTGAAGTTTTTAATCTTTAGGTTGAAACGTCCGTCTTTAATCTCAACTTTTTTGCCTGTGCCTACATTTAGGTTGTCAATGTCCTGCTTCCAAGTCGTTCCATAAGGCGGATTGGTGAGCATAAAATTGAATTTCAAATCAGGGTCAAAACCGTATTCGCTCAACGTAGAACCAAACTTAATTTTGTCGGGGTCTTCATTTTTGAGCAACATATCCGATTTGCAAGTAGCGTACATTTCGCCTGTGTTTTCCTGCCCGTACAAATGGAAAGTTGCCGTTGATTTGATTTCTCCTTCGGGGTCGGTGGCAAAAAGTTTGGATTGCGTGAGCATAGCACCCGAACCCGCACAAGGATCATATACCAAGAAAGTACCTTTTTGGATTTTGTCTTTTACAGGCAAATACACCAAATGCGTCATCAACTCGATGATTTCCCTTGGTGTAAAATGTCGTCCTGCGGCTGCATTAGTTTTTTCGTTGAATCTGCGAATTAAATCCTCAAACATATAGCCCATTGCCATAGGTGATATTTTCTCAGGACTTAATTCGACTTTTGGGTTACAGAACTTTTCAATCAATGAAAAGGTGATGCCAGTTTCTTCAAAAGTCTGTAATTGATTGCGAAATTTGAACTTGCTGATAATGTCTTGCACATTTTCTGAAAAACCGTTGAGATAGTCCAGAAAGTTAGCGTCAATATTCTTGGGGTCTGCCAAGAGTTTTTTCATTGTAAAAGGCGAAGTATTGTAAAACGCCAAACCACTTCCGTGCAATACGCTGGTTAATAGCCCAGAAACATTGTCAATTTTGCTTTTAAACTCGTTGTGGGTTTTCAGTACCTTGTCTTTGGTCGGTTCCAATGCCAAATCCAATCGTCTTAAAACAGTCATTGGAAGTATTACGTCTTGGTACTGATTTTCAAGAAATTTATTAATCAATACATCATCCGCAACTGTCCAAATGAAGTTGATGATAGGTTGTAAGTTTTGTTTGTTTAAGCTCATATTTTGTTTTCGTCTGTTCGTTAATTTTAAGTCGTCCAATTTACAATTTTTAATTCTGTTATGGTCATTTGTGCGTTGGCAAGAAACGGCTCTTTTGGCTTTGCAAAGGGTCGGCTTGTGTGACGGCTAACTCGCTGTCCGTTTGTTGTATCGTTTTTTGTGTCCGTGTTCGCTTGTCAAAATGGTTTACTTTTTATGCTTTCTGTCCGTTATTTTCTCTCGGGTTGTTGTCTTTTACGCTTGCACACAACGCCCGGTAGCTTTGCGAAGGAGTGAAGATAAATACGGAACTTTAGATTTATCCCCAACGTAAGCAAAACCGATTTTGACTGCTAAATTACAAAAAAGCAAGAAGAAATCGGTTTTTGCGACAAG
>JAVEUZ010000062.1:0-8794 GCA_034005285.1 Flavobacteriaceae bacterium
AGTATTACCGACAAAATCACTCCTGAAATAAAAAACAAGATGACCCAATATAACCTGAATGATTACATTTCTCTTGTTGGTTTTGTTGACGATGCTTCGAGTTTTATTTCTCAATTTGACATTTATGTTATGAGTTCGGAAAGAGAGGGTTTACCTCTCACTATTTACGAAGCTTTTTATAAGAAAATCCCTGTTGTTAGCACAAAAGCAGGAGGTATTCCTGAAGTTATTAAAGATGGAGAAAATGGTTTTTTAGCAGAAGTTAAAGATTACAAAACTTTAGCAGAAAAGATAGAAACGCTTTCTTTTGATGAAGAATTAAAAACCAAATTCAGTCAAAAATCGTATGATTTGTTTATGGAAAAATACACTTCAAAACATTGTGCAGAAAAAACACTACAACTCTATAAAGATATAACCAAATGAAAACTGCTCTTTTGATTTCGACGTATAATTGGACTAAAGCATTAGATTTGGTTTTCAGAAGTATAGAAAAACAAACCCAACTTCCTGATGAGATACTCATAGCAGATGACGGCTCGAGTGCTGATACTAAAGCTTTAATCGAAGATTTCTCAAAGAAAATAAGTGTCCCTGTCAAACATTTTTGGCAAGAAGACAAAGGATTCCGAAAATCAAAAATATTAAACAGAGCTGTTGCAGGAACAAGTGTAGACTACATTATTCAGGTTGATGGAGATTGTATTTTGGATAAAAACTTTGTCAAAGACCATATAAAAAACGCACAAGCAAATACGTATTTATATGGTTCAAGAGTAAATATTCTCCCTGATTTTGTAGCGTCTGTTTTTGAGCATAAAATCATTTCTTTTACTGTTTTTTCTAAAGAAATAAAAAACAAAACAAGGACTTTACATATTCCATTTTTGTCAAAACTATACCAACCTCATCAAGGTATCTCCAGAAAATTTAGAGGTTGTAATGTCTCGTATTGGAAAAAAGACTTCATCGAAGTCAATGGTTACAATGAAGATTTTGAGGGTTGGGGAAGAGAAGATTCCGATTTGGTTATTCGAATGGGAAACAAAGGAGTTTTAGCAAAAAGATTGCGATATGCAGGAATTGTTTTTCATATTTATCACAAAATAAATTCTAAACATAATTTAGAGTTAAACGATTCTATTGAACAAAAAACGATTCTCGAAAAAACAATCAAAATTCCTAACGGAATTGATAAATATCTGAATCATTAAATTTATGTACTTTTGTTTTTTACTTCTTTACTAATGAATTTCACCATAAATCCCAAATTCAAAAAAGACGAAAAATCCATTAAAAATATTCTGGATAATTTTTCTGTTTCGGGTCAAAATTTTGACGATAGAAAACGCAATCAAATTAAACTCTTTGATTTTGAAGGAAAAACAATCAATGTAAAATCTTTTAAAAAACCGAATTTCATCAACAAAATTATTTACAGATATTTTCGAAAATCAAAAGCCAGGCGTTCATTTGAGTATGCCAACCGGCTTTTGGAAAAAGGGATAGGAACGCCGCAACCCATTGCTTATTTTGAAAATTTTGACTTTGCCGGTTTAAAAGACAGTTATTATATAAGCGAGCATTTGCATTGTGATTTGACTTTTAGGGAACTGGTTGAAAATGTGAACTATCCTGATTTTGATAAAATTTTACGCCAATTTACCCGTTTTTCGTATGATTTACACCAAAAAGGGATTGATTTTAAAGACCATTCTCCCGGAAATACTTTGATTAAAAAGAATGAAAAAGGAGATTACGATTTCTATTTAGTAGATTTGAACCGTATGGCTTTTCATGGTTCGATGTCTTTTGAAAAACGAATGAAAAACTTATCAAGACTAACACCGCATCAAGATATGATTGCTGTGATGAGTAACGAATATGCTCAATTATCCGGAGAAAGCGAAACCAAAGTATTTAATTACTTATGGGCACAAACAGCGAAATTTCAATATCGTTTTTTTATGAAAAAAGTTCTAAAATCAAAATTCAAAAAGAGTTAATACTACTTTTCTGCATGTAACCTTTTCAGTTCGGGATATCGTTTATAAACGCTCAAAGCATTTAGATAACACAAAATAACCCCTTTTTTTCCGTCAAGGAATCCTAATCTGACAATATAAGTATATAGAAATTTATAAGCCGGTTTTATATAGAAATGAAACCAATTAGGTCGTACGTTTTTTGCAAAAAGTTCTTTAGCTTTTAAATGAGCATAATAAATCATTTTGGCTTTGTAACTCTCATAATCTGTATAAGAATAATGTATCAGCTTATGTTTAAAAACAGCTTTTTTTCCATCAACTTTCAGTATTTCGTGTACCAATCTGTCAGGGATATATCGAGCTTTACTTTTTTTGAACAAACGAATGTTTTTATCGGTTTGCCAACCGCTAAAGTGTACGGGCTTCCCTTTAAAATATAATTTTCTGTAGAAATAATAAGCGTCTGCTTGCGGATTGTTGTTGAGCGTATCGATGATTTCCTGTTTGAGCTCGGGCGTAAGTCTTTCATCTGCGTCCAAAAACAAAATCCATTCGTTCTGAGCCAAATCCAAAGCCAGATTTCTCTGCGTCGTATAGTTTTCAAATTTGTTCTGAACAACTCTTACGTGTGGATGTTTTTGAAGGATTTCTATAGTTTTATCAGTACTGTATGAATCGACAACGATAATTTCGTCCACAAAATCCAAATTACGGATAACAGATTCGATATTGCGTTCTTCGTTGAGCGTTATGATAAGTCCGCTTATTTTTTCTTGCGTTTTTGCTGTCATTCTTTGTACAGAGAATTGTGGCGAAAATACTAAATCAATTTCAGATTCTTTTTAACTCACTAACTTTTTTAGAGAAATACGAGAATTATTTTTTCGTTTGCAGATTTAAGTATTCCAAATATTCTCCTAAACGTTTCAAAATTAATTCAAAAGGATATTCGTCATAATATTTGTATGTATGCTGTTTGATATAAGCCTCTTCGTATTTTTCGTATATTTCGGGTTTAAGGTCTTTGAGATGTATTGAGATATTTTTAGGATCGTCTTCAAAAAGTTGCCAAGTTTCTTTATCTACCGATGGCGAAAAAAGTGAAAAAGTAGGAATTTCGATAGCTTTTGCCATATTTACAGCACCGCCTTCATTGCCAATCAAAGCATCACAATGTGATAGCAATCCCAAAAAATCTCTCAAATTTTCGCAATATAAATCTAGAATAATATTTTTTTGTGTTTCCGGAAAACACTGATTATAAATAGTTTTAGCTTCTTCTATTTGGTTTGGGATATAATTAAATAAAATTTTTGCTTGTGTTTTCTCTACACAAAAATCTATAATTTTTGACATTCTATCCAAAGGATAGTGTTTATACCATTGACTTCCAAGAATATTAATCATCAAAACAGGTTGTTTCCTTTTTTCAATATTAAATCTTTCAAGAAGAGATAGGGCTTTTTCGTGTTCTTTCTGTGTTAAAAAAATCTTTGGTTTGTAATTTACGATTGGTTTTTTTACAAGTGATTCTATAAGTTTTAGTCGATTGTCGATTGCAAGACCGATAATGGGCTTACTTCTATTTTTAAACCTTTCTACAGTAATATTATAAAACAGACCCGAATGTTTCTTTTTATATGATATACGAGATTTTGCTCCAGAAAACTTTGTTATAAGGTGAGTTTCTAATTTGCTGTAAACATCAATCACTACATTATATTTTCGTTTTCTGATTTTCCATATAAATTTCATTAATCGAAAATATGATTTTCTGGTTTCTTCATGCAAAACCACAATTTCAGAAATATTCGGATTGTTTTCCAATACCGCCACGCAGTTTTGATAACACATAAAATCAATTTTTGCCTCTGGATAACTTTCTCTAAGAATATTACACAAAATAGAACTCGTTAGCACGTCTCCTATTCGTTTTTGTTGAATGATTAGAATTTTCATTAATAAAATAAACAGTTAAAAATATAACGACAGCTAAAATACTAAGTATTTTTTGATAAAAAAGAATATCTTAGTTTTGAATTCTATAACAGCTATTTTCTATTTTTGCCTAAAACCCATAAAAAATGTCAATAAGCGGTCTGGTTATTACTTATAACGAAGAAAAAAACATCGAAAAATGTGTCAAAGCATTGTTTGAAGTTTGTAATGAAGTCATTGTAGTAGATTCTCTTAGCACAGATCTTACGGTCGAAATCGCCTCTTCGTTAGGTGCTAAAGTCATTTCGCAAAAATTTTTAGGCGATGGACCACAGCGTATTCACGGTCTTCCGTTTTGCAAAAATGACTGGATTCTCAATCTGGATGCAGACGAATACTTAGACAAAGATGCTTTAGATTTTATAAAATCAAAAAAATATTTAAAGGACGGGATAGATGCCTGGAGTTTTAGAGTAAAAAATTATTTAGGAAACAAACTCATCGATTTTTCAGGGTGGTATCCAGACTATAAGGTTAGGTTTTTCAACAAAAAAACAGCCTCTCCGTCAAAAGCGATGGTACATCAAAAAATAGAAGCCTTAAACGAGAAAAAAGTACCTGTTCATATTCTTCATTACGGATGGGATTCTCTAGAACAAATTATTAGCAAAAAAAACCAGTACTCTACTTGGCATGCCCAACAATTATTTAATGAAGGAAAAAGAATATTGTTTTTTAAGCCTTTTTTAAATGGTTTTGTAGCATTTATACGATGTTATTTCTTTAAAAAAGGCGTGTTTAATGGAGTAGATGGATTTAGTATTGCTGCAATTCAATCTTTCTTTTCTTACACAAAATATGCCAAATTACTCAAGCTGCAAGATGAAGAGAACAAAAAATTGCAGTAGAAATTTCACATAATATGAGTTCAATTATACAAACTTTATTTTCTTAATGCGTCCTTTGCTAAACGTTGTGGTTTTAATCCATAATTTGGTTATAAAACTGCCAAACTTGTATTTATAGACCTCAGCTAAAACCTTTTCAGGATTTACTTGCTCACATTTTTTTACCCAAACCTCAAAAGGTTCATTTTGATAGAAATTAAAAAAATCGATAATGGTTTTCCTGAATTTTTTTCCGTACCAATAATGATGGATTTCAGAATATGTCGATTTTATTGTTCCTTGTTTCTGAAAATGATAAGCAAAAGAAAACTGTTCCATAATATGCGTTTGATGTTGTGGGTATAAAGCTTCTGTCGTTTGAAGAATAAAATCCAAAATATTTCTATTTTGAGAATCGAAGCCAATCACACCCGAATTCCACATTTCACAATTGTCTATATCATACGGTTGATTTTTAAGAAATTTATATAATCTTTTTAAATGGCTGCGGTTGCTGTTTTTTATCAACCCTTCGTTTTCATGCATGACAAAACTGTTTTCAGATATTTTTTCAAACAGATACCGTATGTTTTTTGTGAAAAAAGTATCACTATCGACAAATAAATATTTTCCGCCGGAAAATTTTGAACAATAATCTTTTAAGACCTCAATTTTAACGAGATGTATAAAGTTATGTTCTCCTTTCCATTTTATCAGAATTTCTTTATCGATAAAAATCGTATTAACTCTTTTATCGCATTTTTCTTCAAAAAAGCAAGGATTGTCAGTATAAACACAAATGTTTATATTGTAATTGTCATTTTTACTGTAAAAAGAAGCTATGGAAAGTAGTGTTTCGTAAAGGAAAATTTCATCTCCGTGAGCCAAATATATAAGATGATATGACATATCAGGAACCTATGGTTAATTTATTGTTTGAAACCCTGTCATTAAATGACTGTATATAAGCTTTGATAAAACGCTCCATTTCTATTACTTTCTGAGGTTCTTTGTCAAGCAGATTATTTTTTAACAACTCATCTTTTTTAAAATCATACAATTCTAAGGACTTAGAACCGTCAAATGCGAGATAATAATCTCCATTAATATAGTGATAGAGATTATTCAGATAATAGACCACAAAATCTTCTTCCGAAGCATAAGATTTTCCATAAGAAATCATTTGGGTTTTAATATTCAGATAATCCAAAATACTTGGCATAATATCGGTTTGTTGCAAGTTTTTATCAGAAACACCTCTAAAAGAACTATTCTCTGTATCCAAAAACAGTATAGGAACCCTAAATCTGCCTACGCTGGTTTTATGTTTTTCAAGGAAAGGTTCAGATGAAGCATGGTCTGCAGTTATGACAAATAAGGTGTTATTATACCAATCCTGTTTTTGAGCAGAATCAAAAAACCTTTTTAAAGCGTAATCAGAATACGAAATGCTTTCCAGAACTTTGGTGTTTCCTTTCGGAAATTTTCCTTTATATTTTTCGGGAATTTTATAAGGATTATGAGAAGAAATCGTGAAAATCGTGCTAAAAAAAGGTTGTGAAAAGCCATTTAATTTACCACAAAAAAACTGCATAAATTCTTCATCAAATACGCCCCATTTTCCATCAAAAGAATCAATCCCTACATATTCATTTTTCCCGTAATATTTATCAAAACCTGCAACTTGACAATATTGGTCAAAGTTTTGGCTCCCATTAAAAGCTCCGTGAAAAAAAGTTGTATTATAGCCGTTATCTTTTAGAATCTTAGGAAGTCCGTACACATCGTTTAAGGAGTAACTTGAAGTGATAAACGAGTTGCTCATCAGACTGGGAATACTTGACAAAATAGAAGGAACCGCATCTATAGATAGCTTTCCGTTAGCAAATCCGTTTTTAAAATATAATGATTCTGTAATCAAGGAATCCAAAAAAGGCGTATGTCCTATTCCAATATTTTCATCGCCAAAACTCTCTAAAATAATAAGTACTACATTTTTGTTTGAAGACTCTTCGGAAGGATTAAGTGTTAGCAAGGGATTAAAAATAGAGCCCAATTCACTTTCATTATAATAGTTAGTCACTGTCAAAGTTTCTTTTTTCCCAATAGTTTTTATGATGGCAAAGGGTGTGTTTAACACAAACGACGGACTTTTACTATTATAAACAATGGCATCGACTATACGTAATGGTTTTCTGCCAAAGCCTCCCCTACCAAAAATCAATGCAATACCCAAAAATAAAATTAGGATTGACAACTCTCTGAGAAATATTTTTCCGTTAAAAGCAGGAAATGTAACTTGATTCAGATTCCCTAAACTTTTCCAAAACAGTATGGCGAGAAGAATAAACAGCAATGGCAGATACCAGAATTCGGCAAGAAACGAAAGTATTAATCCGCCGATTTCGTTTTCCATTCCCGTAGCAGTAATCAGTCCGAAAGAGCTTCTTCTTCCGGTAAATTTATAGTATTGAAAATCAACAAAATTTGTAGCTATAAATATGAGGTTAACGATAAAAAATGCAATTTTTAATACTTTTTGATATAATGGTTTGTATTTGAAATTTCCCGGAATCAGGTGGGCGAGAATAAAAACCAGGTTAATATATCCGATAGCAGATAAATCGAATACCAGTCCGCCGAGAAAACTTTTAATATCAATTTGTTTAATAGAATCGGAATTAAAAATCCAAAACAACCCTCTACAAATTTGATAAAGAACAAATACGATAAGCAATCGTCTTAAAAGTATTCGAAAATTAGATTGATTCAAAATAGACAAAATTAAAGAGTTACTATTTTACACCGCTACATCATATTCTCTCAAAGCATCGTTGAGCGAAGTTTTCAAATCTGTAGAAGGCTTTCTTTTTCCGATGATTAAAGCACACGGAACCTGATATTCACCTGCGACAAATTTTTTGGTATAACTCCCCGGGATCACGACCGAACGAGCGGGAACAACACCTTTATATTCTACAGGTTCGGAACCAGTAACATCAATGACTTTAGTCGATGCTGTCAAAACCACATTGGCTCCCAAAACAGCTTCTTTTTCAACACGTACACCCTCAACCACGATGCAACGCGAACCTACAAAAGCTCCGTCTTCAATAATGACCGGAGCAGCTTGTAACGGCTCTAGAACGCCGCCAATTCCTACGCCACCGCTCAAATGTACATTTTTACCTATTTGGGCACAACTGCCAACCGTTGCCCATGTATCGACCATTGTACCTTCGTCAACATAAGCCCCGATATTTACATAACTCGGCATCATAATAACACCTTTTGAAATATAAGCTCCGTGGCGGGCGACAGCATTCGGGACAACTCTGATTCCTTTTTCGGCATAACCTCTCTTCAAGGGCATTTTGTCGTGATATTCAAAAATTCCCACTTCCCACGTTTCCATTTTCTGAATAGGAAAATACATCACGACAGCTTTTTTTACCCATTCGTTTACCTGCCAACTACCCGGAACAGGTTCTGCCACCCTCAACGAACCGGAATCTAATAAGTCTATAACTTCCCTGATGGCGACTTGGGTAGTTTCTTCCTGCAAAAGTGCTCGGTTTTTCCAAGCGGATTCTATTATAGTTTTTAAATTATTCATATAATGTTACTCTTTACTGCAAATATAAAACATACCTTTTATATTTGGCTTGGTTTTTGTCAAACTGAGGTTGTTGTACAACTAAATTCACTAATTTTACCAAAATTAAAAACAAAAAACAATGAAAATGTATTCTCTTTTAGCAGTTTTGCTTGTGTTTGCAGTTGTTGGCTGCAGCAAAAAAGGAAGTAAAGAACAGACGACAGAATCTGTTTCAGACTCAACAATAGTAGTTGATGAACATAATGCAAGAATTACATTAGATTATATAGGCGAGTACAACGGTGTTTTACCTTGTGCCGATTGTGAAGGAATTGAAACGTCTTTAGCATTAACAGATGAATCAAATTACACTTTGAAAACCA
>JAVEUZ010000019.1:0-41140 GCA_034005285.1 Flavobacteriaceae bacterium
CAATCATAAAAACGGTGTAAATAAAATTATCTGTAATTATTTGAAATTAAAAAACACCAAAATCCTTGTTCCGAAGGAAAATTATATACGAAAATTAATTACTTACACCACGCCCGACAATCATGAGAAATTACGCAATGCGTTGTTTGACGTCGGAGCAGGAAATATTGGTAATTATGAAGACTGTAGTTTTAACTCAAAAGGTATCGGAACCTATATGGGCAACGAAGATAGCAACCCGGAAATAGGAGGGAGGTTTGAATTTGTTGAAGCAGAAGAAATTAAACTTGAAGTTACTTTTGAAAAACATTTAGAATCAAAAATTCTTAAAGCTCTTTTTAAAAATCATATTTATGAAGAAGTAGCTTATGAAATATATGAAACCGTCAACAGACATCAAAACATTGGTTTGGGAATGATTGGAGAGCTAGAAACTGCAATGAACGAAACTGATTTTCTAAATTTTGTCAAAGAAAAAATGCAATGTGGTGGCATCAAACATTCGGCATTTTTAGAAAAACCTATCAAAAAAGTTGCCGTTCTCGGTGGCTCTGGAAGTTTTGCAATCAAAAACGCCATACAACAGGGAGCTGATGCATTTTTAACCGCAGACCTTAAATATCATCAATTTTATGAAGCTGAAAATCAAATACTTCTGACTGATATTGGGCATTATGAAAGCGAACAATACACAAAAAATTATATTGTTGATTTTCTTATCAAAAAAATTCCTAATTTTGCAATCATTTTATCAACAGTAAATACAAATCCGGTAAAGTACTTTTAAACTATGACAAACGTAAAAGAAATGAGTGTAGAAGAAAAACTAAGAGCACTCTATGACTTACAATTAATTGACTCGAGAATTGATGAAATTAGAAACATAAGAGGCGAACTTCCTCTTGAAGTACAGGATCTCGAAGACGAAGTAGCCGGTTTGAAATCCCGAACCGAAAAACTTAAAGCAGATTTGGAAATCATCGATGACCAAATAAAAACCAAAAAAAACTCTATCGAAGAGCATAAAGAATTCATCAAAAAATATAAAGAACAACAGAAAGAAGTTCGAAACAACAGAGAATTCAACTCTTTGAGTAAAGAAATTGAATTTCAGGAACTTGAAATTCAATTGGCAGATAAGCAAATCAAAGAGCTAAAAGCTTCTACAGAATATAAGAAAAAGCAAATTTCAGAAGCTCAGGAAAAACTGTCATCTAAGCAAGACCACTTGCAACATAAAAAAGCAGAATTGGGCGATATTATGGCAGAAACACAAAAAGAAGAGCAATATCTAACCAATCTTTCTACAGAATATGGTTCTCAAATAGAAGAACGTCTTTTGAACGCATACAAAAGAATCAGAACCAACGTAAAAAATGGTCTGGCAATTGTTTCTATAGAAAGAGGTGCATCGGCTGGTTCTTTCTTTACCATTCCGCCACAAACGCAAGTTGAGATAGCTTCTCGCAAAAAAATCATCACAGATGAACACAGCGGAAGAATATTGGTTGACACTGTATTGGCCCAGGAAGAGAAAGAAAAAATGGAAAAATTATTTGCCAGTATATAATTCAAATCTTAATAATAAAAACCCGAAAATTTCGGGTTTTTTTATTTTTAATTTCCGCTCCACATTCTGTCACTTCACTAAAATAGTTTGAAAATATTTGGTTTACTATACATGATTAATTTGTATTCCAACCCTTAGTTTACATTTTCAATATTGCTCTAAGGCAGTTTGATAAATTTGTTTCATTTCGCTCACAAGGCTTTGTGGTTGCAGGATTTTGATGGTGTGTCCCTTGGATAAAAGTTCCTGAATAAAGTCGTACGTCGGGACTAAAAACAACTTTATTATCAATTCGTTTTCGTCGTCTTTGACAATTTCCTGCGAATGATGAAAGGGCAGGGCTTTGAAATATTTTCCCTGAAAAGGCTGACACGAAATGATAATTTCTTCGGGTTTCTGACCTTTTTCGGGGCTGATGATTCCGAAGGAATTTTTGTAATATTCCTCTACATTGAAAACGATGGAAGGGCTGAATTTCTGTTTGCTGATTTCTAATTCCGAAAGTCTGTCTAAGGCAAAACTTCGGATGGCTTTTCGGGTGGTATCATAACCGAGAATGTACCAGCGGTTGGCAAATTCTTTTAGAGCATAAGGCTCGATAATGCGGTTTTCGGGCTGTGTTTCCCAGAATTTGTGATAGGTAAATGAAACTATTTGTTTGTTTTTGATAGCGTGAAGAAAACCGTACAGGTATTCGGTTCCTTTGGATTTTCGGTTTTCAAAATGAATGAAATCAGACATTCTTTCGGAAATCTGCAAAGCGTTGAACGTGTCGAAAGCCTCCAACATTCGTTCTTTAATTCCCGAATTGGCATCTTCTGTTATCCGGTAAACAGCTTGCGAACGGTCATATTTTACCTCGATTCCGAAAACCGATTCGATGTCTTTTAAATCCCTTTGAAATGTCCGTAACGAAACCGTAAAATCGTAACCCTGTATATCGGATTCTTCTTCCAGAAAATCAGAGATTTCATCAAATGAAGACGGATGTTTTTTCAGTTTTTGAATAATGAGTGTCCAACGGTTAAAAGATATTTTTGTTTTCATTACCTTAAAGTATTAAGATTTGAAATTTGAAATTTGAGATTTGAGATTTGAAAAGTTTAGACAACAAAGATAATGAGTTAAGGCGACAAAAGACGTCGTTTGTAATGGAGATTATTTTGATTTGTTTCGTAATGAAGAAAACGAAGATATAAAATCGGGGGTAATATCACTTGTCAAAGAAAGAGAAGGAAATGAAGGACTTTTAAAGTTTTTAAAAGCCGAATTGATTGATGAAAAGAAAATCACTCATTTTGAGTCTTATACGGAAACACTTCGTTTGTACTAAACCAAAGAAAAATACACTTTTTTATGTGATAGAAATGGCATAAATAATCAGCCTTATTGTTGGTCGGAATTTACTTGTCCAAGTACGGGAGCAACTTATTTGATAGACAATAGTGCTGATTTTACTTGTGCTGTTGAAGCCGCTAAATTTTTAAGACCAAGTTTTATTCCTATGAATCTTGCGTATAAATGGGAACATTCAGCTAATTAACTTCCTGCCACTTCTTAAAATTCCTTAAAAGCGATTCAATGTTCTTTTTTCCTACGGGATTTTGGCTGTGAACGGTAAATTCGGGAAGCGGTATTTTTCTGTTCATACATATTTCAACCAACCACTTAGCACAATCGTAACCTGTTTTTTCTTCTCCCAAATCGTGGTCAAACGAAATAAATCCGGGCATTCTGTGATGTAAAATATATTGAGTAAATTCTTCAAAATTCCTAACCAAAATAAAATCTTCCGGTGCAGAACGCAAATCATCTAAATAAAGTTTCTTTTTTGTATAAGGCAACCTGTCCAATAACGATTCAAAAGAGCCTAAATCATAATTAACATCAAAATCAATCCAAACATTATCAATTTTCAGAATATTTTCAAAAGAAAGTTTGGAATTATTGATGATATTGTACATTCCTCTGCTGAAGTGTATTCCGTGAAAAGGATGTTTTTTATTGAGAAAAGGATTGTAATTCTTATGAAAAACTTCGTCTTTACTATAAAAATGTTCCAAGTCAAGAATCTCAATTTTACTTGGTTCTTCCTCATCTTCTCTCGTTCTGAATACAGTAGAAATATATTGTTCATTTACACAAAAAAAGCCTTTGGTTATTTCGTCTGTTTTATCTTCTTCTGTTTCAAAACAAACCATCAATTTTTCCCAAATATTGATTTCAAATACTTCAACTTCTCTTTTATTAAGTAGTTTCACTTGGTTGTCCAATATTTTGAAATAATTTTCCCGAGCTTCAACCTCTTTCTGCCTTATAAAACTGCTCAATTCCTTTATATGATTGATTTGGTTTAATGTAATTTTTTCAGGAATTTTCATTTTAAAAAATTTAAACCTCACAGATTTCAAGAAATCTGTGAGGTTTGTTTTATAATTTTTCAACCTGTAACAAAGAGCCATTCAAAGCTCCTGCTCTTTTGATGTCGATTCCATATTTTCGCTCAAAGGCTTCTATTACCTGATGACCTCCGTTGGATGAAACCGGGTTTGCGGAGCTCGAAACCACTTCAACACTCATTCCTTTTTCGATTCGGATTCCGTTTGCTACTCTCGTACTCTTTACTGTAATTCTGAATAATGCCATAATTTTAAAATTTTTAAGTTATACTAATGCAAAATTAAATTTCAGGTATGTCAAACCGTGTCGTTTTGAAAAACTTTTCCAAAGTTTAGAGTTCAACTAATTATGATAACTATTCTCACAGAAGAATGAAGCACAAAATCTCTTTTTACAGATATGTGAATGAGTCGGAAATCTGTTTATGCTGTTTAAAAACTAAAATTATGATTTGCATTTTTATATAAAATATCAAAAACCAAAATTATAATTTGTATATTTGCTCAATATTCAATTTATGTAAATTATGATTTCTGAAATAAAACAACGAGAATCACTTTTAAAATCAATCATTGATTTTAAAGATACCGAGTTTATCAAAGTAATTACAGGGGTAAGACGTTGTGGAAAAAGTACGTTAATGATGCTTTATAAGAAGTATCTCAAGAGTAATAATATCGCTGAAAATCAGATTGTTTATCTGTCTTTTGAAGATTATGAATTGCGAAGCCTCTTAAATGCCGATACATTTTTTGACTATGTGAAAAGCAAAGTTGTTGTCGGAAAAAAAATGTATTTGCTGTTTGACGAAATACAGCTTGTAAGCGGTTGGGAAAAAGTAGTGAATAGTTTTCGTATCAATTTAGATGCAGATATTACCATTACAGGAAGCAATGCACAAATGCTTTCAGGACAGCTTTCGACCTTGCTTTCAGGAAGATATATACAAATAAAATGCTACCCGTTTTCCTTTAAAGAATTTGTTGCAATAAAAGGCACAAATAAAGATGATTACAAAAAAATCCCTGCTTTATACAAAGAATATTTGCGTTATGGTGGTTTTCCTGCTGTGGTTTTAGCTGATGAAACACTGAAAGACAGTATTCTTTCGGGAATTATCGACACAATTATATTAAACGATATTGGCTATCGAGGTGCTTTACGTGAGCCTGAATTGGTCGAAATGGTTACAAATTTTATGACTGACAACATCGGTAATATCATCAGTGCAACCAATATTTCTAATACGCTTAATTCCAATGGGTTTAAAATAACACAACCCACTGTAAGCAAATACATTCAGTTATTCAAAGATGCTTTTTTGTTCTATGAAGCCAAGCGTTATGACCTGCGTGGTAAAGAATATCTTCGAGGGCAGTCTAAGTATTTTATAGTAGATTTAGGACTTGCACATCAGATATTACGCAAAAAAACAGGGAATTTCGGACACGAGCTTGAAAATTTGGTTTATATTGAGCTACTACGAAGAGGTTACACGATTGACGTTGCCCGATATGATGATAAAGAAATTGACTTTATCGCAAAAAAAATGAACGAACTGATATACATACAAGTAGCTTTAGAGTTGCCAAAAAACAACCCTCGGGAAACGGAAAATTTGCTTAAAATACCAGATAATCACAAAAAAATGGTCATTACCCAACGCTTTGAGGAAAAAACAGAAATTGACGGTATCCCGATTATGCATATTTATGATTGGCTTTTAGAATAATTTGCCTTTAAAGCTCCGTTAGAGTTGAATTAAAAATCTAAAACAATGAGGTTTGTCGTTTTAATAAACCTTTTCCAAAGTTTTTGAAACTTTGGAAAAGGTCAAGTAAGAAACCTAAAACCCAACAGCTTTCCGTCTTTCGGTTTGAAAACTCATTTCGGTTTGGTTATAAATCTCAGTTAGTGTCATTGGTTTGTTAATTTCGGTTTGAAAACCGAGCTTATCGGACAGCTTTTGTGCTTTTTGGGTTTCCAATTCCTTAAATTCGTATTTGGCAATCAGTCGTCCTTTTCGGAGCAAAGCCGAATCAACTCGGGACAAATCCGTATTAAACGAACAAATAATCTGAATATTCAAACAATCCGAAAGCAATCCGTCTGAAATATTAAGTAAAGTCGAAACAGGCGAAGCTCCGTTTTGTTCCCTGTCGATAATGATGTTTTCTGCATCTTCGATGATAAATATCGAATTCGGATGATTCAATATCATCAAGATAGTTTTCTCCAAGATGCTGTTTTAAATATGCTATTTCTTCCAGAAAAGAACGGATAGATTTCTTATCATCAGTCAATTCTTGACCTAAGTTAAAATTATTCGGCATTGTATGTAGTGATAAAGTAATTGATATATTGTTTTAAATACGTCCCTAAATAATAAGGCAGATTCATTAACAAGTATGGTTTTCTTTCGGGAGTAACAGCTTCTTCAATGTTGAATTTTCCTCCATACATTCTGACGGCGAAATGATGAGGAGCCTGATTCACAAATTGATGTAAGGATTTCAAACTTCCCGTTTTACCCGATTTGATTTCAACAGGAATCAGAAATTTTCCGTGAGCGATAACCAAATCCACTTCTGCTGATGATTGCGTTTTGTCCCGAACCCAAAAGTTGGTTTTTTTGTAATCGGTAGTATTCAAAGACAAAACTTCCTGATTGATAATGTGGGGTATAATCGCACCTTTGTATGCTTCGCTAAGGTCTTTCATTAGCAGCAAATCGGCTTGAATATTCAAGTCAAAATTTAAAATTCCTGTGTCCAAAAATTGTAATCGGGGTGATTTTTTATAATCCGGAAGAATAGGCGGTTCTACATTGGTGCAAGGATAAATTACCTGAATGACCTTTGCAGCATCTAAATTGTTGAATGCCTCGCTCACTTCCCTTGACTTATAATTGGAATGTCCAAAATTTTGAAATTTAATCCGTTGGTCAACAAATGATGCAGCGGTATTGACGATGTGTTTCATCACATTTTCTTCCGATTTACTATCTGCATATTTTATCACATCATCTTTGTAGGTATTCCAAATACTTTCATAAATCTGCGGAAGTGCTAATAATTCCTGATTAGCAACATAGTTGGCGACAATTTCGGGCATTCCTCCGATAATACAATAGGTGTGGAACTCTTTCATCAACAGTTCGTGGGCGATGTCGTCTATGGGAACATTCCGAAATCGTTCCAACAAATTCTTTTTTCCTTGTGCTTCAAGATATTCCTGGAAATTTAAAGGAAACAAATACAGATAATTAATCCTGCCTACCGGATAATTTTTAGTTTTCTTTAAAGTATGCTCCAACAAAGATCCGGCAGCAATGACATTCAATTCCGGCAAGTCCTCATAAAAATAACGCAAAAAAGAAATAGCTTTTTCAGACTCTTGAATTTCATCAATAAAAAGCAGTGTTTGGGGGAAATCTTTTGGAGAAATTTCATTTTTTAATGCTAAAAAATTGACCAATTCCTGCACACTGTTACTCCGTTCTATGAGATTGGCATCCTCGTTTTTTTCTAAATTAAGTTCTATAAAATGGGTATAACTTTCTCCGAAACTACGAACCAAGGTCGTTTTTCCTACTTGCCGAGCTCCTCTTAGTATCAATGGTTTGGCATTGGAACTCATTTTCCATTGAACTAACTCATCAAAAATATGTCGTTTAAAATTCATCCTTATCACAAAACAAGCCCAAATATATTGAATTTTCGTAACAAAACAAGGGTAATTTTTATTTTATTTTGTAACAAAACAAAGGCAGTTTTCCTAATAACCTAATTTCTGTCTTTTCACAAAACTACTTACCGTCAATCTGTGAACGCCTAAAATCCTACCGATTGCAGAATACGAAACTTTCTTATCTAATAATTCCTGAATCTTTTTTTCTTGTCCTGTGAGTTTGGTTTTGGCAGATTTACTTCCTACGGGACGACCAAGCACGACACCTTCTGCACGTTTTCTTGCCAACGCCTCTTTCGTACGCTGTGAAATTAAATTCCGTTCAATTTCTGCCGATAGACCAAAGGCGAAGGCTAAGACCTTAGAATTAATATCGCTACCCAAACGGTAATTATCCTTGATCGTCCAAACCTGGATATCCCGGTTCATACATTCGTTGAGAACACCCATTATCATCAAAAGATTTCTGCCCAAACGTGAAAGTTCTGAGCAAATCAGAATATCATTTAAAAATATTTTATTGTAAACGCTCCATCAGCTTTAAATCATAAGAATAATATTATTCCGATATTTTCCTTTCTTCTTTTAAAACTAACTTTGCAATCTCAAATTGCTTTTTCTTAGAAGAACGCTCTGATAATATTCCATTATACTTACAGGCAAAAACAATCAATTCGTCAGAATTTTTGAACGACACATTTCCTATTCTTGTCAGTTCTGAGAATTGACTAAAATCTTTATCTTCTATATAATGGTTAATATCTTCTGTTTCAACTTTAAAAGAAGAAATAGCTTTTTTGAAAAAATCTGCTAATGTTTTTATTGAAAAAGTTTGTATAAGGTTATCCATTTCCTTGATGTATAAATGTTTTAATCGTATTTGGTAAAGATATAAAATATGCAGTTAATAGGTATGTTTCATGTCTTTCTTTGTAATATTTATTTTCAATAACCGTAATGTTTTATAAAAATATTTTTAGAATTTAAATACAAACAAAAAACCTCAAACATTGCTGCTTGAGGTTTTTCGCATTTGTGAAAAATCTATTACTTCACTTCTTCATAATCAACATCTTGAGTTGAATCTCCTGCATTTTGAGCTTGAGGTTCAGCTTGCTGGGTTTGTCCTTCTGCCTGAGCTTTGTATAGTTCTTCCGAAGCGTTTTTCCAAGCCTCGTTGATTTTGTCAAGTGCAGGTTGAATCGTATCAATATCTCTTGTTTCGTAAGTCTTTTTCAACTCTTCCAAAGCTGATTCGATAGCTGCTTTGTTGTCAGCAGAAAGTTTATCTCCGAATTCTTTCAGTTGTTTTTCCGTTTGGAAAATCATTCCGTCTGCTTCGTTGATTTTATCTGCTGTTTCTTTCGCTTTTTTATCAGCCTCTGCATTTATTTCGGCTTCTTTTCTCATTCTTTCGATTTCTTCCGGAGTAAGTCCTGAAGAGGCTTCGATTCTGATGTCGTGCGATTTTCCTGTTCCTTTATCGGTAGCCGAAACTTTGATGATTCCGTTAGCATCAATATCAAAAGTTACTTCGATTTGAGGTACTCCTCTCGGAGCAGGTGGAATTCCGTCCAAATGGAAACGTCCAATTGTTTTGTTATCGTTTGCCATTGGTCTTTCACCTTGCAAAACGTGAATTTCCACACTTGGTTGATTATCTACTGCAGTTGAGAAAACCTGCGATTTTTTGGTCGGAATAGTGGTATTTGACTCAATAAGTTTGGTCATTACACTTCCCATAGTTTCGATTCCCAAAGAAAGCGGAGTAACATCCAAAAGCAATACATCTTTTACATCTCCTGTCAAAACTCCTCCCTGAATAGCAGCTCCGATAGCCACAACCTCATCAGGATTTACTCCTTTTGAAGGTTTCTTACCAAAGAATTTTTCTACTTCTTCCTGAATTTTAGGGATACGGGTTGAACCTCCAACCAAAATCACTTCATCAATATCCGATTTTGAAATTCCTGCATCTTTCAATGCTTTTTCACAAGGCAACATCGAACGTCTTACCAATTCGTCAGACAACTGTTCGAATTTAGCACGGGTCAATGTTTTAACCAAGTGTTGCGGTCCTGCTGCAGTTGCAGTGATATAAGGCAAATTGATTTCCGTTTGCGTTGCAGACGAAAGCTCGATTTTAGCTTTTTCGGCAGCTTCTTTCAATCTTTGCAAAGCCATTGGGTCTTTTTTCAAATCAACTCCTTGCTCTGATTGGAATTCGTTTGCCAACCAATCAATAATTACCTGGTCAAAATCATCTCCTCCCAAATGTGTATCTCCATTGGTAGAAAGTACTTCAAAAACTCCGTCTCCTAATTCAAGAATCGAAACGTCAAATGTTCCTCCTCCCAAATCGTAAACAACGATTTTTTGGTCTTTTCCTGCTTTGTCCAATCCGTAAGCCAATGCAGCAGCAGTCGGTTCGTTGATGATTCTACGAACAGTAAGTCCTGCAATTTCTCCTGCTTCTTTGGTTGCCTGACGTTGTGCGTCATTAAAGTAAGCAGGAACAGTGATAACAGCCTCTGTTACAGATTGTCCTAAATAATCTTCTGCTGTTTTCTTCATTTTCTGAAGTGTCATAGCAGACAATTCCTGTGGTGTATAAAGTCTTCCGTCAATATCAACACGAGGTGTATCGTTATCTCCTTTTACTACTTTATAAGGTACAGTTCCTGATTCTTTTGAGCTTTCAGAGAATTTATTTCCCATAAAACGCTTAATAGAAGCAATAGTTTTTGTCGGATTGGTTACAGCCTGACGTTTTGCAGGGTCTCCAACCTTAATTTCTCCACCTTCAACAAATGCAATTACTGAGGGTGTTGTTCTTTTTCCTTCTGCATTAGGAATTACAACCGGTTCGTTCCCTTCCATTACAGAAACACACGAGTTGGTTGTTCCTAAATCGATTCCGATTATTTTACTCATAGTTTTATAAAATTTATTGTGTGTTTGTTTTAATTTTAAAACTTGCTATGTTTTAGTCAATGATTGTGCCAAGTAAAAAAAATATAAAATAATGTCATTTTTCTGACTTTAGAACCCAAAAGCATGACATTATGACATCAATAGTTAAATAATCCTTGATGATACGGTGATGAAAATATACAGAAAATTTATTCTACGAGGAATAAAGCATTTGAGAAAAGTAGATTTCCATTTTCCCAAAAACCACGAAATAGGGGATTGTCTATCATATAAATTACTTTACCTTTTCCGTAACGGTCAACAGCAAAGGTTACTGTTTCTTCTAAATGTTTTTTAATAGAAGTTCCTACAAAACCGAAACTTTTAAAGTTTTTGGGTACATATATCACATTATGGGCATTATTGAGTAATTTAAACTGCTTGTCAGAAGTTTTTAAACTAAAATATTTTTCTCCCAAACCAAAAGTAAGCGGATGTGTTTGGTCTATGCTGTTTTCAAGTATGGCTCCCGAAATCATCTGCGAAATGGCACGACGCTCATATCCTTCATAATCCAAATATCGATTACTGAGCATCAGTTTTTCTTTATGATTTTTTGCCAATACTTGTTCTTCTTCTGTGGCAAAAGCCGTTAGATTAAAACCTTCTTTGTCTTCAAACAAATTTAATGCACGGTCAATAGCTATAACTTTTCCGCCTTTGGCGATAAAATCATAAATCATTTTTTGTTGAGAATCTGTCAGATTATACCAACCATCAGGCAGAATTAATGTGTTATATTCCTGCCAATTGATACGGTTCATATTCTGTATTTCAACAATACTCAGAGGATATTCTGCAACTTGTTCCAAATAATGCCAAACCTGACCAAAGTCTGTACTTGATATTCCTGCTCCGCCCAAAAGCAAAATTTTTGGTGATATTAACAAGGGAAAATATTCTCCACCTAAATCTCCACCATGCTCAGAAAATCCGGTTTCTAAAATCTGAAAATCATTTTTATGAGTAATAATTTCAAAAACTGTTTTATCAAAATTTTCTAACTTTGCATTATCTCCTTTAGCTATGATGAGTCCGCCTCTTTCAATCTTTGTGTTTCCAATAAATGTAGTTCTTTGAGCACTTCGTACTTTTATATTTTTTTGATGCAACTGACTCAATATCTGTACAGACTGACGGTTATTCCACGGAATGTAAAATGCATAAACATTCTTATCTGAAGTGTCTGACTTTTGAACTGAAAGTGTCTTTTTGGTTTTTAAATTTACTGTAGATTTTAGTGCATAGGCTTCTGTTCCGTAGGCAAAAGGTAATGCCCATGCCGTAATGTCATAAGACAAGCTGTCGCTAAGTTTGTGATGTGGCTCAAACAAAATCTGTGTTAAAACAGCTCTGGGTTGGTCAATGTCAATAATCAAATCATCGGTTTCTACTAAGAAAGTTTTTTCGCTATCTGACTGATAATGATATCCTGTCATTTTTATGGTTTCGTTGGCAAAAGAACTTTCTATTCTGTTAAGATTCAGCATCTTTATAAGTTCCTGATTCTTAGGATTGTTTTTCACTATATAGGTTTTGTATTTTCCTTTGGGTTTTGTACGACTTTCTTTGAAATACCCTTTGAAATTTTTTCTGAGTTCGTTTTTCAAAACATCAGATAACTCAACCACAGCCAAAAGGGCTTTTTTGTGATGCTCTATTCTGTCCCGAAGCGTTAGAACATCACCATTTTTTGTTTGTACTGCACGTCCGGCACCAATACCTCCTTGTTCATAAGTCATGCCAATAGCACCGTTAAATGACGGGTAAGTATCTCCATAACTGGGATAAAAAAGATCGAAACGCTCGCCGGAATAATACATCCAGCCTTCACGATCAAATTTTTTTGATGTGAGTTCGCCAATTTTTTTATGAAAATCTTTCTGAAAAGGTCTAATTTGTTCGTGTATGGGTTCTGCAGCAGGAGGAAAAAAATAAGGCTCGTTGAATCCCATTTCGTGTACGTCTGCATGCACCATCGGCATCCATTCGTGATAAAGATTCATCCGCAATCTACTTTCAAGCTGAACTTGCCAAGCCCAATCACGATTCAAATCGTATTGATAATGATTTTGCCTGCCACCGGGCCAAGGTTCCATGTGTTCACGGTCTGACAATCCAGTGTGTATAAGCCGTCCTGAAATATCTCTGAGCCAATTTGCATATCGCGAAAAACCATCTGGATTCAGACAGGGATCAAGAATAATAACCACATCCTGAAGCCATTTTTGAGTTGTTTGATTATTGGGATTTAGTAATTCGTAAACAATTGAGAGTGAACTCTCTATCGCACCTATTTCATTTCCGTGAACATTGAAACTAAGCCAAATAATGTTTTTATCTGCTATAGATTTATCTTTATGTGGATATAAACCTATTTCGTATAAATGATTTTGACGAATGATGTCAAGATTTTTTATGTTTTCGGAAGACGAAATAAAATAGGCATTCAAATTTCTTTCTTGATAGGTAACTCCATAACGATAGTGTTTTATCTGATTAGAGTTTAATGTCAAATGTTCAAAATAGTCTTCTACTTGATGATAATAGCTGACTTGCTTTCCGTAATTGGGTAAAAACTCTTCGGGACTTTTTATCTGAGCTGTTGTCAAAACGCTCAGAAAACAAAAAATTATATATATGAGAAACTTATGAATCTGCATAAAATGTGCTTTTTTTCTGCTTTACGATGAGCCTATTTAAAAGTTCTAAAAAAACAGAATATCAAATGTATCTAAATTAGATTAAACAAACTGTTTCTTTATAGTAAAAAGTTGTTCTTTTGACAAAAAAGTAAAAAAATCACTTCAAAGATTTTATAATTGTACTCAGATTTTCAAGATTATGAAATTTTGTAAAATCGCTACCAGAAGGTTCTTCAAAAATTTCGAGGTCAAATTCTGAAGCAACAGTTAGCAAATGGTCAAAAATATCAGCCGCTATTTTTTCATAATAAATCCATCTCACATCAGAACTAAAACAATAAATCTCTAGAGGCAAACCTTTGGATGTGGGTTCAAGTTGACGTACCATAGCGGTCATTCCTTTGTGAATTTCAGGCTTTTCAACTATATAATTTTCGGCATAAATCCTAAAAACACCAATATTTGTTAGTCTTCTTATGTTGACTGAAATAGTTTCTTCATCATCAAATTTGGCATTATGTGCTGCTATTTCTTTTTCTTTTTCAATAATATAATCTTTTATAAGTCTATATTTTTTAAATCTAAGCAACATTTCTTCATCGCAAAATTTAAAACTGCTTATTTTAAAAGTCATGGTTCTTTTTATTCTTCTACCACCCGAAGTGAACATACCTCTCCAGTTTTTGAAAGAATCTGTAATAAAGGCATAAGTTGGAACGGTTGTGATAGTTTTATCCCAGTTTTGTACTTTTACGGTATTAAGATTTATGGATTGGACAAAACCGTCTGCCCCATATTTGGGCATATCAACCCAATCTCCAACCCGTACCATATCGTTAGCAGAAACCTGAATACTGGCAACAAAACCAAGAATTGTATCTTTAAAAATAAGCATTAAAACAGCCGAAGCCGCACCTAAAGAAAGTAGAAAAGAATAAGGTGTTGTACCTGTCAGGGTGGAGAAAATAATAATACCACAAATAAAAAAGATAAAAATACTTACAACCTGCATATAACTATCGAGCGGTTTATCTTCAAATGATTTCTTTGTTTTAAGTAAGTCTCTTAAAGATTTGAATACACCGTTTATAAGAAGACCCGATGTAATAATTAAGAAAACATCTGCAATTTTCATTGTGGTTTCTGTCCATCTTGGAAAACCCGCAAAAATGATAGGCAGAAATTGCTTTACTAAAATTATAGAAATAAGATGTGTAAGGTTTTTTACAACGCCGTTAAGGATTAAAAAATCATCAAATTTTGTTTTGGTTTTACGAACAGCTTTTAGAATGAAAATCATAAAAACTTTACGCAACAAAAAATCAACTACATATAAAATAATAGCAACTCCGAGCAGTATGATAACAGAGTTTATATAATGAGTAATTTTTTCAGAAAATCCCAATAATAAAATCTTATCAAACAAAAAACTATAAATGTCGTTTTGTATCTGTGTCTGTATAGAATCTAAATTCATAATGTGATTTTTTACAAATGTAAAGCCCTAAATTTAATATGCCTAAAATAAAATTTGTTTTGATTTTTTATTAACAATTTTTTTGACTTGTTTATAAATTTTAAACAGGCTCTAAGTGATAAGGTATTTTAGTTTTATGTAGATTTCTTGATAGAAGATTACCACACGATAAAATAGTACGGTAGGAGGTGAGGCTGGTATCAATACTTTTGTTGACTAATCTTTTTTAGTCAAATCTATTGTTTTAATAATAGCATTCATTTCATTAAAATCGTCATAACCAGTTGAATCAAAACTTGAAAGACCAATAGTAATCCAACCATCTTTCCCTCTGATTATATAATAGATAAGATATATTTTTAAGTTGTTTTGCTTGACAGAATAAATACAGTGTATTGCTAAAGCTCCAAGCCCACCAAATTCTGCATCATTGATACTTTCTACACTTACGCTGACACGTTCATCTTTTGATTCTCCAAATAGGAAGTATTGTTTTATTTCGCTTTTTGAATATTTTGTTAAAAGTTCATTAGCATTACCGAATTTTGAATAGTCGATAGTTCCATATAAAAAAGCTTTAGTATTTGAGATGGCAATACTGTTTTTACCACTATCATTCTTGATTTTATATTTATAAACGCTTGAGTGATTTACAGCAACTTCGCTCCAATCTTTTGGTAAGTTAATTTTTTCAAATATTGTTGATGGAGTTATATTATTACTTTGTGAATTGCCACTACTAAAAACTAAGAGCCTGTTTAAATTTGTATTGTAAAAATGTTTATAGGTTATTTTTGAGTTAGAACAAGGCAAATTTTTAAAGGATAGCAGAGCTATCGTTTCAAAATTTAACGAAGTTGCAGCCAATATAAATATTATAGCTTGTGAAAGGTTACTTTTCATATAAAGTCGTTCCATTTATGATTAGGTTATATATAAAACACACAAACTTACAAAACTCTTTCAAATCTCTAAACAAAAAAAAACGAGAACATCACTGCTCTCGTTTTTCCAAATTTAACCACCAAATTTAATTTAAAAACAATATTTATTTTCTGTAATTACTTTACTTGCAATAATTTCGCGTAAAGCAATTACATTTGGCATATTTACGTATTTGGTAAACCTACGCAATCCCATAAGCATCATACGTTGTTCATCGCCTTCGGCAAACGAAACGATACCTTCTTTTCCTTTATTGAATATAATATCCACGGCTTGATATAGGTATAATTGTGCCATTGCAATTTGTTCTTTGACGTTTTCTTCTCCCTGGGTTTTAGCCAATTTTTCAGCCCGTAAGATTCCCGATTCTGCTATATAGATTTCGATAAGCATATCGGCTGCCGCACCTAAAAGTTGTTGGTGTTCTTCGAGTTCCGTTCCGTATTTCTGAACGGCACTTCCCGCTACCATCAAAAAGGCTTTTTTCAGTTTAACGATAAGCTCTTTTTCTTCTGCGAATAGTTCGCTGTAATCCGGCACATCAAAATCAGGAATACCCATTAGTTCTTCTGCAACCTTCATCGCTGGACCTAATAAATCTACGTGACCTTTCATTGCTTTTTTAACTAACATTCCTACCGAAAGCATACGGTTGATTTCGTTGGTTCCCTCATAAATACGAGTGATACGAGCATCTCTCCAAGCACTTTCCATTGGAGTATCTTCCGAGAATCCCATTCCACCAAAAATCTGGATTCCTTCGTCCGAACAATGTTGTACGTCTTCCGAAACGGCTACTTTTAAAATTGAACATTCGATAGCAAATTCCTCAACTCCTTTCAATTCTGCATCCTGATGTGAGCTACCTTCCGAAAGTCTGATGTTAATTCTTTTTTCGATGTCTCCTGCTGCTCTGTACGAAGCCGATTCTCCCACAAAACAGTTGGTTGCCATTTCGGCAATTTTTTGACGGATAGCTCCAAAATTAGCAATCGGAGTTTTAAACTGAACTCTCTCGTTCGCATAATTTACCGAAGCACTAATCAGTCTTCTTTGCGAATCCAAACAAGCTGCAGCCAATTTAATACGTCCAACATTTAGAGCATTCATCGCAATTTTAAATCCTTCGCCACGTCCTGCTAACATATTTTCAACAGGAACAACCGTATCGTTAAAAAACACTTGTCTTGTCGAACTGGCACGGATTCCCAATTTGTGTTCTTCCTCACCTAAAGTGATTCCGTTGGGGTTATTCGGATCATATTCTACGATAAATCCGGTGATGTTTTTATCGTCTTCGATACGTGCAAATACAATCATTACCGAGCAAAATCCAGCATTCGAAATCCACATTTTTTGTCCGTTGATTTTGTATGATTTTCCGTCAGCCGTTAGTTCTGCTTTGGTTTTTCCTGAATTCGCATCCGATCCTGCTCCCGGTTCGGTCAAGCAATACGCTCCGAACCATTCTCCCATAGCTAATTTTGGCACATACTTCTGTTTTTGCTCTTCGGTTCCGTACAATGTAATTGGCATCGTCCCGATTCCGGTATGAGCTCCGAAAGCAGTCGAGAAAGAACCTGTTGCTCCCGAAATATAGTCGCAGGTAAGCATAGTCGAAGTAAATGGCATTCCCAATCCCCCGTATTGTTCCGGAACTGAAACGCCTAAAAAGCCTAATTCTCCTGCCTTACGCATCACTTCTTCGGTAAAAGCATAATCTTTCTTTTCGAATCTTTCTTTATGTGGCCAAATTTCGCGGTCAACGAATTCTTTAACCGAATCACGCATCATTATTTGCTCTTCTGAGAAATCCTCAGGAGTGAAGATATCTTCACATTTTGTCTCTTTTACAAGGAATTGTCCTCCTCTGATGATGTTTTTCATAATTGTTATTTTTTAGAGAAAAGAAAATAGAATATAGAAAATAGATTAGTCGAGTCCGTTTTGAAAGGACATAGTCATTCTCTGAAATTCTTCTATTTTAATTTCCAGATTGTTAAAAGTTTCTTGATTTATATATTTTCTGTGTTTTGCGATTAGTAACTGTGTTATGAGTTCAAATGAAGAACCTAAAGAAACATCTAAATAATGGCTAAATGATTTGTTTGTTCTTGACGACCCTTCCGCTACATTAGACGGAATAGAAATAGAACATCTACTGATTTGTGAGCTTAAATCATACTTTTCGTGCTTGGGAAATTCCAATAAAATATCAGAAATATCATTAGCAATTGGAATTCCTAATTGCCAAATTTTCAAATTTTTATAATTATGTCTTTTTCCCAAACTCATCAAAAATCTATTTTCTATGCTCTATTCTCTATTCTCTATTCTCTATTTTCTATTTTCTTATAATAGCTCATACACCCCAGCCGCTCCTTGTCCGGTTCCGACACACATAGTTACGATTCCGTATTTGTTGCCACGTCTTTTCATTTCGTCAAATAGTTGAACTGATAGTTTTGCTCCTGTACAACCAAGAGGGTGACCTAGAGCGATAGCTCCACCGTTTACGTTTACGATATCAGGATTTAAGCCTAACTCTCTGATTACGGCTAACGATTGAGAAGCAAAAGCTTCATTTAATTCGAATAGCTCGATGTCATTTAGTTGTAATCCAGCTTGTTCGATAGCTTTCGGAATGGCTTTTACCGGACCGATTCCCATAATTCTCGGTTCTACTCCAGCAGCAGCGTAGCTCACCAATCTAGCGATAGGCTCAAGGTTTAGTTCTTTTAGCATTTCCTCGCTCATTACCATTACAAAAGCAGCTCCGTCACTCATTTGCGAAGAGTTTCCTGCAGTTACGCTTCCTCCGTTGGCAAATACAGGACGTAGTCTTGCTAAAGCTTCTTTGTTGGTGTCTGCTCTTGGTCCTTCGTCTTTGGTTACGGTGTACGATTTGGTTTCTTTCTTTCCTTTTTCATTAACGAAAGTATGGTCAACAGTAATCGGAACAATTTGCTTGTCGAATTTTCCTTCTGCTTGAGCTTTCAAGGCTTTTTGATGCGAATGAAAAGCAAACTCATCTTGGTCTTCACGAGAAACATTGTACTTTTCTGCTACGGCTTCGGCTGTAAGTCCCATTCCCCAGTAGTAATCTTCGTTTCCTTGTTTGGCAACTTCGTAATCTGGAGTTGGTTTATAACCTCCCATCGGAATATAACTCATACTTTCTGCTCCTCCTGCAATGATGCAATGTGCCATTCCGCTTTGGATTTTGGCTGTTGCCATTGCAATAGTTTCCAGTCCTGAAGCACAATAACGGTTTACGGTTACTCCCGGAACATCGGTAATTTTTAATCCCATTAAAGAAATTAAACGTCCGACATTCAAGCCTTGTTCAGCTTCGGGCATTGCGTTTCCGACCATTACGTCATCAATTCTGGTTTTGTCAAAATCAGGTAACTCATTCATCAGATACTGAATGGTTTCTGCTGCCAATTCATCAGGTCTCTTGAACCTGAAAACCCCTTTGGGTGCTTTTCCTACGGCAGTTCGGTAGGCTTTTACTATATAGGCTGTTTTATTCATTGTATATTGTATTTATGTATATTGTATTTATGTATATTGTATATTGTTTTTCTGTATATTGTATTGTTGTATATTGTATTGTTGTATGTCGTATTATTTAGACTTTTATTATACAATACACGTCAATACATTATATAATTATCATTTGTTTTCCAAAGAGGTTTGAAGTTTAATAATCATATTTTGAATATGCTGAATTTCAGATTCTAAAGAAGAAAATTGTTCTTCTGTTAGGTATCCGATATTTTTAGAAATAATTATTTGCGTTTCAAATTCAAATGAAGAACCGAGAGCAATTCCTAAAAAGTTGCTGAAATCCTTACTCGACTTTCTTCCACAACCCTCCGCAATATTTGACGGAATAGAAACAACACATCTTCTGATTTGAGAAACCAAACCAAAAAGCTCATCTTTAGGAAATTCTTTAGTCAACAAATAGGTTTCAGTAACCAATTCAATCGCTTTCTGCCAAACTTTTAATTCTTTAAAATAATTCATATTCTTTGTTTTTTGTATATTGTATTTATGTATATTGTATTCTTGTATTTATTTTATTGTTAAATCTTTTTTCTGTTTTGTGGTTTTTACCTGATGAGAACGACCAAGATTTTTGCCCTTTTTTACAAGTCTTAAATTAGCTTTATCTTTATGGTATTTTCTGAAATCTTCTGCCAATTTTTTATTTTTTAGAGTATAAACAGAATCAATTATCTCTTCATATTCAATTTTATTAATATCAATATTATTAACCTCAATAAATCTTTCAAGAATCATAGAAAACGTATTTGGTTGTCTATGGTCAATATTTAATTCTTCCCACTTACATAATTCTCCCGTTTCCTGACATTTAACTTGTCCATTTTTAGAGTTTTGTCTAAAGTATTCTAGTTTTACATTTCTTAAATCTTCATTTATGATGTTTCTACAAGCTCGGCTAAACTTTGTTTTAGCATTAAACCCTCCGTTAATACGTCTTGTATATGAAAAAGATTCAATTGTTAAGTCATTACGAATCAAATAAAAACATTTTGTTTTACTTCTTATTACATCAACTTTTATTTCCTTGATTCCTACTCCAATTTTTTCTTTTACTTTTTCGTGAGTTTTTAAAAGTTCATAAACCTCGTTAAAATCATTAGCATTCAAAGTTTCTCCAAAATCATAAGAATTAAGAATTTGTTTAAAGTGAGTCAATGCTTCTTTTTTTGACTTAAAAGATAATGTTCCTATTTGTATCGGTTCTCTCATTATTTAATTAGATTCTTTTTCACATTATACAATATACAAGAATACATTATACATCAATTACGAAGCGGTTTCCCTTTAGTTAACATAAACTGAATTCGCTCCAGAGTTTTCTTTTCTGTACAAAGCGACAAAAACGCTTCACGTTCTAAATCCAAAAGATACTGTTCTGAAACCAAAGTTGCTTCGGATAAATCTCCTCCTGCCATAACGTAAGCCAGTTTATTGGCAATTTTACGGTCGTGTTCAGAGATGTATTTTCCGGCTTGCATTTGGTCTGTACCCACAAGGAACATTCCAAGAGCTTGTTTACCAAGGACTTTAATGTCTTTACGAGGAACAGGTTGTGTATATCCTGCATCGGCTAATAACAAAGCGTGTTTTTTAGCCTCAGCAATCTGACGGTCTTTATTAATTACAACTACATCTTTTCCGGTTTGGAAAATGTTATTGTCAAAAGCTTCATAAGCCGAAGTAGCTACTTTTGCCATACCGATAGTCAAGAAGTGTTCTTGTAGAACGTTCAGTTCCACATCGTTTTTACGGTATAAATCAGAAGCACGAACGGTCATTTCTTTTGAACCTCCACCACCGGGAATTACGCCAACGCCAAATTCCACCAAACCAATATAAGTTTCCGCTGCGGCAACAACACGGTCAGCGTGAAGCGTCATTTCGCAACCTCCACCAAGGGTCATTCCGTGAGGTGCAACCACAACCGGAATAGAAGAGTAACGGCAACGCATTACTGTGTCTTGGAATATTTTTATTGCCAGATTTAATTCGTCATATTCTTGCTCGACTGCCATCATAAAAATCATTGCCAAATTCGCTCCAACCGAAAAATTCGCTCCTTGATTTCCTATAACCAATCCTTCATATTCTTTTTCGGCTAAATCAATCGCTTTGTTGATTCCTTGCAAAACTCCGCTTCCTATAGAGTTCATTTTTGATTTAAACTCAATGTTTAAGATACCATCTCCAAGGTGTTGGATTTCAGCTTCATTGTTTTTCCAAATGGTTTTGGTGTCTCTGATATTATCCAAAATAATAAAGGCATCTTGTCCTGGAACTTTTTGGTATGATTTTGATGGAATATCATAATAATAAGTCGCTCCGTCTTTGATAGTGTAGAAGCTGGTAATTCCTGAATCTAACATCTCATGAACCCAAGTAGCCGGTTGAAGATTTTCAGCTTCCATTAGGATAATAGCTTTTTCTATTCCGATAGCATCCCATATTTCAAACGGACCGTTTTCCCAACCGAAACCTGCTTTCATAGCATCGTCTATTTTGTAGAATTCGTCTGTGATTTCAGGAACACGATTGGATACGTAAGCAAACATAGCCGTAAAATTCTTTCTGTAAAAATCTCCTGCTTTGTCTTTTCCTCCGACCAAAACTTTGAATCGGTCAATCGGTTTATCAATCGTTTTGGTAAGTTCCAAGGTTGCAAAAGAGGTTTTCTTTTGTGGGCGATATTCCAAAGTATCTAAATCAAGTGCTAAGATATCTTTGTCAACTTTTTTGTAGAAACCTTGTTTGGTTTTGCTTCCTAACCAGTTGTTTTCCATCATCGTTTTAACGAATTCAGGAAGTTTGAAGAGTTCGTGAGCTTCATCGTTCGGGCAGTTTTCGTATAATCCGTTGGCTACGTGAACAAGTGTATCCAAACCAACCACATCCACTGTTCTGAAGGTAGCTGATTTTGGACGACCGATAACAGGTCCTGTAAGTTTATCGACTTCTTCGACCGTTAATCCCATTTCTTTAACAAGGTGGAACAAACTCATAATTCCGAAGATTCCGATGCGGTTTCCGATAAAGGCAGGAGTATCTTTAGCAATTACGGACGTTTTTCCCAAGAACTTTTCTCCGTATTCATTCAAGAAATCCAATACTTCTTTTGAGGTTTGAGGTCCCGGAATGATTTCGAATAGTTTCAGGTAACGAGCCGGGTTAAAGAAGTGTGTTCCGCAGAAATGTTTTTGGAAGTCTTCGCTTCTGCCTTCGCTCATAAACTGAATCGGAATTCCCGAAGTGTTTGAAGTAATTAGAGTTCCCGGTTTGCGGTACTTTTCAATTTGCTCGTAAACCACTTTTTTTATGTCTAATCTTTCGATTACTACTTCGATAATCCAATCTACATCTTTGATTTTTTCTAAATCATCGGTTGTGTTTCCGGTTGTAATTCGAGAAGCAAATTTTTGATGATAAATAGGAGAGGGGCTCGATTTTAAAGCAGTTTGTAAATTAGAATTCACAATTCTGTTTCTAACCGCTTTGTCTTCGATTGTAAGTCCCTTTTTGACTTCAGCTTCATTTGGTTCTTTCGGAATTATGTCTAGAAGTAGCACATCCACACCGATATTAGAAAAATGGCAGGCGATTCCTGAACCCATAATTCCTGAACCAATTACAGCAATTTTTTTGATTCGTCTTTTCATGTTTTTTGTTATTTGATAAAATTTTCTAATCTAATTGAAATATTTTTCGCTCTGTAATGAGGTCAATAATGACTTCCGAAACCTTCATGAAATTGTTTAATTCATCTTGCGTAACATGCTTGTTAACAGTATCATTAAATTTTAAAACAGTATTTTTCGAAAGTTCTCTTTTTTCTTTTCCGAGTTCGGTTAAATAAACTAAAACCCCTCTTCCGTCATCAGGATTTTTTTTGCGGACAATAAGTCCTTTTTCTTCCATAGTTTTTAAAGTTCTTGTCAGACTTGTGGGCTCCATCCCCATACGATTGCTGATATAGGTAGATGGCGTGCCTTCTTCTTTATCTATGCTCAACAATGCAAACCCAACAGCCATAGAAGCTCCATACTTTATAGCTTCTTCGTTATACATTCTGGAAACTGCCTGCCAAGTTACTCTCAGGACATAATCAATGGTTTTATCTTTCATGTTATATAGTAAACAGATTTCAAATATATAAAAAAATAGTATGCACGCATACTATTTTTACTTTTGTTTATGTTAAATTTTATTTTGAATGTCTGAAAACTGATATTTGTTGAAGTTTATTTACCTAAGGTAATCAAATATTTATATTATCACAAAGAAGTGATTTAAACCTAAAACACACCACACAAGCGAAGTAAACTCACAGAATCTTATGCAATTGCTAAATAAAAATCTCCAAAAAGGAGGTTTCTCTATGTTAAAATGATGAATTATGCATTATAGATTCTATCGTATAAATCTTTATATTTTTCTGAAATTATTTTTCTGCGAAGTTTCAAAGTAGGCGTGAGGTGTCCACTTTCAATCGACCAAACATCCGGGGTTAATTCAATTTTTTTGATTTTTTCCCAATTGCCAAACCTTTCGTTGCACTGTTCAATTTCTTGTTGAATTCTTTCTATAACTTGAATATTTGACACAAGATTTTTGTTGTCAGCATCCAATTTTATATTGTGACGATTAGCCCATTCTCTAACAAAATCAAAATTGGGTTGTATGAATGCTGCCGGCATTTTTTCTCCCTCTCCAATAACCATAGCTTGTTCTATAAAAAAAGATTGTTTTAAAGAGTTTTCAAGTATTTGTGGAGCAATATATTTTCCGCCGGAAGTTTTAAATATTTCTTTTTTACGGTCTGTAATGCGTAAAAATCCGTCAGAATCAATTTCTCCAATATCTCCTGTATGAAAATAACCATTCTTTACAGCTTCTGCGGTAAGTGCAGGGTCTTTATAATATCCCATCATTACATTGGGACCTTTGCAAAGAATTTCGCCATCATCGGCAATTTTTACTTCCACATTCTGAATAAGCTTTCCAACAGTTCCAATTCTGAACATTCCGTTTCGCATATCGTTAACTGAAATTACAGGCGATGTTTCTGTAAGTCCATAACCTTCCATAACCGGTATTCCTGCAGCACAGAATATCTTGGTTAATCTGGGTTGCAAAGCGGCACTTCCTGAAACCATGATTTCGAGTTTTCCGCCTAAGGCTTCTTGCCATTTGCTAAAAATAAGTTTACGAGCTATTTTCAGTCTAAATTCGTACCACCAACCATTTTGTTTATAAGGTTTCCAGTTGAGTCCTAAATCTACTGCCCAAAAAAAGAGATTCTTTTTTATGCCTGTAAGTTCAGTTCCTTTGACATAGATTTTATCGTAAACTTTTTCTAATAATCGAGGTACGACTGACATAACGTTCGGTTGAACTTCCTTGAGATTCTCTGAAATTTTATCAATAGATTCTGCAAAATATATAGATACCGAATAATATTGGTATAAATACAACAACATTCTTTCGAAAATATGACAAACGGGAAGAAAACTCATGGCTCTTGAATTGCCTTCGATTATCGGAATTCTGGGTGTACTGTCCAAAACATTCGATACTATGTTATGATGCGAAAGCATAACCCCTTTGGGTTTTCCGGTTGTTCCTGATGTATAAATGATGGTTGCCAAATCATGAGAATTAACTTCTTCTTTCCGTTTTTCAACTTCTTCTTGATTGGATGTATCTTTGCCTAAATTCAGAATTTCTGTCCAATTTTTGCAACCTGTAATCTCATCAAACGAAAAAATATCTTTTAATGCAGAAACTTTGTGTGCGATTGACTTTATTTTTTCAAAAACAACTTCGTCAGAAACAAAACAATAAACACACTCCGAATGGTTAAGAATGTATTCATAGTCTTCGGAAGAAATTGTTGGGTAGATAGGCACTGTCTGAGCACCTGTTTGTAAACATCCTATATCTGTGATATTCCATTCAGTTCGATTCGTTGAAGAAATTATGGCTATTTTGTCATTCTTTTTAACTCCCAGTCTCAATAATGCTCGTGACACAGCATTAGATTTATCTACATATTCTTTGGTTGAAGTTTTTACCCATGTGTCATTGTACTTTGTTACTAAACAATCGGAAATATCGTTTTTTGAAAGTTGATAGTAAGGGAAATCAAAAATTTTATTTATGGTTATCATGGTGTCAGGTTGTTTGTTTTATCCTTGCAAATTAAAAAAAAGAAACTGATTTTTTTCAAAATCAGTTATGTTTTTCTTATAAATAATTAAAAGAAGTGAATTTAGCTTCTTGTATGAGGAGGCAATAATTTGCTTGAGACCTCTCCGAAACCAATTCTAATTTTGTCGTTTTTGCAATGAGCTTTCATAATAACCTTATCATTGTCATTAATAAACTTTCTTTCGGTTCCATCGCTCATTTTTATCGGATTTTTTCCGCCCCATGTTAATTCCAGCATTGAACCAAAACTATCCGGTGTTGGGCCGGAAATTGTGCCAGAGCCCATCATATCACCCGAATTAACCTTACATCCGTTGCTTGTATGGTGAGTCAATTGTTGAGCCATTGACCAATACATATACTTAAAATTAGACTTACAAACTATAGTTTCTTCGAGGTTTTCAGGTGCAATATATACTTCAAGATTGATGTCGAATGCGTGTTCTCCGTCTTGCTGTAAATAAGGTAGAGGTGTTGGTTCTTGTTTTGGACCTTTGGTTCTGAACGGTTCCAAAGCATCCATAGTTACTATCCAAGGCGAAATAGACGATGCAAAGCTCTTTGCAAGAAAAGGTCCGAGCGGAACATATTCCCATTTTTGAATATCACGAGCACTCCAATCGTTTAAAATTACCATACCGAAGATATATTCTTCTGCTTCATCAATCGGGATATTCTCACCCATAATATTAGCATCTGTTGTAATAAATGCCATTTCCAATTCAAAATCTATCAATCTTGAGGGGCCAAATAACGGTTGTGTTTCACCGTTGGGGAGCGTTTGCCCCATAGGTCTATGAACCGGTACTCCAGATGGTATAATTGTAGAACTTCTGCCGTGATAACCCACTGGAATATGAAGCCAGTTGGGAAGCAAAGCATTATCAGGGTCTCGAAACATTTTTCCTACATTAGTAGCGTGTTCTTTGCTTGAGTAAAAATCCGTATAATCGCCAATCTGAACAGGAAGTTGCATTTCTACTTCGTCCATTTTGAATATAATAATTTCACGATCCTTAGAATTATCTCTTAAAACGGGGTTGTTTTCATCAAAAATATCGCCAATGCGATTTCGTACAAGCCGCCATGTTTTTTTTCCGTCAGATATAAAATCGTTCAGCGTATCCTGCATAAACATGTCGTCTGTCAGTTCTATACCTTCAAAATAATTAAGTTGTTGCATGGCACCCAAATCAATGGCATAATCACCAATGCGAGTTCCAATGGTAACAATATCGTCTTTAGTTAGAAATACTCCAAAAGGAATGTTCTGAATAGGAAAATCACTGTCTCCAGCAACGTCAAGCCATGATTTTCTGTATGGATCATTAGTTTGATCAGGCATGTTTTTATTGGTTTAATGTGAAAATAATAAATCAAATATATAGTTTAGTTGTTATTTACCAAATGTTTTTTGGTAAATTAACGAAAGATTTTTTTATTCCAATAACCGAATTTTCAAATCCATGCTTTGATATAGAATTACGAGTAATTTCTACTTCGGTTTCTGTTAGAATACAGAAAAAAATAGTGACGTGATTTAAACTTTTTTCAATTGGAAAAAGTCAAGATGAGTTCTTGGCTAAAAAAATCCTCTACCAAATATCCAAGAAGCACTAACTTTAATAAATCTTTAGTTTGAATTGAAAACAAAAGTATGAAATCCTCCTCAAGTCCTGAAACTGAACCACAAAACCTTGCAATTACTTCAAAACAATCCGGTGTTTAACCCAATGATTGTTAGCAAATTAACCTATTTAACGACCTACTATTTATATAACATCACTTACTCTAAGCAGCTTTTTTATTCAATAATTTTTCCTTCTAATAAAACAGATTCTATCGGATTATTTCCAAATTCGTACGGAATCTGATAATATGATTCTAATGGTTTGGTTATGATAATGCTGGCTTTTTTACCTCGGGTAATACTGCCGTAATCCGAAGATAGCCCCATGGCAAACGCACCGTTTATAGTGGCTGCGTTGATGGCTTCTTCGGGTGTCATTTTCATTTTAATACAAGCTGTTGCAACAACAAAATTCATGTTTCCGCTTGGAGTTGTTCCCGGATTATAATCCGTTGCAAGTGCCAAAGGCAATCCTGCATTAATCATTTTTCTTGCCGGTGTATAAGGTATGCTGATAAAATAACTGCACGAAGGTAGTGCCACGGGCATTGTAGTACTGTTTTTGAGAATTTCTATATCTTCATCGGTTACAACTTCAAGATGGTCAACTGACAAAGCACCATTTTCTACGCAGGCTTTAATTCCGCCAATGACTGTAAACTGATTGACATGTATTTTTGGGATAAGATTATATTTTTTTCCGGCTTCCATTATTTTGACTGTTTCTTCTACAGAAAAATAACCGGTTTCTAAAAAAGCATCTATATAGTCCGCCAGATTTTCTTTGGCTATTTTGGGCAACATTTCGTTTATTATCAGATTGATATAACCTTCGTGATTTTCGTTATATTCTGAAGGAAAAGCATGAGCTCCCAAAAAGGTAGATTTTATTGCTACGGGAAAATTTTGCTCTAATCTTTTAATAACACGAAGCATTTTAAGTTCTCCTTCAACGGTTAAACCGTAACCTGATTTTATTTCGATAGCTCCGGTTCCCATTTTCATAACTTCTTCTAACCGTTTTACAGATTGTTTGTAAATTTCATCTTCTGAAGTTTCATTAAGTTTTTTGGCAGAATTTAAAATCCCACCGCCTCGATTAGCAATTTCTTCATAAGAGAGTCCGTTTATCCTATCCACAAACTCCTGAATTCTATTGCCTGCATATACCAAATGTGTATGACTGTCGCACCAAGCCGGTAAAACAATTTTGTCTGTAGCATCAATTAATTTGTCGTATTGATAATCGGGTAGAAGAGGCATCACTCCATAATCTATAATCTTGTCTTTTTCAATATAAAGAAACGCATTCTCCAAAATCGGAAGTTTATTCATGTCGCTTCCAGAAACAAAAGATATGTCAGTTTCTCTTATTTGAACAAGTTGTTTGATATTTATAATTAAGATTTTCATTAATTTATATTTATTATATAATCTATTGATTATCTATTAAATGAATCAACACATCTAAACAATAACTTTAAAGTAAAAGCACACGAGAAATTGATATTTCAAAAAGAAAACCGTCTTTATCAATTTACAGTAAAAGTATATTCGTTTCCGTTTAAGTTTGAAAAGGTTGTTGCAATTGTCAGAAAGGTTGATTCTGCCGGATTTTCTGAAATCATATCAAAATTTGTATAGTTGTATCCTGACGGAAAACTCAACCTATAATTACCGCTTTCTGCTAGACGTATTCCGGTTCTGAATTCATATCTTTCATCAGTCTGATTGTATATGGCATAGGCAGTAACACCAAAAATTTCGTTTACAGTTCCCAGTTCAGACACAAAATTGTTGCCTATGTTTATGAGTTCCCAATTATTTCCAATTTGCTTTTCAAGATAAAAAGTAAATTTGAATCTTTGAGCTTTCGAAGTTGTGTAAACATCTAATGGTGTTGATTGTCCGGGTTCATTCAGAAACCTCGAAAAATTATCTGTATTAATCCATAGTACATCATTTATCTCATAAGAATTTTGCGTTTCCAAAGTTACAAGTCCCTGAATATTAGTATAAAAAGAATTGTAAAATTCATCATCATCTCTAGAACAACCGGACAAAGTGAACAGTATAACGAAAGAAGAAAGAACGGTATGTTTAATATTTTTCATTTTTATTTATATTATTTTTTTCTGGTAAATTTATTAAAATCTATAACCGACATTTAATCCGGCACGTGTGATTATATCGGGACTTTCGCCACTGCTGAAAAGATTTTTACCCATTCCGACAAAAATATCGATTCCGATTTTTTCTTTGATGTAAAATTTATGGCCAATGGCTACCCCCAAAGCTACATCAGAATAATCATAATCTACAGTTGAGTAATATCCTGCTCCATTTTCACCGGACAACCGTTCTAACTGTCGGTATTTTCCGCTGTTTGCCGAAGCAAAAATTTCAATAAAATAATATCTTATCTGGCTTTTGGAAAGCGAATATCTCACAAATGGAACAATCTGATAATCTTCGAGTGTTCTGTTGTTTCCGGTTGTAAAATCTCTTTCAAGTCGGTCGCTACTTGTGATAATTCCGCTAACTCCCACACTAAAATCGTCGGAGAGAAATCTTTCATAGCTCACGTGATATTTTCCTAAAGCAATGGCGGAAACGACATCAAATTTAATTTCATTTTTTCCTAAAGAAAAGGTGTTTTCCTGTGCGTTTGCCAAACCAGTTGCGAGTATCAGGAAATAAAATATTTTTTTCATTTTCAATTTTTGTGTTTAGTGATAAACTATTATGGTTATAACTGTAAACAGATTCTGTGTAAATATATAAAAAAATCTATTTTTTAATCGATACTTAACTCATCTTTAATTTAAAGTTAAAGCTCCCAGAATTTCTTCAGACATAAACGGTCCTCCCGGATAACGAGCTGTATAATCTAAGTTGAGCCAAATTTGACCTCGTTCGTCTATGTGATAATGAATTTCTTTGTCTTTACTTTCCTGAATAAAAAGAACTTCTTTGATAAGATAAACCGCCGCTTCGAGTTCACTCCTTTTTCCGACAAGCATTTCCGGATAAATATGTCCGCCGGTATGAATCAAACGAGGCGTACCGCCAATAGCTCTAATACATGCAGCCATCAGTATGGCATGGTCATCACAATCTCCCGAAAAATGCAGTAAACTTTCTGTGGCATGTGCAATATATTCTTTTCCTTTCGGGTCGTTTACATAATTCCACCGATTTCTGATTTCTTTAAAAACGGCAAAACACTGAATCATTTTTCGGTGTTCTTTATGTCCTGTTACTTCTCTGAAATGTTTGGCAGTTGTCATCAGTGCAAAATTTCGAACTTTTGGGTTGTCATATTCTATGGCTTTCAGAATCTGAGTTTTGTTTGGAAAGGGCAAAAGTTTTGACACAAATATATCCTGCGGATTTGGGTCATCAGCCATAGCATATACCATATAACCATAATCTTGAAACACAGAAGCAAACCCATAACCTCCAAAAATAGTACCGTATAACAATACAATTAAATACAAGATAACCCCTAAAATCAGAATTGTTTTGATTAACCTTAATACTATCTGAACGATAATTAATATCACCAAAGCAATTAAAATTCTATCAAGATGCCACACCCAATCTAATTCGATGAGATTTTGATGAGCAATAATAAAAATCGGAATAGAAATAAATATATTCAACATGAAAATCACAACTTCATCCCATGGTTTCGGTAATTGAAACCTGTTTTTGGTTTGTTGAAGTTTTGAGTTTTCGGATTTTTTCATTGCTTTGTGGCAACATCAGCTTTTAGAGCTGAAACACCATTTCTGCAAAAGTAATTTTTTTATCGATAAGGCTGAGGTTATACAACTTATTTTGAACTTTTGTTAACGTTTTTTCATCAATATTTCTCTGTGACCAACTTGTTAACAATAGCCATTCTCTAATATCTTCAATTTTTTGATTATATCTGTTCGACAAGGTTCTGTCTATACTGGGAATGTTTTTAAATTCTTGGGTAGTGGCATTGATAATTTCCAAAATTATATTGACTGCTTGAACATTTTCTTTTAGAAATTCTTTTCTTCCCACAATCACAAAACAAGGCCATGGAGTAGGGCAGTCGTCTATTTTTCTAAAAACACCACTGTCAACTAAGGGTTTTGTCATAAATTTTTCCCACATAAAATAATCTGCCGTGCCGTTTGTCAATGCTTTGACCGCTCCGTCTATGGTATGAACAATTTCAAAATCCATTTTCGACGTATCCCAACCCATATTTTCTGCATATACATAAGCCATCAAATGTGAGCCTGAACCCATTCTTGAAATAGCAACTTTTTTGTCTTTCAAATCTTCGGGAGTTTTGTAAGGCGAATTAGCACCTATGTGAACTCCCCAAATTAAAGGGCTTTCAACATATTTTTGTATAATTTGCGACTCGTTTCCGTCTGTAATATCTTTAACGATACCTTCGGTAAGAATGACCGCAAGGTCTGTTTCGCTTTCACGAAGCATTTTACACATTTTCCCTGTTCCCTCCGGAACGTCTGTCCACTGTAAATTGATACCTGCGTTTTCAAACTCCCCGCTTTCTATGCACAAATGCCAAGGTAAATTAAAATGTTCCGGAACGCCTACTATGTTGATGGTTTTCATCCTTTTTATTTATTTTAGAGTTTAAGAGCCTGATTACAAAAATAGTTCTTTTTTCTATAACATCATCAGCTTTCCCACGTTTAAACATACCTTCGAGCCAGTCAAAAAAGTCGTCTGTAATTTTCTTAAAAAAAGCCACAACCTCATCAACGCCTTTTTCAAACATCCTGATAAAACCCCTTAAAACATCGAGCAGGTTGTCTCCAAACCTCATCGCTGTTTTTACGGTTTTGGCCATCACATCTGCACCTGTTTTAAACAGTCTGGCAACCGTCCTTAGCAGAATTTATCTAAATTTATATTTTTAGAGAGGTAAAAGGACTTTGACCAGATTCTAAATATTTTTCAAAAAATTCTAATAGAGAATTTGTAAGTTTAGGGAAACTTTCTTTTTCGTATCCTTCAATATATCCATATACAGGGGGATTATCTCCTTCATCTAATTTAAAGAAAGCATATATATACCCTTGTGATGAAAAAAACACAAAAATATTTTCATTGATTTGCTCTAATAAATCTGTTCTATCATCATCTTCGAGTTGTTCAATTAGCCCATCTTTATTGGTATATTCATCATCAAAAACATCAGAATAAAATATAGATTCACCTACAAATCCTCCATTTGAATTTATATCTTTTCTATCCATATCATATCCCATTCTTTCTAAAAATTCCACGTAACAAGCAGGAAGTTTTTTGTTAATTTTATTTTCTATTGCAATTATTTGACTGTTCGAACACCCTTTGTAAATAACACCCCAATCATTCAATTTTTTTTCAATATTATTTAGATATTTCATAATAATTTAGTTTATAATTTTTCTTTGACCCAAACTCTAATTATAGTAATATTTGGAAAATCTTTTTCAAATTGTTTGATAACATCATTACAATTGTCGCATATTTTTAAATCAGAAACAATGTCTATTTGACCTTCTATTTGTTTATTATGTTTAAACTTATGGTAAAGATATTCTATTTGTTTTTGTTCTGTATGATTAATATATTCAGGTATGGTGCCTTTATAATGATAATTTAATGGGTCAATTGTTTTGAAATTATCAAAATTTTTAGGAGTTCCTTTAGATTGTCCACTTCTTGATTTTAGGTCTATTTTAATGCCCCCTATTTCTCCTTTAGTAAAAGCTACATTTTTATTTCGACCCGCATTAAACAATTTTCTTATTATAGCTAACTCATCTATATCGGCTTGTGTAGCCTTACGAGTTAGTCTTTTTATATCTAACACCTCATCAGCTTTCCCTTTTTTAAACATATCTTCCAACCAATCAAAAAAGTCATCAATGATTTTCTTAAAAAAAGCTACAACTTCATCAACGCCTTTTTCAAACATCCTGATAAAACCCCTTAAAACATCGAGCAGGTTGTCTCCAAACCTCATCGCTGTTTTTACGGTTTTGGCCATCACGTCTGCTCCTGTTTTAAACAGTCTGGCAACCGTGGCAGAGCCCCCCCGCTCCGCAAAGTCTCCTGACTTTGCGGTATAAAATCATTCATTTTTATCGTAATTACTATATTTCCAAAATTCATTCATTTTTGTTGTTTCAATAATAGGATTATCAGCTAATTCTATTGTTATCAGTCCTTTTCCGTTTACATAATTGCTCGCCGAAGAATATAAATAATCTTGTGCTTTTTCTACAATACCCGCACGTATAGGATTCAGATGTATATAATTCAACTTATCCCAAAGGAAACGTAAAGTATATATTTCTTCTGCGTGATTTCCATATTGCCAAAATTGATAGTTTTTATTTCTTGTGTGGCTCTCTGTTGCTTTTGAAAATCGTTCAAGCATCCATTCTCTACGACTTTCAGGATTTTCTTGTATGGCTGCTAAAATATTCTTAGCAGTAAATTTTTTAAAATCCCGTACTAAATCTGAAAGTTTACCATCTTTAGACTGTAAAATAAGATGAATATGATTGCTCATAATCACATAACCATAAACCAACATCCCTTTGTTGGCAATACAATAACTCAAACAATTAATAACTATATCCCGATAATTTTTTCTCGAAAATACATCTATCCAATCTACTACTGTACACGTGATAAAATGGATTTTTTCTTGCTCTCTTATCACATATCCCTCTTTCATAGTTCAATTTTTATCAAAGGTAGATTTTTTAATTAGCCCGCAAAGTCAGGAGACTTTGCGGAGCAGGGCAGGGGTTTCTAAGGCTGACAAATCTGAACAAGGCCTGTTGCTGTGGTGCTGATTCTTTCATAATTACAATTGTTTAAGTTAAAAAAGTAAAGGCATTTCCAAATGTAAGTTAATTCTATGTAAAAAAAATGTTATTATTGAGTATTTTAAAGATTTAAAAATTTCTTAATGTAAGCTCAATAATAAGAATTTATGTTATGACTTTAGAAAAGTCATGTATTTACAGAAAACATTGGTTTTCAATAATATAAAAATTAAATTTATATTGAATACAATTTTTTAACAATTTGAAACCAAACAACATTATCCCGAAGAATCGGGAATTTAAATAACCTTAATCAAATTTAAACAGTTTCTCACATTGCCGTTGTTTCTGAAATCGTAAATTTGCAAAAAATTAAACACAACTATTTAAAGTAAAGATTATGAAATTTTTTATTGACACGGCAAATCTCGAACAAATTAAAGAAGCTCAGGCACTGGGCGTTTTGGATGGTGTAACTACAAATCCGTCTTTGATGGCAAAAGAAGGCATTACCGGAAAAAACAATATTCTAAAACATTATGTTGATATATGTGATATTGTTGATGGCGATGTAAGTGCCGAAGTAATTGCAACCGATTATGAAGGAATGATAAAAGAAGGCGAGGAGCTTGCCGAACTGCACGAACAGATTGTAGTAAAAATTCCGATGACAAAAGACGGCGTAAAAGCTTGTAAATATTTTTCTGACAGAGGCATTAAAACCAATGTAACGTTGGTCTTTTCTGCCGGACAAGCTTTGTTGGCTGCCAAAGCCGGAGCAACCTATGTTTCACCTTTTATAGGAAGATTGGACGATGTTTCTACTGACGGATTGGCTCTGATTGATGAAATCCGTGAGATATATGATAACTACGCTTATGACACACAAATTCTGGCAGCTTCTGTTCGTCATACGATGCATATTGTAAATTGTGCCAAAATCGGAGCAGATGTCATGACCGGACCGCTTTCTGCGATTTTAGGATTGCTTAAACATCCTTTGACCGACATTGGTTTGGCTCAGTTTCTGGCAGACCACGCAAAAGGAAATCAATAATCTTCAGGAAATAGTTTATCAAATAAACTGATTTTAAAGACAGAGCCTGTTTAAAAAAATTTAAATAGGCTCTTGCTTTTTCGGGAAAAGCAGCATTGGTCATTAATCCCAAATCAATCAAAGAACTTATTCAAGTTCTTTTTTAAACTCTGCATCAAAAAGGTTGGCAAAAGCATTTTGAATTGTGCCATCATGGTTCGTTACAATGGTTCTTTGTAACTTGGTGATTGCCCATTTTTCTTTTAACTCTTCAAAATTTTCTACCCGCATTTCTGTTATGATATTTTGCGAATTTGACTGTAACGATTCTATCCATTTATCCTGATTGTCATCGATATTGATAGCGATAAAACGGATATTGGGTTTTAATTCCTGAAACTCACTTGCTTTCTTATAGGCAGACTTCAAGTGCGATTGAGCTCTTTCTGTCCAAAAGAAAACCACACTTTTATTATTGATTACAGATTTACAGTTTACAGATTTTCCTTCAGGAGTAACAAACATTATTTCCGGCAATTCGTTACCTGATTTCAGATTCTGAACAGCTTTTACTATTTTGTTAACTTCCTCAATTTCCTTTTTATCTTTTACCAATTCATTCAAACGTCGAAAAAAAGCGAGGTTGTTACTCGGATTTTGGTCTTCAAGCAAATATGAATGAGCAATATATCTTAGCATTTTATCTCTAACAGAATTGACTTTAAACAGCGTATCTGCAACATTTAACTTGTATATATTGGCTTCTAAAACTCCATTTTTGCTGCTACTTGGAAACTGATAGAAAGTCACATTATTCATCATTTGCCTTAGGTATCTTACAAAAGGAGAATATGCTACTAATTTTTCATTATTATAATCTATAATGTTTCGGTATTTGTAATAATCCTTTGGTAAAGAGTCGCTAACATCAACTCCAGTTCTTATTTTATGAACAACAGGATAAATTTCTTTTCTTGTATAATGACTAAAGTCAAGGCTTGATTTGGCAAACAAGTCAAAATCTTCACCCCACTCAACAACTATTTTTCTTTTATGATAAAAATCTTCTTTTGATTTCTGCATAGAATCAATTTTTCTTATAAAAGAAGTAGGTTTCAACTCAAAATAATCAAAAGTAACATTTTTTTCAGATTCGTCTTTGAGGAATAACTCTACCAAGAAATTGTTCTTTTCATCGCCTCTACCACAAAAACTGATAGATTCATCAAAATCACGAGTATTGACCCGTAACATAATACTGTCATTTTTATCAAAATAAATATATTGATATTCAGGTTCGTGTTTGAAGGTGTACATACCTGGTATTAGAGAATCAAATTTTTTAAAAAAACGATTCTCAGCATTAAGAAAAATGGTATCTATAACAACATCATCTTTCAGAAGAATGACAAAATTATTCTTAGGGTTAATTACTTCACCACCAAAGTAAGCCACATAATTATCGTCAGAAAAATCTTTTTTACAAGATACCAGAGCAACAAAGGGTAGTAACGCAACGGAAGGGAGTAGTTTTTTTAAATAGGCAATCATTATCATTAATTCTATGAAACAAAAGTATTTCTATTTTATACAAAGCCTTGTTAATAGTCAGTTAAATTAAACTTTAAGTTAATCTAAATATCAAATCAATTATTTTGAATTAGCCATTTTTTGTTAAATTAAGCATCCTGTACCAACAAAAATGTGCTTTATTTTTAGTAATTTTGCACAACTTTAAAAAAGCCACTATGTTAACTGTTTCAAATTTATCTGTTCAATTCGGAAAAAGAATTTTATTTGACGAGGTAAATATCACTTTTACGCAAGGTAACTGCTACGGAATCATCGGAGCTAACGGAGCGGGAAAATCTACATTTTTAAAAATACTTGCGGGCGAAATAGAGCCTACATCCGGTCAGGTAATACTCGAATCCGGAAAAAGAATGTCTGTTCTGAATCAGAATCACAATATGTTTGACGACCATACGGTTCTTGAAACGGTTATGATGGGAAACAAACAACTTTATGCCGTAAAACAGGAAATGGATGCTCTCTACGCAGATTATTCTGACGAAAATGCAGATAGGATAGGGGAGTTGCAAGTGCAATTTGAAGAGATGAACGGCTGGAATGCAGAATCTGGTGCGGCAACTTTATTATCCAATCTTGGTATCATAGAAGAGTTTCACTATACATTGATGGGCGATATGGATTCCAAACTTAAAGTTCGTGTGCTTTTAGCTCAGGCTTTATTTGGAAATCCTGATGTTTTGATTATGGACGAACCCACCAACGACCTCGACTTTGAAACCATTGCGTGGTTAGAAAATTTTCTGGCAAATTATGAAAATACCGTCTTGGTAGTATCGCACGACAGACACTTCCTTGATGCGGTTTGTACGCATGTTTCTGATATAGATTTCGGAAAAATAACCCATTATTCGGGCAACTACACTTTTTGGTACGAATCGAGCCAATTAGCCGCAAAACAAAGGGCACAACAAAACAAAAAAGCAGAAGACAAAAAGGCAGAACTCGAAGAGTTTATCAGACGTTTTAGTGCTAACGTAGCCAAATCTAAACAAGCTACTTCAAGAAAGAAAATGCTCGAAAAACTAAAAGTTGACGATATAAAACCTTCAAGCCGCCGTTATCCTGCAATAATTTTTGAACAAGAACGTGAAGCGGGAGATCAAATTCTCAATATTTCCGATTTAAGTGCTTCGACAGAAGGAGAAATTCTCTTTAAAAATGTTGACTTGAATATGGCAAAAGGAGATAAGATAGCTGTTATTTCTAAAGATTCGAGGGCTACTACAGCTTTTTACGAAATTCTGAATAATAATCTCAAAGCCGATACCGGAAAATTTGAATGGGGTATTACAACCATACAATCCTATTTGCCTGGCGACAACAGCCATTTCTTCAATAATGATTTAACGCTCGTAGATTGGCTCAGACAATGGGCAAAAACAGAAGAGGAACGCGATGAGGTTTATGTAAGAGGTTTTTTAGGCAAAATGATTTTTTCCGGAGAAGAAGCTCTAAAAACCGGAAGAGTTTTGTCAGGTGGTGAAAAAGTGCGTTGTATGATTTCGCGTATGATGATGCTTCGTGCCAATGTACTGATGTTAGACGAACCTACAAACCACCTTGACCTCGAATCGATTCAGGCGTTTAATAACTCACTAAAAAACTTTAAAGGCTCGGTATTATTTACAACACATGACCATGAATTTGCTCAAACAGTTGCAAACAGAATTTTTGAACTTACACCAAATGGCGTAATTGACAGATATATGACTTTTGACGAATATCTTGAAGACAACAAAATCAAGGAATTGAGAAAGAAAATGTATCAATTATAAAATAGTAATCCCGTTTTATTCTTTAAAGCGGGATTTTTTTTAACAATCTCATTCGGAAGATTTTTTTATAAAGTGTATCTTTACCAAACAAACAGCATACAATTATGAGTCAGAAAATATTGCTCAACGCCAAAGAAATTAACATCATTCTGCACCGTCTGGCTTGTCAACTTGTCGAGAAACATCTTGATTTTAAAAATACCTTATTAATAGGGCTTCAACCCAGGGGGGGCTATTTATCAAATCGATTAGTAAAATTACTGAAAGAAGAATATGGTATCGAAAACATTAAATCCGGATTGCTTGACATTACTTTTTTTAGAGACGATTTCAGAAGAAACGAAAAACCATTAGAAGCCAATAAAACAGAGATTGATTTTCTGGTTGAAGATAAAAAGGTTGTTTTTATAGATGATGTTTTGTTTACGGGACGAAGTATTCGCTCGGCACTAACCGCAATTCAATCGTTTGGAAGACCATCAGAAATTGAACTTTTAGTGCTGATAGACAGGAGATTTAGTCGTCATTTACCCATTCAACCCGATTACAGAGGTCGTCAAGTTGATGCCATTAATGATGAAAAAGTTAAAGTTTCTTGGAGCGAAAATGACGGAGAAGATTCTGTATATCTTATTAAGAAAGTATAAAATTAAACACAACCAAAATATTTTAAAAAATGTCTGAACTGTCTGTAAATCATTTGCTAGGAATAAAATATATAACCAAATCGGATATTGATTTGATTTTTGAAACAGCAGACCATTTTAAGGAAGTTATCAATCGCCCGATTAAAAAAGTTCCTTCTTTAAGAGATATAACCATTGCCAATATCTTTTTTGAAAATTCGACTCGGACAAAGCTTTCTTTTGAATTGGCACAGAAAAGACTTTCGGCCGATGTGATTAGTTTTTCGGCAGCCCAATCTTCGGTAAAGAAGGGGGAAACACTCATAGATACGGTCAACAATATTCTTTCAATGAAAGTAGATATGGTTGTCATGCGACATTCAAGTCCGGGAGCAGCTTATTTTCTTTCAAAAAATGTAAAAGCGAGTATTATCAATGCCGGTGACGGAGCACATGAACACCCGACTCAGGCACTTTTGGACTTGTTTACAATCAGAGAAAAATTTGGCGAAATTGGCGGAAAAAAAATCGTCATTGTAGGCGATATTCTTCATTCGAGAGTGGCACTTTCAAATATTTTTGCTTTGTTGATGCAGGGTGCAGAAGTAAGGGTTTGCGGACCAAAAAGCCTGATTCCGAAATATATTGAAAAATTAGGTGTAAAAGTTGAATCAAACCTCAGAAGAGCATTAGAATGGTGCGATGTTGCCATCATGCTTCGAGTTCAACATGAGCGTATGGATTTAAGCTATTTTCCTTCGACAAGAGAATATATTCAGCAATTTGGAGTTGACAAAGAGTTATTGGATTCTCTCAACAAAGAAATTGTTATTATGCATCCGGGCCCAATAAACAGAGGTGTTGAAATTACTTCTGATGTGGCTGATTCTAAACAATCTTTAATTCTTAATCAGGTAGAAAATGGCGTAGCTGTTAGAATGGCAGTAATTTATCTATTGGCTTCAAAATTATAACTTGATTATCTCTTAGAGCCTGTTTAAATTTGTATTGTAAAAATGTTTATAGGGATTATATGATAACTGAAAAAATCTATTTTACATAATATAAATTATAGTTCATCTATTCTACACAATTAACATTGTTCATTTTCCAAATATTTCAACACTTCAAAGATTCTGCTTTTAATCTTGGTTTGAATAGGACAAACATAAGTTTATTAAAAATCCTTGTCAATACATTTCTAAAAACAAATATAAACAAAGTTATTAACATTGATTTGAAAGTAATTTTTAGATTTTTAAAACGGGTTTTTTAACAGTAATTTAACGTTTTAATGGAATTTGATTTAACTTATTGATTTCGAGTTGATAAAGTACAATTTCTTTTCCGTAATTCGGACTGTGGCAAGACATAGTTATAAGCGTGTCTTGAACTTAAACCACGATAGAGATTTATATAATTTTAACATTTTTTTAAGAGGTGAAAAAGTCACAAAAAAAAGGAAGATGAAAACATACTTTTCGTACCTCAAAGAATGTTGAAAATTTTGCATTTTTATTTCTATTCTGAAACTTCAGGAGTTTAATGTGTTTTGCACACCGTCAGAGCTTCGAGATTCTCACATTTTACAGCAAAGGTATAACAACTTCAAATAATATTCAATTTAACCGCAAAAGCCTTAAAAACATTTTCTAATGATTTGAGAAAAACAAATCATTGAAAAAGTAGATTTATACTTCTGCTGATTGCCTATTATTTGAAGTTGTTGTGTTTTAGTGGCTGTAAATGTGAAGAACTCAAAACTCAAAAAGACGATGTACAAAACGGATTTAAAAACATTCAGATTTCAGGAAATAAAAAAATAAATGTTTCAGAATCTAAAATCTTAAATCCGATATACACTAAAAAAAATTATTAATCAATTAAATTTTAAAATTATGAAAAATCAAGGAAAAAAAATCATCGAGATTAGAAGCACTGAAAAAGTCTTGAAAAAATTTAAGGTTAAGAGAAAAGAAGACGGAAAATTTTATGACGGTAGTCATTTTGGGATTCAATGTTGGAACACAAAAGAAGAAATGGCTAAAATTTGGAGTGAAAACTCAAATCCTGTATTAAACGCAAAAAACAGACCACATAAATACGAACTAATTGAAGTATATAAATAGGTGTTTAATTAAATTTTAAAATTATGGAA